>JBAYJD010000001.1:0-105883 GCA_041665305.1 Elusimicrobiales bacterium
GTGAGGAAAGAGGGAAAATGTGTTGGGGGTCGGGAAGTTAGAGAAAATGTTTGGGTGGTAGGGGGGGGGGGGGGGGGGAGAACCCCCCCCCCCCCCCCTTTTTTTTTCGGGTGGTATGAAAAAATTTGCGGCAAAAATTTTTATTAGAATTTGGCGGTAAGACTGAAGGAGACTAATTTTATAGGAGTGGTCTGTGCGTAGACGCCCATGGGGTTAAAAACTGCGTAGACGGCCTTCAGGCGCAGGCCCTCGCCCATCGGGTAGACGGCTTTCAGGTCCAGTTCGCTGCCTATCTGGATGGAGCCCTTGTTCACATTCTGGGCGGCCCTGAATTTGTAGAAATCCGCGGAAAGGGTAAGTTTTTTGTAGGGCAGGTCCGCGCCCAGATTTATGATGTTCAATCCTGAGATGCCGTTCGGCAGTCCGTTCTTCGTGGCCGAGGTCTGGATGATATCGTAAAGGCTCGCGCCGGCTATCTCTCCGAAACCTTCCCGTTCCACGCCCTTGAACCTGTGTCCGAAGTCCGGCAGGAACGCCTTATCCTTGGCGTCTACGACTCCTGAATTGCCGGAGGATTTACCGTAGGCAAGACGCATTTTGGAGGGCCCGAAAAAGGCTATATCCTGGCTCCAGAGGCCCTTTATCAGGAAAGCGTAGCCGGTGTAGTCCACGGTCTTGGCGGCGGTTTCTTTGGCGGAGCCCCTCTGGAGTATGAACTCTCCGTCAAAATTCAGCTGGTTGTAATTCAGGAAATATCTGGCTCCGGTGAATTTCTTCGTGCTGGAAATAGTGTTATAACCGAGTCCTGCGGCGGGTTGGGGATTCTGCTCCCAGAAATGGTACAAGTGCCAGAGGCCTTCGTTCGACGGATAGTAGATCCCGGCCCCGGTGACCGTCGCATAATCGGTGTCTTTGAAGGGCCGGAAGAAAAAGAACTCGCCTTTTATGTTGTGCCAGAGTTTGTCGGACTCTATCCGCGCTCCGGGCAGACCCAGGCCGTCGTCGGCAAGCGTTATGCCCTGGCCGAGGGTGAAGGCCTGGCGGCCGAAGGTGACGGTCGTCCTGGGGTTTAGAAAATTATAAACCTTGATGTAAGCTTCTTTGACAAAGGGTACGCCGTCAACGCTGGGGTAGCGGCCGGCGGCTTCCGAGAACTGCGGGGCCGTGATCGTGGCTGTGGAGGCGCCGGCGCCGACGCTGTTAAGCACTATTCCGACATCCATCGAGGAGTTTTCCGTTTTCTCCAGCTTGATGCCCTTGATGATGAAGCCCAGGCTGGCGTTCTCGGAATAGACGGCCTGGCCCTTGCGCTGGTCGCCCGTCATGAGATTGGTGTAATTGGCGGCTTTGATGTCCACATTTGAGGAGAGGTCGAGTTTTGTGGCGTTGGCGGCAGCGGGGAACAGCGCTAACGGCGCCAATGCGCACAGCGAACGGCGGAGAGCGGCCAGCCTGAAAATTTCAGTTGAAATTTTCCACCCGCATAGCGGGCGCCCTTCGGGAGGCATACGCCTCGTCGGGCCTGACGCGCATAGCGCTTGGTCCGACGCCCGCTTCGCGGGGGATTCCGCAGAATAATTCTGTTCCCTGGTTTTCATAGCGAAAATCAGATTGAACTGCGGAATCCAGGTTAGCGGATGAGACAGCTTCCTCATAGTTCTTAATTATATAAAAAAACAAGCCGTGCAACACTTTATCCCGGTTAGGAGCCTGTCCGACATAAGGAGTTTCGGCTGCAATTGCCGTTTTTTGCCTGCGCCTTTGTGCCGCTCAACTTACAGTCTCATAGGAGAATGCTCGTTTCGCGGCGCTTCGGCTCGGCCTCAAAACCGTCAATTCCGCCTTAAAAACCTAATGTCGGACAGGCTCCTAGAAGGCGCTCCATAAAACAAGGACCCCGGGCCGAAGCCCGGGGTCCTTGTTTTATTTCCCTTAAGGAAAAGTTTTTAGAACTTTACCATCAGGTCAAGGCCCATGCGGGTTTCAGCGTCTTTCTTGGCGGTGGCGCCGAAGATGGCCTGCGCGTATTTCTTTTCCGGCGCGAAGCTGCCGTAAGAACCCATGATCGAAACATTCTCGGAATGTTTCCAGGTGGCGCACAGATCAAGTTCGTTGCCGATCTTGTCGTTGCCGCCCGACTTCTCGGTCATGGCGAAGTGGTAATACTTGGCTCCCGCGGTCAGTCTGTTGACCTTTTCCGGGGTCCAGCTTGCGCCCAGGTTCCAGGTGGTCAGGTTGCCGAGGCCGACATTTCCCCTCTCCGCGGCCCAGACCAGGCCGGGGCGGTAGTCGGAATTGATGCCGGAGAAGGCCTTCACTTTTTTGTCAGTGAGATTCTTATCTCCGGTACCGGCGGCGTATTCGCCCGAGAAATCCCATTTACCCATGAACTCATGGGCGTATTTGAGATTGAGCTTGTAGGCCGAGCCGGAATATTTATTGTCCGTATTCGCGCCGGCGACGCCGGAAGCGACGATGTTGTCGTTGTTCCTGCCGGTGTTCATGGCGTATTCACCGGTATATTCGATGCCGGTGACGGGGCAGACGCCGTTGACTTTCAGTCCCATTACATTCAGGATGTCCTTGGGGCTGTTGAGGGCGTTCTTTTCGGTCATCCCCTGGTAGTAGTAAGCGCCGATCTTGGCTTCTTTTCTCCAGTCATAGCTGCCGACTATGCCGCGCAGATCCTGGTCGGTGCCGAGCGGTACGGAGGTGGCTTTCCCCTGTTTGGCGAGTATGGCGTTGACGGCCCATTTGTCCTGTTTCCACCAGCCGGTATAACCGTCGATGGCGTTGACAGTGAGCGCGTTGACATACGGCATCATCAGCGGGCCGTAATAGACGATCATATCTCCGGCATTGCCGTAATACTGGCGGCCGACTTTATGATCCGCTCCGAAGACCCCTTTCAGATTGAGGTAAGCTTCCTCAAAGTTGAAAGAGTCGATGGTCCCGCCGGCCACGGTTTGTTTGGCATTGCCGTAGTTGCGGGCATTTTTTACTGCGGTGACCTGGGCGTTGACATCCTCGTTCAGGTCGAAGTTCGCGCCTATCATGACGCGGGACAGCGTGTTGTTGGACTCATCGAATGTTTTCTTGTTGAAGTCCGCATTGTTGACATCGCGCATGTTGACTTCAACGCTTCCGTTGTACTTGAAGTTCTTGAGCAGTTCGGCGTTGGCCATTGATGTGGCAAACGCGACCACCGCAAGCATTCCCATTAGTTTTTTCATTAATTATACTCCTCCTGTTTTTTGTCGTAAGCCCGTTTTCGGGGCTTGCCCGGTCCTTTTGCGACAAAGAGCCGGGCTTTAAGTCCCGCGCCCCCGCGGGTATGGGACTCACTCTTTCCGCCTCGGCGGTTTCCCGCTTCGGCAGTTAGGGCCTGCCCCGTTCCCGGGGCTTACGGCCTTCAAGGAGAAGCGCCTTAAAATCGGCGCTCCGCGCTGCCCTCTTCAGGGTCCTGCGGACCTTCCTTTTGCGGAATCGGAAGGCTCCTCTACAGAGCAAGGTAATGTTACAAAAGTGCCATAATCCTGTCAAGTTTTATGCGCCTAAAGGCCCGGCGTCATATAGGTCGAAAGGCCTTTGAAGTCCGGCTATAAGGTAGTTATAATATAATATGAAGGGAATAATCTTGATAGCGTCTTTAGCTCTTGCCGCGCCGGCAACGGACCTCCGCGCTCAATCCCCCTCTTTTAAGAACTCCCCGGCCGGTCTCGCGGAAATAAAAGCCGGGGTTCCAGCCGGCGTCTCTCCGGCGCCGGAGGTTTCTCCCCCGGTCCGGCGCGAATGGCTTATCCTTGTATTTATAAGCGGCGTTAACGACCTCGGTCTGATGGGCTACGCCGATAAAAGCATAAACAGCATGGAGAATGCGGGTTCCTCGGGCAAAGTAACCGTGCTGGCCGAGTTCGGCATGCTCGGCTCGGATCCCTCCACAAGGAACATCAGATTCCAACGCGGTTCTAAAACCCTTTTTATCCGGAAGGATACGGACCCCGACGCCGTTACCTCGCCCGTGATCTACGCTTCCAACGATACGGACATGGGAAGCGTGGAGCATCTTGTCCGGTTCGTTAAGCGAGGGCTCCGCAGGTTCCCGGCCGAAAAGGTGGCCGTAATGATCTGGGATCACGGCTACGGCCGCAAGGGACTCGCTTATGACGATCTGAGCGGGAACCACATAGAAGTCGGGCAACTGGGGCTTGCCATGTCCCGGATAAAACGGGAGCTTGGCCGTAACATAGACATTTTCGCCGCGGACGCCTGCCGCATGCAGATGGCCGAAGTGGCCTATGAACTGAAGGATTCGGTTTCGGTCGTGGTGGGGTCCGAAGGCAATATCCCGGCTGACAGCTACCCCTATGCGGACATCCTGGCGCGGCTGAACGCCGATCCGGGCATGCCTGCAGAGGAACTGGGCGCAAGCATTGTGGACGCTTACGGCTCGTACTACGCGTCGGATACTATCAGCAATATTACGCTTTCAGCGCTCAGGACCTCGGCCCTGCCGGGCTTTCTGGACCTGTTGAACGGCTGGGTGCGGACCGTCGTGTCGGATCCGGAGGCTTTTAAAGCCGCTTCCTCTCCGGCCACGGTGGACGCCGCCCGTAATTTCCTGGCCGATAATTCCAAGGACCTGTATGATTATCTTTCCGTAGTCGACGGGCTGTTGCCCGGGGCTCCGGCGGCGGTCCCCGCGGGCGCGGCGCTCAGGGATTATATTTCCGGCCGCCTTATTATCCGCGCCACGGACCCGCCCGGAACGCCGAGAACCCACGGGTTGGCCGTCTACATCCCGGACCGCATCTACAATTCGGGTAATTATGAACAGTTCGCATTCGCGCGCGATTCCCTCTGGGACGATTTTCTAAGACGGATGATGGAGGAGCGGCTCAAGTGAAATATATTCAGGCGCCGGCTGTCTTGAATTGCCGGATCCGGATCGACAGTTCGGTCCTGGCCGCTGCGGCGGCCGGGCTGCTGCTTTGCGGTTTCCGGAATCCCGGCTGCTGCCTTACTCCGGCGCAGGAGACCCGTCTTGCCGTATACGAAACGGCCGTCTCCGGCGGAGACCCGGCCGCGGCCCTGGAGTTTTTAGCCGACAAGCGCCTGGCCGCCGCGCTGGCCGCGGCCGATCCGCAAAAAGAGGCGTCGCTTAAAGCCCGCGCTGAAGCGTTAAAGGACCTTCAAGATCTTCTGGACCTGCCCTGGGACGACGCGACAATGAACAGGCTCAACCAGGCCCTTGCTATAAGGATGGACAAGGACAAGCCGCTGTCTTTGGTCGGCGTGGGCCCGGAACCCGAAAAGCTGCTTTCCTGGCTGAAGAAATACCGGCCCGGTTATCCGGAGGAAAAAATCGGCGTCCTGAAAAAAGCAATAAGGCAGTGGGAAGTGGTATTCGGCTCCGCCGCCTCCGTGAATGTTATCTGGGACCAGGCGCGCGGGGAGGACAGCGTCAACGCCGCCGCCTCCGAATGGGAGACCTGGACGCTCAGGGAGCGCAACGCGGTAATGTCGCGGATAGTTATAAAAACCCCGAAATTAATCTCCTACGACGCGGCCGCGCTGGCCGCGGCGGAAACCAAAAAGTCCCTGACGGCGTCGGTGGCCGGGATCATAAAATCCGGGGCGCTTTCACCCGAGCAGCAGGACAGGCTTAACGGCCCGGACCTGGCGGAACAGCTTTATCTTCTCGGCGGCATGTTCGACGGCGGCAAAACCGCCGTAAATCCGGACCTGAAGGCGGTGGTAAACGCGGCCAGGAATTCCATGCCGAAAGAAGTCCTGCCTTACCGGCAGCGGGAGCTGCTCGGAGCCATGCTCAGGACGGCGGTCTCAAAAGAGCTGGCCGGAACCCGGGCAGGCGGGAAAGTCCTCGCTTTTTATTCCGGCGGCGCGCAACCGGCTATAGAGGTGCGTCCGTGGGACGGCGGAGAATATTCCAGGCACGACGACGGTTCCGGGGCTGTTTTGCTGAATTGCGAAGTAATAGAGCAATATATGCGCGTGAAAGGCTACACCGCCGAGTCCCTGATGAAAAGCGGAAAGCAGGTGCGGGAAATAGCCGGGTATATATCCCCGCTGGTCGTTTATGAGGCCGGACATCGGATGCGGGACGCCTGGGCTAAAAAAGCCGGGGTGTACGACCCGGCAGTCCAGGAAAATGAAATAGAGGCCCTGTCGCTGGAGGCGCTCTACACAGGCGAGAAAATAAAGAAGGACCCGGAGTTCGGGAAGAGCCTGAAAGACCTGCGCGCTGTTTCGGATTACGCCGCCAAGCGTCTGGAAACAGCTTCCGAATTCAGGGCTTCCGGTCCGAAGAAATTCGCTGCCACGGCGCGGCAGCGATATTTTTCCGGCCTCCCTTCGCTTGCCGCGGCCGCTTCCCAGATCCTTGCCGCCGTCACGGTGGAGTTGTCGCGCCGGGCCGCCGTGACGACCGCGGAATCCGGCTGCCTCCAGGACATCGGCCTGGCGGAGGCTATGGAGATGACGCCCGAGGAGTTGTTCCGCTCCGCCGGCGAGCTCAGCACCGCCGTTCTGAAAAAGCTACGCAAAGACCTGTCGGACCTGACGGTCCATAAGGCCGGTTATTAAAAATTTTTGCGGCAAAAACTTTCCCCATACCCCGTTAAGGGCGGGGTTACCGGGCCGTGGGCTTTGCGGTCTGGGTTTGCGGGCCGGCGGGCGCTTTTGTTACGGCGCCTGCGGGCTGCTTGAGGTCTTTCTGTTCGGGAGAGGTTTTTGCCTTGGCCGTCGCGGCCCAGGAAGTTTCGGGGTAGAGCAGAATTATCTTTTCATAGGCGGCTTTGGCTTCGGCCGCGTTCTTGGAAAGCTCGTAGCAATTCGCAAGTGAATAGTGCACTTCGGGCGCCAGGAAATGATCCGGATAGGCGGCGAGGAAATTTTTATATTGGGTTTGGGCGCCGGGCAGGTCCTCCGCGGCCTCTTTGGCTTTTCCGAGATCGTAAAGGGCGAAGGGCATAAGATTATTCCCGCCTTTCGCCACGATCTTGGCGTATTCGTCCGCCGCTTCCTTGAATTTGTTTTGCCTGAACAACAGGTCGCCCTGGGTAAGAACGGCGAAACCCCAGGCGCTGGTCCGGCCGAAATTGTTTTCAATGGAATTCAGTTGTTTGGCGGCTTCAGTGAAGTTCCCGCTGTAGCCGGTCTGCTGCGCTATAAAAAGATTTTTCCAGGCTGTTTCCCTGAGGCCGGCATGGTGGAGGGCCACCCAGATGCCCAGGATCGCCGCCGCGGCCAGCATGACCAGCGAACCGATGACGGTGTCGCGGTGATCTTTTATCCAGGCAAAAAAACCATGCATCTTGCCAGGCATCTGCGGAGTTCCGCTGTGTATCCATGTTGAATCCGGCATATTGTAATTGTCTCCTTCGCAAACCAACTTACGCTTTTAGTAAACAAACAAAAACTGGTGCCCCCGAGAGGAATCGGTCACAGGTTCCGGCATTGCCGGACCCGCGACCCCGCCTCGCAGCATCCGCTGCTCCGGCTTTCGATTCCGGTCGAGAGCCAAACCATTGGCTCTCGTTAATACAAGCTCGGCTTCCAAACCAACTTACGCTTTTAGTAAACAAACAAAAACTGGTGCCCCCGAGAGGAATCGAACCTCTATTTGGAGTTTAGGAAACTCTCGTCCTATCCGTTGAACGACGGGGGCCTCTCTGTCGCACCCCGATCGCACCGCATGGCGATCGGGGCGAATAACGCCGGGCTTTGGTAAGGCGGCGCCCGGTTCCTGTCCTACTGAATTGTGTCCATTAGCGGCGCAAAACTGCCGCTAAGTCCACCCCACTAATATTTTAGCAAAGAGTGGACTTCGCGGCCGGCTAACTTCGACCGGCCGTTTAAAAAGCCCAGCTCTATCAACATGACTATGGCTTCCACTTTACCGCCCAGCTTCTCAACCAGGGAGCAGACGGCTTTGGCTGTGCCGCCCGTGGCGAGCACATCGTCCACTATCAGGACCTTCTCTCCTTTCTTGACGGCGTCTTCATGCATCTGCAGCGTGTCTTCGCCGTATTCAAGCGCGTAAGTGGTGGAAACGGTCTTATAGGGCAGCTTGCCTTTTTTGCGGACCGGAACTATGCCCGCGCCAAGCTCCATGGCTATCGGCGCGGCCAGCAGGAATCCGCGGGCTTCTATGCCCAGGACCTTGGTTATGCCGCGCCCTTTGCAGAGGGCCGCCATGCATTTGACGGCTTCGGTGAAAGCCGCGTGGTCGGCAAGCAGCGGCGTTATGTCCTTGAACATGATGCCGGGTTTGGGGAAATCAGGCACATCACGGATTATCTCCCTGATCTTTTCCACCGCAGATCCAGTTTGTGTGTCGTTCGTCATATTATTTTTTCTTCTTTACCGGCTGCCCCAGGTTCCTTGGGACATATGGTTTTGAGGGTATGGCGTCGCCAAGCAGATCGGTTTTCAACCTGGTCTGATTCCAACCGGGCTGAAGGTTGGTGTGGTCCGGGCGCCGGCCCATTTCTATAAGGCCCATTCTGGCCGCCACGCGGCGCAGGCGCAGGAGCGCCCGCTCCTCTATCTGGCGCACGCGTTCGCGGGAAAGGCTAAGCTTTTTGCCTATATCGTTGAGCGTCATGGCGGTCTGGCCGGTGAGGCCGTAGCGCAGTTCCACTATCATACGCTCCCGCTCGCCCACTTCCAGCAGGGCGTCCTTGAGCTCGTCATGAAGACGCAGGATCGAAATAAGGCTTTCAGGCGTGCCGGAGCCCTTGTCCTGAAGGAGGTCCCCCACGGTATCTGCGTTCTCGTCGCTGAGAGGCGTTTCTATGGACGAAAGTCCGGTGACTATTTCCGAAGCGTTGAGGGCGGTGCGGACCTGGTTTGCCGTCCAGTGCATCTGGCGGGCCATCTCGGCCAGTGTCGGGTCGCGGCCCAGCTTTCCGTGCATCGAATCCCATTGCTTGAGCCATTTCCTGAGCGCGGTCCAGGCGTGCGGCGGGATGCGTATGGTCTTGGAATTCTCCTCCACGGCGCGTCTTACATACTGCTCCACCCAGTAAGAAGCGTAAGTGGAAAATCTGTAGCCCTTTTTAGGCTCGAATTTGTCGATGGCGTGCAGCAGTCCGAGGTTGCCTTCCTCGACCAGGTCCATGAGGTCGGCGCCGGGATAAAGAAAGCGTTTGGCTATGGGGATCACCAGCTTCAGGTTCAGCTCCATGATGCGGTCTTTGGCGCGCCTGTCGCCGCGTTTTACCCGTTTCCAGAGTTCGTGGGACTCCTCGCGCGAGATCTTGTGGTCTATCTGGCTGATCTTCCGGATGTATTGATTCGTGGAATCAATATTGATGTCCTTTAAAATTTCTTTTTTGGGTTTTTCCGCCTGGGCGGTTTCTTCCTGTCCGGGTTCCTGGGTTTCTTTTTCTTCAGCCATGCGTTTTTTGCCTCTTAACTTGATTGAATAAAATGCCGTCTTACGACATTTTATGGGGCTATGATAAAATCTTTCTCCCCTTTTTTTTCTGCTATGGGGCGCGCCTGCGCGCCGCCGACCTCCGCCCAGGGATGGCCCGTTCTGATCTCAAGGATGAAAGCCTCTATCGCCTTCTCCCCGCCCTGCGCCTCCGCTTCCACCGAGCCGTCCGCGCGGTTCCTGACCAGGCCGGTCAGCGCGTGTTTTGCGGCCGTGTCCCTGACGAACCATCTGTAGCCGACGCCCTGGACCTTCCCCGAGATCTTGAGAAAAACGCGCATAGAATAACCGTCGCGAAGATAAATAATACTAAAATGATTTCCTCTTATGCAAGATGCGCCTTGACACGGCAATAATTAAAAAATTTTGCTGCAAAAATTTTTAGGGACAGGCGGTGGTATAATTTGTATAATTAAAATATCGGGGCATAGTGAAATGGTATCACACGCCGTTCGGGTCGGCGGATTTACGGTTCAAATCCGTATGCCCCGATTTATTCCGCACTTTGGCCTTTTTGGGAAAAAGTGCGGAATTTTTTATCCGCTGAAACTTCCAGTTAAAACAGTCGTTCCATTATTCCGGCCGCTATCTCCCTGGCCGCGTAGGGCCTGGCCGTTTTCGCTATGGCCTCCTTCAGCGCGGCAAGCGCCCCGGGGTGCCGGAGGTATTTCTTTATCAGGGTTTCAAGCCGGCGCGGATCTTCGGCGAAGTCCGCCAGCCCGTTCTTGAGCAGGAAGCCGGCGTTGCGTTCCTCCTGCCCCGGGAGCGGCGAGAATAAAAGCATGGGCTTGTTAAGCGCCATGGTTTCGGCTATGGTGATCCCGCCGGCTTTGCCGACGACCAGGTCCGCCGCCTGGTAGAGGCTCGCGGGGTGTTGCGCGAACCCGCCGGCTATTTTCAACTGCCTGTTCCCCCCGAATAAGTCCGTAAGCGCGCGGCCCAGCTTTTTATTTTCCCCGCACATCGCCACGATCTGAAGCCTGCCCGCGAATTTTTTAAGCGTCTCGGCGGCAAGCCGGATCTCCCCGAGCCCCTTGCTGCCGCCTGTGAGCAGCACCGTAAAAAGGTCCGGCGCCAGCCCCAGCTCTTTTCTTTTCTGACGCGCGTCCGCCTGCGTAAGGAATTCTTTGCGCACCGGAATTCCGGTCGTGATCATTTTGTTCGGCTGCGTCCCGTTGGCTTTAAGGCCGGCTTCCACGCTTTTGTCGGGGATAAAATAGCGTTCCACGCCGTTCGGCGGCCAGTAAGAATGCGCGTAATAATCCGTCAGAACGGCGAAAAGGGGCGCCGCCTTTGAAGCCGTGTCCCGCCCGGCCAGAAGCATTGCCGCCAGCGCATGGGTTGAAACCACGGCCTGGAGGTTTTTTTCCCGCAGCGCCTCCCTCAGCTGTCCGGAGTAGTAAGGAAAGACCGCCGTTTTAATGCCGTTGGCGGCCAGAGCCACCAGTTCATTGTCATAAACATAATCCCATAGGGCGGGAGTTTTGTTGAGTATCCCGAGATAGGTTTTGGCCACGAAGGAGCCCAGCTTGGGGTATACCTCGGACAGGTCGACGAACACCGGCTCCATTACATGGGCGGGGAAAAAATCAGCCAGGGCCCTGGCCGCCGAATAATGGCCGGAAGGCTTATGCCCGTAAAGCAGTCCCACCCGTATAGGGTAAGCCCGTTCTTTTGTGTCCATGTTATCGGAGTTTTGAGAGCCGAAAGGACGCGCGGCATCCGTTCGCAGGCCTCGGCGGTCCGCTGGTCCCGCCGAGACGTTTTTAACCCGCCTTATCGGGGCGCCGGGAATTGAACCCGGAGTCTCTCGCACCCCAAGCGAGCGCTCTACCATTGAGCCACGCCCCGGTAATGCGGGTTAAAAACTTGTGCCCGTATAGAGATTATACAAATTTTTGAAGATTATTCCTGCCGCGCCCTCAGCAGTCTTTTATGATCTGCTGCAGGTCTTTTTTTATTTCTTCCAGCAATGTAACGGCGTCGTCGGAGGGACGGGCCGCCTGCCAGGCGGGCTGCTTGCTCTTTTTCTTTGAATAAATGAGCTTCTTCGCGCCGGACAAGGTGTAGCCCTTCACCAGGACCAGTTCTTTTATCTCGCTGATGGTCTGGGCGTCTTTGGCCGTGTAGCGCCGGTGTCCGCTGGAAAGCCTCAGCGGCCGGAGCAGTTTAAAGCGGGATTCCCAGTATCGTATGGTGTATGCCGGGACCTGGGTCTTTTTCGCGATCTCGTTGATGGTGAAGTAATTTTTTTCGGACATATGGCGGCCGTCGCGCCTGAAGCTCGGTTGCAAGGACCGTTCAAATCCCGCTTGTCAGTTTCTTTGAGGGTTTGAAACGAATGCTTTTGCGGGGCCCGACCATTACCCTCTGGTTGGTCTTGGGATTGCGGGCCTGGCGCGGCATCCTGTCCTTTACTTTGAAGGTCCCGAAATTGGAGATGACCACTTTCTCATTGCCGCGCAGGGCTTTGGCCATCAGTTCGAAAGTTTTAAGGACGGCAAGTTTGGCGTCTTTTTCCGTGGTAAGGTGTTTGGAGATCTCCCGTATTATTTCAAGCCTGTTCATCTTCTTCCCCCTCCGTTCCGTCGTCCCCCGGCCCTTCCTCTTCCTCGTCGCCCGTGCGCCGCTTGCCCATGGTCGTGGGAAGCTGGCTTATGATGTCGTTCGGTTTCAGGTTTTTCAGGTCCCTCTTGAACTTCGCCACTTCGTCTTCGGTGATCGGTTTGGAAAGCACCTGGGTTTTTTCAAAGACCCGCTCGCTGATGTAAATGGGGCAGCCGAAGCGCACCGCCAGCGCCACCGCGTCCGAGGGCCGGGCGTCTATGTCGCGCTGACTTTTGCCGTCCTTGCCGGCGATCCGGATCGTGGAGTAGTAGGTGTTGTCCACGATGTCCGTGATCCGGACTTTTTCCACCGTCAGGTCGAGCGTTTTTAAAAGCGAGAAAAAAAGGTCGTGGGTCATCGGGCGCGGCGAAGGATAGCCGGAAAGGCGTATGGCTATGGCCTGCGCTTCCATAGGCCCGATCCAGATCGGGAGGATGCGGGTTCCGCCGGTCTCGTCCAGGAAAATTATGGATTCCGTCATGCTCGTGGCGATGGAATAGATCTTTACCTCCAGATCCTTTCCGCCCGCGGATTCTTCGTTGTTCATAGTTTATCTGCCGTCCGCGTTTTCCGCGGCGCCGCCTTCCTTATGTTTGAAGGACAGCTCCCGGCCCTTCAGGATCCGCCGTATATTGGAAATGTGCGTATAGAAAATGATCACGCAGACCACGGCCGCCATGATCGTGAAGGGCGTCTGCTCCGGCCGTTTGTTAAGGAGAACGCACAGGACCGGCAGGATGACGGAGGCGGACATGGAGCCTACCGAGATGTGGTGCGTGAGCGCGACGGCCAGTCCGAAAACCACAAAGGCCCCGGCCGTGGGTATGGGCAGGAGGGCCATGAAAACGCCGGACGCCGTGGCCACGCCCTTGCCGCCTTTAAAGCCGAGAAAAGGCGTCCAGATGTGCCCGGCTATGGCCAGGCCGCCGGCGGCCACGGGGATCCACCAGTGGCCGGCCCCGATATAGAAGAACTTGATCGCCAGGTACGCCGGGCTGAAACCCTTAAGGAAATCCACGGTGAAGGTAAGCACTCCGGGCCATTTGCCCAGGGTCCTGTAAACATTGGCCGTGCCCGGATTGCCGGAGCCGAATTTTCTGATGTCCATGCCTTTGATCCGGCCTATGATATATCCGGTGGGGATGCCTCCAAGCAGATAGCTTGCCGACAACAGTAGGGCGGTCAGTAGTTCTTTTGTCATATCTTTTAAATTATATATAAAAAGGAAGGATAATTCCTTGCCGCGCTTCTCAGGCCCCCAGCAGTTTAAGAATACGCTGGTAGTTCTCTTTGGTGGCTTTAAAATTTACTTTTATCCCTTTGGGCCCGTAGACCGCGCTTTTAACAAGAGCGTTCTTATAGATCCCGGAGAGGACTTTCTGCCCGGCCGCGGGCAGGAGCAGCTCGTAATCCGGCCATCTGGCGGTGATAGCTTTCTCCACCCTGGCCAGCAGTTCCGGTATCCCTTCGCCGGTGACGGCGGACACGAAGACCGGACGCAGCCGTCTCAGCGACTCGGAGTAGAGGCGGAGATCGGGCACGGCGTCTATCTTGTTGTAAACATTTATCACCGGGATCCCCGCCAGGTCCAGTTCCTTCAGCGTTTCCTGCACCGCCGCGTGCTGGAGTTTCAGGTGCGGGGAGGCCAGGTCGTGAACATGGAGGATAATGTCGGAGTATGCCGTTTCCTCCAGCGTGGAGCGGAACGCCGCTATCAGGTTGTGCGGCAGCTTCTGGATAAAGCCCACCGTGTCGGTCAGCAGCGCCCAGCCTCCCCCGGGCAGGCGGACGCGCTTGGTGGTGGGGTCCAGGGTGGCGAAAAGCTTGTCGTCGGCGTAGATGGCGTGTTTCTGCGCGGTGAGAAAGTTCAGCAGGGTGGATTTGCCGGCGTTGGTGTAGCCCACTATGGCCGCCTGAGGCATGGGGACGGCGTCCCTATTCTTGCGCTGGGTGGCCCGTTCCTCCCTTATGGAATCCAGTTCGTTCTTCAGTGCGGTTATTTTATCCCTGAGCGTGCGCCTGTCGTATTCCAGCTGGCGCTCGCCGGGGCCGCGGGTCCCGATCATGCCCTGCTGCTGGCCCATGGACGCGCCTTTGCCGGAGAGATGCGTCAGGTCGTAGGAAAGGCGGGCCAGCCTGACCTGTAATTTCCCCTCCCGCGTCCGCGCGCGCCTTGAGAAGATCTCAAGAATAAGATAGGTGCGGTCGATCACCGGCACGCCGAGGGCGCGCTCAAGGTTCCGCTGCTGGGCGGGCGTGAGCTCCTCGTCAAAAATGATGAGTGAGGGTTTTTCCTCCTCCACATGTTTTTTTAGTTCCGCCGCCTTTCCGGAACCGATGAAAGTGGCCGGGTTGAAGCGGGGCAGCGGCATCAGGAATTTTTTTATCACTTCCAGGCCGCCGGTCTCGGCGAGGCGCGCCAGTTCCTCGAGAGCTGTTTCCGGGTCGGGCCCGCCTTTTTTCTTTTTCTTTAAAAAAGCCGCGATGAGGGTCGCTTTCATAGGTTCAGGATCTTTTCCGCCAGGAGGCCCGTGTCGTAATCGGACGGGGAGTTAAGGTCGAAGCGCGTGGCGTTCTTGTACCGCGCGAACCAGGTGTTCTGGCGCTTTGCGTAGGACATGGACAGGGCGACGATGGTGTGCGCGGCTTCCGCGCGCGTGGTCCTGCCCGCGAGAAAATCTATGATCTGCGGATAGCCCAGGGATTTCAGGCCCGGGGAGTCTTCCGGGTAGCCGCGCGCCAGCAGTTCCCTGGTCTCTTCCGTCCAGGCGTCGAAAGCCCAGGCCGTTCTGTTCTTTATCCTTTCGTTCAGAAGGCCTTTTTCCCACTTAAGGAAAATAAATTTACCCCGCTGCGCGGGCAGGGAATCGAAGAATCTTCCCGACCAGAGCTCGGACGCGGGCCGCCCGGCCAGGCTGGAGATCTCTATGGCCCTTATAACGCGCTGGATATTCCCCGGCGGGATCTGCGCCGCGGCTTTGGGGTCCAGGGCCGCGAGCCGGGAGTGCAGGGCCTCGCGGCCTTTTTCCCCGGCGAACGCTGCCAGCGATTTTCTCATTTCAGGGTCCGCGGCGGGCAGGTCGTCCAGGCCGTTCCAGAGCGCCTGGATGTACATCCCGGTGCCGCCGACTATGATAGGGGTTTTGCCTTCGGCGCAGACGGCCTCCATCAGCGGACCTGCCTGCGCGGCGAACGCGCCGGCGTCATAGGAGCTGCGCGGGTCCAGGATGTCCACAAGATGGCAGGGCACGCCCTCAGTCAGATAAACTTCCCGGCCCGCCGCGGTTCCCCAGCGGCCGTCCGGCTTGGAAGTCCCCGCGGAAAGGTATTTGTAGACCTGCTTCGAATCTGCGGAGATTATTTCCCCGCCGGTTTTTTTCGCGAGAGCCAGCGCCAGGCAGGTCTTGCCTGAAGCGTTGGCTCCCATGATGGTTATGGGCTTAATAGGCGGCATTTGATAGCAGGCCGGTAGGCGCTTCCGGTCCGGCGGCGAAATAAATCCGCGCAGGGCGGATCTATTTTTTCTTGAAAAGCGATTCGTCTTTTTGCGGCTTATTGCACAATCCGTGCGCTTTGCAGTTCGCCACGCAGACTTCGGGCAGTTTCAGCGCGATGCGGGTGTCGCAGTCGACATAATCCTCCGCCATGTCGCTTATGCGCTTTTTGTCCTCGGCGCTGACGCCGGAAAAGGTTATTCCGTTCATGAAGACCCCGCCCTTTTCCTTGACCCAGGAGATCCGGCCCATGATGGGCATTTCCTTCACGCCGGCAAGTTTCAGGATCATGTTGAGCTCTTTAGAATGGGGCGGCTCAAGAAAGGTGATAAGGCGCATCCCGCCGGCGGAAAGGTCCACCAGGATCGCGGGCTGCGGCGTGTGTTTGCCGTCCGGGCCTTTGGCGTAGAATTCGATATCCACCGGCTCAAGGATGCCGTGGAGGATCGGCAGGCGCACATGTTCCCTTCTTTCTTTAAAAACTTTGCTGTCTTTCTTGTTCATGGTATAAACCTTCCCTTTAAGGCGTTCTTTTTAACTCCCGTTATCTCCGCCCGGACCAACCCGCCGGGCTTCAGTCCCGTGGCGTCGTCCAGCCTGACGACAAAATTCGCCGAGGTCCTCCCGCTGTCTACGGTTTCAAGGAGAACTTCCTCTATTCTACCAATTCTTGCGTTCAAAATGTCACTTGAATTTTTCTTTACTTCGGCCAGCAGCCGCGTAAGCCGTTCTTCCATTTCCGCTTCCGGAACGCCGGGGGCCGGGTCCGGCGCGCCGTCGCGCGGGGAATATTTGAAACAATAGGCGAAAGAAACGCCGCTTTCGCCCACCAAGGAGAGGGTTTCTTTAAAATCCTTCTCGGTTTCTCCGGGATAACCGACTATGAAGTCGGTGGAGACGGCCGCTTCCGGCGCGGCGGCGCGGATCTCGGCGACTATCTCCAGATATTTTGCCCGCGTGTACCCCCGGCGCATGGCCTTAAGGATCCGGTCGGACCCGCTCTGCACCGGCAAATGCACGTAACGGGCGAGCTTCGGGTTCTCCCTGAAAACGCGGAAAAAGGCCGCGTCGAAATAAAGAGGATGCGGGCTCATAAAACGCACGCGGCCGACGCCCGGAAGTTCCGAGGTTTTTTGAAGCAGCCCGGCGAAAGACAGCCCGCCTGAAGGCGAGCCGTAGGAATAGGCGTTCACGGTCTGGCCCAGCAGGATTATTTCCCGCGCCCCCGCGGCGGCCTTGTCCGCGGCCGAAGCCAGTATCTCCTCCGGCGGCAGGCAGCGCGCCGGCCCCCGGACCGAGGGCACGATGCAGTAGGCGCATTTAAGCGAGCACCCCCGCATCGCCGTAACGAAAGCGGAGACCGGGGAAGCGGGCGGCGGCGGCTCATAGTTCGCGGCCCGCGGCTCGCGGCTAGCGGGCGACGAGAGGCCGAAAAACATTTCCACTGCGGCGTCCACGCTGTCGAGATCCTTGGCTCCGATCACTTCGTCCACGAAGGGAAAGCGGTTCTTAAGATATTTCCCCCCCAGCCTCTGGGCGGCGCAGCCGGCCACAAAAATGCGGCCGTCCGGCCGGGCCAGTTTCCATTTGCGCAGGCGGCCTATTTGGGAGACAGCCTTATCCTCAGCGCGCTGGCGCACGGTGCAAGTATTGACCACCACGGCGTCCGCCTTCTTAAGGGTGTCGGTAAGCTCGAACCCCCTTTTGATGAACGACCCCGCCATAAGCTCCGAATCCGCCTCGTTCATCTGACATCCGAAAGTAATAATATGCAATTTTTTCTTCATGTATAATCCGTGTAATCCGGTGACATTTTTAATTCGTACAAATATGTATTATGTCACCGGATTACCGTAAACTCTTTAACTCTAGCGAGATAGTCCGCGGATTTTTTGCGGTCTATCTTGCGTAAATCACACAACGCGGAACAGTGAGTTTTCATTAATGCGATATCTTCTCTAGGTGGTTTACTAATACTGAACTAACCAATCTTTCGAACCACTTTACGGATGGGATTACGGATTGTTTTTCTCCCTCGATAATTACTGCTTCGCTTGGAAATATCTCCCCACCCCTAAATGGTAGTGTTAGGTAATAGTTGAATGGTTCGCCTGTGTGTACGAAAGCGCACCGGAGTTTGTATATATTTTTTAAGTGTTTATCTAAATCATCCTTTTTTACTTTTGCCCAATCAGTGCTGCCTTCAGCATCTTCCCAGAACTTTTCAGGTATATTTTGTTTTATGAATGTGACAAATCGTTGCTTTATGAAACCTTGTTTCTTGACTATTTTTTGTTTTAGGCTTAGTTTTTTCTCAGTGGTTATTGTTAGGGAATCGATCTCCATAAAAATATCTGAATATGAATCAAGTTCATCAGGTCGCTTTTTAAATGGGATTGTGTTGGAAATTGATTCAATAGCAAAAATTAAAAATAAATAGGCAACTTCAGGCTTTTGCTCAATTAGTTCTATAGCTAAGTGATACATTTTGCTGGCAGTAATAAACTGTTCATGCACTTTTATGTCTAGTTTAAGAACCTTTTCGATATTTGTCTTGGCAGTTGCAATATTTACATTAGGAGCGGCCAAGACAGGTGCTATTAAATTCCCATCCATGCCTTTAAAACTATGTTTTCTTGGGGAGTTATCGATTCGGCGGATAGAAATATATCGTATTCTCTTCCGTAAAATGAGTGAGGTGATAGCGGCAAATTCTTCCCCGGTTTGATCCCAGCTTAACATTCCATCTTTTTGATGGTCTCTATAGTAATTCGGGTATTGTAAGCATAATTCGAATTGGTCTCCGGTGAGTTTAGAATCAACTAACATTAATTTGTACGAGCCAACCTCTAGTTCACCAACAAGACGGGCATCGCTTTGTAGTTCTAGTTCTACAGTGCTATGTTTATCTGTCGGATTTGTTTTAAACTTTTTAAAGTTTTCAATCAAGGTCATAATTTTAATTGCCCGGTTTGAGTGTGTGGTTCCAAAGTTTTAACTTGTTGATGCCATCCTTTTTCTGCGGCTTACCGTCGGTTTCAAGAGTTTCTCTTTGCGCGGTTTTAAGTTAAACTAAAATACTGAAGATTAAAAATATGAATGATAGAACTGTAAGCCCATAAAAAAGTTCTGAAACGAGGCTCTGACTGGGAGTTAACTTGCTTAACAGTGATTTGTTCTCAACCGGTGTGAACATCTTAGTGGTTGAGAGTTGTGCTTCATATGTTTTAGCGTTAGCTCTTTGTTCTTTTGAAAACAATTTACCTCCGTCTGGATAGCGGCGGATCATTGCCGCTAAAATTAATCCCATGCGTTCTGTTTCCTTCCCGACAAACTCACCTCTCGCCTCCCTTTGACTTATATCGCTTAAATCAAATGTAAACTGAAAAGAGTCAACACTATTTGATGCTGCCGCATCAATATATTGCTTGAAAGAAATAAGCCCAAAAGTAATAGCTAGAATCTCTGCCCCCCAGGTAAAAAGTAAGGCACAATTCGGAGTTTTTCGTAAATAGCCCATTAATGACAGCGTTAATCCAAGGAATGTCGCATTTATAGTAATTATTGTCTTGGTTAAATCCAGGGATAAATCCTTAGCCTTTTCTATATCTGAGCCAAACTTCTTTAAGGCCTCGTCTTTTTTGTCCGACCAGAACTTTTCTGTGTTATTCATACCGGTTTCCTAGTTTGATAGTTTGGTTTTCCATTGGCGTAGGTGCTTTATATCAGTATCTGTAAAGACGGGATAGTTACGATAACCGTGTTTGGTTAATCCGGTGACATAGTACCTATTCGTACGAATTAAGTATTGTGTCACTGGATAACATACCGTTTCCCCTTCCTCTGTCGCAATTTGCTTCCAACTGGAAGATCGGACGGGTATTTACCCGTCCGATCTTCTAGTCTTCCAGCGGCATGAGGTTGAGCTCCTGGGTGGACTTTTTGATCGTCAGAATGTAGTTTTGCGGGATTTCAAACCACTCTATATGCCGGTCCTTCAGGGGCTGCAAAATGTCGGAGGCTATAAGATAATAGGGCTTGGCGCCGTCTTTTGTTTTTACCCTGCCGAGGTAAAGTTCGTGGCCGTTTTTATAAACTAGGATCAGCTCCCCGTTAGTGGCGATAAAGTTCATGACCGGGGAGCTCAGGATTTTGCCGGGGTACATGGGGTTTGCCGCGATAAAAGCGCGGGTGGATCTCCTGGCGCCGGTTTTAAGGTCTTTGACCGTTTCGGCGAATGTCCGGATTATCTCTTCGTCCGTGAGAGCCTTGAGAGCCTGTTTCTTTTCTTCCAGCTTGCCCAGAAAATAATAAAAGGCCTGTTCGCTGTCTACCGGCCCTTTGGGGGCCAGGCCGTATTTTTCCTTGAATCCGGCCAGCTTATTATTTATGGGAACGCAATCCCTAAGATCGATGGAGCCGTTGTGCATGAAGCTCCAGTTCCCGTGGACAAAAGGATGGGTGTTCGCTTCGGAGACGGTGGATCTATCGGAGGCGAGCCTTACATGCGCGAGAACGATCTCCGCCTTGCCGCGGGATAATTTATCGACGGTTTCATCGTAAAATTTATCGGCATACGCGGGGCCGGCGGAACGGGCCTCATGAGGGGTTTGGTCCCCCGCGTAGAAGACCACCCCCCAGCCGTCGGGGTTCCCGTAGGTTTCGTAGGCCTTGTCGAGGTCTTCCAGGGTGTAGATGTCGGAATATCTTTTCTTTTCCCCTTTCCGGCTTTGATCTTTAAGGGAACGGGGAGAGGTCGACAGGGCGCCGAGGATCAGCTGCGGTCCGACGGCGTCGGCGCCGTCGGGTGCAAACAGCGCCATCATCCTGCAGGCTTCGGCGTTAAAATTAAACAGAAGCAGCAGGGCGGCCGCCGCCGGGATCATTGAATTCCGCTTATCATTTTTCTTTGTCATTTTTTTAATTAAAAATTATTGCGGCAAAAATTTTTATTATACTCCGCCGGGTAAAATGTCGTTTTACGACATTTTAAAACAGGGATTTCCAGGGGTCTTTGGTCTTGATGAATTCCAGGAAGCGGACGGTGTTCCTGTTCTGGAGTTCTTCGTGCTCGGACCGGGTGGTCTCGTCCACGGGTTCAAAGAAGCAGGTCGGGTCCTCGGCCAGGTAGTCCCCGGTCCTGTAATAAGCCAGGGCCCGGCAGCCGCCGCAGGTCTGTTTGTAGCGGCAGCGGCCGCATTTGCCTTTGAGGGTTTCGCGCGAGCGCACGGTCTTTATTATCTCATTGTCCCGAAGCAGCCCGGTAAGCGGCGTGTCCCTGACATTGCCGCAGGCCAGCCCGTTGTCCAGCAGGTGCACGCAGGGCGCCACATGGCCTTCGGCCGAGACCCCTACGAAGCCCCTGGCGGCCTGGCAGCCCAGCTGGTCTATTTCGACCTTCATCTCTTTCCACCTGGCTTCCAGAAATTCGGGTCCGGCGAAAAAAGGCGTGTAGCTCACATAGCTGAGCGCGTAATTCCTGAGGACGGGGTGCACGGTTTTTTCCATGTCTTCCGGGGTGAGCGCCAGTTCCTGATGGCAATTGCCCATGCCGCGCGTGACGAAAGGCGACCGGAGCATGGGGATCTTTTTCAGCTTAAGGAAATTGACCGTGGCGCCGAGGCTTTTAAGGTTGTTCCTGCTGATGGTGGTTATAAAGAAAAAATTCACGCCGGCTTTTAGGCAGAGGCGCGCCGCCTTGATCACGGTCCAGAGGCTGTCGTCGCGGCTCCATTTCTGGATGGTGGGCAGGATGGAGTTCAGCGAGAATACGAAGATCACCTTGCCGCCGGAGGCTTTTTTAACGCGCTTCAGCAGATCTTCGGTAAGCAGCGTGCCGTTGGTGTTCACGAAGGACCAGAGCCCGGCCTTGGCCGTGTAGTCGAGGATCTCCAGCGCGTCGGCCCTCAACAGGTGCTCCCCGCCGGAAAAAGCTATGGCCCCGTGCGTGCAATATTTCCTAACCTCGTCCACGACCAGGCGCTTTATCTCTTCGGTGGAAAGTTCGGCGGTGTGGTCTTTCGGCGGCTTGCGGGGCGTTTTAGCCATGCAGTAGCGGCAGTTCAGGTTGCATTTGCGGGTGCTTTCAAAATAGCACAGGAAAAATTTTTTGCGCGGTTCTTTGGAAGGCATAGATGCGTGTAACTCCCGGAAATTCTGCGACGGCAAATTTTTACCGGCCTTTTCTTTTAAGGCGCTCCTCGGCTTCGGTCCTAGATCGCATAAGGGCGGCTTCGGCGCGGATCTTCAGGTAATTCGCGTAATGTTCCCCGTCCAGGGTCCCCGCTTCGAGCGCCGTCCGTACGCCGCAGCCCGGCTCGTTGGAATGCGAGCAGTTGCCGAACCTGCACCGCGCCGCCAGGGCCTGGATGTCTTCAAAGGTTTCGTCCACGGCCCCCGTGTCCGCCCAGAGTTCCAGTCCGCGCTGGCCGGGGGTGTCGATCAGCAGCGCTCCGCTGTCCGGCAGGACGAACAGTTTCCTGCCCGTGGTGGTGTGGCGCCCTTTTGAATCTTCCTCCCTGACGGCGGCTATGCGCTGAAGGTCGGAGCCCATCAGGTTGTTTATGATGGTGGATTTTCCCGCGCCGGAGGAGCCCACCAGTACTATGGTGCGCCCGGCCGCGACATAGGGGGCCAGCCCCTCATAGCCGGTTTTGCCGATGGAATCCAGCAGGATGACGGGAGCGTGGAACCCCAGGGCGCGGATCTCCGCCTTTTTGGCTTCGGCGTCCGGGACCAGGTCGGCCTTGTTCAGGACGACCGCCACGGACGCGCCTCCGGCTTTTGCCGCTGCGAGGTAGCGCTCCAGGCGTTTAAGATTATAATTGTCGTCCAGTCCCTGGACTATAAAAACGGTGTCGATGTTCGCCGCTATAACCTGTTCCTCTTCTCCGCCGGGGTTGCGGCGGGAGAGTTTTGTTTTTCTGGGCAGGAGGCCTTGTATGGTCTGGCGTCTGGCGCGCGGGTCGAAGCTGATCGCGGCCCAGTCTCCGACCGCGGGGAAGTCCGACTTTGAGCGCGCGGCGCGCCTGAAGACGCCGGAAACCTCCGCCGGGTACGCCCCGCCGGCGCAGATCACCTCGTAGGCCGCCCGGTGTTCCGCGACGATCCTGGCTGCGACAAGGTTCTTGTCCGAGAAAGGCTTGAAGGATCCCGCCAGTTCCTCGGTCCAGCCAAGTTCTTTGAGTGTCGGGGTCCGGGGCATAGGGTATGAAAAGGCTGAAGGCTGAAGGCGTACAGGCGGTTACACGGGGTGGTTCCCGGCGGATGCCGCGCCCGCAAAGCAAAAAGCGCAAACACGAAGAGTAAAAGCTTTTCGCCTTACACTTTCCTGTTTACGCTTCAGGCTTTGCGCTTTTGGAACTTAGTTCACTTTGCAGCGGCGCCTTTTGGAGAGGAGATATTCGCCGTTCTTTTTGTGCATCCGGGCCACCAACTGATGGGTGCCGGGCGTGAAGTTGGTCCAGTCGAACCACCAGTAACCCACGGAATGCCTGCAGCTCTGCCACGGAGCGTCGTCTATGGAAATATCCAGGCCGGCGGCGTCATTGGCGGCTATCCTGATGGAATACTGCCTTGAGGTGATGGTCTCGAGGTTCTTGGGATAGTCTATGAGCACATATTCGGTAGTGCCGGTGAGCTTGTTCTGCGTTGTGGTCTTCGTATTCGTGGTTGTGGTCCTCGTGGCGGTGTTTACTGTGGTTTTGTTGTTGTTCTTCCTGGCGGCTAACTTGATCATGGTACTCTCCTCCCCTTGCGGGTGTACTGCGTCCGGCGACCGGCCGGTCCGGGGTAATCCGGCGATCCTGTCGTTCAGATACCCAAGACCCTTATCGAGAGGTTGTTTCAGGTGAATTCTTAAAACGCGTCTATTCTTTGAATCCAGAGCCTCGAAATCCCCGATGGCCTGAGCCATTTCCAACTGCCGGAAACCGTACTTCTCCCCTATGATATTAATATCATTTTTGGCCTGGGCTGTCAAGATTACGAAGAACGCGGAATCGGGGCCGCCTTTGTGCAGCTGTCCCGAGGAATGGAGGTATCTAGGGCCGTAGGAAAGCGTGACGGCCGAGGCCGTGCGTTCTTTCAGATCGGCGCGCAGGCGGTTGAGTTCCGTTTCGACCCTGGGCGCGTTGGGCAGGTAGGCCAGCAGGGCGAGATACTCTTTTTCCCTCAGTCCGGAGAAGATGCACCGGAAGATGTCTTCGTAACCGGCCAGGCCGGGTTTGCGCGCCAGCAGCGCCTTCGAGGCGTATACGTCCAGCTTGTCCGAAGAAAACTGGGGTTTGGGCGCCGCGGTCTTTTCTTTGGCCGTCATGGCTCCCAGAACTTCTATCGTCAGGTCCTTTGCTTCCTTCACATTGGGCTGGTCGAACGGGTCTATGCCCAGCAGGGCGCCGGCCGCGGCCGTGGCCGCTTCCCAGCGGAAGAACTCTCCGCCGAGGTCGTAGGCGTCCCTGATGAAGATGGTGTAAACGGGATGGCCCGCCTTTTTAAGCTTGCCGAGCTTCTCGGCGGTTCCCGGTTCCGGCGAAGCGCCTATCTGGGTGTGCACGAAGAACCTGTCCTCCTGGTATTCTTCCGGCCCGGAGAGCTCTTCCATGCAGACCGGCACCACTCCCCGGCCTTCCTTGCCTGTGCTTTCGGCCACCAGCTGTTCCACCCAGAGGCCGAAGGCCTCAAGCGCTTTCGGCATCACCAGCGTCAGTTTGTCGCGCCCTTTCAGGGCCATGCCCCCCAGCAGGGCGCCGAGCATCGCGCCCGGGTTTCTGGCGGGGTCGGGTTCCTTGCACAGATTGGCGGCGTCTATCGCCCTTTCCAGCAGTTTTTTGATGTCGGCGCCGCACAGGGCCGCCGGCACCATCCCGAAACAGGAGAGCGCCGAGAACCTGCCGCCTATATCCGCGAAATTTATGAAGACCTTGCGGAACTTCTTTTCTTTCGCCAGTTTCGCGAGCCCCGTACCCGGGTCGGTGATGGCGGCGAAGTTGTTGCCCGGTTTTTTTACCCCGGCTTTTTTAAGCAGGCTCCAGAAATATTTGAACTGGCTGGACGGTTCGATGGTGCCGCCGGATTTGCTGGCGAAAATGAACAGCGTTTTTTTCAGGTCCAGGTTCTTTGCGACCGACAGGATCCAGGCAGGGTCGGTGGTGTCGAGGACATGCAGCCGGGGCCTGTCCGGGCTCTGGAACACGGTCCTCATGACTTCCGGCGCCAGGCTGGACCCGCCCATGCCCAGCAGCACCACGCTGGAAAATCCTTCGCCGACGATCTCGTCGCGAAAACGGCCTATCTCCTTCACGCGGGCCAGCATTTTGAACGGCGCGTCCAGCCAGCCCAGAGAGTTGTTGATGATAGCCGCGTGCGCGGGCTCGTCCTTCCAAAGCCCGGCGTCCTTTTTCCAGAGGCGTCTGACAAAATCCATATCGGCAAGTTTTTCCAGCTCGGGCTTGTGGTCGCCGGCGGGCGGTACGGGCGCCGGGAGGCCGTCGGCGGCGGGTTTCAGGAGGGAGCGCTTTTTT
The DNA here is from genome assembly GCA_041665305.1 of Elusimicrobiales bacterium. Lineage (GTDB taxonomy): Bacteria > Elusimicrobiota > Elusimicrobia > Elusimicrobiales > UBA9959 > YA12-FULL-51-18. Next base: position 25,086 of record JBAYJD010000001.1, read on the forward strand.
TCCTCTATGTGGCTTATCAGGGAATCGTAGGCGCGCGAGAATTTCTCCACGCCGTCGTTCTCCAGGGCTTCGCAGATGGACCGGAAATCCACGCCGGTGAGTTCCAGCCTTTCGAAGAAAGCCTCCGCGACGGCCATCCGTGCGTTGACCGGCGCCTTGTCCGGGTTCCCGTGCTCCAGGAAAGCTTTCAGGGTCTTTTCCGGCAGGGTGTCGATGGAATCCTGTAGCAGCAGGGCGTCGGCGTACATCGTGTCCCTGTAGGCCGGATTTTTCACCCCGGTCGAAGCCCAGAGGATGCGCTGTTTCATCGCGCCTTTTTCCCGCAGCGCCTGGAATTCTCCGCTGGAAAAGATGACGGAATATTTCCTGTAAGCGACAAGGGAGTTCGCGGCGCCGGTGCGGCCCCTGGCGGCGTTGGCGAAATCGTAAAGCTCCTCGCTGTCGAAAGAGCCCTCCGCGGCCAGCAGCGTTTCAAGTTCGTCGTCGGCCGCCGTGTCGATGCGGCTTACGAAAAAGCTGGCGACCGAGGCCAGGGTGTTCACGGGCAGGCCGTTGGCGGTCCGCCAGGTCAGGGCGTCGATATACGCTCTTACCACTTCCTCATACCTGTCGGGAGAGAAAATAAGGGTGAAGTTGACATTGACGCCTTTTTTCAGAAGAGCGTTCCCGGCGCCCACGCCCTGCGTGGTGGCCGGGACTTTTATCATCACATTCTTGCGGGCAAGCCTGGCGAAGAGCCGCTCGCCCTCCTTGACGGTGCGTTCAAGGTCGCGGGCCAGCGAAGGTTTTACCTCCATGCTCACGAACCCGTCCGTGCCTCCCGTCTCTTCATACACGCCTCTGAAGAGGTCCGCGGCGCGCTGGATGTCCTCCACCGCGAGAGTTTCGAAGATCGCTTCGGCCGCGGCGTCTTTGGCCGCGAGGGCCGCTATCGCTTCCTCATAATAGGAGGACTTGAGTACGGCGGCCTCAAAAATAGAAGGATTGGAGGTTACGCCGGTGACGCCCTGTTCCTTTATCAGCCTGGCCAGGGCGCCGTTTATGAGCAGTTCCCGGCTGAGGTTGTCGAGCCAGAGGCTTTGTCCGGCTGCTTTAACTTCCTTTAAGATATCCATAATTCCCCCTTTTATTTCCCGGGCTGCTTTTGTTCAAAAGAGCGCACTTTGTCCAGGCGCCTGACATGGCGGGTTTCATTTGAGAACGAGGCTCCGATGAAAGCCCGCGCTATTTCCTCGGCCAGCGCCGTGCCGATGATCCTGGCGCCCAGGCATAGGATGTTCATGTCGTCGTGTTCGACTCCCTGGCGGGCGGAATAGGTGTCATGGCAGACCGAGGCCCGGGCCCCGGTGAACTTATTGGCCGCTATGCAGGCGCCTACGCCGGAACCGCAGACGATGATCCCTTTATTGGCCTTGCCCTGGGTGACGGCAAGGGCGATTTTCGCGGCGAAATCGGGGTAATCGACCGCGGTGTCGGGGGAGTCGGTCCCCAGGTCGTCGATCTTATGGCCGAGCTGTTTGAGGCAGTCGGCGAGGTATTGTTTTAAGGGAAAACCGGCGTGATCGCTGGCAATGGCAATTTTCAATCTGGCCTCCGTAAAACCAAGCTGATAAATTTTATCATTTTGGCGGGAATTATTTCCGAGCTAAATTGATCAAGAGAGCGACTGCTACAGGTCTAAATCCGTATCAGGAGACATGTTTCCGCATTAAGGATTTCCGGGACAGTATCGACCTCAGCATTGTTGTTGTCAGGTTGCAGAAACCACCGGGCGGGTTATTGACCTACGCATAAGTAATAGAATTTCTGGAGGCTTGGATTTGGGTGCGAAGCACAATTCAATGAACAAGATGGATGCGGGTGGAGCGAAGCGACACAATTGAATATGAACAGGACGCGATGAAAAATTATGGCCTTGAGCCGGGCGGCACTGCGGACGGTTTTATCCAGCCTGTGCGGCGGAAGATCTCGGGAAAGCGGATAGGAAGCAACATCATAGGCCTCGTCAGGGGATGGACAAGACCGGATGAATGCGTCTATGTCGACGCGCATTACGACCACTGGGGGAGAGCGGGCGGGCGGCTCCAGCCGGGCGCCAACGACAACGCATCCGGCATAGCCGTAATGCTGGAAACGGCGCGCAATATCGCCTTGTCGCGGCCCGACCGCACCATCGTGTTCATGGCTTCCGATTGCGAAGAGGGCGCGCTTCTTCCGATGCTGGGAGGGTTGAAGGGCGCCGCTTACCAGGCCGGCCATCGCTCCGTCTGTTCAAAAGACCGGATCAAGGGCGTGGTGGTGGCGGATACGCTCGGCAGGAGGTTCATAGACGGCATGAGCCCGCAGCTTTTCCTGATCGGCAGCGAATCGGACCGGGCCGTTTACGAACTTGCGGGGCGGCTGGCCGACGATCTTCAGCCGATCGTTCCCGTCAACCGGCTGGGCGTGTACGCCATCGAGCCTTTGGGAAGCTTGGCGCCGAGGGCCGATTACGGGGCCTATCGCGGGATCGGCGTCCCCTTTGTGTTCGCCACCTCAGGCATACCGGCGGAATATCATACCGAGTGCGATACTATAGATAAGATAGATTTTGACTTTATGGAAAAGGCCGGAGCGGGGATCCTTGGACTGGTGAGACGCATGGGATCGGAAAAATTCCGGGCCGGGCCGGCCATCCCGCCTGATGAGGTGCTCGACTGGGCCGGAGAGCTGGCGGTCGCGGACCGGATCTCGGAAACCCTGCTGGGACTGCCCGGCCTGCCGGCCGACAAAGCCGATTATCTCGCGCGGCTGCGCGCGGATAATGAGCGGCTGAAAACCCTGGCTGAGGCCCCGGCGGAACATAAGGACGCCGTCAAACGGTCGATCAGGGAGATTGTGATGCTTATGATGAAAATGAACGGCTCCCTGAAGTTCCGGGAGCATCTCTTCCGTACCTACGACGGTCCCCGCGAGTAGAAGAAAAAGCGCCGCTTTTTTCGCGGCCGGCGCCGTACGGACCTGGAAAATTTTTTAAATTTTCCAGGTCAGATCTTTTCGGCGGCGGTTTTCTGCACCCAGCCTTTTATCCCTTCCCTGGGTATCCCCACCTCGTAATAATTGTCGTCCGTATCGTCCAGGATCTTGACCAGTCTGGCTTCAGGCAGCGTGGCGTAGGCTTTGAAGGACTCTCCGGGGCCGCTCAGGAGCCTGGCCGAACCTTCGGCCGTAATGACGGCGGCGCCGTTGAACGGGGAGGAGGAACGGGCTATGAACCATAACAGGGTCCCGGCGAACAGCAGTCCCGACGCCGTCAGCGCCCTCTTTAACTTTCCGCGCAGGTCCGTTTTCAGGGCGTAAACCGAGAGCAGCAGGCAGCCGAGCCACCAGAAAAGCGTTATCGCGGCCTTGAGTTCGAGGTCCGAAAGGAAGTAATACACGTAGTGGAGGGCTCTCGGCATGCCTTCCGGCACCAAGGTCTGTCCCGTGCGTTTCAGCGCGAAGTCCAGGTTGGCGCGGATGTCCGGATCGCGCGGGTCCAGACGGAAGGCTTTGCAGTAGCAGAGTATGGCGGGTCCCGGTTTGTTCAGGCGGAAATAGGCGTTGCCGGCGTTGTAGAAGGCGTAGGGGTCGTACGGCTCCTTTGAGGTTATTTCTTTATAGCCTTCCAGCGCGGCCTGGTAGCTGCCGTTCTTGTACAGGTCGTTGTACCCGGCCAGACTGTTCCGGTCGGCCGCGCCCGCCCCGCTTACGGGGAAAAGCGCGAATAGCGCGAACAATATCTTTTTTTTCATCGTTCCTTCAGATCCTTTTCAAGCAGGTCCAGAAGAGCCTCGTATTTTTCCATCAGGTCCCTGGCGGTTTCCGGAGTGGCCGCTGCCGGGGAAAAATGAAGTCCTTCCAGTTTTTCCCAGAGGTCCCTGATCTCATCCAGCGAATGTTCTCCGATGTCCGGGAATTTTTCCCTGAAAAGGGAGAGGGCGCGTTTTATCGTGAGTCCGCCGACCCTGCAACCGGACTTGTCCGAGAGATACGACAAAAGGGAGTCGTAAAGGATCGAGGCCGCTTCCCCGGGCCGGCCGTTTTTCAGCTCCCCGCCGGCGGCGGCGAGCTCCGCGCGCGCTTTTCCGCGGGCGCGCCTGAAACGGAACAGCAGCGGATTTTTAAGACGGAAATCCTTAAGGCGGGCGAGCCAGAGGCTTAAGAGGACGGCGGCCGCCGGGAAAAAATTCAGCCACAGCGGCAGCGCGGAAACCTCCCCCGCCAGCCTTCCCGCGAGCGGCGGCCGCGCACGGTCGCTTACATAGCGGATATCGGAGGAAAGAGGGGTTATCCCCTCGGCCTGCGACCCGTGCGCGAACGAGAAGGTTTTTCCTTCCGCGTCCCCTTTTTTCACCGTGATCTCAAAGGGTCCGGCCGTCAACTCCCGGTAGGCCCCGGCTTGCGGGTCGAAGAAGGAGAATTTGATCTGCGGGATGGTCCGCCGCCCCTCGGTTCTGGGGATGAGGATAGTAGTGAAAACTTTTTTCCCCCCGATGATATCGTTCTTCTTGGAAATATCCAGGGAACTCATCGTGTCGTAGACCTTGAAGTCGGGCATCTCCGGCGGTTTGGGCGCCGTAAGCGTTTTAAGGTTGCCCGTGCCGGTCACGGTTACGGAAAGGTTCAGGGCTTCCCCCGTTTTCGCCTCCCTGGGGCTCAGGCCGGCGGAAAGGGTGAAGTTGCCGACGGCGCCTCTGAACGACGCCGGGGCGCCTTCGGGCAGGGGCAGTATTTTGAGGGCCGCGGAATTGCTTTTGACCTGGCGGGTCTCGCCCTGTCCGGCGCCGGAAAAAAATTTCTGGAAAAAGCCGGGGTCGAAGGGGTCCATCTCGCTTTCGGCGTGGACCTGCGCTATAACGGACGCCGGACCGACGGCGGCCGGGCCTTCTTCCAGGCCGAAGAGCGCCGTCTTGATCTCGCTGTAGGCGTAACGCGCGCCTTTGATCACGGTTTCCCCGTTCCTGACGGGCGGCAGGTCTTCGGCGAGCAGGTTCTTGAACTGGGGCGGGAGATACTGCGGGTTGGAGGTCAGCGGTACCGCGGTGTAGAACCGGATGGTCAGGTTGACTTGTTCGTTGGGATAGGCCGTCTTTTTGTCGGTTTCCGCCGTCAGGTAGAGGGCGTCCTCCGGCCTCATGGCGGCCGGGCCGCCGTCGGCCGCGCGGGTCCGTCCGGCGGCCCGCCGGCCCGGCGCGCCCTGCTGCCGGGAGGCCTGCGCGGCGGATTTAACCACCTCGATCTCTATCTCCTGCGTGGCGTATTTTTCTTTTCCGTTAAAGACCGGGATGGACGGGATCTTCTGTTTGCCGAGGAACCTGGGTGAAAGAATGTAGGTGAAGGCGACCGAGGTATTTATCCTGCCGTTCACAATGGAGATGTTCTGGCTTCTGCCTGAGGAGTAGACATTGAAATTGTCCATTCGGGGCAGCTCCGGTTCCGGGACGGAGGCGGAATCGCCCAGGACGGTTACGGTGAGGTAAAGGCTGTCGTTGATCTCCACGCTTTTTTTGTCGGTTTCCGCCGAGATGGAAAGCGCCGCCGACGCCGTCCCCGCCGCCAGGAAAAGCAGCGCGAGGAGCGCGTAAGCCGGGCGTATGGGTCGAATTGAGGATAAATTTGTGGCCATAGATGTAAATACCGGCCGGAGGATCGGCTACCAGTCTTTTCCCGAACCGGGCTCTTTCTGCTTCGGTTTATCGCTGAAGCGGGCGTTCATCATCTCCCGGCTGCCGGAAGATTTTTCCTTCTCCTTCATCATTTCCAGCAGTTTATCCGCCTGACGGCGGGCCGCTTCCTGTTTTTTTTGCTCTTCCTTTTTCTGGTCCTGTTGTTCCTTCTTTTCCTGGTCCTTCCCGTCGTTTTTATTCTCCTGCTTCTGCTGCTTTTCAGGTTCTTTCCTGTCCTGTTTCGGGTTCTTGCACTGGTTTTTATTCTGTTTCTGCTGTTCAAGGGCTTTCTGGAGGTTGTATCTGGCGTTCGCCGCGCTCCGGGGCCCGGCGATGATCGCGGACCGGTATTTTTCTATCGCTTTCGCGAGGTCGGACATCTTGTAGTAGGCGTTGCCGGCGTTGTAGTCGGCGGCGCTTTTAAGTTTCGGATCTTTGGCGGCTTCCTCGAACTCCCCCGCCGCTTTCGCGTAATCTTCCATGCGGTAGTAAGCCGCGCCCCTGTTAAAGATTATTTTGGAGTTCTTCGGGCTTTTTTCAAGGGCTTTCGAATAATAGTCGTAGGCCTTAGGGAAATCCTTGTCGGCGTAGGCTTTGTTGCCCCGGCGCGCCAGGCTCTCCGGGGAAGCCCAGCTTTTTTGCCCTGGTTCCCCGCCGGCGGGGCCCGGCGGGACGGCCTGTGCGCGGCCGGGCGAAGCCTGGCAAAGGGCCAGGGCCGAGAACAGCAGGAGGGCCGGAGTTTTACGAAAACGGGACAAAAGTCCGGCCGGGAGCTTAGGCCGAACGAATCCTTTTTCCATGAACATCAATTCTACAAAAAGCAGGAGGAACGCGACAGCCAGCGGCACGCGGTAACGGTTCTTGTACGCGGCTTTTCCGAACCCTCTGGTCTTCGACATCGCTATCCTGCCCACCGTGGCGCGGATCTCTTCGGCCGCGGCCTCCGGATCTCCGCCGTAACGGATGTACGCGGCTCCGGTTTTCTGCGCTATCTTGAGCAGGGTCGCTTCGTCCAGGTGCGTTACGACGGTTTTCCCGGTCCGGTCTTTCTTATATTCGGTGAAATTTCCGCTCTGGTCCGCCACCGGGATCAGTTCGCCTTCCGTCTTTCCCAGTCCCACGGTGAAGATCTTGAGGTTCGCGGCCGCGGCCGAGTTGAGCGCCTCGTCGACCCGGCCTTCCAGGTCCTCGCCGTCGGTTATGAGCACCAGGACTTTTTGCCCGGGATATTTGCCGAGCATGTCGCCGGCGGCCGTTATGGCGGAGGCGAGATCCGTGCCCGGGACGGGCAGGATGCCCGGGGCCAGGTAGGACAGGAAGTATTTGACGGCGTCGGAGTCCGTGGTCAGCGGGCATTGGACGCGGGCGTCGCCGCTAAAAGCTATGATCCCCATTCTGTAGTCGGGGAATTTGTCCACGAGCGCGTTAAGCACGAGCTTGGCGTTCTCTATGCGCGAAGGCTTGAGGTCCCTGGCTCCCATGGAGGCCGAGGTGTCGACGGCCACCGCCAGGCTGCCGTTCAGGTCGGTGACCGGGGCCATTTCCATTCCCCACTGCGGTCCGCCCGCGGCCGCGATCAGGAACGCCAGCGCCGCCAGGTACAGACTGTCGCGGATCCGTTTCCCGGCAGCGGCGTTCCCCCCGGACAGTCTGGCGAGCTGCTCCGGAGCCATAAGTTCCATGGCCGCGCGGGCGGAGGCGGCGCGCGCCTTGAAGTAGAGGAACAGCAGCGCGGCAAAGCCCGCGACAAGCCAGAAAAACCACGCAGGGTATTTAAAAAGTTCCATACGCTACGGTATCGTCCTTAAATAGGTCTTTTCCAGAATAAATACGGCGGCCGCAAGGAGCAGCGCCGGGACCAGGAAGAACGGATACAGGTCCGTATAGCTGGAAAAAGTTTTTACTTCGAATTTGGTCTTTTCCAGGGCGTCTATTCTTTCGTAGATCTTCTGCAGTTCGGGAAAATTTCCGGCGCGGTAAAATTCTCCTCCTGTCCGGTCGGAGATCTCCATAAGCGTGGTCTCGTCCAGGTCGTCGGTTATGGTCATATAAGGCTGGACGGGGTCGCCCGTGGGGATCCGCGCGGCGCCTTTGGTCGCGGTGCCTATCGTGTAGATCTTAATGCCGTAAGCCTGGGCGGTCTTGGCCGCCATTACCGGGTCCGTGATCACTCCCACATTGGAGCGTCCGTCGGTCAGGAGTATGATGATCTTGCTTTTAGCCTTGCTGTCCTTAAGGTGGTTGACCGAGGTCATAATGGCGTCGCCTATGGCCGTGCCGTCCGCTTTGGTCATGTTGATCGCGGTCGAATCCAGCAGCTCCAGCACGGACTGGTAATCCAGGGTGAGGGGGCAGGCCAGCCCCGCCACTCCTCCGAAGACCACCATGCCGATGCGGTCGTTGACGCGCTTGTGTATGAACTGCGCCGCCGCGGTCTTGGCCGCGTCCAGCCTGTTGTAGGGATCGAAATCCACGGCGGCCATGCTGTAGGAAGTATCCAGGCAGAGCATTATATCTACGCCTTCGGTCGGCGGTACGGCGCCTTTTTCAACTTTTTGCGGACGGGCCAGGGAGACGGCCAGAAGTATAAGTACCAGCGTCCTTGTCCAAAAAGGGAAATAGCGGAACAGGAGGGTCCTTGCGGTTTCCCGGACCGGCAGGGGAACGGGAAGTTTGACCGCGGCCAGACGCTGCGAGCCCATGCTCCGCGCCGCGAGCGCCGCGAGCAGAATGACGGGTATGAGCGCCAGAAGGTAGGGATGGCGGAAGGTCATTCTTGCTTTCCCCCCCCGCCGGCCGCGGCGCGTTCCGGGGCGCGCCTGTCTTCGTCCTGCCGCGTGTAGTACGCCAGCAGGTCCTTCAGCGCGGCGACCGCCGAGTCGCGCTCTTTTTCGCCCGGTTTGAACTTCGCGAATTTTACCAGGTCCGCGTTTTCCAGCAGCTCCCTGGTCCTGATGACGGTCTTTATGTCGGCTCCGGTCCCGCGCAATTCCCTGGTGATGTCTCCGGTGGTCAGAAGCTCGGCTTTGATCCCGAACTGGGCGTCCAGGTAGCCGCGGAAGATATCAGAAAGGCGGCTGTAGAAGTCTTTGACCCGGCCCTCTTCCCAGATCCCGGAAGCGCAGAGTTCGGCCAGGGCGTCCAAGGCCTTCCGGTGCGCGGAGCGCATGTCGGGCGCGGCGCCGGGCGGGAGGCCCGGCGGGCGGGCCAGATATTTGCGGTAGCCCAGCCAGGCCGCTCCGGCGGCGGCCAGGAGGCCGGCCAAAAGCCGCAGCCAGGGAATGAATTTGAAGGGCGGATGGATGTCACGGATGTCGCCGGGCGTTTTTTGCGCGTCGAACAAAGGCAGTACTTCAAGCGCGAAAGAGGGGCTTTTAGCCTCCTTTACCTCCGTCCCTTTTGTCAGGAGCCAGGTGGTCTCCGGGACCGTGCTTACGCCGATGCCGAAGGCCGCAAGGTCCAGCTCAAAGGCGCCGGTCGTCAACCCCCCGGCCGTTTTGGAGGAGAGCTGTTTTATTTTAAGGAGCTCGAAGACGTCGTTGGCGAAAGCCGCGGTGTCCGGCCTGACGGAATAGCCGGCCGGCACGGTAAGTTCCAGCCGGAGGGTGAAAGGTTCGGAGAGTTTGGGCTTGGCGGCCGGCGGAGTCAGTTTAAAGGACACGGTCTGCGCCCCGGCCAGGGCCGGGAGCAGCAAAGCGGTCAGGACGGCGGATCCGGGAAATAGTTTCATTGCCGGCCCTTCATCTTTTTCTGGCGCCTTCTGAAGAAGCGCACCACCGGGCCGTAAATATCGGCGGCCGGATCCACGCTTATCCAGTCCGTGCCCGCGCTTTTAAAGACCTTTTCCATGTTACCGGCCGCCAGGGCCCTCGCGGCCGCGTACTCGGCCAGGAATTCCGGGGAGGAAAGATCCGCCACGACCGGCGCGGCCCCGGCGTCCTCAAGGCTTGAGGCGTTCATCAGGGCCCGAACCCTGGGCAGCGCGCGCTCCAGCCGGTCTTCGACCAGGACCGGGATCAGGTCGTGGCGGGCCGAGGTCCGCCGCAGGGCCTTTTCGTATCCGGAATCGTTGAAGTCGGAAATAAGGATTATTATGCCTTTGCGTTTCATCAGCCGGTTGACGGTGTCCAGCGCCCGGGCCACGGAAGTCGCGCGGCCGCGCGGCGAATAGGCGAGGATCTCGCGGATGATGAGAAGGATGTGGTTCTTTCCTTTTCTGGGCGGGATATAAAGTTCCGGCCCGTCGGTGAAGACCAGTAGCCCGGTCTTATCGTTGTTTTTCAGCGCCGAGAAGGCGAACATGGCGGAGAGCTCGGCCGCCGCCTCGTTCTTGGCTTTTGCCCCGCCGCCGAAGAATTGCGAGGCCGACATGTCGCACACGATCATCAGCGTGAGTTCGCGTTCCTCGACGAACCGTTTTACGAAAGGTTTGGCGTATCTGGCGGTCACATTCCAGTCTATGGAGCGGACATCGTCGCCCGGGACATATTCCCGCACTTCGGCGAATTCCATACCGCGGCCTTTGAAGACGCTCTGGTATTCGCCCGCGAAGGTTTCGCTGACCAGGCGGCCGGTCTTGATCTCTATCTGGCGGACCTTTTTAATTATTTCCGCGGTGTTCATATAGTTGGGCGGAGGGCCGGAGTTCGGGAACAAGGAGCCCTTGACCTTAAAAACCCGGGCGCCTTCCGCCTTCTCCCCCGCCGTTACGGCACTTCGATCGTTTCAAATATCGTGTTCAGTACGGTTTCGGAATTGACGTTCTCGGCTTCGGCCTCGTAGGTCATAAGCACGCGGTGGCGCATGACCTCGAAACCTATGGCCTTGATGTCCTCCGGGGTGACATAGCCGCGGCCCTGTATGAACGCGTAGGCTTTGGCGGCCTGCACCAGGTAGATGGTGGCCCTGGGGCTGGCCCCGTAAAGGATCCACGGCTTTATTTTATCAAGCGAATATTTCTCCGGGACCCTGGTCGCCTGGACCAGGTCCAGGACATAGTTCTTGATCTTGTCGTCCACATAAATGGAGTCGGCGGTTTCCCGCGCTTTCAGGATCTGCTCGGCCGGGATCAGCTGCGACAGGGTGGGAATATGCTGGCGGGCCATGGTGTCCAGTATGCGGGCCTCCTCCTGCTTCGAAGGATAGGTGACGTTTATTTTCAGCATGAAGCGGTCCACCTGGGCCTCGGGCAGGGGATAGGTGCCTTCCTGCTCGATGGGGTTCTGGGTGGCCAGCACCATAAAAAGTTCCGGCAGGCGGTGGGTGGTGTCCGAGATCGTGACCTGCCGCTCCTGCATGGCCTCCAGCAGGGCGCTTTGCACTTTGGCGGGCGCGCGGTTTATTTCGTCCGCGAGCAGGATGTTGGCGAAGACCGGCCCTTTCTTTACGGCGAACGAGCCGTCTTTGGGGTTGAAGATCATCGTGCCTACGATGTCGGCCGGCAGGAGGTCCGGAGTGAACTGTATGCGCTGGAAGGAGGCTGAAACGGCCTGGGCCAGCGTCTTGACCGTCAGGGTCTTGGCCAGGCCGGGCACGCCTTCCACCAGGATATGCCCGTTGGCCAGCAGGCCCACGATGAGGCCGTTGACCAGCTCTTCCTGCCCCACGATGACCTTAGCTATCTCCTTTTTCAGGTCGTGGACAAAAATACTTTCGGTCTGGATCTTCTTGTTCAATTGCGAGATTTCCAAGTCCATAAGGAACCCTCCGATACGAATTAAAAAAAACAAAAAAGGATGACGGAAAAATATTATAAAAAAATTTCCGTTTTTTCAAGCCGGACTGACGCCTCCGGTCACTCTACTCTGAAAAGAGGTTTTGAGTCCTTCAGTTCGCGGAGCTGCTGCTCCTTGTGGGCCTCTATGTCCGTGCGGATGCGGTTGACGGCTTCCAGGGATTTCAGCCGGATCTCCTCATCGTAATCCTGAAGTCCTTTATTGAGCACCTGGATGGCTTCCCTGTTGGAAAAATTACCGATGGCCGAAACGGCCTGCAGCCGCGTGTCCTTGTCGTAGGAATTCATCGCCTCGGACAGGAGCGCGAGGCTTAATTTGCTCTTATCCCTGGACAGGAGATCTATAAGGGATTTCTTTACGCTCTCTTCTGTTTCCTCCTGGAGCATCTTTTTGATTATGGAGGGAGCCTGTTCGTCCTGGAGCTGCCACAGCAGTTCCGCGGCGGCCGCGCGGACCTTTTCGTTGGTGTCGGCGGTGAGCGATCTCAGGGTATTGATGGTCTGCATCGAGAACCTTATGAGGTAGGCTTTTTCCGGTTTCAACGGCAGCGAGGCCTCCTCGCTCGTCTTGATAAGGTCCGCCTTTACCTGCTCCGCTACGATCTTCTGCCGCTCATCCTCCTTGCGCTGGTTGATGAGATAATAAATCCCCGCGATGAAGATAAGAAGCATTAAGAACCATTTCATTTGTTTCCCCTATTCCAGTTCCAGAGTTTTCATTTTCAGCGTTACATTCTTTCCGTCGAGGCGGGCCTCGGCCAGCTGCGGGTCCGACATCTCGCGCCACGGGCCGTCGTCCAGCGGCTCGCTGGCGAAGATCGCTTTTCCCGCGTCCTTCCTCCAGGCGATGCTGCCGGACTTCCAGCCGGGGGTCATAAGAGCTTCTTTACCGGCGGCGCCCGTGAAATGGCAGAGGACCCACAGCGCGCGGCCGTCGGACAGGAAAATGTTAAGGCCGTTGTAGGGGGTCTTTTTCCGGGGATGCCGGTCCCTGACCGAGAGCCAGACGGTCCTTATTTCTTTGACGGCCATTTCCAGGGCGGTCGCCGGATCGCCGTAGGCGTCCAGCATTTTCATGAGCTGCCAGAAAAGAACTTCCGAGTCGTTGTCTCCGGCGACGAATTTTTCGTATTTTCCGAGAGTGGATCTTATCTCCGCCGGGATCTCAAGGGTGCCGTTATGGGAGAAGACGAATCCGTTGCCGCTGAAAGGCTGCGTGCAGGCGGAGTTTATCAGCCGTTTTCGCGGGAGTCCTAGAGGGTTGGACGCCCTCCTGATATGCGCCAGGGCCAGTCCGGAACGGTTTTTATCGACCGCCTGCGCGAACCGGTCCTTTTCGGCGGAGACCGGTCCCCGGCTTTTTACGATCTCCAGTCCGCCGGCCGCGGAATAAAAGGCCGCGCCCCAGCCGTCCGCCTGCTCGCGGTCCTTTACGGCGGCGGCCTGTTTCGGCAGGGACCTGCTTCCCTCCGCAAAAAGGTCCGCCGGATTAAAACGTCCCGCGGATAAGACAGCAGCCATTCTGCACATGCGAACATTAAATCAATTTTTCTCCTCAAGTTCAACCTTGTTCCGCCCCGAAATCGGCCCGGCCGGCGCGGGCGTTACTTACGCAGGGCTCAATAAGTTAGATATAATTGTCGGAGAGTTCCAGTAGGAGGTCCGCGTATCATGGAGAACGATGATTTTCAGTTTAGCCGGGACGCCGTAAACGACCCTTTTTCGGACGAACCCCGGTCCGCCCTGCCGCCCCCGGAAGACGAGCCGAGGGGCCTTGTCCCGGCCGGCTTCAACGAGCGGTTCCTGGCCTACGCCATAGACGCCGCGCCGTTCGTCCTGGGCGCGTATCTCACCTTCTCCAACATGGTTAAGAACGGGACCGTGCGGTATTCTTTCGCGGCCGAGAACAGGTGGAAACTGGGCTGGATCGCGGCTTACCTGATTTATGAAACTCTCTTTTCATCCGGCGGACGGGCGACGCTTGGAAAGGCTCTTATGGGGATCAGGGTCAGGGCTTCGGACGGTTCCGAGCTGCCGGCCGCCAGGGCCTTTATTCGGGCCGTTTCCTATTTCCTCAGCGCCGCGCCCCTGAACCTGGGTTATTTTCTCGCGCTGGTTACTCCGGAAAAACGGGCGCTGCACGACTACCTGGGCGGCAGCCGCGTGGTCAGTGTCAAAGAGCGCGGAGAACTGGCGGGCGGCCTGGTGCTCGCCGTTTCCTGGGCTCTCATGGTAATACTCTCGGTTTCGTGGGTGAACCAGAATTTTCTGCGGCTGGGTCCCGAAGAAAAGAAGGCCGCCGCGGCGGCTCGGACCACGATCTACAAGATCGCGAAGTTGGAGGAAATATACAAGACGAAGTACGGCGGCTACACCGAGGACTTAAGGCGCCTTGCGGCTTTGACCGGCAATCCCGTGGCGGTGCGTAACGAGATCATCCGGAACACCGGCTCCGGCACGCTGGTGATCTCGACCGACGGCCGCTCATACGTCATCTCCGCGAAGGCCAAAAACTGGCACAGGACCTCGGTCGAGGTCAGAAGCCGTTATTGAGCGCGGGGTTATTCCCGGCGGCTTTTTTCGGCGCCGCTCTGGCAGGGCAGGCAGTAGCGGGCGGAAGGAAGCGCCTTGAGGCGTTTTTTATCTATGCCGCGCTTGCAGTGCTCGCAGACTCCGTAAATGCCGTTGTCCAGCTTGCGCAGGGACGCGTCGATATTGTCGAGCGTTTTGCGTTCGTTGTCGGAAAGCTCGAACAGGATCTCTTTGTCGAGGCTTTGCGTGGCCTGGTCTATGGAGTCCCCCACCTCGGGCTCCAGCATGTCCAGGTTTTTTTTGTCTTCCACATTCTTGGACAGATTCTCCCTCATCTCGTTCAGTTTGAATTTGATCTCTTCCAGTTCTTTCCGCGTGAAACCCGTGGGCATGTTTTTTGGAAGGGTTTCCGCTTTGGCCGCATGACGGGCGGTCTTTACGGATTTTTTCGCGGCGCTCGCCGGTCTTTTCGTTGAGGTCCGCCCGGCGGCGGTTTTTTTAACCGGTGTTTTATTTTTTTTCATTTTATTGCTCCTGTTATTTTTCGGCGATCCAAATATTCAAAAAGCTTTTTCGCGCCGTTCCTAATGCTGCGAGGTGGTGAAGAACATCGGCCGCCCGGCGGTTATAAAATCTTTTCTGGCCGCCATAAGGTCCCGGTAATATTTCGGCATGGTGAAGGCGCCGAGAACGGTGGCGCCGTCCGAGAACCTGAGCCGGGTCCTGAGAGTTCTCTTTATAGCCGAATCCAGGTCCGCGGCTGAGAACCGTTCCGGGACGGAGGCGGGCGAATCGGTGCAATAGAGGTAGGTCCACGGCATGTCGTAGGACGGTATATAGGCGGAGTAGCTTCGCACGAACCTGAAGACGCGGCTCAGCGTGTTGCGGATCGCGGGATGCAGCTCGAACTGCAGCGGCGTGCCCGGTCCGGCCTGCATGGCGAAGATGCCGCCGGGCCGGAGGATGGTCTTAAGCTTGCGGTAGAATTCCAGCGTGTACAGCTGGAAGGCGGGGCCGCCTTCGATGGGGCACGGCAGGTCGGAGTAGACCAGGTCGAATTTCCGTTCCGTGCGTTCCACGAATTCCCCGGCGTCCTGCACCAGCAGGGTCAGGCGGTCGTCCTTGAAAGCGCCTCTGTGCCAGGCGGACATGTGTTTTTTGGCGAATTCAAGTATGGCGTAATCGATGTCGGCCATTACCACGCTCTTGATGGTCCTGGAGTTGAGGATATCCCTGGCCGTGGCGCCCTCTCCCCCGCCCAGGATCAGCGCGGTTTCCGGCTTGCGGTGCATCAGAAGGGCGGGCGTCGTAAGCGATTCGTGGTAGAAGGCTTCGTCGAATTCGCTGGACTGGGTTTCGCTGTCTATGACCAGCACTTTGCCGAAGGTATGGGTTTTGATCAGGGTGGCGCTCTGGAAATAGGTCTTTGAAGTTTCAAGGACCTTTACCGCTTTATGTGCGTGCAGTTCGCCGGGCGTAAAGAACTCCACGAACCAGTCGCCTTTCGGCAGCAGGCTTTTGGAATTTTTGATCCAGTCGAACTTTGAGACGGGTATTCTCATAAGGGACGGCTATTTTATCAGCAGGCCGCGTTCCAGTTTCATTACGCTGAAATGCGCGGCTTTGAACGCTTTTTTCAGCCTTTTAAAGGCTTCCCAGGGCCTGGTCCCGGCTCCGCAGGTGAACAGGTCCACGGAGGCGTAGCCGAATTCCGGCCAGGTATGGATGGCGAAATGGGATTCGGCGATGACGATCACGCCGGAGACGCCGTAAGGCTCAAAGTGGTGAAAAATGGAATCGATGACCGTGGCGTCGGCCGCTTTTGCCGCGGCTATCATTATGCTCTGCACTTGGTCCACGGAGGACAGGGTTTTCTTGTCGCACTCGTAAAGCTCCACTATCAGATGCTGGCCCAGGGATTTCATTCTCAGCGCCTTTTTCCTATAATATTCTTGTATTTCGCGGCATTAAATCTATAAAATTAAGCCTTTGATGTCAAACTTCAGCCCCGGCTCCGGGGAATTGCGCTCCTGTTATGATGAAGCTGGATTTTAAAAAAGGCCGAACGCTGATCTGCGCCGTAGTCAATATCACCCCCGATTCTTTTTCCGACGGAGGGTTGTATCTCGATCCCGCCGCCGCCTTGAAAAGGGCGTTGGAGTGCCGGGCCGAGGGCGCCGATCTCGTGGACATAGGGGCGGAGTCCTCCCGGCCCGGCAGCGCGCCCGTCCCCCTGGAAACCGAGCTCGCGCGCCTTCTCCCGGCGGTCAGGGCCGCGGCCGCGGCCCTAGATATCCCGGTTTCGGTGGATACTTACAAGCCGGAAGCGGCGCGGGCCTGTCTTGAGGCGGGAGCTTCCTACATAAACGATATCACGGGGTTCTCCTCCCCGGCCATGATCTCGGAGGTCGCTTCCCGCGGCGCCGGGGCGATCGTCATGCATATGCGCGGTTCGCCCGGCACCATGCAGAAAAATCCGGTTTACCGGGCCGTGACGGAGGAAGTGGCGGGGTTCCTGGCGGCCCGGGCGGCCGCCCTGAAAGCGGGAGGTGTTTCCGAGATCATACTGGACCCGGGGATAGGCTTCGGGAAGACCCTGCGCCACAATCTTGAGCTTATCAGCCGGCTGGGCTCGGTCAGGTCGCTCGGGTATCCGGTAATGCTGGGCGTTTCCAGAAAAGCTTTTATCGGGGAGCTCAGCGGGGCGTCAAGGCCGGATGAAAGGCTGCCCGGCACCATAGCCGCCTGCGTCGTCGGCGCGCTGAACGGGGCCGATATCGTCAGGGTGCATGATGTGGCCGGGGTCCGGGCCGCGTTGGCCGTGGCCGACGCCCTGCGTAATTCTCCATGAGGGTGTTCCTGTCGCTGGGCTCCAACCTCGGGGACAGGCGCGCGAATATCGCGTCGGCTCTGGCCCTTTTAAGGCGCGCGGGCCGCGTCGAAAAAATTTCCCCGTTGTACGAAACCGAGCCGATGTATTTAGCCGGACAGCCCAGGTTCTATAACGCGGCCGCGCAGCTCGAAACCCGGCTTTCCCCTGAGGACCTTCTTGCGTCGACCGCCGGCGTGGAAAAAGAGCTGAAACGCCGCAGAACGCGTCCCAACGGTCCCAGGACCATGGACATAGATATTCTTTTTTACGGGAACGGGATCATAGGTTCCCCGGACCTGGCCGTTCCGCATCCGGGGCTGGCCGAACGGGCTTTTGTCCTTTTCCCCCTTGCCGACATAGCTCCGGATTTTATCCACCCCGTACTCGGCAAAAGCGTTTTGTCGCTTAAACGCTCCTGTCCGGGGGCTGCCGGGGTGCGCCGTCTGCCGGAGCGCTATGCGGAAGCCCTGGACTGGCTGTACGCTCTTAAGCCTTCCTCCAGGAAAAATTACGGCCCCGCCGCGGAAAAAAAGATGCTGCGCGCCTTAGGCGATCCCCAGGAGGACTATCCCTGCGCGCATGTGGCGGGCTCGAACGGAAAGACCAGCACTTCCATGCTGCTGGCCCGGGCGCTGACCGCCTCCGGGTACAGGACCGGCCTGTATATCAGCCCCCATGTTTCGGACCCGCGGGAAAGGATCAGCGTGGACGGCGAGAAGATCGGCCGCGGCGAATTTTTCAGGCTGTTCCGTAAAGTTTCCTCCTTCGGCGCGGAATTGTCGTTTTTTGAGTTCCTCACCGCCATGGCCTTCCTTCATTTCTCCCGTAAAAACGCGGAGATAGCGGTGATAGAGGCCGGCCTCGGCGGGCGGCTGGACGCGACCAGCGTGATGACGCCGGCCGCCGCCGTTATAACGGGTGTGTCGATGGAACATTCCGATCTCCTGGGCGGGGATCTGACCCGGATCGCGCGGCACAAGGCCGGCATTATAAAGAAAGGGACCGTCGCGGTGGTCAACGCCGGGGGTCCCGCGCTGGCGGCGGTCTCCAGAAGGGCGAAGGCTCTCGGAGTCCCGCTGTTCCGGGTCGCCCGCCAGGCGGCTTGTCGCGGAGTTTCCGGTTATCAGGCGGAGAATCTGGAGACCGCGGCGGAGGCTGCCCGGGTCCTTTCCCGGCGCGGCTTTTGCGTCACGCGCCGGGCGCTGGAACGGGCGGCGGCCGGATTCGCGCCTCCGGGGCGTTTTGAAGAGCGCCGCGTGCGCGGACGGACCGTAGTATTCGACGGCGCACACAACCCGGCCGCGCTTGAACGGTTCTTTTCGGCGCTGCTCGTCCGCTATCCGGGCCGCCGGGTGCTGTGCGTGGCCGGCGTCATGCGCGACAAGGACGCCCGCGGCCTGGCCGGGATTTTCGGAGCGAATTGCGGGCTTGTTATTCTCACCAGGCCCTCCTCCTACAGGGCGGCCGAACCTGAAACCCTGGCCGCGTATCTTTCCCCGCAAACGGCCAGGATCATAAAGGACCCCGCGCGGGCTTTTAAGACGGCGCTGGAATCGGCCGGTCCGGGGGACATTCTCGCGGTGTGCGGCAGTTTTTATCTCATTTCCGATATCAAGGCTCATCTCGCGGGGCGCAAGGCTTCGTTCCCCAGGGAAATGATAGTTTAGCGGGGGGCGTTCTGTTTGGAGAAGATGGAATGTTCCCTGCGGCTGAACACCGGCGTTCTGAACGGCAGGTCGAATGTGATGGAAATTTTGTGGGTGGACCCCAGTTCGCCCATCGGCACGAAGGCGTAGTCGAGGGTGAAGAAATGCAGGGTGGCTCCTACGCCCAGGGTGAAACCGCTCAGCCCGTCCTTGAGGCGCTGAGTGTTTAGCCCCGCTCTTACGCTCAGCCGGGTGAGTTCGTTGGGTTCCGTGGAAAGTTCCGTGCCCAGCAGAAAACTGGGTTTGTTCTGTTTAGGGAACACCATGTCCATGGAAAAAAGCATGTTCTTGAAAGGATTTACCGCGCCCGCCAGCTTGAAGGTCAGCGGCAGCGGGCAGGATTGGGCGTCGTAACGCATTCCGGCGCCCATATTGTTCATGGTCACGCCCAGCCGGTAGGGGATGTTGGTGAAATTGTAGGTCATGATGCCCAGGTCTCCGGCGTAGGATTTGGCGGAATCTATGATCTGCGACCGTATATATTTCATTGAAACGCCTACGGATACATCCATGTCCTTGTCCGAGAACTCAAGAACGGCCTTGCTGTAGGAAAGCGTGAATACCTGGTCGCGCGGAGAGAAAGTCCCGATTTTGGAACCGTCGATGTCGGTCCGGTCTATCGAGCCTATATCGGTCAGGAAAACCGAGCCGGCCAGGACCGAATCGTAGGAAACGCGGTGGGCGTAAGCCGCGTACTGGTAGGAGATATCCTGCACATATTGAGTGCGCATGAAGACGGCGGAAAGTTTGGGTATTTGCACTAGACCGGCCGGGTTCCAGTAGATGGCGGAGGCCTCCTCGCTTATGGCGCTGTAGGCCCCGCCCATGGCCGAGGCCCGCGCTCCAACCGGCAAATTGAGGAAATCGGCGCTGGTCGTGCCCGCGGCGCTGGTCGTGAAAGGCGTGGCCTTTCCTCCCGCCGCCAGCGCACCGTCCGGGAACGGGCAGAGCGCCAGCAGGCATGCGGCGGCCGCGGTCCGGGCCGCTGCGATCGCTCCGATGTTCAGCCGCGTTTTGGCGTTCATATAGCTTTTTTACCTTTCGACCGCTATCTTCAGGATCTTTTTTCCCATGTCGGAGTCTATCGCCGCCAGGTAAACTCCGCTGGCCACCATGGCGCCGGAACCGTTTACGGCGCTCCAGGTAAGGACTCCGGTGGTTCCGGCTGTCCCCTCCCATACTTTGTCGCCCGAAAGAGTGTAGATCCTGACCTTGGCCGAGGCCGGCAGTTTGTCTATGGTCACGAAGCCCTGGCCGCGGTTGCTGTAAAAAGGGTTCGGATACGCGCGCACGGCGTTTAAATTAGCGGCGGAGGTGCTTACCATCAGCTGGAACATGCTGAAATGGTTCAGCTTGGCGGTGATGCAGCGGGACCACTGGCCTTCGACGGCAAAGCACGGCTCTATTCTGGTTTCAAGCGGCAGGCATTCTCCCGAAAGCGGGTTGTATCTGGCAAGGACCAGCTTGGCGCGGTTGCCGGTAATGCCCGCGTCGGCCTCCGCGCTGGTGTAGGCGAGTTTAAGCGTTACCGGCACCTGCGGCTGGGCCGTGTTCTCGGTGTAGATCGCCACTTCCACGGGGCTGCCTCCGACCAGATATGAACAGGGGTTGGAGGGTACGGTGTAGGAATATGTGGAAACGGTTATCGCGGTCGGATCTTTGAAAGCTCCGGCCGGCAGCAGGAGCGAGATCTTCCTGTTGTTGAGAAGCGTGCCTTCTATGGTCACATCCGACTTGGGCTGGCTGGTCCCGCCAAGGCCGCCGGGAGCGCCGCTGAGTCCCTGGTAGACGATCGGCAGCGACTGCGTGCGGGCCGTTTCATCGCCGATATTGTTCCTGCCGGCGACATCGAAGTAATAAGTGGTTCCCGTCAGGAGGCCGTTCAGGGTCGCGGTGGCGGCGGTGTTCAGTCTGGAGAAAGGGATGTAAGTGGTTATTCCCGTCGTAAAGCCCGGAGTGGTCGTCCCGCGGACCTCATAGACGGTGCCTGCCGGGTTGGCGCCGGTGTCCCAGGCCAGGGTTATTCCGGACATGGAAATGCTGGTCGCCCTGACATTGGCCGGCGCCTCGGCCTTGGTGTACGCGGAACCGAGGAAAAGAGGTTCGGTGGCCACCTCGTCGCCGTTCCTGGCGATGATGTCGGCGTAGTACAGGGTATTGGGGCTTACTCCCGAAAGCACGGCCGAGGTTCCCGAGCCGGTGTTGGAGGTGACGATTACGGTGAAATTTATGTCCGTGGAGATCAGCACCTGGTAGTTGGTGGACGAAGGATTTCCGTTGGGGATCCAGTTGATAGTGAGCGAACTGGTGGACCTGTTCGTGAAGACCGAGGGAGCTCCGGGCAGCGGCCGTACCGCCAGAGTGTAGACGAAATTTGAATTGGAAGCCGGGCCGCGCACGGCGGTGCCGGTCAGCGGGTTCTTGGCGGCTTTCACCGAGATCCTGTAGGCGGTGTTGGTGCTTAACTGTACCTGGGTCAGGCTGTTGGCGGTGGCGGAGGCCAGGAAGACGGCGGAGCCTGTCCCGGCGCTGATGTCGTATGCCTCGTAAAAGTCGGCTCCCGCCGCCGGGTCCCAGGACCAGCTGACGGCCGACATCGTGAGCGGCGTGCCTAAAAGATTGTTGATATTCCCGACGGTCACGGTCGAGACCGGCGTTGCGGTCATGGAGGCGTTATCGTAATCCGTGACTATGCCGTCCACATTCCTGGCCCGTACGCGGAAATAGTAGGTCTGGTTCGGGCTGAGCCCGGTTATCTCGGTGCCGGTGCTGGTAAGCGCGTCGTTAAAAGGTCTCGCGACGGTGGCCGGGTCGAAATCCGGGTTTTCCGACATCGAGATCTCGTAAATGGTCAGCGGAGAATTCCCCATCGGGTCCCATGACAGGGACGCGGTTTCAAAGCTTGCCGCGTCCACTCCCAGGCCCTGCGGTGCGACGGCCAGCGTGTAATAAGTGGCGGATCTTTGGAAGGCGGCGGAGTATCCGCCGTCATTATAGCCGCCGACCTTGATGGAGGCCGCCGTATTGGGCGCCAGGCCCGTTTGAACATATGTCGCGGGAGACACTATGGCCGTCGTTCCTATAAAGACGTCGTTGCTTGAGGCGAATATGGCGTAACCATCGGAAGCGCTCAGGGAATCCTGCGTCCAGGTCCATTGAACGGAGGTGGAGCCCAGCACGGCGCCGGTGGGGATGGAGGTCAGGCCGCCTGGCCTGGGGGCCGTTACCTGCACGGTATAGCCGTTGGAGAACTGGCCGTTGGCGGCGACGCGCATGTTATACCAGCCGTGCGGAAGTTCCTGCGTGGTAGCGGGCATGAGCACCGTTATGGAGGACGGGGTCGCCGCCCAGCCGGTATTGGAACTGCCGTACCAGGAGTAGATCCTTGTGGAGAGGTCGATCAGGAAGCCGCTGGGGTTGTCGATCTGCTGCATGTAGATCCTGGGGTGGTCGTAGGAAGAGTTCATCGGACCGGCGCCGCCGCCGGAGGCTTCGGTGAGTCCGTGAAAATTGGAGGTGTTGGCGAGCAGCGTGACGGCGGCGGTCCGGTCGAAACGGTCAGTCGCCGCGGAGATAGCGGGTTGGCGGGCGGTCGCGGCCGCCAGCCCGTACATATCCGGGGGATAGGAAAAGTATACAACATCGGTGGTATCCAGATACTTGGTCCCGTCCCAGCCGCCTATGTTAAGGATATAGTTGTCCGTGGTCAGCACGGTGGTATGGTGGGACCGGCTTGTCATTTGCCCCTGCTCGAACCAGGAAGCGAAATCCGGGTCGTAACTCTCCGCTCCGTTCTGGGCCGTGCCCGCGGCCTCCCCGCCCGTGACCATGACTTTTCCGTTAGGCAGCAGCACGCTGCGGTGGTTGGCCCTGTTCAGATGGAGCGTGGTGGCGGGGGTCCAGGCGGTCCCGTCATACAGTTCGGAGGTGTACTGGCTCATGAGGTTGTCGGAGCCGCCTATGACCAGAACCCGCCCGTCCCTGAGCAGCGTGGCGGTATGGCCGTAGCGCCCGTTGTTCATGACGGAGGCCTGGGCGGGTATAAAAGCGTGCTGGATATAGCCGAACACTTCGGCCGCTCTCAGCGCTCCGAAGCTGTTGACGCCGCCGGTCAGAAGCACATTGCCGTTTTTCAGCAGCGTGGCCGTGTGCTGCGCCCTGCTGTCGGCCATCGTGCCGGCGCTCTGCCAGACGGCGGAGGAGGAAACGTAGATTTCGGCCGTGGCGGAGTAAGTGCTGAGAGTGTTTCCGCCCGTCACCAGTACGGTGCCGTCCGGCAGAAGGGTCGCGGTATGGTTCTGCCTGGCCTCGGCCATCGGGGAGGTAGGGACCCAGCGCTGCGTGTCCGGATAATAGATCTCCGCCGTATTGACCGCGGTGTTGGACGGCGTGGTCCCGCCCGCTGCCAGCACGGTGCCGTTGGGAAGCAGGGTCGCCGTATGCCGCGTCCTTGCGGTGGTCATGGAACCGGTGACGGTCCATTTTTTGGTCGCGGGGTCCATCAGTTCGCAGGTGGCCAGCGGCAGCACCCCGTCGGAGCCGCCGCAGGTGAGGATCTGCCCGGTTCTAAGCATCGTGCTGGTGTGGAAAGCCCTTTTGGTATTAAGTTTTTCCGAGGCGCCCCAGTTGCTTCCGCCCGCGGCGTCCTTATACTTGGAAATGTAGGCGGTGCTGGCGCCGCGCGCGGTGAAGGTCCTGCCGGGGCAGTCGGTTGCCGGGTCGGCTTCGCAGTTCCTCCCCCCCACTATCATGGCGTCGGCCGCCGGTGTGAGCACCGTGGTCTGGCTGAAGATCGGGTAACTGAAAGGCTCTCCGAATTCCCAGGTCGACTTGGACGGCTTGTAAATGTGGTCGTCCGCAAAGATCATTTCCCTCATCACCACGGTGGAGGTGGGCAGGCTGTACGCCGCGTCCTCCAGGGTGGTTATGTTCGCAGGGGTGGTGGAGTAAACAATTATGTCGCCGGAAACCGCCGCCAGCGGCACGGTGCCCCGGATATTAAGGTCTCCCGGAAGGTTGTCGGCGCTTATGAGCTTGCCGGTCGCCGTCCCGTCCAGCGCTATGGTGCTGCGGGCCAGCATATAAACCTGGGCCGTTCCCGCGGAGGAGCCGGCGTCGTACGGAACGGTGAAAGTGGGGGCGGCCAGGCTGCCCCGGGATAAAAAAACATCCCCGTCCACCACCCTGGCGTCTATCGCGCTGGCCAGTTTTATGCTTGCCTGGAGATCTATGACGGATGTCGCATCCAACTGGCATGTGACCTGGCCGTTGACGTTCGGAGCGCCGCAGCCCGTTCTGTTTATCCGGCTTCCGGCTTTCAGGGTCATAGCGGAGCTGAAAAATGTGGGCTGGATGTTCCCATAGCCGCCGAAGATATGCGCGGCGCCGTCGGGCATTAGCGCCGTCGAATAACGGCTGTTGCGGTACAGCATGGAGATCGAGACCATCTTGCCGCCGTTGGGATCGAACAATTCGGCGCTTCCCAGGTATCCCTGGCTGCCCGCGTTCTGGTTCGAATTCGCACCCGGGGCGTCCGGCAGATACCAGCATTCCCCCGCCGTGCCGGCGCATTCCAGGATATTCGCGGAGTTGTAGCCCCCCGCTATCACTATAATGCCGTTGTTCAGCACCGTGGCGGAATGGTCTATCCTGCCCTGCAGCAGGGCGGAAGCCGAATGCCAGGAATTGAGCTGCGGATCGTAGATCTCGTTGTTGGTCTCGTAATACCAGGCGCTTCCGCTCCACCGTCTGCCGCCGGTGACGAAGATCTTTCCCGACCTCATCCGCACGGCGGCGTGGCCCATGCGCGGAGTGGGGATGGGGGTCGGCGCCGAGGCCCCGGATAGGATCGCGCCGGCGGTGTTGTCGTACGGGTTGAAAATATCGCAGTCTCCGGTAATGGAGGCGCTCAGGGCGTCGATCTGCCCGCCGCAGAGCAGCGCTCTGCCGGCGCTGGAGCCTGTCGTCAGGAGGGTGGCCGTATGCCCGCCTCTCGCGGTCCTCATAACGGCAGCCGTCGCGGCGCAAAGCCTGGTTGTCGGGTCGCAGATCTCCAGTGAGGCTAACGGAACGCCGGCGTTAAACCCGCCGGCTATCAGGACCCTGCCGTCCGACATGAGCGTGGCCGTGTGCGAAGATCTCGCCGTGATCAGGTCGCCGGCCCAGGCGTCGTAGCTGTTGGTGGCCATGTTGTACATCTGCACGCCGGCGGTGGCGGCGCCGGCGGCGTCTACGCCTCCCGCGATGAGCACATTACCGTCGGGTAGAAGCGTGGAGGTGTGGCTGTGGCGGGCGGTAAGCGCGGCTCCGGCGTACGGCAAAAAGGAGCCCAGCGCGAGGATGAACAAAGGGAGACCTTTTATAAAATTCATAAAATGCACGGGGATAGTTTACAAAAAGCCTGTTACAGGATTGTTTCTGTTTTTTTAACTCTATGGAGCCGTGTCATTCACTTTTTGAGGGGCGAGGGTTTTGCTTCTTCCACCGCGGCTATGGATTCGCCTACCGGGCCTTTGGGTTTGGAGGGATCCGGTATTTTTTTTCCGTCCGCCACGAAATGGTAAAGATAATTGCCGGGAAGGATGTAGAGCTCCGTTCTCCAGACTCCGTTCTTTCTGGTCAATTTAGTTTCTTTCCATTTGGTGAAGCTTCCGGCCAGGGAGACGGTTTTGGCCGAGGCGTTCTTGTATTCAAAAACGGTTTTTACGGCTTTTTGTTTCTGGGGCTCTTCTTTGGCCTCTTTGGGTTCCGGCTGCGGTACGGAGGGTTTTTCCGCCGTTTTTTCCGGTTCTTCTTTCGCGCCTCCCGTATTCGGGAGCGCGGGTACGGGTTTGGAGAGTATCTCCAGGGTGTCGCTGGAAAAATGGACGGCTAGCCTGTTATAGAGCGAATAGCCGGAAAAACCCGCGGCGGCCAGGGATATAGCTGCGAGCGCGGCCCAGAAATTTTTTGATCTTGTCATAAAAAATCTTAGCGGGCGATGGGAATCGAACCCACGTCTAAAGCTTGGGAAGCTTCCGTTCTACCATTGAACCACGCCCGCGCTTGTCGTACCCCGCGCTTAACAAACGCGCGGGCTTTTGTCGCATCCCACCCGCAGCGGGTGGGACGGTTTTACACACTCCGCCGGACTTTAAAAGGAAACCGGTCCGACACCTGTTAATTCTACTTAAAAGTCCGGGGAATATCAATATTATTATAAAAATTTTTGCGGCAAAAATTTCTATGACATTTTTATCAGGTTTAGGAATTCTTCGCGGACCCGGTTGTCTTTCTGGAAGACCCCCAGCATGGAACTGGTCGAGGCGGAGGATGAGGCGTTCCTGACGCCGCGCATGGTCATGCACAGATGCTGGGCTTCAAGCACTACTCCCACGCCCTTGGGCTTGAGTTTTTTAAAAATAGTGTCCGCGATCTGGACGGTCAGCCTTTCCTGGACCTGCAGCCGCCTGGCGAAGGCTTCCACCATCCGCGGGATCTTTGAAAGTCCGATGATCCGTCCGTCGGGAATATAGGCTATGTGGGCTTTTCCGAAAAAGGGCAGCATGTGGTGTTCGCACAGGGAATAGAAAGAGATGTCCTTTACTATGACCATCTCCTTATAGTCCACCTTGAAAAAGGCGCCGTTGAGGACCTTGTCTATGTCTATGCCGTAACCGGCCGTGATCTCCGCCAGCGCTCTGGCCACCCTGCCGGGCGTTTTCTTAAGCCCCTCCCTTTCCGGATCCTCCCCTATTTCTTTAAGCAGTCCGTAAACATATTGTTCGGTCTTTGAGCTCATAACTATAATTCTACAAAATCATAACCGCGCCTGTCAGGTCCGGCTCGCCCGAAAATTTTTGCGGCAAAAATTTTATTTTGAAACGATGTAAAGCCACCTGCTGGTGGCTACCACTTGTTTGGAGGAAGTTTTGAGGTTTTGTATGTCGGAAGAGAGCGCTTTCAGGGCCTTCTGTTCTTCCAGGAGCCGGGCCAGGTTCTTTCCTTTTCCGCTTTTTTTGCCTTTTCTGGAAGAGACGGCGTCGCGCATGGCATGTTTTTTGTTCATGTCCGAATTCTCGGCCACGATCGAGGCGACCTTCCCGATCTTCCGGGAAACCGAGCGGCTGTAGCTTAAGATGGTTCTGGCGCAGGCGTTGGTCCCGGGGTCCTGGCCTATTTCCGAGAACTCTTTTTTGTTCATGGCCGAGACCGCGTCAAGGTCCTTCTTTATGATCTTGAAGCTCAGGCTCAGGGCTGTAAGGTCGTGAGCCGAAAGTTTTTTGTCCGAAGAATCCAGCGTGTCTATCGCTTCATCCAGGTAGTCATCCTGGCGCACCAGTTTGGCCAGGATGGATTTCATCTCGGCCGCATGACCGGCCTGCGGACCTGCGGTTCCGGCCGCGCCGGTTTTAGCCGCGGCCGCCGGAGGGGGCGCAGCAGGGGAGGCGGTTGCGGCGCCGGCAAAAGCGGCGCCGGCCGTAAAGATAACGGCTAGTGTTGCCGCCGCGGCCGATAGTGTTCTCATAATTGCCTCATACCCGTATACGGATAGTATAGGAGAAAAAGGCGCAGCGGGCAGGGGCCGTTGGTGCACATTTAAAATGTAAAAAGGCCCAGCGTCCGCTGGGCCTTTCGGTCCACGGCTGTCTAACGTTTTAAGGAAACGGCAGGTCTGCAAGTTCGCGGGCGTGCCGGGGGCATGGGGCTGCCGGGCACGCTATCGTCCACACCGTGGACGCGCTCCCGCTCGGGTTCGGCGCTTGCGTAAGCCTCACCCTGCGCGACGGCCCGTCAGTCCCACACCCCCGTCATCCCGCTCCAGTTATTTATCTGCCGCATACTCAATATTTAACATGACCCCGCCCTGGAATTATGATGAAGCACAATTAGCCCGCCCGATGGTTTCTGCAACCTGACAACAACAATGCTGATGTCGGTTGTCCTATAAATTCTTAATGCGAAAACATGTCCGCCTGCTTTCGGTCCACGGTTCATCTGCGTTCATCTGCGAAATCTGCGGATAACGCAAGATGGTCCTATGATCCCTATTCTCAAATCCTGGCCGCCCTGGATTCCGGCTTTCGCCGGACAGGCGGTTAATCGCGTTCCGATGTGCCTTAAAAAATTTATGGGATCGCTTTTCTTTCGGCCTGCTTATAAAGATTTTTTAAGAAATGAAGGGCCTGGCGGCGGGTTTTTATTCTGCCCTCGAACTGGCGCAGGCTGACTTTTTCCAGGATCTCCCCCACTTCGGGCCCCGGCTTCATCCTGAGGATCCTGATGACATCGTGCCCGTCGATAAGGCGCAGGGTCTTCAGTTTAATGTTCTTTGAAATGTAGGTCTTGAAGAGCAGGTTCAGCACCTGCAGAAAACGCAGGGTTTTTTTTATGCCGTTCTGGGGCAGGCCGCCTTTGGGGATCTCGAAAGGCGGTTCTTTTATCCTGTCCCTTATCGAACGCAGCTGGGACAGGGTGATGTAGCTGGAATGATCCGCCCAGGACAGGATGAGCAGCGGTATGGTGTATTCTCCCATCGTCCGGAAAAAACGGAAGACCGCCCTGTCCGAAACGGCGTCGTTGGAGGCCAGGTTCCCGGGACGCAGATGGTTGCCTATCGTCCTGGAAAGAAGTTTGCGGTGGTCTTTTGAAAAACGCAGCCGCTCCATGATGCGCCAGCTTAGCGCGGCGCCGTGCTCCTCGTGGCCGAAAAAACGCAAACGGCCGTTTATCAGGCGCGCGCAGGGAGGTTTCGCCACATCGTGCAGCAGAGCGGCCAGTTTCAGGATGTTCTTTTCCGCGAAGGATTCGCTTATTTTCCCCCAGTTCGGTATGTAGGCGCCGATATTCTCGAACAGGTGGTCCAGCCTTTCCATGACCGCGAAAGTGTGCTTCAGCACCCCGCCTTTCCCGTAGTAAACTTCGGCGCAGGTGCGCTGGGCTTCGAGCTCCGGCAGGATAGCCGTCAGCAGGCCGGCCGCGTATAGTTCTTTCGTTCTTGCCGCGGCCGCGGGTGAGGCCAGGATCATCAGCAGCTCGTCGTGGATCCGTTCGGGGGCGGCTTTGGTTATGAGAGCTGAATTGAGCTTTACCAGCTTGAGCGTATTGGGCGCTATCCTGAAACCGAGCGCCGCCGAAAACCTGAAGGCCCGCAGGAGGCGCAGGGGATCTTCGGCGAGGGCTTCCCGGCTTACAAGACGTATGGTCCCGGTTTTAAGGTCTTTAAGCCCGCCGGAGGGGTCTATGAGTTTCCTTATTTTGACCGCGGGCAGCCTGAACAGGCCCGTGCTCCCGTCCGGGAGCGGCAGATAATCCGCGGTTAAAGGCAGCGCCAGGGCGTTGACGGTAAAATCTCTCCGGAGCAGGTCTTCCGTTAGGTCTTTGCCCTGGAAGGGCGAGATGTCCAGCTGCAGTCCCGTCGCCCGCTGGGTCAGGCGGTATACCCGGCGGTCTTCATCCAACGGGAAGACCGAGGCCTTGAGTCCGCGGGCGAGCTTCCTGATCCGCGTGTCGAAATCCGGCCCGGCCTTAACGGCCAGGTCCAGGTCCTTCACCGGTCTTTTAAGCGCGGCGTCGCGCACCGCTCCGCCGACGAGATAGGTTTCCTCGAACAATTTCAGTATTTCGGCGGCGGCAGGGGTCATCGCGCCGCCTTTTTATAAAAAATCATGATAATTAAAAATTTTCGCCGCAAAAATTTTTACCATACCCCGCCGATAAAACGTCGTCTTACGAGATTTTGGTCCTGGTGCGTTTTTCCAGTTCCCGTTTCAGCAGTTCCCTTTTAAGAACTTTTTGCATGGTGTTCTTTGGAAGAGCTTCCACGATCTCTACTTCCCGCGGGCGCTTGTAGGCGTCCATGCCGTCCCTTATGAAACGCATGAGTTCGGCTTTGTCCAGCTCCATGCCTTTCCTGGGGACGCAGAAACATTTCATCGTTTCGTTGCCGGAGCCGTCGGGGATGCCGATGACGGCGGCTTCCTGGACCTTCGGATGGCTGGTGATCACCTGTTCTATCTGGGCCGGGAAAACCTTCAGGCCCTTGACTATGACCATATCCTTTTTCCGGTCGCGGATAAAAAGGAAGCCGTCCGTATCCAGTACGCCGATGTCGCCGGTCTTCAGCCAGCCGTCTTCCGTAAAAAGCTCTTTCGTGGCCTGGGGGTTCTCATGGTAGCCGCCGGTAATGTTCGGTCCCCATACGCAGATCTCCCCCTCATCGCCGTGCTCCAGGCGGCGGCCCTGTTCGTCGACTATGCGGATCCTGACCCCGGGTATCGCACGGCCGACCGAACCGTGCTTCCTGGATTTCGGGTGGGTCACCGTGACTATGGGGCTGGTTTCGGTCAGGCCGTAGCCTTCCAGGATATGCAGGCCGAAAACTTTTTCGAAATGGTTCTTTACGGCGTGGCCCAGCGGCGCGGCGCCGGACAGGCACAGCCGCACTTTGCGCATGGACCAGAACTTGAGGAAGAATTTTTTGAGCCCCCGGGCTTCCTTGGCAAGTACGCTGTAGATCTGTGGCACCGCTATCATGATGGTCACGCCTTCGCGGCCCATGGCCTGGAGCCAGAGTTTCGGGGGCGTGATGCTTTTGACGATAAGGGTCTTTGAGCCCAGGAGGACGGGTATGAGGACATTGCCCGTCCAGGAGAAGGTATGGAACATGGGCAGCAGCGCCATGAAAACATCCTTCTTCGCGGGACCCATGGCCTGGATGGAAGCTTTGGCGTTCTCTATAAGATTGTGATGGGTCAGAAGCACGCCTTTGGGATGTCCCGTGGTGCCGGAAGTGTAAAGTATGGTCACCACATCGTGCTCGTCCGCTTCCGCTTTCTGGGTCTGCGGGTGGTAATGGGCGTGCCTGAGGTGATGCCAAAAATCCATGACCTCGTCCTGGCCGGTGAAGTCCACCGACATCAGGAACTTTAAACAGGAGAGGCGTTTTTTGACGTTCTTGTAGCCGGCGACAAATTCCTTGGCCGTGACCACTCCCTTGCATTTTGCGTTCTCCAGAATGTACAGGAGCTCGTCCTCTTTGGAAACCATGTAATTTATCGGGACGGCTACGGCTCCGATCTTCGCCAGGGCGAACCAGGTTATGACGAATTCGATCGAATTCCTCAGGACTATCGCCACCGCATCCCGTTTCCTTATCCCGGACTGCCAGAACATGTCCGCGGCCCTGTCCACCGAGTAGAGGAGCTCGTGATAGGACATGGGCTTGTCGTTATTGACGAATGCCGTATGCTCGGGGTCGGCGTCGGCGGTTTTGGCGAGCCAGGAGTACAGGTCTTTAGGTTGTGTCATACGAAAACGTTCCCTCCGGAGACGGCAGGCCCCCGGCTTCATAGCCGCGTTCGCGGGCCAAATGAAGATTATATAATATTTTACTCCCGGCCGGCTTCATGCACCTGGATATAGCGCCTGAAGACGATAAGCCCCAGCGGGGAGATGAGCGCCATCAGCCCCACTATCAGCCAGATCATCTGCGAATTGCGCGGCCCCTCGGCCGGGCAGTAGCGCGCCAGCAGAAAACCGGAGATGGAGCCGACCACGAATTTTGCGAAGAAGTACGGCAGCATGGAAAGGGCAAGGTAAGAGCCTTCCTGGCCTTTTGGGGCTATGGCGGCCGGATATTCGTAAAGCCTCGGGGAGTAGAAGGCCTCTCCTATCGAATACATGACCACGCACAGGATGATCGCCACATAAAGCGGGTGCACAGGCCCGGCCAAGCCCAGCCAGGTATGGCCTATCAGATCTCCCAGCCGGCCGTCGGCCAGGCCCTGGAACAGCGACGGCGGCACGGCCATGAAGAACACCGACGACGCGGTGATGGCGGTGCCTATGACCACCGCTTTATAGGCAGTGAATTTTTGCGTCAGCGCCCCCACCACCGGAGCCAGGATAATGACGATCACGGCGTTAAGCAGCCCGAAAATGTGCCCTATCGGCGCCCCGGCTCCCAGTTCGCGGATGCCGAATTTGGGGAAGGTGTAATACATGTGATAGAGGATCAGTTTCACAAAAACGACCAGGCCGAAGAAGGCGAGGAAGCGGTAGAAGGCGGGGTGGGCCCAGAGGCCGGAGAAGATGCGCAACCAGTCCTTCAGCGCGTCGCGGCAGGAGAAAAAGACCGCGCGCAGGAAAGGCTCGCCGGGATATTTGGGCTCCGCCCGTACGATCTGCACCCCAGTATCGGTGGCCTCCACGCCTTCGCGCAGGCCGAAATAGGTGATCAGCAGGTTGGGGATCGTGAACAGCAGCCCCAGCAGGATTATCGTCTGGTAGGTGCTGATCTGTATCCCGGCGCCGGGTATGAAAAAATGGCCCTCTTCGCCGAGTCCGGCCCGCACCTTGTCGAAGGTCCAGGCCGCCACGGCGAAGCCCACATTCATCATGGAATAATAGATCGAATACGCGATGGAGCGCTGTTTTGTGGTGGAAAAACGCTTTATAGCCGCCACCATTACCGGGGTTTGCAGGGCCTCGCCGAGCGCCAGGGGAAGCAGGCCCAGCGGCAGGGCTATCCACGGAGCGGAGAAAAAGGACATCGTGAAGCGGGCGAGCACGCAGAGGCCGAAACCGGCGAGCAGGGATTTCCTTATGCCTATGGCGTCCACCAGCGAACCCACCATTACGGTGAAGATCGTCAGGGCGGAGGACCAGGTGGCTATCACGAAGCCGGCGCTCTGGTCGCTTAAGCGCAGATCGGACGACAGCCACAGCCCCAGCGTGGAGGTTCCCACCAGGGCGTAGGCGGTGATGGTAAGGATCTTGGTGCCGAAGATCAGCCAGAGTTCCCGCACCGCGCCCTTCAGCACCATGAATTTGCCGATGAAAGATTCTTCTTTAGTGTCAGTCATAGTGAAGCTCCTTTTTATTCTGATCCTGTCCATCCTGTATACACATGTTGATTATAAATTTTTGCCGCAAAAATTTATGCCATGCCCCGCCCTTTAGGGCGGGGTAACCTTGCGGTATATGGGAGTTTGGCCGTTTGAAGGCCATAGGCCCTGATACGGCCCCTACGCAAGTATTGAGGGAGAAAAAAATTTCTTCCTCAACTCCGGCACGGGGATGGATAAAACCCCGTGCCGGGTACGATAAAATGTCGTAAGACGACATTTTATCAGCACGCCGCGTGCGCGTCCTTCATGCTTATATAAAGCGTTTCCATCAGCGGTTCTATCCTTTTGAAGATCTCCAGCAGCCTGGGGTCGAAGTGTTCCGGCCTGACCCTGACGTCGCCCCTGGTGATGATCTCGCAGGCCTCTTTGTGGGTGTAGCAGGGTTTGTAGACGCGGGAATTCCTTAAGGCGTCGT
The DNA here is from genome assembly GCA_041665305.1 of Elusimicrobiales bacterium. Lineage (GTDB taxonomy): Bacteria > Elusimicrobiota > Elusimicrobia > Elusimicrobiales > UBA9959 > YA12-FULL-51-18. Next base: position 57,921 of record JBAYJD010000001.1, read on the forward strand.
AGCAGTCCGCTATCGCCGTTATCCTGGCCTCAAGCGGGATCTCTTCGCCCTTGAGTCCGTGAGGGTAGCCGGTGCCGTCCCATTTTTCGTGGTGGCTGAGCGCGATGCGTTTGCCGAAAACCAGCCGCGGGTGGTCGCCTATGATCATGGCGCCGAAGGCCGAGTGTTTTTTAACTTCCTCCATCTCCGCGTCGGTCAGTCTGCCTTCCTTTTTAAGTATGTGGCTGGGGATATGGATCTTGCCCACATCGTGCAGGGTCGACTGCAGGCGGATGGTCTCGATGTATTTTTCAGGCATTCCCAGTTCCCTGGCGAACAGGGCGCAATAGCTGCCCACGCGCAGGATATGATTTCCGGTGTCGATGTCGTTGGCTTCGGAGGTCCTGGCTAAAGCGTGGATCAGGTAGCTGAACGCGTCCGCATAATCCCGGGCGCCCAGGATGTTCTTCACGCGCAGCAGCAGTTCCGCCTTGTCCAGGGGTTTGGAAAGCAATTCCTCCGCGCCCGCTTCTATGCTTTTAAGCTTGCTGTCCCGGGAATCCAGCGAGGACACCATGATCACCGGGATGTGCCGGAGGGACGGATCGGCTTTTATCTTCCCGCAAACCTCGTAACCGTTCATGCCCGGCATCTTGATGTCCAGCAGCACCAGGTCCACGCTTCTGGCGGCCAGGAGTTCCAGGGCGCCGGCTCCGTCCGTGGCGGTCAGGACCTCGTAGCCCGGCATGGTAAGCAGGTTCTCAAAAAGGTCCAGGTTATAATCCTCGTCGTCGACGCATAAGATCCGGTAGGTTTTTTCCATAGTTGGTCCTGTGGGTTTAGTTCCGTATTTTAAAAAGCCTGGAATAGTCCAGGGAGATCCCGAAAATGTAGTTATGCCCCGTTTTGTCCGTGAGCACGCCTCTGGCCGCGTAAAAATCGGCGAACGGGGCCAGATTCAGGTCCGAGAATATTTTGACCTTCAATTTCGCGTACAATTCGAATTCGCTTTTAAGATCGGTGACTTTTAAACGGTTGGGCGAGAACCGCTTGTAGGAAATATCCACGGAATACTCGGGACCGCTCCCGCCCAGCAGGCCGCCCAGATGCGTTCCCGTTTCCCACGCCCATTTGGTGTACACCTCCGGAAAAGTGAAATCCCTCTCCATTACGGCGGCGGTGTAGAAATCCCTGACCACCCTGCCCTCAAAAAGCTTTACCCCCGCTTTTCCAAGCGCGATCCTTCTTTTCGGGACTCCGGCATCGGCCGTGAACTCCGTATTATAGCCTAAAGACACGAGCGGGCCCAACACCGCTCCCCCGAACCTGTCCCATTTCAAGACCGCGTATCGGAATTCATTTTCAAAAAGCGCCTGGTCGGCCGTTTCATTTACCGCTTTTTCCTGGCCGGAGGCTTTTAAAACGGTCTTTCCGTAATCAAGCGAGACCCTGGTGTCGTCCGACAAGGTTTCGCGGCGCGATTCCAGGGCCAGCCTGACCGTGCCCTGCGTGAACAACTGGTTCGAAGCCTGCAATTTTGAGTTCGGGACCTGGCTGAAGGCCTGGGTGTTGGAAACCTGCGTCTGGGAAAATTGCAAGGCGGCGTCTTTCACATTCAGACGCCATCTCCACCTCGGGGAGGAGGTTCCGGACATCAGAGCCCGCAATTGCCCGTAATACTCCGTTCTTATCCCCTTTTTCATCTTCGAAAGCCGCTCGGCCACGACATCATCTATGTATAAGCCCGTGTCCGTTTTTTTTCTGAGTCTGCCCAGCGCGGGAAAATACTTTATTTCGGCCTGCAGGTCGTCGGTGAAGGAAACCTTGTAGCTCTCGTTGTTGTTGATCGCGAGCCCCCCTATCCGTCCGTCTTTTGTCGCTCCTCCCGCGGCCAGCCAGCTGCCTTTTCTATATTTCTCCTGGTCATGGTCCAAAACGGGTATGGGCGAGAAATCGATCTGTTTTATAAGCGCGCGCAAGGCCGATCCGTCCAGTTCGGCGGTAAATATTTTCCTGTGCTGGAACCAGAGCCTGAGCACGGATTCGGGTATTTCCCCGGCTAGATTTATGGAAAGAGGATTTACTTTGAACAAAGCCAGTTCGGATTCCGCCCGGTCGTTCAGTATCATCGCGCCCAGGTTATAGATCTCGGAAGGCATATACTGTAGCTTGCCTTCGGACCACAGTTCGGAGGCGTCCGGCAGAAGGCGGGTTCCCGAAGCGACCCCGATAAAAAAACCGTTGTCGTCGTAGTCGTCGTACTTGTTCCGGTTCCTGCCGGCAAAATCCAGGCCTTCGGAACCTTGTGAGATCCCGGCCAGCCGCAGTTTGCCGTCCTGCCTTGAGAACTCAAGCTGAAGTTCGCCGATCCGGCCTTTAGGGAGTTCGGCGACGACCGCCGGCCGGTCGGGCTCATCCCCCCAGTTCTCCAGTTTTACCAGGTTCGTCCTGACCACGGAGAACGAATTCTCGGCCATGCTGTTGATGACGATATCCACCCCCGGTATTTTTGGCAGGATCGCGCGCAGGTCGTCTTCTCCGAACCAGGCCAGCATGACCACCACATCCGCTTTCTCTTTCTCAAGCAGCGTTTTCACCATTTCTTTGGCGGTCTCCACGGGATCGGCCAGTTGCGCGGGCAAGGGGCCCAGTCTGGACGGAAGGACCTGGTCGTCCATGACGAAAAAAAATCCTATTTTAACGCCGTTCACCTCTTTTACCGAATACTTCTTTACATGTCCGCCGCCGGCCGAGGGCTCAAGCAGGATATTGCTGGAGATGAGCTCCGGGGTTTTTATGGGGCCGGTTGAAATTTTTTGGATCCCGGGGCTCAGGATCGGCAGATCATAGGGCGTAAAAGCGTAAAGATCCGTTCTTGTCTCGTTCAGCAGCTCGCGGGCGGCTCCGTACGGCAGGCCGCTGAAAAAGGGAGGCTGCCAGGTCATCGCGATGTTGATATCCGCCTTCTCCATATAGCCGCGCGCCGCCATGTCGGAAAGCGGGCCCGAGCCGCCGAAGATCTTGCCGAAAGACTTTGTCGTCACCCGGCCGGGCCCTATTTTAAGACGGGTATTCAGGACAAGGGTCTTGAACCAGTCGCCGGAAGGGACGGCGTCCTTGTCGGAAAGCGCCTCCACGAACCTGCCGTCCGGCAGGCGCGCCTTGAGCAGGTACGCTTTTTTTAGCTTGGCGCGCGTAAAATCCTGCGAGATCCGTTTGGCGTATAATCCCGCCGCCATGTCTTTGGTCAGGGAATTGCCGTCGGGCGGCCAGGAGATAAAAACCGTAGTGGGGTTCTCTATCAGTTCCGTCTCGCCCGCTTTTGTAAAACCGGCGCCCGAGGCTTTTAAAGCTTCGGGCGTGACGCCTTCCGGCATCTCGACTATAAAAGCGCCGCCGGAGCGGTAAGCGGTCCCGATCTCCATCCCCTCCAGCTCGGCGCCGGATTCTTTAATGAGTTCCGCGTCGGGCATAATGTTTATCTGGATATACTGAGAGTTGTTATAGTAGTTAATCCTTACAGTCGCGGACGATCTCTCTTCGGAGATCGGTTTCAGGGCGGGAACGAATTGTTCCTGGGCGCAGCCGCACCGCAGCGCGCAGAAAATCAGCATGAACCCCGATACGCATTGTTTTTTGTTCAGCACGGATGTCTCGTTAAGCCAGGCCTCGTTTTTTCTTTTTAGCCAGCAGATACAGCCACAGGGCGAGGCCCAGGTAAAGGGTCGTCGCGAAACACGCCTCGAAATTAAAGTTACCCGCCGCCGGATCGCGCAATTGCAGCGTTTTGTCCAGGCCGGCTACGGTCAGCAGCGCCAGCAGGATGCCCGTCAGCGCGTCGCCGGCGATAAGGCCGGAGGAGAAAAGGGAGCCGGCGTCGTGCTCCTCTTCAGGGGCTCCTCCCTTGTGGCGGGTAACGAGCCAGGAGATGAGGCCGCCCAGCAGGATCATCGGCCAGTTGGTGATAGGCAGGTACAGGCCTATGGCGAAGGCCAGGGCCGAGATGCCGCAGAATTCGCAGACAAGGCCTATTACCGCGCCCAGGGTTAAAAGCAGCCAGGGCAGGCGGCCGCCGGTGGCGCCCTCCACCAGGTTGGCTATCAGCTGGGCCTGAGGGGCCTCCAGTGAATTGGGGTGGGCCGCGGTCGGGGCGCCGAAGCCGAAAGCGGAATACAGGATAAGCAGTATAAAGCCCGAGCGCACCGCGGACACCAGCGTGCCGGCGATCTGGGCCGTCTGCACTTTCCAGGGCGTGGCGCCTATCAGCGCCGCGGTTTTGAGGTCCTGGGACAGGTCGCCGGACAGCGAGATAGCGATACAGATGACCGCGCCCGCCATGATCGCGGCGATCCTGGTCGCGGCCGGATCCTTGCCCAGGAACACGAACAGCAGCGTCACCGACAAGAGCGCGGTGATGGTCATGCCGGAAACCGGCTGGTTGGTGGTGCCGATAAGCCCCACCATCCTGGCGCTGACCGCTACGAAGAACATGCAGAAGATGACGACGATCACAGCTTCGCCGAAGGTCAGGTCGAAGACCGGAAGCAGCCACAGAAGCAAAAACATCAGGATCACGCCCGCTATCACCGAACCGAGCGGCATGTCCTGTTCTATGCGCAGGAACTTATGGCATACTTTGGCGGCGCCCCGCGAGATGGCCCAGAAACTGCATCCCAGGATCACCGCGCCGGCCGAACCGGAGACGAATACCCTGGTAGTTATGCCGGCGAAAAGCCTCAGCACCGGGTCCCAGGAGTCCGGGCCCAGCGACCACGGTATCTCAAAAGCGAAGATGCCGATAATAGCTCCCAGAACGCCGCCCGTGTAAACCAGCGCGCGGCTTTCAAAATCTTTGTCCGTCTCGCGCTGCGCGCCCTCCGCCTGTCCGGCTTTTACGGTCACGGCTTTTATGGTCTGGCTGATCGAGGAAATGATATCCGGCAGCGAGCGGATGACGCTGATAAGGCCGCCGAACGCCACCCCGCCCGCGCCGATATACCTTACATAGTTGATCCTCAGGTCCGAGGTCGTCATGTCCGCTATCGGCACAAGGCCCGGGGCGATAATATTGGAGCCGCCGAAGGCGTCTATCAGGGGGATGAGCGCCCAATAGCCGAACATGCCGCCGGCGAACATCACCGCGGCGATGCGTATCCCCACCAGGTAGCCGACGCCTAGGAACAAAGGAGAGATCTCGTAACCGAAGCCGGCTTTATGGAGCCTGGGAAAAGTGAACATCACGGTATCCTTGAACAGCTGGAAGCCGGACATGACGAACTTGAAGATCCCGCCGGTGAGGATGCCCATGAACACGGGCTTGGCCGACGCTCCGCCTTTGTCGCCGGCTATAAGCACCTTGGCGCAGGCGCTGCCTTCCGGGAACGGCAGGTTCTTATGTTCTTTGACCATCAGGGAGTGGCGCAAAGGTATCATCATCAGCAGGCCCAGAATGCCCCCGGTCAGGCCAAGAAGGAACACGGTGGAGTTCGAGATCCCGCCGCCCATAAAGATGAGCGCGGGCACGGTAAAGATGACGGCCGCGGCCAGGGATTCGCCGGTCGAGGCGAAGGCGTGCACGATATTGTTTTCGAGGATGGTCCCCTGCCGGTTGAAGAATTTAGGAAGGAAGATCCTTAAAACGGCCATGGAGATTATGGCCGAGGGGATGGAGGCCGAGACGGTCATGCCGATCTTCAGGCCCAGGTAGGCGTTGGCCGCGTTGAAGACCAGGGAAAGAATGAAGCCCAGTATCACCGCCTGTACCGTGAATTCGGGAATGACGGCGCCTGAATCGATATAGGGTTTGAACTGGTAGTCGCTCTTAGGGTCCGGTTTTTTTTCGTTCATGGCAAGTCCTTCCTTAACTCCGGCGCGGGACGAATAAAACTCCGTGCCGGGTACGATAAAACGTCGTCCTGCGGCATTTTATTAAAACCTTGCCGAGCCTGCTACCCTTACGGCCAGGCGGGCGCAGTTGAAAAAATCCCGGAGGTCCAGATATTCTCCGGTGGTATGCACATCCCTCATACCGGTGGCCAGAATCGGGGTCTCTATGCCGTGGCCGCACATAATATTCGCGTCCGTGCCGCCGCCCGAGGATAAGGTTTTCATTTTAAGTCCCATCTCCTTCATGCCGGCCGCGATCAGCGGCAGAACGGGGTTGCTCCTGCCGATGGCCAGCCCAGGAAAGTTCCGCTCCACCAGGAATTCGTAACTGGGTTTAAGCGTTCTTCCGCCTTTGCTCCTGACGAAGGCCTTGCGCACGGCTTTTCTGAAGCAGTCCTCCATGTGGGAGGTCTGTTTTAAAAGTTTCAAAAGATCGTGGCTGCGGACCTCTCCTTTCATTTCCACAAGAGGCGCGATGGTGTTGATCGCTAGGCCGCCGCTGATAACGCCTATGTTCGCGGTGGTCTGGGCGTCGATGCGTCCCAGTTTCATGCCGGCTATGGCTTTTGAAACCACCTCGATGGCCGAGATGCCCTGCTCCGGCGCCACGCCGGAATGGGCGGCTATGCCGTAGACGCGGATATCCATTTTATTGACGGCCGGCGCCGCCGTGATGACGCACTCAAGCGGACGCTCGTTGTCGAAGATCAGGCCGTAACGCGCTTTTATCCTGGAATAATCCAGGTATTTGGCGCCCAGCAGCGAGATCTCCTCGCTTACGGTGAAGACCGCTTCTATCGGCGGCCGGGGCATGTTCCGGTCCTGAAGCACCTTGATCGTTTCCAGGATTATGGCGATGCCGGACTTGCAGTCGGCGCCCAGTATGGTCGAGCCGTCCGAGGTGACGCGGTCGGGCCGGACCACCGGCTTGACATGCCCGGCCGGACCGACCGTGTCCATATGCGCCGATAAAAGAAAGGGCCGGCTTTCGACCGTGCCTTTGAACCTGGCGATCAGATTGCCGGTGCTGCCGCCGGTTTTTCCCCCGGCGTCGTCCATATGGAGCTCTGCGCCCATCGCCTTAAGCACCCGCTCAAGGTAACGGGCCACGCCCGCTTCCCTGCCGGAGAGGGAACTTATTTTAGCCAGTTCCACGAAGGTCTGCACCATGCGTTTTTCATTGATCTCAAAGTCCATAGGGGTCCTTGTGCCCGCCGCTTGAGCTCCGGAACGGCAAGACGCGGGCAACCATACTGTAATGATACAAAAAGCGGAGAAATTTTAAAAACGCGCGGTTTTTTAGTACTATAGTAATAACATTTTATTAGAAATTTCGTGGGAGCCGTCTCCGCGCGGTTCGACAAAAAACTATGGTTAGCCGGATTCTGACCCTGGACAGCTATCAATTCATGCCGATGAGCGCGGCATATGCCTGTACGGCCGTCCTTATGGCCGTTTTGGGATGGGTGGTATTTCTTCAGGAACGCAGATCCAGGATCAGCGTGGCTTTTTTACTGCTGGCCGGCTCCATGACCATCTGGGCATCCGCCATCACTTTTATTTTGTCTTCCCGTCTGGATGCGGTAGCCCAGTGGTGGATCAAATATGTGGAGCATCTGGGCGTTTGTTTTATCCCGTCCACCGGCTATTTCTTTACGGTTTCCATAATGGGCCGGTATCGCGAATTCAGGCGAAGCGTGTTTCTCTCTTTCGTCTATTCCGTCGTTTGCTACTTTATTTTCGCGCGGACCAACTGGTTCCTTTCCGATTCCCCTTATGTATACGCCTGGGGCCGTTATCCGCATTATCTATGGCCCAGCATGGTTTTTATGGCGATGTTCGCCTTGTCTTCGGTCGTGAATCCATACCTGGCTTTTTCCGCGTACAGACGGTCCGTGAAAAATATCGGAGCGGCCCGTTTCAGGTTTTTATTTACCGCTTTCGTGGTGGGCTATTTCGGCGGCGTGGATTTTTTGCCGGGATTCGGCGTTGATCTTTATCCGATCGGGTTCCTCGGGACCGTCACGCTTATCGTTCTGCTCACCTACGCTTTTAACGCGTACAGATTCGTCGATATCACTCCGGCGGCCGCGGCGGACCAGATCATCAGTACGATGAAGGATATGCTGGCCGTCGCGGATATGGACCTGAAGATCAGTTTCGTCAACAGGGCCGTTTCGGACATGCTCGGGTTTTCCAGCGCGGATATCGTGGGCAGGCCGGCGGCGTCGCTTTTCGGGGATTCTCCGTCCCAACAGGCGGATTTCTTGCGCCTTCTGAAAGACGGCGCGGCCAATGACCGGGAACTGACCATTAAGACCAGCACGGGGAAAGATCTGTTCGTCAGCGTTTCCATCTCTCCGTGGATCAACCGCTTTCAGGATAACGAAGGGTATATTATGATCTTCCGCGATGTGACCGACCGCAAACGGGCCGGAGAGGCGCTTCTGGCCAGCGAAGAACGGTTCGCAAAAGCGTTCCATGCCGGACCGTTCCTGATGTCGTTAAGCGAGGCCGGTACCGGGCGCTACATAGAAGTGAACAATAAATTCTGTGAAGTGAGCGGTTACTCCCGCGAGGAACTCCTGGGCAGGATCCCCGCCGAAACCGGGTGGGTCACTCCGGAATTGCGACGGCGCCTTCTGAAAGAGCTGGGCGGGGCGTCAAGCGCCCGGTTCCCGGAGGTCGAGCTGCGCGCCAAAGACGGAAGGAACGTTATCTGTTCCTACACCGTGGAACTCGTGCGCCTGGGAGACAAGGATGTCCTGCTTTCCATCGTGGAGGATATTACAGGGCTGAAGAAAGCCGAGGCCGCCATGGCGGCGGCGCTGAAGATGGAATCATTGGGGACTCTGGCAGGCGGAATAGCGCACGATTTCAATAATCTGCTTACGGGTATAATCGGCAGCCTCTCATTGATAAAAACGGGCGTTTGCAAGGGCGCCGAGGTCGCGGACCTGGCTCGGGAGGCCGAAACCGCCTGTTTCAACGCGAAAGGGCTGGCCAGGCAGCTGCTTACCTTCGCTTCGGGCGGGGAGCCGGTTAAAGAAATTTTGAATATCGCCGCGCTGGTGAAAGAGAGCGTCGCGTTCTCCCTGCGCGGCTCCAGCGTGGGCCATACCGTGCGGATCACCGGAGGACAACTGTTCGCAAAGGTGGATAAGGACCAGTTTTTCCAGGTAATACAGAACCTCGTTATAAACGCCTCGCAAGCCATGCCCGGCGGCGGCTCCATAACCGTTAATGCGGACCCTGTCGATCTTAAGGCCGGGGAAGTTCCGCCTCTCGCGCCCGGCCGCTATGTGCGGATCGAAGTGCGGGATACCGGCGCGGGGATCGCGGAGGATGTAAAGAGGAAGATCTTTGATCCGTACTTCAGCACCAAAGCCAAAGGCCGCGGACTGGGCCTGGCGGTATGCCGCTCCATTATTATCAAGCATGGCGGACAGATCGGAGTCGAGTCGGAGCTTTCCAAGGGAACGGTATTTACCATCCACCTGCCTGGGACCGACGCGGTTCCGGCCGCCGTCGTCAGTCCTGTCCGGACGAAAGTTCCGCCGCGTGGCGCCGGCCGTATCCTGGTGATGGATGATGAAGAAGTTGTTTACAAGGTGCTGAAACGGATGCTTCTGGCGCTTGGTTATGAAGCGGAGGTGGCGGTCAGCGGAGATCAGGCTCTGGACCTGTGGCAAAAGGCCGCCCGGTCCGGCAGTCCGTTCGCGGCGGCTATAATGGATCTGACCATCGCGGGTGGAATGGGTGGCGCCGAGGCCGTAAAACGGTTGAAAGAGCTCGACCCCGGGGCCAAAGCCATAGTTTCAAGCGGCTATGCGGATGATCCGATAATGGCCGACTACGAGTCGCGCGGTTTTTGCGGCGTGCTGGTCAAGCCGTATAGTTTCGAAGGCCTGGCCGCCGTGCTGTCCGGCGTTCTTAGTTCTTAAGCCCCGCGCGCCTCCCCACACACAGCTGTCCTAAGAAATTTTTAAGGAAACGGCGGGGTGCAAGTTCGGGGTCCTGCCAGCCATGGGGCCCATCGGGCCTGCGGCCGGCCCGGCGACTTCGCGCCGGTTGCCTGGCCATTGAATTGTGCTTCGCACCCCTCGGCCCGATCCACCCATAGCTGTCACCCCGCCAATTATACCCCGCCGCCCTTCATACAAACTGCAATCTAAGCTGCAAATCTTGCCTACATGTTTTAATATTTATGTAATCCCGCCCTTAATTAAGGTACGGCATTATTATCCCGCCCGGTGGTCGCCGCCATCTTAAAAATTTTTTGTCGCAAAAAATTTTTACCGTAAACTTTAAAGGAAACATTATAGACCAGTGTGCCCATATGCCGGGAGGCTGAAAGACTTTTTTGAACGGGTCCTTCGGCCCCTGACCGGCGGGTCGAAAATTGATAAGCTCTAAGTACTGCGGAGCGCAGGCTCCCATGCGGTCGGGTATTTTTTCGGCGAGGTTCATTTATGAAGACTGGTACCGGACAGAACGAGGTTCAAGAGCGCGATGTTATGGCGGAGGAGGAGGTTCTCGCTTCCGTCATAGATGAAAAACTGACGCTCCAGGCTTTCCATCAGCTGGCGGGAGAACTCGGCGGCATTCCTTTCGTTAAGACGGTCGTGGACAAAACGGAGGGCAGGATCCACTTCGTGAATAATGCCCGCTATAAGTTCCATGTGGATTATATCGCCGAACAGATCCTCAGGGCGAACCTTGACGCGGTGATCAACAATATAGACGGCTTCAACCGCGATGTTTATTTCGATCCGGAGCGGAGATTCTGCCTGGGGATCATCGCCCTTCATTCCAGGGACGGCAAGCAGTTCTTTTCACTTGAGACCGTCGAAGTCGACACCATGGCCGCTCCTCTGCTCCGGTTCTTTTACGATTTCGTAAAGAAAAATCTGGAGCCGGGCCTGCCTCTTTTGTTCAAACCGGCGAATCATCTGCAGGAAAGTTTTATGACCGAGATAGATCCGGCGGAGCTCCCGAGGATCTACAGCCACGAGATCTTCGCCTCTGCGAATTTTATCGCGCTCAACAAGGGACTTGCGCGGGGGCGTCTGCGCTGGTTCGCGTCCGAGGACGATTACCGGAATAAAGCTCACACGCTAGAATGGTACGACATTATCGTCATGGACAGGGTCCCGGACGATATCCCGCGCCTGTCGGGGATCATCAACGCCCGGCCGACCACGCCGCTGTCCCATACGAATGTGCTGGCGAGCGGTTGGAACATCCCCAACGCCATGGAGACGGGCATCGGTGAAAGGATCAAAGCGGAGGACCTCGATAACAGCTGGGTCCTCTACGAAGTGGACCCCGACCGGAAAACGGTAAGGCTGGAGAAAATTGAAAAGCCTTCCGGCACGGAGAACAAACCCGATTGGTACACGCAGCAGATAAGGCTTGAAGCGCCTGAAACCGCTCATACCCCGGTGGGCAATCTGATGAGGCTCAGGCTGCCCGACCGGTTCCGCTACGGCACAAAAGCGGCGAATCTCGGCGAGTTGAACCGGGTCCTGATGGAGGGGTCGCCGAGACTTCTTGGGTTCTATCAGATAAGCCGCCCTCCCAGGGAAAATCTGCTGCCGTATCTAAGGCAGCGCCTCGAAGCTCCCGAAGACGCGGACCTGGCCAAAGCCGCGTGGGATTTTTTGAAAGACAATATCAAAATCCCGAGGGGCATAGCGATCCCGTTCTCCATCCAGCAGGAGTTCCTGCAGGGATCCCCGCAGATCCAGCAGATGCTGGGTAAATTGAAAATGGCTCTTGAGCTTCACCACAGGAATATCGAGCCGCTTTGCCTGGCGCTCGAACATATGGTCCGATCGACGCGCATGCCGGGCAAATTCCTGGATTACATAGACTCCCAGATCGTAAGGCATCTCGGCGGGGTTTCCAGTTTCGTCGTCAGGAGCTCTTCCAACGCCGAGGACTTGGAACATTTCTCGGCCGCCGGCATCTACGAGTCCATAAACCATGTAAAGACCGCGGAGAAGATCTTTGACAGCATAAGGGAGGTCTGGGCTTCGCTCCTCTCGGCCAGGAGCGTAAGGCTGCGCCAGGAGGCCCGGATTCCTCTTGACGATTGTTACATGGGGGTTATTATCCAGGAAGAAGTCTCCTCGGAACTCGGCGGCGTGCTGGTGACCAAGAATCCGGCCAATAGCTCCGATTTCCGCAATGTCTACATCAACGCCTCTTTGAGATCGGTGAAGAGCGTAGTGCAGGGGTCGGACCTGCCCTACCAGTATCTTTACAATACCGTCGAAGGCGGCGGGAAGACGCTGGCCCTGGGCGGAGCAAAGGAGGACTTGAGCCGGGACAAAAAAGCCGTCCTGCAAAAGCTCGCCCTTGCCGGAAGGCTGCTCCAATCCCATTTCTCGCAGGACTACGCTTTCGCCGCGCCGCTTGACATAGAGTGGATCATGAAAGGCGGAGATCTCTATATCGTGCAGGTCCGCCCGTATGCGGTGTGAAGACGAAAAGAAGAGCGTGGTCAGGCTGTATTGCCTTTTTCAGTTCTTTTTCCCGCTGCTCCTGTGGCTTCCGGTCTTCTATGAATACCAGAAGCGCATGGGGCTTTCCGATCCTCAGATCTTCTCTATCCAGAGTTTTTATTACCTGGCGTTCTTTTTCCTTGAAATCCCGACAGGAGCCTTCGCCGATCTCTGGGGCTGCCGTCTCAGTTTGAGGCTGGGAGCCCTGACGCTGGTCGCGGCCAATCTGCTGCCGGTCTTCTGGGTAAGCTACGGCGGTTTCATGACGCATTTTTTTTTGATAGCGCTCGCCCGATCGTTCGTTTCAGGCGCCTCGAACGCCTATCTTTACGACTTCCTGAAGTCCCGCCATTGCGAGTCCGAGTATAAACAGATCGAGGGCAATGCCAGGGCCTACGGCCTGATAGGAAAAGTCGTTTGCTGGGCGGGCATAGGCGCGCTTATGAAATGGCACATCACCCTGCCGTATTGGATCACCGCGGTCTTCGCCTTTATCTCGCTTCTTGTCGTGAAAAAACTTCCGGAGCAGCCGGTTCACGCGGCCGTGGCGGCCGGGAACGCCGTTACCTCGCCCGGAGCCTATTTTTCAAAACATCTTTTCCCGGTTCTTAGGATCCTCCGGACCTCTCCGTTCCTTGTTTTGTTGATGCTGCAGGGGATCGGTATTTTTGTCCTCGCGCGGATCTGCCAGGTAAATTTGTACCAGCCCATCCTGGGCGATAAACACTTTGATCTTGTTTCCTACGGGTGGATAATGTCCCTTATGACGCTTTTTGAGGCGCTGGGTTCGGCGCGCCATAATTGGACCCGGCGGTATATTTCCGATGTGGACGCCGTGTCCGCGCTCACTATCCTTATAGCGGCAAGTCTTTCCTGGATGGCGTGCGCCGGGAAAGCGGGGACGATGGCGGCGTTGTTCCTGTTCGCCTATGTCACCGGCTTGGCTTATCCCATTCAAAGACAGGCGCTCAACGACGCCATTACAAATTCCCGCTATCGCGCCACCCTGCTGTCCATGGAATCCCTGGTCGACAGGGGCATCTGCGCCTGGGTCGTAACCTTTATAGCGCCTTTCGTCGCGGACGGCCGTACCGGAGTTTTTTTGAATATTTCCTCGGCGGCGACGGTCGTGTTTACGGCGGTCCTGTTCTATATAATTAGGAAGGTAAGACGGCGCGCGGTTTCCATACCCCGCGCAAGTGTTGAGGGATAAAACCCCGTGCCGGGTAAGGTTCAATGTCGTTTTATGGGAGTTTATTCAGCTGTTTGCCCGGTTTCAGCGCCCCGCCGGGGAATTTTTCATCGGCGCATTCGTACACCGGGATTTTCGGGGCCAGGGAACCGGCGACCCTGACGAGTTTTTCGATCTCACCGGCGGTCGGAGATACTGAACCGCAATTTACCAGAAAATACCGCACATCCTCGAGCGTGAGCGCGCCCCAGATCTGGGCTTCCCAATATCCGTTTTCCGACGCGGCTTCGGTGAATTCCGCCGGGACCGACTTGCTGAAAAAAGTGCGCCGTACTTTGTTCCAATCCGTTTTGCTTAACCTGTAGGCGCTGAAAGAATCGAAGGGCGTGATGGTCGCGCGCGCCTTAACGCGGTCTTTTAGTACCGCAAAAGCGCTCCCATGCGCGGCGCTGACTACGGGGGTAAAATTCAGCAGAGGTTCCTTCAGGGCCAAAAACGCGTACTTCGGCCTGATGTAATGGGCCCGCGCGTCCGGGTCGGTCGAATATGTCTTTTCGATATTCAGGCCGGAAAGGTAATCTTCAAATTTTCTCCGCTTGTCGGGGTCATAAAGGCCGGTGGTGTTCGGCATCGCGAACTGGTGCTGGTTTAAAAATCCTTTCTCCCTGATCCCGTCAATGACGGACGGCGGGAAGGCCAACTGAAGCTGGGCATTCGCGAAAAAATCGTAATTCACATCGTCGGACAGGGTTTCGCCGCCGAATTTTTCGTACAGCCGTCTTACTATGGAACCGCCTATTACGGCGCTTTCCGTGTTGGCTATGATCTCCGGAGGGACTTCCGCGTCGTCCGCCAGCTCAATGATCCTTGAATTGATCCGCGCCTCGGAAGCGTCATTATAAGCCGGCGGCGACCCGGCAAAAAGGTTGTTGCAGGAGAGCAAGAATATAAAACACCAGGCGAACAGCCGCCGTCCCGTCCCGGTTCCCGCACCCGTCCCGCGGCTGCTTGTTCTCAGCGGCTTAAACATGCTTATATTCTTGCAGACCGGCGCGGCCCGCGCCTGGGTACAAAGGGCATATTTTCTTAAACGATCGGACAAAGTTTTTTTATTATGGTGTCGGCCTGGGGGAACCGTGAAAAGGCTCATGAAAAGGCTCATGCTGCCTTTTAGATAGAAAAGGCAGCATGAGCCTTTTGGGTTAACTTTGTCAGGTTGCCTATGTAAAAAGGCGCCTGGCGCCTTTTTAAGAGTCCAGCATTATCGTCACCGGGCCGTCGTTAATGATCTCTACCGTCATGTCCGCCGCGAAAACCCCGGTTTTCACGGCAAGGCCTTTCGCTTTCAGACAACTCACAAAATATTCGTAAAGCCTGTTGGCTTCCTGCGGCCTGGCGGCCTTGGTAAAATCCGGCCTGCGGCCTTTTGAGGCGTCGCCGTAAAGAGTGAATTGGGAAACCACCAGGACCTCCCCTTTCACATCCAGCAGCGAATGATCGAATTTGCCTTCGGGGTTGGAAAAAACACGCAGATTCGCGGTCTTGTCCGCCAAAAACTCGGCGTCTTTTTCCGTGTCGCCTTCACCCACGCCCAGAAGGACGACATAGCCGGGGCCTATACGGTTATGGGTTGCGCCGCCGATCTCAACGGCGGCCCTTTTAACTCTTTGTACTAATGCCTTCATGGTTCCATTATAATAAATTCCGGATCCGCGGCAGTCCGCGTATGATCTTCCGGACGTCCCGTATGCCTGACCCGGGACGCGGATATCTAGTATAATTGCAGTAAGCTTTATAAGATCAAGGAGAACACGATATGGTAACCGGACTTGTACTGGTGAAACTTATGCCCGGCAAGGAAAAGCAGACCCTGGCCAAACTTAAAACTCTTAAAAGCATAGTTCATATGTCGGCCGTGTTCGGCCGCTGGGACCTTGTCCTGGATATGGAAACCGACGACCTGCCTACGCTTTCGAACTTCGTGGTGCAGGAGATCCGTTCCATACCCGGCGTCCTGTCCACTGAAACTTTGGTCACCACCTCGTTGTAGGCGGACGGCTCGGGGCGCGTGAGGCGTAATCCCACCGCATTCTTATGTCCGGACCCATTAAAAATTTTCGCGGCAAAAATTTTTACCATACCCCGCTCTTCCGGGCGGGGCTGCCTTGCGTTCTTTTGCTGTGCGCGGCGGCGGCCCCGGCGCGCGCGCAGATGTTCCTGGGTGCCGAGCTGGGGCCTGATTCTTTGACCAGGACCGAAGAGGCGAAGCTGAACCAGCAGGACGAGGATATTTTCGCCAGGGCTTTCGTGCTTGAGAATTCCACGGCCGCTCTTTACGCGGTGTTCGAGTCCACCAATCTGGCCCGCGCCGCCGCTTCCTATCTGCGCCGGGGCGTATACCGGCGGGAACTGCTGATCCTGTACGCGATAGCCCGCGACTCGAAGACCCCCCTCAAAGCCCTGTCGAAGGACCGTGACAAGGGGGCCAGCCTGCGCAAGCTGGCCGCGGATAACAAGGCCGACCTTATGAAAATTTTCGGCGAGAGCGAAGAACTACAGAAAAGAATAGATATTCGGGCGGCCTTTATCGATGTTTCCTCCGCCGCTCTTGCCGTGGAAATTTCTTCCGCTTCACCAGCGATAGGAGTTTCCACTCCGACGCCCGCTGCGAGCCGCTATGAGAAAAAATAAGGTATTGTTCCTGGCGCTGCTTTTTTTCGCCGGCACGGCCGGCGCTTTTGAGGTCCCTAAAGGGGCGGCGGAGGCGGCGCTCGTCCTGCCGGACGGTTTCAGGGTGAAGGTGGAACTGGCCCTGACGCAGGAGGAGCAGGCTAAGGGGTTGATGTTCCGCAAAGAGCTGGCTGGGGACCGGGGCATGTTGTTCGTTTTTAAGGATGGAGGCGGGAAGGACTTTTGGATGAAGAATACTTTTGTGGAATTGGATATCGTTTTTTTGGACAAAGAGCTTAAGACTTCCAGGGTGTTCCACCGGGTGACGCCCTCAAAACCGGGGGAGAGCGATCCGGAAGTGTCGCGGGTTTCGGCGCCGGCTTTTTGCGTGCTTGAGCTCTCCGGCGGCGCGGCCCGCAGGCACGGACTGAAACCGGGCGCGCGCCTGAAAATCTCCTTCCCCCCGCCTCCGGCCAAGAAAGTTAAAAAGTGATTAAAAATTTTTGCCGCATTTTAGTTACCTGACGACCTGCCTGAGCAGCGGAGAGGCCCTGAAAATGTCGCACATGTAAGAGGCGACATGACCGTTGACATGATCCGGGTCGAAGTTCATTAAATTGTCGAAATCGTCATGCGAATGGATAATATCCGACGATGCGCCGGCTTTATATTCATAGTCGAAAATGTGGCCTAATTCGTGAGGAAGCGCGTTGCTTGCCTTACCGAAACTTGAACTGATAAACGCCGTATTTTCCAAACTGACGAAGGCCGCGGGTTCTACGAATTCCAACCCGTTGCTGGCGCTTATGGCGCCCAGGGCTTTCATCGCTTCGTCGGTGTAGGCCCATGCTTTCTCATGGCCGTTCAGGAAAAAAACGACAGGCTTAGGCCAATTATCAGGGATGGCCGAGGCAAGTTCCACCTCTGTCTTGTCATCGCCGATGGTGAAACCCGCCGGTATCACATTGCGGAGTTCAAGCAAACCGATGGGCACATCGGCGGAGACCACGACCGCGGATTTTATCCTTATGTCGCACTGCCCGTATGCTTTCGCCGCCGCAAGAATCTGCCCGGCTATTTCCGTGTCGGTCCATTCAGTGCCTCTCGGCTGAACCAAGGTTAAAGAAAATTCATGGGTAAAGTCGTTTTTTTCGTAAACCGGCGTAAGGGTTTTTATCGATACATGCCGGTATAGTCCGTTTCCCTCCCACAATCTTACCAGCTCGTTGTTTGTCCTGCCCGGCGAATTCTGACGGATAGTGATCTCCCCGCATGAGGCGCACGCCGCGGCCGCATGGATCAGAAAAGGGAACAGGGCGGACAAGAGTTTATAGTTCATAGTTCAAGTATAGTACGGAAATCGGGCGCGGCCAAGGGTCAAAAGGCCCGCAAAACCAGGCTGAAGGGCCTACTATGCCGAGCTCTTCGTCCCTTATGCCCGAACCTGCTCCGCAATCCCGCGGTCGTTTGCGGAATTGCCGGGGCGGCGCGGGTGATTCGCCAGACGGGACTTAAAAAAGTAAAATCTTACTATACGCCAAGGCCGCAACCGCCTTTGGTGTTGATTGCGAAACTTAAGAGGACCTGATACCATGAAACATATTTTTATAGCTTGCCTTATTACCGCTCACTTGACGGCGTTCTGCGATCTTTTAGTTCATGCTCAATCCTTTATCCCAAAATACGGTCCGGATGGACATCCAAATGCCGTCTTGCTTAAAGCGGCGCCGGCGTTCATTCGCAAGAGCCCAGCCCCGGATTTTTGGGCGCTGATCCCTTACTATGACGGGATGCTCACGGGCCATTCCGCGTCAGCGGCAAGTGCGGCGACCGTGCTCAACGGATTGCGAAAAAACATCCGCTACTCCAGCTCCGACGAACTGGTCACCGAAGAAAGTCTTCTAAAAAAAGTCACAGCCGAAAACTGGGCCGCACGGCTTGCGGGTGAAAAACCAACCGGTGTGAATTTGGCTCAATTGGGCTCTATACTTAACACGGGCATGGCCGCTTACGGCCTGACAACGCATCAGGCCGACGCGTTGAATGCGGTCGGCGCTAAAAAATCAATAACGGATAAATTCAGGAGGCTGCTCAGGAACAATGAGCTTTCAGACAGCGACTTTATTATAGCCCATTACATGCAAAGCTCCTACACAGGAGACCCTGAAGGAGCCGTAGGAACTTATTCCGCTGTCGGAGCGTATGATCCGGACGATAATAAAGTGCTGATCCTGGAAACGGATAGAAAATATTACGAACCATATTGGATTTCCTTGGATACCTTTATCGAAGGATTGATCGCTTTGACAACAAAAGGGAAAACAACCGATGATCCGGGCGGTTTGATCTGGATTCACCCAAAAACGGATAAATAGCCCGCTTTTCTACGATGGAAGGACGGCGGCGGGGTGCGAAGCACAAATTCAATGAACAGGCAACCGGCGCGCGCCGGGCCGTCCTTTTATTGTGCCCTGTATTTATGTAAAATTGGCAGTGTAAAGCTGCGGGCTGGTTTTGCTATTACAAAATGGGAATCTGGGATAACGCTTTTAAACTGCCGGGACACAGGGAGCTTACCGAAGAGGAAAAAGAGCTCCTCAGGGACCTGGCCCTTAAAGTCAATAAGCGTTCAATGGGCACTGCGGCCTCCCTTGCTCTTGAAAGTACCCGCCCCCTGCATAATCTGGGTTCACAGGCGCTTGTTTTCCTGCTTCCCCTGCTCAACGCTTTTTTCAGCAGGGAAAAGGTGGAAAGGTTCGTCGGTTTGCTGGAGAACCCCAAGGCGGCAGCGTTTTTTATAGAGGAACTGCGCGCGGGAGAGGAACACGCGGAGCAACGGAAGCTTTAAAAGGAGCCGGACAATGTCAAACAAGGATCTTGAGATAATAATAGCCACCGACTGCGGCAGCACCACCACCAAGGCCATCCTGATAGAAAAAAAGGGCGATACCTACCGCCAGACCTTCCGCGGAGAGGCCCCCACAACCGTCGAGGCTCCTTTTGAGGATGTTACCAAAGGAGTGCTGAACGCCATTACCGAGGTGGAAGAGCTTTCCGGGCGCAAGCTCCTGGACGGCGAGCGCATAATCAGCCCCAATAACGGCAATACGGGGGCCGACATTTATGTCTCCACTTCCTCGGCCGGCGGCGGACTGCAGATGATGGTGGCCGGGGCCGTGAAGGCGATGACAGGCGAATCGGCCCAGCGCTGCGCTCTCGGGGCCGGAGCCATAGTCATGGATGTGCTGGCTTCCAACGACGGCCGCGCCGACCACGAGAAGATAGAGCGCATCCGCCAGCTCAGGCCCGACATGATGCTGCTTTCCGGCGGCACCGACGGCGGCTCCGTGACCCATGTGGTGGAGCTGGCGCAGTTCCTGAAAGCCGCCGACCCTAAGCCCCGCCTCGGCGCTTCCTACAAGCTTCCCGTAATTTACGCCGGGAACATCAAGGCTCAGCCCCAGGTAAAGGAGATCCTCGACTCAAGCACGGCCCTTATCGTCACCGAGAACCTGAGGCCTTCGCTTGAGAAAGAGAACCTTATGCCGGCCCGCCATAAGATCCACGACATTTTCCTGGAACATGTGATGCAGCAGGCTCCGGGTTATCCGAAGCTGATGAAGATGGTGGGCGCCCCGATCATGCCCACTCCCGCGGCCGTGGGCGTCATGACCGAAAAGTTCGCCAAAGCCAATAACTTCAATGTGCTGGCCGTGGATATAGGCGGCGCCACCACCGATGTGTTCTCCGTTTTTTCCGAAGTTTTCAACCGCACCGTCAGCGCCAATCTCGGCATGAGCTACTCGATCTCCAATGTGATGGCCGAGGCCGGGCTGCCCAACCTCCTCAGATGGCTGCCCTTCGACCTGGACGAGCAGGACCTACGGAACCGCCTGAAGAACAAGATGATCCGGCCCACCACCATCCCGGCCACCGTAGAGGACTTGCAGGTGGAACATGCGGTGGCGCGCGAGGCCCTGCGCCTGGCTTTCGACCAGCATAAGGCTCTGGCCGTGGGCCTCAAAGGTGTGCAGCAGGAACGGTCCATTTCCGACGCTTTCGACCAGACCGCGAGCGGACAAAGTCTTATCGACCTGATGAAGCTGGACTATATCATAGGTTCGGGCGGGATCCTTGCCCACTCCCCCCGCAGGACCCAGTCCATGATGATGATGATCGACGCCTACCAGCCCGAGGGCGTTACCATGATAGCCGTCGACTCGATCTTTATGATGCCCCATCTGGGAGTGCTGGCGCAGATAAGCGAGAAAGCCGCCCTGGATGTGTTCTATCACGACTGCCTGGTGCGCCTGGGCACCTGCCTGGCCCCGAAAGGCATGGGCAAGGAGGGCCAGGTCATCCTGGACTGGGAACTTATCGGCGACGACGGCAAACGCCATAGCGGCGAACTGCGCTTCGGCGATATCCTGCATGTCCCTTTCGAATCCCCCAAGGGGCGCGCGATAGTGAAGCCGGCCAAAGGATTCGACATGGGAGCGGGTTCCGGCAATAAAGTGGAAGCGAACATAGAGGGCGGGGTCGTGGGCGTGGTGCTGGACGGCCGCGGCAGGCCGTTCGACCTGGCCAAGGTCCCGGCCAAACGCATAGCGGACCTCAACAAATGGTACAAAGCCATGGACATGTATCCCGTCTGACAGGAGGAATTTTATGGCGCACGCTTATACACCCGGTCTTAAAGTCATTCCCTGCACCGTGCTGAGGAAGAAAAGGCTTCTGCCCATCCCCGGCCGGGTGCTGGCGGAGCTGGATAAACAGGTTGAGGCCCTGGATGTGGTGGCCCAGACCCAGCTGCCAGGCAAGGTCTTCTCCGTCAATGTGGCCAACCGGCTGGCGGTGGGCCCGGAAGAGATCCAGGGTTTCATGCTCAAGAAGGAAGGCGATCCGATCAAAAAAGGAGAGCTGCTCGCCGAGAATAAACCTTTTTTAAAATGGTTCAAGACCACCGTAGAGTCGCCCGTGGACGGGACGATCGAAGCCGTTTCTCTGGTTACCGGGCAGGTCCTGCTGCGCGAACCTCCGAAGATCCTCCCCATCAGGGCTTATGTGAAGGGTAAGGTGGTGGAAGTGATCCCGGAGTTCGGCGTGACCGTGGAGTCCGAAGGCACCTTTATCCAGGGCATTTTCGGCATCGGCGGCGAAACCAACGGCGAGATCTCCGTGGCCGTGGCCAGCCCGGATGAGGACCTGGCCCCTGAGGGCCTGAACGAGACGCACAAAGGCAAAATAGTCATAGGCGGAAAGCACGCGAGCCTGGCCACGATAAAGCGGGCCGTGGAGCTGGGCGTGCACGCCGTCGTGGTGGGCGGCATCCATGACCGGGACCTGCGCCAGCTGCTGGGCTACGACATAGGCGTGGCCGTCACGGGCACCGAGCGGATCGGCGTTACCCTTATCGTCACAGAGGGCTTCGGCATGATCCCTATGGCGGAATATACCTTCAAGCTCCTTTCTTCCAGGAACGGGGAAAAAGCTTCGGTTTCCGGCGCCACCCAGATCCGCGCCGGCGTCATGAGGCCGGAGATCCTGGTGCCCGGCTACCCCAAGAACGTCACCACCTGCAAGAAGGAAGAGGGCCGCGGCTGGATAGAGCCCGGCGACCCGGTGCGCATCATCCGCGAACCCCATTTCGGCGTTATAGGCGTAGTAAAGTCGCTGCCGCCCGAGCTGACCAAGGTCGGCAGCGAGTCGCATGTGCGCGTGCTGGAAGTGGATCTGCCGGGCGGAGAAACCTTGGTGATCCCCAGGGCGAATATCGAAGTGCTGGAGAAGTAAATGAAAATCCTGCTCGTAAAACCCGGTACCGCGCTGGCCGACCATATACAGCCGTCGCTGGGTCTGGCCTATCTGGCCGGCAGTCTTCTGAGGAGCCACGAAGTTGAGATAATAGATTTCGGCAAGACCGGGCGGCGGGAGGACCTGTTCAAGGCGGCTCTTAAACGCTTCCAGCCTGATGTGGTGGGATTTCAGTGCTATACTTCCGAGATAGGCGAGGCGAAAAAACTCGCCGGGCTCACCCGCCGGGAACTTCCGGCGGCCGTGGTGGTGGCGGGCGGGCCCAACCCGACGCTCTGCCCCGAAGAAACAATGAGCAAACTCGGCCCCGCCGTGGATTATATACTGCGCGGCGAGACCGAAGAGACTTTTCCCAAATTTCTGGAGAACCTGCACAACAGCGCCGCTTTCCCCGGGATCCCGGGCCTTGTATGGCGCGAGAACGGGCGCTTGCGCGTAAACGAAATGTCGTTGATCGCGGATCTCGACTCCCTGCCCCTCCCGGCCTGGCATCTGATAAACCCGCAGGAATACCCTCCCGCCCAGCACGGGGCTTTTTTCAAGCGGTTCCCCATCGCCCCCATAATCACCACCCGGGGCTGCCCGTTCTCCTGCTCTTTCTGCACCGCGCCCATCCTGAGCGGCAAAACCATGAGGCGGCGCAGCGCGGAATCGGTGATGAGCGAGATAGGTCTGCTCTACAGGGATTTCGGGATCAGGGAGATCCATATCGTAGACGATAATTTCACGCTGAACAAGGAGCACGCGGTTTCCATCCTGAAAAAGATCATAGAAAGCGGGCTGCCCATCTCTCTATCTTTCCCCAACGGCGTGAGGATCAACACTCTGGATGCGGAGCTTCTGGAACTGATGAAGCAAAGCGGGGTTTATCTTATTTCGGTGGGAATAGAGTCGGGTTCGGACGACACTCTTAAACGGATGAACAAGCAGCTGACCGTGAAGCTTATCCGTGAAAAAGTGGAGCTTATCAGGAGCAAGGGCATAGATCTGGCCGCGTTCTTCGTGATAGCGTTCCCGGACGAAACGGCGGAGGATATAAGGAAATCTATCGATTTTTCGCTGGAACTGCCGCTGCTGAGGGCCAATTATTTCACTTTTTTCCCCCTTCCTTTGACCCCGATCTGCGACAAGCTCAGGGAGTCCGGCGAGATCGGGTCAGAGGACATTTCAGATCTGATGCTCAACAGCGTGCCTTACGCGCCCAAGGGCCTGACGCGCAGGCAGGTGCGTAATTTGCAGCGCGAGGCCTTTCTCAGATTTTACCTGCGGCCGCGGATCCTGTTCAGGAATCTCCGCCAGGTGAGGTCCGTGAGGCATCTCGGCTACCTGGTCAAAAGATTCTATCACTGGATACTCATGTAATGGCTAAAAATAAAAAAAAAGGATCGCGCGCCCAGGCCGCGGCGATCCCCGACGCCGGCCGGTTTCCGTCCTGGGTGGTCTGGCCGGTTTTTGCCGCCTGGGGTCTTCTTGTTTTCAAGAACTATTATTCCCGCTTCACTCCCGACCTTAATTCGCTCTTTGTGATTTTGTCCCCCGATCAATATCTGGGCGGCTTGTGGAAAGTCGTGCCGGGGCATTTTTTTAACCTCCTGCTGGCGCTGGCTTTCCTGTTCTGTTCTTTTTCCGCCGGCCGCCCGGTGCTGAGATGGTCCGGCTTTAAATTCTTCGGCCCGCTGGAGGAATTCGTGTTTTCCGCGGGGACCGGCTTCGGCCTGGCGGCCGGTTTTGTATTCGCGCTCTCCGTTCTTAAGCTTCTTTATTTCTGGGCCGTCGCGGCGCCGCTGGGGCTGCTTTTTGCCGCGGGACTGGCCGATCTGCGCCGGCATCCCATGTCGGGCGGTGCGGAGCTTCCCGCCGCGCCGCGCGGAGCCGATTTTGCGGCTGTTACGATCCTGCTGCTGGCTATGCTGCTGAACCTGGCCGGCGTCCTGTCGCCTGAAATATTCTATGACTCCCTTGTGTATCACCTGGCTGTGCCCAATTTCTATGTTATAAATCACAAGATGACCCCTATGCCGTACAATTTTTATTCCGATCTGCCGTTCACCCACGGCATGTTGTACGCGGCGGCCCTGTTGCTCAAGGATGAGATCCTGGCCAAGTTCATAAACTACTGGGCCGGTATTCTGGCCTCCGCGGCCGTCCTGGCCATGGGCGTCCGCTATTTCTCATGGCGCGCCGGTTTGTGGGGCGCTTTGATCTTTTACACGGTCGCGCACGCCATGATTGCCTCCTGGTCGGCGGGCACGGAGGCGCTGCTTACCCTGTTCTCCACGCTCGCCGTTTACGCCGTACTGAACCGCAGCGAGGAAGAGCGGGGCTGGCTTTGGCTGGCCGCTGTGTTCTCGGGCCTGGCCATGGGCGTAAAATACACCGGGTTTTTTACGGCTTTGGGGGTAATGGCCGCATACGCCTATGCCAGGCGCTTCAGGCCCGCCTCCGCCGTCAAGGAGCTCGCGGCGTTCACCCTTATCGCCTCGCTGCTGGTGGGGCCGTGGCTGGTCAAGAATTACATCTATACGGGCAATCCCGTCCACCCTTTCGCTATGGGAGTTTTCAGGCCGGGCGACAGCTCGGACCCGCAGAAGCTCGCAAACTTCGCCTCCCAGGCCGCCCAACTGGACGGTTCCGGCGTCGGGACCTGGCTGGCCAGGCCGTGGAAGATCACAATGGGCAGGATGGCTAATTCCGAATATTTCAGCCCGCTTTTTATTTTTCTGCTGCCCCTGGCTTTTCTGCTGGCCCCGTCCCTTCGGCCCCTGAATCGGAACGGGGCGTCCGGTCCCCCCTGTCCCCCGTCGCCGGCGGCGTTGCGGGGATTGTGGCTCTTTTTTCTTGTGGTCTGGGGAGCGTGGTCGGTCACTTCCACGATGGTCCGCTTTCTGATGCCGGTTTATCCGGCGGCGGGACTTATAATCGCCGCGTATCTTTTCGCGCCGGGGCATAAGGCCCTTAAAACGGCGCTAAAAACCGCGGTTCTGGCGGCTTGCCTGACCGGCGTCTACTGGTCGTCGGCCATCTTTTACTCCGAGGGGCGCTGGCGTCCGCTGGCAGGGGCGGTTGGGAAGGACGAATATCTGGCCCGTACCCAGCCGGCCTATCCCTACAGCAGTTATGCCTGTTTGAAATATATCAATGAGAAGCTGCCGCCGGACGCCAAAGTGCTGTTCGTCGGAGACGAGCGCAGCTTTTACATGAAGAAAAATTTCGTCGTGAGTTCCGTTTATGATAAGACCGCGCTGGTGGAGTACGCCGCGGTTTCAAAGACGGGCGATGAGCTGTATGAACGTCTTAAGACGGATGGTTTTACGCATCTGCTTTTGAATGTGGCCGAGGGGATACGGCTGGGCAGGGGTTACAATATGTTTTATTTTGATGCGGGGTCTCTGCGGGTATTTAACGAGTTCTGGGCCCGGCACATAAAAGAAGCGTATTTTAATGATGAGACCCAGGACGGGCGGGTCATCAACAGGACGGCCGTTTATGAGCTTGTCTCCGTGAGGGATGGTTCTTCTCCGCCGCCGTACAATTTTATGGACGCCGTTATTCTGAAGGGCATAAGCGCCAAATAGCAGGCCGACGGAATATAAAGGTGTCCCTGTCGGCGAAATATTGTAAAATGATGCTTTAATATGACAAAAAACAAACCTGGTTTAGCCTTTATCTTTTTGCTGTTCGCGGCCGCTAACGCCTTCTCCGCCCAGCCCGGCGGGGCCGGTAAGGAGCGGACGCAGACCGGTCCTATGGCCCCCCTCCGCCTCGCTGGTCTGACGGCCATGGACATGCCGTATGATGCCGGCGGGACGGCTTTGCTTAAATGGGATGTCCGCCCGGAGGACACGCCCGATACGAGCTATCAGGTATATGTTTCCTCTATGGAGACGGGAGGCTGGATAAAGGCAGACGAATTCCCCGCCGCCTCCAGGACGAGCAGCGAGATAGACCTGCCGTTCTGGGCCTGGAACGCCGCTCCCAAGGAACACGCGGTAAAGCTGGAACTTAATAATTTCTACGGCGAGGAGCAGGCCGCCGCCTCGGTTTTCCGCTTTAAAGTGACTACGGTCAGGGACAAGAAGGCCTTTGACAGCCAGGTGGTTTCTGTCAAAACCGCCGGCAACTGGTTCCGTCTGGACAGGCTTAATAACCTTGTCCTCCTCCTGGTCATTATCATCGTCTTTTTTCTGGCGGTCTCCCACGCCAAGCGCAAAGGCCTCTTCATCCGCCGCATAGCCGGTCTTGACGCCATAGACGAGGCCATCGGCCGCGCCACCGAAATGGGAAAACCCATCTATTATGTGCCCGGTATCGGCAATATGAGTTCCATTTCCACTATCGCCTCCGCGTTCATTCTGGGAGAGGTTTCCAAGAAAGTGGCCCAGTATGACAGCCAGATAAAAGTTCCGCACTACGACCCTATAGTCATGACCGTCTGCAAAGAAGTGGTAAAACAGGCCTTCCTGGAAGCCGGGCGGCCGGATTCCTACAGGGAGGATATCAACCAGTTCATCAGCCAGGACCAGTTCTCCTACGCGGCCTCGGTGGACGGCCTGATCTCCCGCGAAAAGCCGGCCGCCGTATTCTTCATGGGCTATTTTATGGCGGAATCGCTGCTGCTCGCCGAGGTCGGCGCCACCAGCGGCGCCATCCAGATAGCCGGCACCGACGTGGAAACGCAGCTTCCGTTCTTTTTTACGGCCTGCGACTATACCCTGATAGGCGAAGAGCTGTATGCCGCCGGGGCCTACCTGTCCAAGGAGCCCATGCTGCTCAGCGCCCTCAAGGTCCAGGATTTCGGCAAACTGGTAGTGATGGTCTCGGTTTTCTTCGGCATCATACTTGTGGCCGCGGGCGCCAAGTTTCACTGGGATCCGTTCGTGCGGGTCATCCTGAACCTGTTCAAAGCGTATTGAGAAATTATGAAACTGATAAAAAAACAAATACCTCTGGCGATCGTGTTTATTTTCGGCGTGCTGACCCTGGGCTCCTATTATGTCCCCCACAAGCTTTCGGTGGATTATATCGAGATGATGAATAAGTGGGAGAACATAGTCTCGGCTTTCGCGTTCCTGCTGGGTCTTGTCAGCCTGTTCTATTCCCATTGCAACAAGATCTCGCGCAAAACGGACGGCTGGGGCTACAGTATTTTCGTGTTCGCGGGTTTTCTGGCCATGGTAATCCCTGCTTTTCTGAATAACGGAAAACAGAGCTCCGCGGCCGGCGTTACGATGCTGGGCTGGGCGTTCCGCTATGTCTATAACGCGCTCAGTTCCACGATGTTCGCCGTACTGGCTTTCTATATAGTTTCCACCGCCTACCGTTCCTTCAGGATAAAATCGGCCCAGGCCTTCGTGCTGTTCGCGGCCGCTTTTCTGCTGATCCTGGGCAAGGTGCCGCTCGGCCAGATCATCTGGGACGCGGCGCTCGGCTGGACCGGGGCCGGGGTCGATCAGGTGATAGAGTGGGTTATGAGCGTGCCCGCGGTGGCCGGCAAGCGCGGCATCATGATAGGGATCTCCATCGGCGCCATCGTAACCTCGTTCAAAATAATTTTCGGCATCGAAAGACAATACATGGGTAAGGATTGACCATTATGCTCAAGGAAACGCTCGGAAAATTCTTTAAGATCGACAGACGCTGGATCTTCCTGCTGCTGGCCGTAGTTCTCTTCGTTCCGATCATAAAACCCATCGGATTGCCGAACAAGACCATTTCACGGGACACACGGCACGCGTTCGATTATATGGACAAGCTTCCCGCCGGTTCTTTCGTCCTCTTTTCATTGGATTACGACCCGGCCACCCGGCCCGAGCTTCATCCGCAGGCCGTGGCCATGGTCCGTCATGCCTTCCAAAAGAACCTGCGTGTGGGTGTGGTCACCTATATAGCCGGTTCCACCGGCCTTATCCAGCAGGTCTTCGAGAAAGTCCCGGCGCAGTACAATAAGGTCAACGGCACGGACTATGTGATCTTCCCTTATATGGCCAATGCCGTGGCCGTCATGACCCAGATGGCTTCCGATTTCTACGGCATCTATGATAAGGATCAGGACGGGCGGGATGCCAGGACCCTGCCGGTCATGCGGGGGATCAGGAACTATAAAAATATGGGCCTTATAGTCTGCATCACCGGGACTTCCATGCTCGATTACTGGGTGGCCTATGTCGGGGATAAATTCAAGGTGCCGGTCCTGGGCGGCGTAGTCGCCATAAGCCAGCCGGGCTATGGACCCTACCTGCAGACCGGCCAGCTCAAAGGCCTTGTCGGCGGTATGAAGGGCGCGGCGGAGTACGAGTCCCTCATCGGCCAGCCCGGCAAGGGCGCTTCCGGGATAGATTCCCTGAACCTCGCCCATCTGCTGGTGCTGGCGCTGATCTTAACATCGAATCTCATACTGCTGATAATAAAATATTTGTGAGGTGAAAATTTATGTCGGAAACCTGGATGATAGCGGGCGCGTGGGTGGCGGCGGGCCTCACCATATGTCTCTTCAGTTTTCTTTACAAGGATAATCCGTTCTTTAAAATCGCGGAACATTTGTATCTCGGCGCCGGTATGGGGTGGTGGTTCCAGGTGTATCTTTACAATATCTGGAAGCCCAAGGTTTGGGAGCCGCTGATGGCCCACGACTGGATGGTGCTGGTTCCCGCCGTTCTGGGGCTTTCGCTGGTGACGCAGTTCGTGCCAAAGATCTCCTGGATCTCGCGTTACGGCTTCACTTTCCTTATGGGCTACGGCGCCGGCCTTGCGGTCCCGGCCGGCCTCTCGACCGACTTTATCAATCAGATAGGCGGGACCATCAGGCCGCTGTCCATGATGGCGTCCATGACCTCCTGGGCTGTTTTTAACTCGCTTCTGGTGGCTTTCGGCGTCATCTGCGTCCTGTTCTACTTCTTCTTCTCAGTGGAGCACAAAGGCCACTTTAAGAAAGTTTCCAATATCGGGATCTATTTCCTGATGATCTATTTCGGCGCGGCTTTCGGCAACACGGTCATGGCCCGTTTCTCGCTTCTTTACGGGCGTTTTGACGACCTGTATGCCTTCGCGGCTTCCAAATACCTGTACGCCACGCAGTTCATCCTGGCGGGCATGATAATCTACTTCGCCGTCCACGGCTTTCTGAACAGGGGCAAAAAAGAAGCGGAGGCCGCGCAATAATCATATCGCGCGGCCTCGCCGGATCACTATAAATAAAACGGGCGAAGCTTGATCGGCTTCGCCCGTTAGCATAAAATGTCGTTTACGACATTTTATCTGGCTATCTCTATGTTCGCCTTCCGGCGCAGTTCGGCGGTCAGTTCCGGCAGTTTCTGGGTCACGGCTTGGCTTATCAGGCCTGTTTTAAGCTCCGCTTTCAGGGCGTCCGTCAGTTTCGCGGGTTCGCCCGGGGTGGAGGATTCGAGTTTGAAGATGCTGTAGCCGTTGCCGGTCGCCACGGGGCCCGTATACTGCCCGGGAGCGAGGGCGGACAGCGCTTTTTCTATTTCGGGCGTCAGGTTGGTTTTTAAGACGGAACCAATATCCCCGTTCTTTTTCCTAAGATTCTCATCGGTGGATTTCAGCCCGGCAAGCTTGGCGAAATCCGCTCCCGCCGCCAGCGACAGGGCGGCTTCTTCCGCCTGGGCCTTGGAGCTCACGAAGATCTGGCGCAGCTTGAAGCTTGCGGGTTTGCCGAGTTTCTCTTTATTCTGCTCGAAGAAGGCCTTGATCTCCGCGTCGGACGCTGTGATGTTCTTGGCCGCGATGATGGCGTTCTTGATCAGTAATTGGCGTTTTAGAAGCTCCTGCACATCCGCCGCGGTCCAGCCGACCGATTTGATGTTGTTCTCAAATTCGCTCTTGTCCTTGTACCCGGCGGAAAGGGCCTCAAAGCGTTTGGTCACTTCTTTGGCGTCATAGGAGACCTTCAGCCTGGCGGCTTCCTCCAGCAGGAGTTTTTCGTCTATAAGTTCGGAGAGGGCCTGGGCGGAATATTGCCACCACATCTTATGGGAGATCTCTGAGGCCGTGATCCTGGCGTTATTGACCGTGGCTACTACGCGGTCCTGGGCGTTTGCAAGGCCGTAGCCCAGGCCTGTCAGCGCCGCGAATATCAGTATTTTTTTCATTTGTTTTCTCCTTGCTTCCTTTTGCGTTCTACGCCTTGCCCCCTGCGGCGGCGGCTTCTTTCTCTACAAAGATCGTTTGTGTCGGGTAGGCGAAGGCTATCCCGTTTCCGGCGAAGCTCTCCAGGACGGCCAGCAGGACCTGTTCCTGCGTCTCCATGTAGAGTTTATAATCTCCGCTCGTTATATAGTAAACCGTTTCAAAATCTATGGAGGAGTCGCCCGTCTCGTACAGGTTGGAGCGCTCGAATTCCGTGCCGGCCCGTCCGAGAACGGCGTCCTTTATAAGCGCCGGTATTTTGCGTAGTTTTTCAGCCGGGGTCCGGTAGGTGACGCCGGTTTTAAAGACCACCCGGCGTTTGTCCAGGTCTTTGTAATTCCTGATCCTTGAGGACAGGAGATTGGAGTTTGAGACCACCACCATCTCGCCGGAGATGCTGCGGATGCGGGTGGACTTAAGGCCGATGTGTTCGATCGTGCCGGACACGGCGTCGGAAACCACGAAATCCCCTATATTAAAAGGTTTGTCCAGAAGGATGACGAAGAAGTTGAAGAGGTCTCCCAGTATGGCCTGGGCGGCCAGGGCGACGGCCACGCCGCCTATGCCGAGTCCGGTAAGGACGGCGGACACATTAACTCCGAGATTATCCAGCACGAAGAGGATCGCGGCGGCCCAGATCAGCGCCCGCAGGATGACCTGCGTGCTGTGAACCACCGACTTCGTCGCGGATTCCGTGAGGCCCCTCTGGGCGGCTATTTTGTTTATCCAGTAGTTAAGAAGGCGCTGGGCCAGCGTGATGGCCCGATAGGTGAAAACCACCAGGATCACAAAGGTTAGGGCTTTATTGAAGCCAGGGGAGCGGTTCAGGTGCCTGACGGAGAGGTAAAGCGCGACCAGTCCGTACTCCGGCGGGCGGACCATGTTGATAAGGTCCATCGCCAGGTCGTCAAGGTCCGTTTCGGTCCTGGAGGCCAGTTCATTCAGCCTGGCAAAGACTATCCGTCTGAGGAAATAGATGACGGCAAGGGAGACCGCGAACAGTATTACCGCGTAAAGGTATCCTGAAACCGGATTCCCGAAGAATTCCGATGCTAAAACGGCGGTAAAGTCGGCGTTCATACACTTCATTATATCCTATAAACCATGTATAAATGAAATGTCGTTTGCGACATTCTATTTATAATGGCGTATCAGGGTCTTGCGGTCGGTGTGGGCCAGCTCGAAATCCTGCGTGGAGATAAGGGCTTTTTTTGGGCAGACCTCTACGCATTGCGCGCAATAGATGCAGCGGTCCAGGCTCATTAGGCAGTCGAATCTTTTCCTGGCGGGAGCCGGGGCTGCGCCTTCCGCGGCCGGCGCCGGGGCGGGTTGTTCCGCCGACAGGATTATTTCTATGGCTTTGGCCGGGCAGGCCCGGACGCACATTTTGCAGCCGATGCACTTGTCGGATTCAAAAGCTATGCGGCCCCTGAAGCGGGCGTCCACCACGGCTTTTTCAAAGGGGTAATTGGAGGTCGCCTTTTTTTTAAAAAGATGTCCGAGTACTTCTCCCAAAGCTCTTGCGGGTTTTTTCATAAAGCGTTCATCCTAGCCTGAATTTAAGGAAAATATCCAGCAGTATCTGGGCCATGCTGATGGGGGCCAGCACCTGCCAGCAGAATCTGACCATCTGGTCTATGCGGACGCGGGCCATGAGCACCCTGAGGAGCGTCAGCAGGAAAACTATGGCGAGGGTCTTGGAGAGGAAGACCGCCAGGCCGGGCAGGCCGGCGG
Organism: Elusimicrobiales bacterium; assembly: GCA_041665305.1. Classification (GTDB taxonomy): domain Bacteria; phylum Elusimicrobiota; class Elusimicrobia; order Elusimicrobiales; family UBA9959; genus YA12-FULL-51-18. The sequence continues at coordinate 89,850 of JBAYJD010000001.1, forward strand.
CGCCGAGCGTACCGCCCAGGAACACGGCGTTGACCAGCGCCGCGCCGACCACCATTTCCATGTCCACGGCCAGGTAGAAGAAGGCCAGAAGGCGGCCGGAATATTCGGTGAACTGTCCGCCGACGATCTCGTTCTTGGCGTGCGGAATATCGAAAGGCACGCGTTCAAGCTTGCCCTGCAGCGCCATCAGCGCCACGAAAAAAGCGGGCAGCTGGGCCGGCATGTAGAGCTTGTGCGTAGTGAAAAAACCGGCCAGCTCGGTGATATTCCAGGTGCCGGCGAGTATCGCCGGGCCGATGAGCGAAAGCATCAGCGGCACTTCATAGGCGAAGAGCTGCGTCAGGACGCGCATGGAGCCTATGGTGGCGTAAGGGCTGGTGGAACTCCAGCCGGCCAGGAAGAAAGTGACCGTGGGGATGGTCAGCAGGTAGATCACGACCACCAGATCGCCCTGAAAGGAATAAAGCGCGTCGGTCCAGACCGGCAGCAGCAGCACGGCGGTCATGACGGCGGCCATGGCAAAATACGGCAGCGTCCTGAACATCGCCGTTTCGCAGGCGTCGGGGATTATGACTTCCTTCGCCAGCAGCTTGATAAGGTCGGCCAGGGGCTGATACCAGGGCGGCCCCACCCGGTTCTGCATGACGGCTCCCAGCTTCCGGTCGAGCCATTGCAGGAACAGCCCGTAAACCGACAGGAACACAAACCCGGGAAAGATAAGTATGTAAAACAACGAAAGCAGTATGGGATGATCGATGGTCATGTGTTGGTCCTATTTTTTTGAAAAATCAATTCCCCTTTTCTTATAGTGCTCGATACCGTATTTGCGCAGGTCGTTCCAGTCGTAGACCCGGACTTTGTCGGATCTTTTATCGTAGACCATCGCCCTGTCCGTGCAGGACATGCAGGGGTCTATGGCGGCGATAACCATCGGCACATCCGCCAGGTAGCCGCCGTCGAGCATATAGGAGACGGAAGGGTAGTTGGCCATGGTCGGGGCGCGCACTTTCACGCGCTCCGGCTTATCCGTGCCGTTGGCTTTTACATAATGGAAATCTTCTCCCCTCGGGGCCTCGTAGCGGTTTACCGCTTCTCCGGGGCCTATTTTCGCCGGGACCTTTACGGCTATGGGGCCTTCCGGCAGATAGTTCAGGACCTGGCGGATCATTTTGTAGGATTCCACCAGTTCCAGCGCCCGCACGACTACGCGCCCGAAAACATCGTTGGTGTTATGCGTGATAAGTTTGAAATCCAGCTTGTCGTAGATCAGGTAGGGTTCGTCCTTGCGGACATCCCTTTTGACATCCGAGGCCCTTGCCGTGGGGCCGACCGCGCCGCGCTCCAGGGCCACGGCATGGGGCAGTTTGCCCACATTTTGCGTCCGGGCCAGCACCGTGGCGTCCTCGGTGGCCAGTTTTATGTAATAACCGGTCCTTTCTTCCAGTACTGAGATCTTTTCAAGGATGGCGGTTTTCTGTTCCGGAGTGATATCCCTGCGCACGCCTCCGATGGTGTTGATGGCATAGTGGACCCTGTTCCCGGAGACCAGTTCCAGACAGTCCAGAACCTGCTCCCGGTCGCGCCAGGTATACATGAAAAGCGTTTCAAAACCCATTTCGTAGCCCGCGATGCCCAGCCAGAGCAGATGGCTGTGCACCCGCTCAAGTTCCGCGACCAGGGTCCTTATGGCTTTTGCGCGCTCGGGGACTTCGGCTTTGGCTATTTCTTCCACGCAGGTGACATAACAGGTGGTGTGGGAGTGGGAGCAGATGCCGCAGACGCGTTCTATCAGGTAGATATCCTGGAGGAAGGTCCTGTCTTCCGCGGCTTTTTCAATGCCGCGGTGATTGTAGCCCAGGTTGACAGTGGAGCCGGTGATCTGCTCGCCTTCCAGCACCAGCGAGAAGTTTACCGGTTCCTTAAGAGCGGGGTGCTGGGGGCCCAGCGGAATGGTTATTTTAGACATATTATTCGGCCTCCTGGGAGGTTTTTACGGGATAGGCGTCCGCGGTTTTCCAGTCTTTGCGCAAAGGATACTGGTCCGCGGGGAAATCGTCCGGCAACGGGTAGCGGCGCCCCGGTTTCAGGCCGTCTATCTTTATGCCGAACAGGTCCGCCAGCTCCCGTTCGTAGGGCTCCGCTCCGGGGAATACGGCGGTAACGGTGGGCAGGTGCGGGTCCGTCCTGGGCGTTTTGACGCGCGCGGTAATGACGCCGTGCGTGTCGGTAAGGTGATAATTGGCGCCCAGATTCTCCCCCCCGTCGAAACCGGTTATGGTGGACAGATGGTCGTAGCCCAGTTCGGTTTTCATGAATTGGACAAGTTCGACGAGCTTGTCCGCCGGTATTTCCAGCCACACGCGGTTCTTGCGTTGGACGGCAACTCCTGAGACGGCGGCCCCGAATTTCGCTTCCAGCTTCGCTTTGTATTTTTCTTCTTTTTCAAATTCGCTCATAAGATCACCTCTTAAACCAGGTTACGGGCCGGGGCAGAGTGGAAATCCTCTACCCGTTCTTCTTCGACCCCGCTTCCAGCGCGCCCAGCAGCTTTACCGCTCCGTCCAGGATGGCTTCGGGTCTGGCCGGACAGCCGGGGATGTAAATGGAAACGGGGATGACTTTGTCTATGCCGGAAACCACGGAGTAGCAGCCGTCGAAAACGCCGCCGGAGCAGGCGCAGGCGCCCACGGCCATGACGAATTTCGGTTCCGGCATCTGCTCGTAGATCCTTTTTACGCGTTTTACCTGCTGGCGCGTCAGCGGTCCGCTTACCACCAGGATATCCGCGTGTCTGGGAGTCGATTTCAGGACCGCGCCGAAGCGCTCAAGGTCGTACCTTGGCGTAAGGGCGTCCACGATCTCGATGTCGCAGCCGTTGCAGGCGCCCGTGTTGAAATGCAGCAGCCAGGGGGATTTAAGCCTCGACCAGAGAATGATTTTGTCTTTGATTTTCATAAGATTAGCCTACGAACAGGATCGCCAGGATGACCGCCACCGCCGCCACATATCCGACCACCAGTTCTATCCCCGCGCCCAGCGGGTTAAGGCTCCAGGTGGCGAGCATCAGGCCGGCCACATGCAGCAGGGTGAAAAAGATCGCGAACGGGAAGAATTCCTGGTAATCGGGGATCACCTTCCCGGCCGGGATGTCTTCGCCGCAGGCGTAGGGCTTGTTCTTGCCGGAGCCCGCTTCGGTTTTAGGGGCCGGCGCCCAGCCCGCAAAAAAACCGGACAGGCACATCGCGAACAGGAGCGCGACGATGAAAACGACCGGCGGGAACATCAAAACGGAAAAAATATCCATAAGCGTTATCCTCTTAATTTATTCAGCGACCAGATGTCTATGGAATCGGTCAGGCGGTAATTCTTGACCAGCAGCGACAGTCCCACGGCCACTACCACGACTTCGATGACGATCATCGTGATTATAAGGGCCTGGGCCAGCGCCAGGCTGCCGGTCAGCGAACCGACCGAGATGACGCCGAGCAAACAGGATTTGGACATGATCTCAAGCCCTATGAACTGGCGCAACAGGTTGCGCGAGACGAGCATACAGTACAGGCCCGCGGAAAAGATAAGCGTTATAAAATACCAGTCCATCGCGAAAGAATTTGTCATTTCTGTCTTTTTCTCCTTGGGAAGATCGAGTTGATCACGAAGACCCCCGCGGCCAGTATGGAGATCTGGCCCAGCAGATCGAACCGGCGGATGTCCCAGAGGATGGAGCCCAGCGAGTTGGCGCGGCTGCCGAATCTGGCCCAGTTTTCCAGGGATTCGAAGAAGGGGACGGCGTAGAACCAGGCCGCTATGGCCGCTATGCCCATGACCAGCGGCATGGCGTAGAAGCGGGCGCGGAGGTCCGCCGTTTTTCCCTCCTCGTGGCGGAACAGGCTGACGGCGCTTACGAACAGCACGGTGATAAGGCCGGCGCAGACCGAGAGTTCGAAGACCGCGGCCCAGGGGGCCTGGAAGTCGAAAAGGATCAGCGCCGCCCCGACGCTGACCAGGGCCAGCATAATGGCGCTTAACAGCAGGCTCCGGGCCATGACCGCCGCCATGGCCGCCGCCGCGACCAGGATGAAGAGCAGTAAGTGATAGGTCATAAGATGATCCTCGCCGCGATGGTTTCAACCAGGTAGGAATAGATGTAGGGGAAGAAAACGCCCAGCGCCGCTATGATCAGGCACATGGCCACTACGGGAACCAGCATGGCGGGTCTGACCTCGCGCGCGTTGTGCGAAGCTTCCGTGGGCTTGCCGAAGAAGATCTTCTTCTGCATGACCAGGAAGTACGCCAGGGTCACGGCGCTGAACAAAAGCGCCAGGACCGCGTAGGCCTTCGCCCCCCCGTCCCAGAGAGCTATGATGATGATCAGCTTGCTCCAGAAGCCGGACAGCGGAGGTACGCCGGCCGTGGAAAGCAGCGCCACTATGGAAGTCCAGGAGGTCCAGGGCATGGCGTGTTCCATGCCGCCGAGCTTGTCCATATCGCTGGTCCCCGCGCTTTTCTCAAGGCTGGCGCTGTTGAGGAACAGGACGGTTTTGAAGGTAGCGTGGTTCACCAGGTGGAAGATCGCGCCCAGGATAGCCAGCGGCGTTCCCATGCCGGCAGCCAGAATGATATAGCCGATCTGGCTGATGCTGGAAAAAGCCAGCATCCTTTTGAATTCTTTCTGGCGCAGGGCGGACAGCGCCCCGACCGCGATGGAAAGCATGCCGAGGAACATCAGAAGGTCGGCAGTATGGTAAGCTTTGACCTCGAAAAGCCTGAGCATCATGGAGATCTTTATCACGGCGTAGACGCCGGAGATCTTAGTCACGATACCGGCCAGATAAGCCGAGACCGGCGCGTAAGAGCCCTGATAGGCGTCCGGCGTCCAGGCGTGGAAAGGGACCACGCCCGATTTGATCAGGAAGCCCAGCAGGATCAGGGTCACCGCAAAAACCACCGCGCCAACCGGCATTCCGGAGGCGATGATGATCTTTATGCTTTCAAAGGAGAAGGTTCCCGCGGTCAGCATCAGGAAGGCTATGCCGAACAGGATCAGCAGCGACGCCGGGAAGGTCAGAAGAAAATACTTGATGGCGCCTTCAAGCCCCGCCGCGCTTTCGTCGCAGGCGATCAGGGCGAAGGAGGTCACCGCGAGGACTTCTATGAAGATATACAGCGTGAAGAAGTCTCCGGTCGTCACGATGCCGCACATCGCCGAGACCGAGGTCAGGATCAGCGAGTAATAAGGAACGCGGGCGACCTTCGGATCCTCGCCCATAAAATAGGCCGAGAAGAAGGTCACGCACAGCGCCACCAGGTAGATGACGAAGATCATCAGAAGCGCGAAACCGTCCTCGGTGATGTTGGAAAAGGAATTTGCGAGGTTGACCGGGTTGAACAGGACGGCGCCGATATTGAGCAGGCCGGCCAGCAGGGTGACATTGGCCAGGATATCGGCCAGCTTGTGCCTGGTCCGGGCGGCGAACGGAATAACGACGGCCGTGAAAAGAGGGATAAGCAGATAAGCCAGGAGGCTCGTGGTCATTTAATTCCTCCGTAATTAGCGATGAACAGGATGTAGACGGCGGCTCCCGCTATGGTCAGGGCCATATAGAGCGGGTAGGAGCCTGTGTGAAAGCCCTGAGAGGCCCTGGCAAAAGCGTTGGCGGCGGAGGACGGCAGATCGTCGATAAGGTAATCGAAGAACCGGTCCGCCCTGTACAGGAGGCCGGCGGCGGAAGGCAGGCGGTCCATCAACTGTTCGTAGGGGTCGAACACGCGCCGCTCCGCCAGGGCGTAGATCTCTTTGAGGCCCGGCGCGTAATGGATATGGTCGGAAGACTTGCTGGCGACGCCTCTAGCCGAAGCGAGCCCGAACATATGGTTGACCACCGCTATCAGGATGACCACGACGGAGACCCAGAAAAGCCCGTTGACATGGAAGCCCGACAGGACCTCCTCATGCGTAAGGCCGAGGTTCTGCAGCGCGGGATCGATCAGGAAATCTATCGGAAGCTTCGCGCCGAAGCCGAAAGCCACGCAGATGCCGGCGAGGATCAGCATCGGCAGCAGGACGGAGAACGGCGCCTCGCCCGCGCCGTTGAGCGCCTCGGGGCGCTTGCCGAAGAAGACGGAGTGCCCCAGCTTCAGGAAAGAGGCCAGGGTCAGCACCGAGCCGAGTTCGGCCGCGATGAAGAAGATCGTGTAGCCGGTGTTCAGCGTGCCCGTGTAGATCAGCTCTTTGGAGAAGAAGCCGTTCAGCGGAGCGATGCCGGAGATGGCCGCGGCCGCGATCATAAAGCAGATGGCGGTGACCGGCATGGCGCTGAAAAGGCCGCCGAGCTTTGCGAGGTCGTTGGACCCCGTCTGGCGCTCCACCGACCCCGCCGTCATGAACAGGCAGGATTTATAGGTCGCGTGGTTTATCATATGGAAAAGGCCGCCGGCGATGCCGATGGGATTCAGCGTGCCGATACCGAGGATCATGTAGCCCGTCTGGCTTACGGCGTGGTAAGAGAGCAGGCGCTTGTAGTCGCTCTGGACAAAAGCCATCATGACCGCGATAAGTATGGTCAGGGCGCCCAGGGTCATCAGGCCGATCTGCGCGAATCCGTTGAGCGTGAACAGGTAGACGCTGATGCGCGTCAGCAGATAGATGCCGAGCAGCTTGTCCACGGCCGCCGGGACATAGGCCATAAAGGGCGCGCTGGAATCCAGCGCCGCGTCCGGGATCCAGGTGTGGAAAGGGATCGCTCCGGCCTTTGAAAGCGCGCCTATCAGCATCAGCACATAACCGAGGGCCGCCCAGCCGTCCAGCGTAAGTTTGTTGGCGGAGATGCCAGTCATGCTCATGGTGCCGGCGATGTAGCCTGTGATGCAGATCCCTACCAGCAGACAAAGGTCCGTCACGCCGTTGATAAGGAACGCTTTCATCGCCGTTTTCTTGGAGGGCCGTCCCGGTTGGGACAGCGCTATGAAGGCGTAAAGGAATATAAGGAGGCCTTCCCAGAAGAAAAGCATGGCCACCAGATTGTCCGCCAGCGCGGCGCCGGAGGAGAAAGCGGCCGTGATCAGCAGGTTGAAATAGAACCATTTGGCGCCGCCTTTGCGGTCGTAACTGAACGAATAAACGGCGATCACGAAGGAGAAGACCGCCAGCCCCAGCAGCAGGAAGGCGCTGAGCCTGTCCGCCTTCAGCGTGAAGGCGATGCCTGAGCCTGCCCAGGCGGAGGTGAATTCCAGGGCCGCGCCGAAAAGCGCCCTGGTGAGGATGGAGAAAGAGCTGACGAGGCAGACTCCCGTGACGGCTATGGCCAGCAGTTCCTTCAGGTATCTGGTTTTTTCCGAGATCAGCAGGATCAGAAAGGCCGAAGCGAGGGGTAGGATGACCGGGATCAGTATTGGATTCATTTCATTTCACCTGTTCATTGAATTGTGTCGCTCAGGCCTATCCCTAATTGCGTGGTCAGCATGTCAACATACGAGGACGGGTAATAGATGAACGCGCCGAGGGCCAGTCCTATGAGGGCCAGGGCCATGACGCTCGCCACCATGACGCGCGAACCTTCCCTGGGGTTGGTTTCCTTGTCTTCTCCGAGGAATACCAGGTAGAAAAGCCGTATCAGGTACAGAAGCGTCATGATCGCGCCCGCCAGGAACATTATCAGCACCGTAACGCTGCCGTTCTGGGCGGCGCCCCTGAATACCAGGAATTTGCTGAAGAAGCCGCCGAACGGAGGGATGCCCATCACGGACAGCGAGCACAGGGCGAAGGCGACGGCGGTCAAAGGCATCGTTGTGATGAGGCCGCCCATCCTGGTGATGTCCTTGGTGTGGGTGTTCTGCTCCACTATGCCCGCGCACAGGAACAGTCCGCCTTTGGCGATACTGTGCATGAGGATGTAAAGAAGCGCACCGGCGAAAGCGGTTTTGTTGCCCGAAGCCAGGCCCAGGAAAATGAAGCCTATCTGGCTCACCGTGGAATAGGCGATGATCCGTTTGATGTCCTTCTCTACGAGAGCCGCCCCGGCCGAGACCAGGGCGCTCAGGCCCGCTATGAGCAGCACGGCCTGCGAAAAAACCGGATCTACCACGAAGGTCGCGCCGAAGAGGCGGGCATAGGCGTAAACGCCGATCTTGACCAGGACCGCGGCGTGCAGCAGGGAGGTTACGGTGGACGGGGCGACGCCTGCGTCAGGCAGCCAGGTGGAGAACGGCAGGGTGGCCGATTTGGCCAGGATGCCCGTCAGGATAAGGGAGGCAGCCAGTATCCCGATCGGCTCTCCGCGCAGGAGCCGCAGGTCCATCGTCCCGTTGTTGAAATAAACGATCAGGATGCCGATAAGCATGCACAGCGCGCCGAAAACGGTGACAAGGATCGTTTTGTTGGCTTTGGCCACATCCCTGTCGGAACGGAAGAATCCTACCAGCCGCCAGCTGGCGAAACCGGTCATTTCCCAGAATACATACATCCACAGGAGATTGGCGGAGAAGACAAGGCCCATCATGGAACCGAGGAACAGCACCACCATGGCGTAATATTCGGTCTGGTTCTCGTAATGCGAGATGTAATCGACGGAATAAACAAGGATCACGGCGCTGACGAAGGAAGAGATGGCCGCCATGAAGACCGAAAGCAGGTCCGCGTTGAGCACGAAGTCGAAGCCCAGCGGGAAGCTCAGGGAGTAGGTCGCCGAGGCGCCGGCCAGCATGTACGGGAGCATCGCGGCGGCGCAGGCGAATGTCGCAAGTCCCAGCGCGACGGCGTACGCGTTGCGGGCTTTGACGGATATTTTAGCGGCCAGGGGTACCAGGAGGGAGCCTATTACCGGAACTGCCACTGTGATCTTCAATGTGGTGACGAGGTCCATAAAGTTGATTATACCAAAAACAGAAACGCCTCCTTAAAAAATATATCTAAAAATCGCATTAGACAAACTAATAACTGCGATAAAATGCCGTTTTACGGCATTTTATTACAGCGGGATGTTGCCCGTGTGCTCGTGTTCGCCGGGCCTGCGTTTGCCGGCCAGCATACGGAACGCTGTTATCAGGCGCAGCCGCGCGGTGACCGGTTCTATGACCTCATCGAGCGAGCCTGTCGAGGCCGTCTGGTAGGGCGATGCGAATTTGTCGGAATATTCTTTGGCGAGCTTGGCCCTCAGCGCTTCCCGCTCCTCTTCTTTGGCTTCTTTGATCTGCCGCGAGTAGAGGATCTCCACGGCGCCCCTGGGGCCCATTACGGCTATTTCGGCCGAGGGCAGCGAGAAATTCAGGTCGCCTTTCATCAGCTTTGAGCTCATGGCTATGTACGCCCCGCCGTAGGCTTTCCTAAGCACAAGCGTCACCTTCGGCACGGTGGCCTCGGAATAGGCGTAAAGGAGTTTCGCGCCGTGGCGGATTATGCCTCCGTGTTCCTGGGCCACGCCCGGCCAGTAACCGGGCACATCCACCAGGGTCAATATAGGTATATTAAAATTATTCAGGAACCTGATGAAGCGGGCTGCCTTGTCGCTGGCGTTTATGTCCAGGGCGCCGGCCATATGCGCGGGATTGTTGGCCACCACGCCCACCACGGTCCCGCCCAGTCTCATGAAGCCCGTGACGATGTTCTTGGCAAAATCGTGGTGCACTTCCAGGAACCTGTGATCGTCGGAAAGCCACCAGATGATGTGGTGCACCCGGTAAGGCTTTCGGGGGTCCACCTCGCAAAGTTTTTCAAGCAGCGGGATCTTGCGGTCTATGGGGTCCTTGGTTTCGTGCGGGGGCGGCGCTTCGAAGCGGCTGGCGGGCAGGAAACTGAGGAGCTCTTTTAACTGGCGGAAGCAGTCCTGTTCGGAATTCGCCACGAAATGGCAGACGCCGGATTTTGAAGCGTGCGTCATGGAGCCGCCGAGAGTCTCAAAATCCACTTCTTCGCCGGTCGCGGCTTTCACCACTTCCGGGCCGGTGACGAACATATGGCTGATGCCCTTGACCATGAACACAAAGTCCGTGAGCGCGGGCGAGTAGACCGCGCCGCCGGCGCAGGGCCCGACTATCACCGAGATCTGCGGGATGACGCCCGAGGACTTGGTGTTGCGGTAGAAGATCTCCCCGTAGCCGTCGAGGCTGTCCACGCCTTCCTGGATGCGGGCGCCGCCGGAGTCCAGGATGCCGATCACAGGCATACGGGTTTCAAGGGCCATGTCCATGATGTTGGCGATCTTGTCGGCGTGCGCGCGGCCGAGGGACCCGCCCAGCTGGGTGAAGTCTTCCGAGAAAAGGGCTATGGGGCGGCCGTTGACGCGGGCGAAGCCCGTCACGACTCCGTCGCCCTTGATATGTTTGTCCTTGATGCCGAAATCAGTGCAGCGCGATTCCATCAGCAGGCCTATCTCCTGGAAGGAACCTTCGTCCACCAGGTAGTTGATGCGTTCCCGGGCCGTGAGCTTGCCCTTTTTTTTCTGGGCCGCTATCTTTTCAGGCGGGCCTCCGGCGGCCGCGGCCGCGGTCGTCTCCCTGAATTTTTTCAGGGATTCAGGGACCACTCTGATCCTTTTGGGGTGGTCTTTCCGGCCGGCCGTCTGGACTTTCGCGCCGCTTATCGGGTCTTCCATTAAATCCGCCATGTGGTCTCCTTTACATCCATGATCGCATGCTGCAACAAGCTGCGGGTCATCAGGCACAGGAATACTTTTATTTTAGCAATTTTGGAGGGCTCAATGATCCGCGATCGTAGAAAAACAGGCGCAAGTCAGGAAACTACGGACAGGAACCAGACGGCTGCGGGGTCGTCCCCCAGCGCGCGGGTGGCGAGCGCAAAAGGCGGCTTCCCCAGGTCTTCGTAGCGCTTCAGCGCCGTCCGTGAGAATTCCGGCGCGCCGCCGGTAAGGTTTATGTCCAGCAGATCGGCTTTAAGTCCCAGCCCCAGGGCCTTAAGCAAAGCTTCTTTCTGGGTCCAGCGGATAGTGGCCAGTGGTTCGCGGCTAGTGGTTCTCCGTTCGTCGCGGGTTTCGGAACCCTCGATCCCTCCGGCGGCCGCGGCCAATTCGCTTTTATAGAAGTAGTCCTGATACCAGGCGGCGTCGCGCGGTTCGGCTTTTTCAAGGTCTATGCCTAAAAAGGTCGTTCCATCCGGACCTGCGGCGGCGGCGCAGAAAGGTCCGCTGTGCGTTATTGAGATCAAGCGGGAGTTCTCGCCGCCCGACTTCAATACCGGCCGTCCCAGGGGGTCATAGGAGATCTCCATGGCTGAGAGCGGCATTTCGGGCACAAAGGATCCTTTAAGGAGCGTTTTGGCCGCGTATCTCCCCCCCAGCCAGTCGCGCCGGCGCTTTTCGATCTTAAGAGCGGCGAGTTTCTCCAGTTCCGGTCCGGAAAGGAAGCTCTCCGGCGCCGGGACCGAATCCGAGCGCAGCAGATTCACCCGCGCCCCGTTCCCCAAGCCGGTTATTTCCCCGATTCGTATATTGTCAGGCATAGTTAATTCGCGAGATGATTATTTCGCGGTTTCAAGGAGGGCGATGCGGGTTTCGTGATCGGTTAGTTTATCGGTGTGATCCGTCAGCATGTCGGCATGAGTGGCGGCCTTTTGATCGTACTTTTCGCCTTTGAAAATAGTTTTTTCAAACGCGGACATCAGACCGCTGTACAATTTATCCATTTTGGCCGACAGTATGTCCATTTTTTTATGAAGTTTAGAGTCAGCCTGGACCTGGCTTAGATATACTTTTTCCAGTTTGTCCTCAACGGAATTTATTCTGCCATTTAGTTCAGTTTTGACAAGTTCCAGATCGCCCTTGGCTGCTGGTTGTTTATCCGAATCATTATTTGACATAATTTTTTATTCCCCTAAGTCTTTTCCCTATTCCCCGAGTTACATAGAGTTATTCTACAGTATTGCTGGCGATTGCGTAAGGGGTAAAGGGTAATCCAGTGACACAAAACTTAATTCAGGTAAATAGGTATTGTGTCACCGGATTAGTCCTCAAAGAAGGAGACGAATTTGGCGATGACCCCGGCGGTCATGACCGCCAAGCGAGCGACGGCCCAGGGCGAACCGGAGAGGGCGGTCTTGATCGTGGGGCCCATGGGTACGAAAATAAGAAGGGCGATCCCGGAATAGATTGTCAGGACCAGGGCGTCAGCGGCTATTACTTTTGCCGGGGCTTTGTGTGCCACATCCCAACTGAGCCTTGCCGCGGCCTCCTCCGCCTCGGGCAGATCGCTGAACCTGAGCACGGCTTCCGAGATCCCGCCTACGAAGGTTTTGCCCAGGGCTTTGATCGTTCCCATGATCGTAAGGCCGCCCGTCTTGACCGCCTGCCAGCCTTCCAGGCGCATGGCTTCGCAATAATTGACCGCCCGATGTATGCGGCCGGTTTGATTTATGTCCGGCATCACGGCCGGGGCCTGGCCGGTGAGCCCGGCTTGCGGATACAAGGAAGGCACTTTTGAGGCCAGTTCCGTTCTGTTAACCGTTGTCCGCGTTGCAAACCGGAGCCCGGGCCAGGCGGCGACGGTCCTTACCGGTTCCGCATCCCGGCCGCCGCCGCCCGCACCGTCAAAAAAACGGGCGGAACTTTCGCTGTCGCGCAGGCCGGCTGCGAAATTTTCCAGACCGGCGAGCGAAGCCGTCCGCGCCTGCCCTGCCGCGCCGCCGCCCTCCAGGCTTTCCTTTACCGCCTTGCAGCCGTAATAGGCGTAATACTCGACATCCGCTTTAAATTGTTTGTCCAGGTACTTCGCTGCGGTTTCAAGATCTTCCCCGTTCAGACTGCAGGTCCTGAATCTGTCCGTCAGCGCGGCCACTTTTTCTTTTTTAACCGCCAGTTCTTCGCCGGCGGCGGCGCCGTAATTTTTACCTATGGCCGTAAGGGTATCGGTGGTCAGCGCGAGCGGAAGTCTTACGGCCTGAGTATTCGACCAAGGGGCGCGGGCTTCTTTATAGAGCGCGGGAAGATCCTGGGCGGGAGCGCAGGGCGCCGTAAGTACCGCCAGCGCCGCGCTCAAAAATATTTTTTTACCGGACGGCATTCCCATGCCTATAGCATAGCGGGTAAAAGCGCGGACCGGGAGGGCCATTGGGACCTGAAAAAGCCGCCAAAGGGCCTACTTTTGTTCCGGAAAAATCGTAAAACAAGCGGCAGGCCCCGCGAACATGCGGGCCTGCCGCTTGTTTTGTCTCAACTCCTGTCGTCAGATCTGCGTCGGGATCATCAGATAGTCCTTCAGTTCCGCCACGGGGCGCAGTTCCGAGTCGAAGGCGTAAGCGTCATAGCGGGTTTTCCCGTCTTCCGTGGTCCCCTTGTAAACGCCGTAGGTATAGAGGCGGTCGGGGTCGGGATTATTGTCGTAAACTATGGCGGCTCCCACCGCGTCCGGGAGCATCATCTTCCTGTCGAAATGGATATCGCGCCAGCCGCAGGTCTGGAACAGGGCTTCCAGCACCATGGGGTGGAACAGGAGCGCCGGGGTTTTGACGCGCCACAGCGCCGCCGCCGGTTTTTTGAAAACTCCCAGCACGGAGTTCTTATCTATGGACAGGATCCCGTCCAGCACGCGGAAGCTGGGACCGTGGAAATAGATCTTGTAGATCTCCTCGGAGGTTATCTTATACCTGGGGTGTTTCGGCAGTTCGGGCTTCTCCAGCCCTTCCCAGCCGCCCTTAACGGGGCCGGGCTCGTAGCGGGCTGAAAAATGCGTTTTAGTGGAGCCCAGTTTTACGCCCTTGGCGTTCACAAAGTCGGATTCTATCCTCAGGTCGTAGCCGCAGCGGGCGGCGTTGGCCCGCACCAGGGCGTCCACCGGCCTGCCGCGCAGCAGTTTTATGGGCACTGTGAAGTGCAGGTCCTTAAGGACCCTGGGACTTTCTCCGGAAACGGCCGCCGCGGCCTCGGCGAACGATTCGATGCCCATTACGCCCGGAACATAAGGCGTGCCGTTGATCGCGTGGTCGGCCAGGTAGGGGTCTTTTTCCACCGAGAATTCTTTGGCGGCTTCCAGTTCCAGGCCTTTTACATTCTTAGCCGCTCGTTCCAGGAAGTGGAACTGCGAGCCGCCCGCGTCGGGGAAGCCGGGGTCGAAACGAAGCTGTTTGTCCCAGTCGAGTTTTCCCAAGCTGCCCGAGAGTATGATCTCGGGCGCCTTGCCGTAGACCAGCTCGTCGGCCAGCGCGTTCATCCCCTCCTCAGGATAGAGAAAGTCCAGTTCCTGCGATTTCAGGAAAGCTTCCACGCCGGGACGGATGCCCATGCCGATATTGGCGTAGGCGGTCATGTCCACGCTGAACGCCCGCACGCCTTTGTTGGCCAGGCTTATGGTCAGTTTGGCGATATAGTCGGAAGCGGCGGCGTAGTCGGACTGGCCGAGGTTGCCGAATTTCCCGGCGATGGACGAAGCCATCACCCAGAACCCTTTTTCCTTCACTATGCCCGATTTCAGCATGTTGACCGCGCTGTCCGCCTTGGTATTGAAGATCAGGAAGAATTCGTCCAGGGTCTTGTCCACCACGAGTTTTGAGCGCTCCAGGCCGGCGAAATGTACCACGCCGTCCACGGCGCCGAGGTCCGTTTTGATGTTGTTCATGACCGAGGAGAAGACGGCCTTGTCGTTCAGATCGCAGCGGTAGTAGCCGACTTTCACTCCCAGCGCCTTCAATTCCTCTATCGAGCGGTAGAGTTGGGCGGAATCCTTGATGCGGGTGAACTCCCGCTCCAGGACGGCCGGGGTGGCTTTATCCGTTCTTTTTTTAAGTTCTTCCCAGAGAGGGCCGGTCTTGTAGGCTTTCAGTTCGGCTTCGCTCATCGCGGCGAAACGGGCCGAGTCGGAGTTAAGCTCTATGATGTCGAGGATGATGAGATGCGGTTTGTGCCGCGCCGCGATAGTTTTGGCGAACAGCCCGCCGAGTCCCCTGCCGCCGCCCGTGATCAGGACTTTTTTATCCTTCAGCGGGGTGCGTTCCTTGTCTTTCTCCAGCAGCTCCGGTTTGCCGATAAGTGTCCAGCGTTTATTGTCGGAGTAACCGGCCGCCAGGCGTTTGTCGGAATAAAGTATCTCGTAGAAGGTCTTCTGCACCATGGTCTGGGAGGAAGCGTGCGGCTCAAAGTCCAGGAGTTTGACTACGCTGTGCGACAGTTCTTTCCTTAGGCACAGGGTGATGCCGTGTATGGCGCCGTAGACCGGATCGTAAACTTCGCGGGTCTTGTAGCCGAAGCCGCCGTCCAGCGTCGTCACCACGGCCAGAAAGGTGGAGTGGCCCTCTTCCAGTTTGTTCAGTCCGCCGTTGAAATACTTGCCGGCCAGGAAGAGCGGCATGGCGTAGCGCTTAAGGTCTTCGAACGCGTTCGTTTCCGCGCCCAGGCCTTTTATTACGCAGCCCATGAGGTAAAAAACGCCCTGCACATTCTCATGCGCGGCCGCGAAACCGGCCACGGCCTTTTCCACCGAGGACAGGTCCTTGAAATCCACCTGGATCGTGTCCTTCAGTTTGGTTTTGGCTGAAGTGAATACGAACGACTCTATCCTGTGCTTGTTAAGTTCGGACCGGAAGGCCTTTACAAGGTCCAGATCTTCGCCGAAGATCACGACCGGTCTTTTGGAGGAAAGTTTGGTTATGATCTCATTTTCCACCGGGGCGGGTATTATGGTCGGCACATAGCGGATATGCCGTTTGGGATAAACCGGCTCCTGTTTTGCCGGTTCCGTGGTCTGGAGCGGCTCGCTGTTTACGGGCGGGGAGTCGGGAATTAAGGGAGGTTGTGAAGTTATGGGAGTGCGGCTCGCGGCTTGCGGCTTGTTGGTCGCGGCGGAGGTCGTAACGCTTTGCTGGGACACCGCCGCGTTGGCCGCCGGTCCGTTCGTTTCGTCGAGCACGAAGCGGACGCAATGCCTGATGGTCGGATAATCCTTGAGGGAGAGATTGTCCTTCCTGGTGATGCTGTAATGCTCGCGCATGGCGGCGAACAGCTCGGCCTGCTTGACGGTGTCGATGCCGAGGTCCGCTTCCATGTCGAGGTCGAGTTCCAGCATATCCTTGGGGTAGCCGGTCTTCTCGGCGATCA
>JBAYJD010000002.1:0-102139 GCA_041665305.1 Elusimicrobiales bacterium
AGAACCGCGGGCAAGAAAGCGAAGGCCGAAAGGCTATCAACTACTCAATAAGCCGCGTAAATTATTCCGCGAAATACAGCACAGGAGCAAATATGCGAGGGCTTAAGTTAGTGCCATTCTATTATGTCACCGGATATACTATTGGCCGAAATCGAAACCTTTGAACAGGTCTTCCTCGGTCTTATCCGCCGCGGCGGCGGGTTTGGAGCTCTCAGCCGCCGACTTCAACGGCGCGGGGGCTTTGGCGCCGGGCAGGGATTGCAGGCGGCCGGAGCCCTCGCCCACGGGCTGGACGATAACTTTCCGTATGCCTTCGGCGAAGGCGAGAAAGCCGGTGCTGATATTGTAGTACATCCTGAAAGGGGATTCTTTCATCTGCGGCTCGTAAGCCTTGCCCAGGTTCATCTTCTGCTGGTCCCAGCCGGGATTGTAAACCAGTTTTCCGCGAACATCGACCTCATTGCCGTTGAGCACCGGCAAAGAGAAGTGGATCTTAAAAAGCCCCATGGTATCGCTGACGCCCGGAGCGAAAGAAACATTGACGGAAGTATTGGCGTTTTCCGTCACGGCGTCGCCAGCGTCCATCACGGAGGCTTCTTCGCCTGTTTTAGGCCTCCCTATATCCGACATGACCCTGACCGTCACGCCTTCTATCGGATTCCCGGCGTAATCGGTTATTATGCCCTGGATATTGCCTTCAAGAAAAGTGCCGGCCTTGGTGGTGGAAAAGAACAGGAATTCGCGCTTGCCTACGACTTTCCGGGTAAGCGACAGGTCCCCGACCCTCTGCTCGGTAAAATCGACGACCTTGAGCTTTTTAAACCCGCCGAAACAACCGCCTAACAGAAGAAAGGAAAGGTTCAGCGCCAGCGTTTTTACAATAATATTTTTGTTCATAAGGGAGTCCGATGGCAAAAAAACGACAACTATGTTATTCCCGCCGCCCTGGTACAGGCGCCCGCTTAATTCTCGGCCGGCTGCGGCGCGGCTTCCTCAGCGGGGGAGGCCTCCGCGGGAGCCTCTTCGGGCGGGGCCTGGGCGCCGGCGTTCTCAGCCCCGGCGGGATCTGTCGCCGGAACGGCCGGCTCCGGAACAGCGGCGTTTTCCGCGGAAACCGTTATTTTTTCCCCGCCCGACGCGGCGGCCGCGGACTTGGCCTCCGGATAGGGCGTGTTCTTGATAAAAAAAACAACGCGGCGGTTCTTCTTGCGGTTGATCTCGCTGTTATTGGGGACTATCGGGTGGTTGTCGCCATACCCCACGGCGGCCAGCCGTTTGGGGTCGAACCGGTTTTCCAGCAGAAGTTTCACGACATTCGTGGACCGCGCGGTGGAAAGCTCCCAGTTGGAGGCGAATTGCCTGGTGTATATGGGGACATTATCGGTGTGGCCTTCGACCACGATGTCGAATTTTCTTGAAAGATCGCGGAGCACGGGGGCAAGTTTGTCCATCTGGGAGCGCATGGCGTCGGTAAGCTCGGCCTTGCCGCTTTCGAAAAAAGCCACCTCGCTCTGCTCTTCGAGCGTGATGCGCATCCCCTCTTTGTCGATCTTGACCTCGCCCTGCATCTTGCCCTCTTTTATCATCTCCTGCACTTCCTGGCTGGCTTTCTGCATATCCTTGCTGAGAGCCGCGGAAAGGGCGTACAGGATGACGAAGAAGCACACAAGCTCGCTCATCAGGTCGGCGTAGTTGACCATCCACGGCGGAGCCGGATGGCCCACCGGGGCCACTCTCGGATCGTCCTCCGGTATCATGCCTCTCGCTTTTAAAGCCATAGCTTTGAATTATTTCGCTTCTTTTTCTGCGCCGGCGGCGGGCGGCGGCGCGCCCTCGGCGCCGGCGGGCTGCGGAGCCGTTTCTTTTTTTACGCTTATGCGCTTGGCCGGTTCGAGGTAGGCCTTCAGGTTGGCCTCCACCACGCTGGGAGTGGCGCCGCTCTGCAGCAGCAGCACGCCCCGGATAATGATCTCTTTTACAAAAAGCTCTTCCTCCGACCGGTGCTTGAGCTTGCCGGCCATAGGCAGGAACAGCCAGTAACCGCCGCCCATGCCGTAGAAGGCGGCTGAAAGGGCCAGGGCCATGCGCCGCGGGACCTGCGCCACATCTTCTATGGAGGAAAGCATCAGGATCATGCCCAGCACGGTGCCGATAATGCCGAAAGCGGGGGCGTAAGTGCCCAGGGAGTTGAAGATCTCCCGGCCCACCTTATGGCGCTCACGGATAAAATCCAATTCGGTCTCCAGCATGTTCCTAATGAATTCATGATCGGCGCCGTCTATGACCAGTTGCACTCCCCGTTTGAGAAAATCGTTGTCTATGGCCTTGGCGTCCTTTTCAAGCGCCAGAAAGCCCTCCCTCTTGGCTTTCTGCGACAAAGCCACAAAAGTGGAGACCAGCTTGGAGGTGTCTTCCCCCTTCGAAGTGAGGACCTGCTTCAAGACCTTGCCCACGCCTATTACGGCCGACATGGGATAGTTGACCAGCGTGGCGCAAAAAGTGCCGCCCATGACCACCAGGAAAGCCTCCACATTCATGAAAGGTTTGAATCCCGCCATGCCTTCGCCCATGTAGACGGAAGCGATGACGAAGCCGAAAAAAACCACTATGCCGCTGAGTGTAGCTATGTCCATGTCGGGACCTCTGACCGAGAGCGACCTGTATAAGGGGGGTTAACCGTTTCGGGGGACCGTGATCCGCCGGCCACGGGTTAACGCTCTGTTATGTTTTTTCAAATCCTTCTATAGGGTTGACGCATTTTTTGCCGGCGTAAACCTTCTTTTTGTATTCCACTACCTTATCCACCACTTCCTGCACCGAGTCTTTTACCAGGAACCGGTTGCCGGTCGCGAGATTAAGCACGGTATCCGGCGTGGCCTCCACGCTTTCTATAAGTTCCGCGTTCACGACTATTTCGGCGCCGTTCAGTTTGTGAAGTTTTATCATTACAGCCCCAATTATATCAAAATACCGGCGGCGAACAGGCTTATTGAGTCACATCCTTATTTTTAAGCAGGGCCAATTTTATCCGGCCGGAAAAAGAACCGCTCAGCCGCCTGTATTTTTCAAGCTCCGCGGCCAGATGCGCGGCGGCGGCCTTCTCCTCCTCGGCGGCCCTGGCGGCCTTCTCGCCTGCAAGGGCCGCGGACTGGATCTGGAATTCTAGCTGCTGGTCCTTCTGTTTAAGGGACATAAGCTCGGATTCGAGCCGCGCGCGGTTCTCCCTTTCGGCCTTAAGCTCCTGTGAGAGCGCGGCGCGCTCCGTTTCCAGGGCTGGTTTCGCGGCCAGGGCGGCGTCCAGCTTGCCCTTTACCAGGGAATATTCGGCGCTGAGCCGGGAGAATTCGGTCCCGGAGCGGGCACGGTCCTCCTCCAGGGCGGCAAGGCGCTTCTCATAGCCGGCTTTCACGGCCATAAGGGAGGCCGCCTGGGTTTCCAGCCGTTTATAGTTCTCCGCCGTGAGCGCTTTGGAGTCCTCATATTCTTTCCGGACGCGGGCGAGCTTTTCATCAAAACCACGGGCCTCTTCCGCGCCGCGTTTTAGCGCGGCTTCCAACGCGATCTTGTCCTCCTCGGCCCGGACCCTGGCGGCTTTCAGCCCGGCGGCCTCGGCGGCATACTCTTTCTCAAGGTCTTTTTTAACTTCGGCACGCAGGCCCGAGAGCCTGCTCTCAAGCCCGGCGGCGGCCGCGGCTTTAACGCAGGCCAGTTCCTCCTGGTTCTTCCTGTTCGCCGCGAGGAGCTCTTCCTGATGGCGGCTCTTCAGGTCCGCCAACTGCTGGGCATGCCCGGCGGAGACCTCAAGGGCGTGATCGTTCCGGAATTTCTGCACCTCGGCCTGATATCTCTTCATCAGGGCGTCCATCTCCCGCCGATGGGACGACTTCGCCGCCTCCATTTCGGCCTTAAACTTCTTCACATCCTCTATATTGGCGGCCATGGACTGGGCCATCTGCATCTTCTCCAGGCGCAGGGACTGCCGTTCTTTCTCCAGAACGGCGTTGATGGCCTGCACGCGGGAAACAAAACCTTTGAGCTTGACCAGTTCCGACTGGGCGCGGACCTTCTCGCCCGTGGTCTCGGCCACCGCCCTTTCCTTTTCCTGCAGCGCGGATTCATAGCGGACCTGGAGTTTGCGCAGTTCCTCATCCTTTTCCGCGTTCTTGCGGTCGGAGAGGGAGCCGATCTCGGCCTGGAGCCGGCCGATCTCTTTCTGCATCTTGTCCATTTCAAAACGGAATTTTTCCTCCGCCAGTTTAGCCTCGTTATGGGCTTTTTCCTCGCGGGCGCGCAGGGACGCGTTCTCGGCCCTCATATCGCCGAATTCCCTTTCGCGCTCCGGGATGTTCTTTATGTAGGCTTCCACGGAAGCCTTCTCGCGGTCTATCTTGGCCACCTCGTCCCTGAGCCTGGAGATCTCCCTGGCCTGCATCTCTTTTTCCATGGAGGAGCGGCGGAACTCGTCCTCCACTTCTCTAAGTTTTTCCGCGGAGGATTTTAGCGAACGGACTTCGTCCTCTTTCTGCGAAATGGACCTCTGCCACTGGGCTTTTTCCTCAAGCCAGCGGCGCTCCATCTCCTGCAGCCGGTAAATAAAATGCCCCTCCACATCCTTGGACTGGGTTTCGCGTTCCTGGATCTGCCCTTTCAGGGTCTGCATCCAGGTCTCGCGTTCGGAAACCAGCCGGTTTTCAAGGTCTTTGACCTTGGCTTTAAGCGCGAGGCGCTCCTCCTGCACTTCCTGTTCGTGGCGGTCGCGGCGCAGTTTGTCCTGGATGTCCTTCAGCGAGGACTCGACCTTCGAGGAAAGCGCCTCGTCCTGCTGGTTCTTCAAGGTGGCCAGCAGAACTTTTTCCTTTTCCTGGGAAACGACCTTTTCCATCTCGGCTATCTTTTTTTCAAGTTTATCTTTCTCCTCTCTCATCCTGGCCGATTCTTCGGCCGCGGCGTCCCTCTGGAAGTGCTGAGGGGCCGCGGGCGCGGAAAAACCCTGGGGCTGGGCGAAAGGGTAAGCCGGGGCGCCTCCGGATATGGGAGGGAGCGCCGGTTTGGGGCCGCCGCCGGGCAGCGGGGGAGGAAAAGACGGCTTCCCGGCCCCGGACGCGGAAGGCTGCGGAGAGCCTGGTTTCATGAACCCGGGAGGCAGAGGAGGCATGCTCACTTTTTTCTCCTGTTTTCTGTCATTGTCTTCCATATGTTTTTACGGACCCGCCTGCGGCCGCCTTTGCGCATACGGGCGGCGGCGCGGCGAACGGCTATTTATCTTCACATATCTTAGAAGTTACGGATTTCGTTTTGGTTAAGGAATTGTTAACAGGGTGTTAGCGGGCGCTCCGACCGAACGGCCATCCGCTGTCCCGAACTTTCAAGGAAACGGCAGGTCTGCAAGTTCGCGGGAGCCGGGGCATGGGCCTGCCGGGCACGCTATCGGCCGCACCGCGGCCGCGCTCCCGCTCAGCCTCGGCGCTTGCGTAAGCCTCGGCTTGCGCGACGACCCGTCAGGCCCATGCCCCGGCTTCCGCTCCAATGTATTCACCTGCCGCATATTCAATATTTAACATATCCCCGCCCTTAATTATGATAAAGCGTAATTATCCCACCCAGTGGTTTCTACAACCTGACAACAAAAACACCTATGTTAATACTGTCCAACTCTTTCCTCCGTCCACAACTGTCCCGGTAAGCTTTTAAGGAAACGGCAATCCTGCAAGCTCACTGACACCGGGGCTGGGTCCGCCGACACGATAAAATGTCGTTTTACGACATTTTATTAGCCTGCTGCTTGAAATTATTAAGCCATTCGGCGACAGCCGGATCGTTGGAGAGCCCGGCATAACGCTCGTAGGCGAGTATGGCCTCGCTGGTGCGCCCGAGCGCGTAGTAGGCCGCGCCCAGATACTGCTGCGCGGAGGCGGATGACGGGTCCAAGCCCGCCGCGTATTCCAGGTACTGAAGGCTTTCCTCATACCGGCCCTGATTGTAGAAGTCGGTTCCAGCGGCCAGGTATTGCTGGAACTGCGCCGCGGCTTCGGCGGGAGCGGCGGCGGCCGGCTCGCCGGACGGTTTGGAAATGTTCCGGAACTTGGCCAGGCGCTGGTCGCCGGAGGACATTTCCGCTCCTTCTATTATATAGACCTCCTGGCCGCTCTGCTGGCGGACATTTATCTTTCCCTCCACTTCCAGGCTTTTGATGGCGTCCATGATCCTCATCTGCGCCTCATCGATCTGGCCGGGAGTGACCTCGCCCGAATACTCCATGATCTCCTTTATGGCGGTCACGGCGCCCTGCGACATGTTCGAGAAGAATTTGTTCACGATCTCCGGGTCCGCCTTGATGACCGCTTTGGCGATGTCCTCGTTGGAGAGCCCGCGGATGATGGTCTGCATGTCCCGGTCCGGGAAATTAACGATATTCTCGAACATGAGGACCAGGCGCTTTACCTTTTCATAGATCTCCGGTTTCTGGGTCTTGAGGTACTCTATGATGTTCTTGCGGGTGCCCGGATCGGAGTCTTCCAGCATCTTCGTCAGCCGCTCTATTCCGCCCATGACAAAATCCACATTCTCCCTGACATCCTTGTCTATGGCCTCTATCTGCTCGCGGGTGACCTGCCGCACGGTCAGGGCGTCCATGGCCACCTTTGACTGCATCTCCATAGGCAGCATGGACAGGGCCTGGCGAGCGAGTTCCGGCTTCAGATAGCTGAGGACGATGGCGATGACCCACGGGTCCTCCTTGCGCAGCAGGAACAGGTAAATAAGCCGCGTAAGGTTCTCTTCGTTCAAATAAGTAAAGGGCTCGAATTTCTTCATAAGCTCATCCTCTTCTTCCTTCTTCTCCGCTTCCTTCTGAAGGAAATTCATGTCGATCTGCTGATGTCCCTCCTCCGTCCCCTCCCCTTTCCCGCCCCCGCCGCCTTCCTCCATCTTCTGGTCGATGTTGACCTCGGCGCCGGGTTTAGCTGCCAGGGCCCTGAGATATTTCCTGAAAAAACCCCAGAGGGGTCCGAACAGGAAGAACAGGAAAAGCAGCAGGAGCGCGGCGTACAGGAGGGGAAGATAGACGCCGGGGCGCCTGAGGTCGTCCGACATATCGGAGCTTTTAAATCTGGTCGGCTTGAACAGGACCACCGGCTCGTCGCGGCCTTTTATCTTATAGGGCAGCAGGAACTCGCCCACCCGGTCGCGGGCCAGTTTCACGGTGGCGCTTGAAACCTTGTCGTCGTAGATGACGGTAACCTGGAAGCGGTTTATCTCGGTCTGGATGCCGTAACGGATCTCCTGCACGCCCTTGGCCTGCTGGGCCTGCTGGCCCTGGGCCGCTTCGGGGCGGGCATTATCCTTGCCCAGCACGGATTTGGGTTTCGGAATGCCGGGAAGCAGGAAGTCGGATTCCGCCCCGCTGTTCTGCCCTCCTTTTTCCTTGTATTTCTGCAGGACGCCGATCCCCTCCTTGTTCTGTTCGGCTTTCCTTGAAATTATTTCCAATTCCACATCTGCAAAGACAAAGGACTTGTCGGGCCCCATGATGGGGTCCATGATCTCGTTCTTTATCTTGGTCTCGACCTCCTTGCGCATGGAATCCTGTTTCGCCAGGAGGGAAATATCCATGGTCTGAGCCCCGGCCATGGGGAACAGGCCCGCGAGCGGAAGGAAGGATAAAAAAATAAAATTCGTTCTCATATGACCGTACGATACTATTTTACTTTTATCCCGTTACAAAAACATTACATAAATATTCATAAAATGATAGAAGGTTAGAGGGTTAGAGGAAGGAGTTTCCTTCTTCAAACCCTCCAACCTTCCAATCTTCTAACCCTCTTTCTCCCCCCTTCCGCCTTACTGCACCTGTTTAAGGAAATTCTTGACCATGGTGTTGTTGGGGTTTATCTCCATGACCCTTTCCCACATTACCTTCGCTTTATCCTTCTTGTCCATGAGGTAGAAGGCGCTGCCCATGATCTCCAGCGCGGTCTCGTTGTTCGGCTCCAGGTCCAGGATGTCCTGCGCGCGTTTCATGGCGAGGTCGTACTTGCCGTCGTAGATGGACTGCCTGGCGTCATAGGTCCGCTGGTCTATGTAGGTGAAGATCTCGGGCCCTTCGGGTTTGCGGGTCTGCTCCGACACATTGGCCTCTTTCTCTATCATGTTGAGCAGCGAGAGGAGCCTGTCGTTCTTGGGGTCCTTGTTGAAAGCGTGCCGCAGGATATTGACGGAATTCCTGAGGTCTTTGCCGTCCACATAGGAGATGATGGCCCTCCTGGTCAGGGTCGGAACCTCTTCCCCGCCGGTGGAGTCCGGCACGAAATCAACGGCGTTCTGGAGGCGGGCGAGCATGCGCTTGATCTCGGTGTTGCCGGGATCGGCGTCGATAGCGGACTTAAGCTTCTCTATAGCCCTGGTGAAGTAGCCGGATTTGAAGTACTGGAGCGCCTGGCGGACGATCTCGCGGATCTCGCGGTCGTGCTTGGCCCTGTTGGAAGCCCCCATGCGCATTGTTACCGAAAAGCGGGTGATGGTGCCCAGCGCATGCACGCCCTCGGCTATGTCAAAACCCAGATTTTTGTATTTCACGCCCAGGCCGAAATCCGCTTCCTGGATGCCGGGGGCGCCCATAACTCCGAAACGGAGCGCCGACCAGTACATCAGCCAGTATTCGCCGCCGAACCTCCAGTTCATGGCCGCCGTCTGGGGTTTTGAGATATCCAGTCCGAAGATAAGGCTGCCCTTGAAAAGGCTCAGGGCCTGCCCGAATTTGATGGTCAGCGGCAGCTTGTCGTCGGTATCGCCCGAAACCATGGAAACCACATTCTGCACGCCGAGGCCGGCCCTGTAAAGCTTTGAGAACCTGTTCAGCATGGAGACATCGATGGCGTTGAAGGAGTCCTTGGAGGTATCCAGGGTGCGGGAGATATTCTTGGCCATAATTCCGAAGGAAAGTTTTTCGGAGACATCGCGGCCCCAGGAGAAGGCCATGGCGCGCTCCACGCTGTCGAAAGTCCCGAGGGTCTTTATGTCCACGATCTCGTTGGTGGAGGGATTGGCGGTGATGGAGATCTTTTCAAAACCCACGCTTTTCAGCTGGGTCATGCCGACGGCCCAGGTGCCTCTGGAAGTGGTGGGCTGCGCGTAGGTGAAGAACGAAAGCGTAGTATCGGCGAACATCGAGGCCTGCATGGCGGTGAACTCTTTTTTCTCCACCAGCGTGAGCGCTGCCGGATTCCAGTAGGAGGCTGAGGCGTCGTCTACCACGGCAAAAAAAGCGCCGCCCATGCCGAGGCCCCTGGCGCCGGCGCCGTAGGACATGAACTGCCCCGGCAGGCCGCCGGACTGGGCGTGGAGAGAGGCTGAAGGCGCAAGGCTGAGGGCTGAAGCCAAGAGAAGGAACGAGGGAACGGAACCGAGAACGGAACGGGGAATAAAAAGCCCCGCGGAAAGGCCCGCACGCGCTGCGCGTACGACGGCGGCCCATAAATCCAGCGGGGCAAAAGCATTATATATAATGCGTTTCATTGTTTTCGGCAGCCTGACCCCCGCGGCCTTCGCGGGTCTGAGCTTTGCGCCGCCGGCTTTCGCCGGCTTTGCTATTATCGTAACACTCGCACATTACAACCGTGTTAACTAATTGTTCCTGATATATTATACCAGATATAAACCGTTTGTCAAGACCCACCCCATTGACATGTCAATTGGGCGGGCACTTGATAGTATACGCCAAAAACCGGCGTTTTTCAAGCCCCGTATTCGAATAAAATGTCGTAAAACGACATTTTATCGTACCCGACAAGGGGTTTATCCCTTTACCGCAAGGCAACCCCGCCCTTTAGGACGGGGTATGATAAAAATTTTTGCCTCAAAAATTTTTAATTTTTAATGGATCACGCCGATCTTTCTGATGATGATCTTGCTGCCTTTGGAACTGGAGGCTTTGATACGGGCTATATAACCGCCTTTGGAGACGAAACTGCCCAGATCGTTGCGGCCGTCCCAGGAAACGGCGTTCGGACCCGGCCTGCCGCCTTCAGCCCCGCTGGAGAAAGTGAATTCCTTGACCACATAACCCAGGAGATCGTACAGCGTTATGGTGACTTCGGCGTTGTCCGACAGCGTGTAAGCTATAGCCGTCTTGCCTTCCGCCCCGCCTTTTCTCGGGTCGAACGGATTGGGATAGTTGCGCACATTCGTAAGCACGGAGGCGAGCACTCCGGTGGTGACCGGCGCGTCAAGAACGGACCAGGCGGAGTAAACCCCGGCGTTGCTCACGGCGCGAGCCCTGTAGAAGAAGAACATATCCTTGGGCCTGGCGGTTTCACCCGGGAACGCGGAGCTTCCGACAAAATACGAGGGGACCCTGGCCGGCACCAGGCCCAGGGGGCGCCAGACGATATTGGCCTGCAGATCGGAGACCGCCCCGCCCCTTTCTTGGATCTCGTAGCCGGCCACGCCGGACACCTGCTGGCTGGAAGGCGTCCATTTGACCTCGTAAGTGGTCTGGTCCGGAGCGCCGGCGGACACCTGCGCCTTCGGAACGCCGGGTATGGTAGGAGCGGCGGGATCGAACCTGAAGACGAACAGCGGCCTTACCGAGGAAACGACGACGGTTGAACCGGCGATCGTCACGAACCTGGCGCTGAAGATAGCGGCGTCGTCCGACACGGGTTCGCCGCCCAGGGGGGAGCCCAGATGCGCTATGGGCGACGAGCCCCTCAGGCCGCGGCCCGAATCGGTATCGGAAGGCACTACTTCAAGCGTATTGGGCGAACCCGTGACCCGGCGCAGGCGCATGATCTCGCTGCCCACATAGATCAGACCCGGCAGCTGGAGCTTGGAATCGTCGTCCACCGTAAGACTGACGTCGGTAACGCCTATATTTTTGGTCAGCCGCGCGCAGTTGGGCACCGGCAGCGCCAGGCCGCTTATGGAAGCCGCGGTCACCGGAGCGCCGGAAGCGAGCGGGGCAAAGGCGCTGGCGCGCATCCCGGCCTTTATTCCCGACGCGGTCTCGCCTACGCGCCTCCAGGTGGCGCTAAGCGACGCGGGATCGTCATAAAACCGTCCGGCTGCGACCTCATAGTAGCCCTGCGAGGCGGAAACCGTCGGCAGGGTCGCCTTAAGGAGCTGGCCGTTCCCCACCCAGGAGGACGGCACGAAACCCTGACCCGGGGCGGGCACGAATTTGGTGAGGTCGAGCGTATCGGTTCCAAGCAGCATCTGCCGTTCCCCGGACATATTTATCAGCACCTGGTCCGGGATCCCGTCCTGGTTCAGGTCCACTTCCAGGACCTTATTGCCGACCATGTCGCTGGACGGGACCGGGTCTCCGATAAGAGAGATCCTGTTAAGCCGCGGATCCGCCCCGGTGGAGAAGTTGTCGGGCACATGGTCCCCGTTGATATCCAGGAGAGGGGCGTCCTTGGGGCAGTTGGCCAGCC
The DNA here is from genome assembly GCA_041665305.1 of Elusimicrobiales bacterium. GTDB lineage: Bacteria > Elusimicrobiota > Elusimicrobia > Elusimicrobiales > UBA9959 > YA12-FULL-51-18. The sequence goes on from JBAYJD010000002.1 coordinate 11,433, forward strand.
ATTGCGAACCGTCCGCGCAGATCCAGCGGGTCTGGTCGGGCAGATAGTTATTGAGGGCGTCCTTGCAGATATTGTTGCGCACGAAAGCCGGATCTTTCCCGTTATTGCAGTTCACGGGGTCGATCTTGGCGAAGGCGGGATAGCCCACAGCGTTGTCGGGAATGCCGGGCCCGGCCAGCGTGATGATGACCGGCAGGGTATCGGTATCAACCGCCACCGCGGGAACGACCAGCGGCGCTATCTGCACAAGTCCCGAAGCGACGGGGGGTTGTTTTACGGAATCCGGGACCGCGCTCAGCTCCGCCAGGCCGCCGGGCCCTCTGATGTCGCCGTAAGAAGCCAGTTTAAGGCCCACGGAATGGCCTATCACCGCGTTCGAGGCGCCTATCGTGCCGAGGACGAAAATAATGCTCCTGGAAGCGTCCACGCGCAGCCGCGGCAGGCCGCCCGAAACTATGTTCACGGTGGCTATTCCCAGGCTGAAAGCTTCGCTTCCGCCGGCCTGATAAAGATGCGTCGCCTTGCCTATAAGAGTGTCGCCGGCGCTGTAAGTGCTGTTGCCGTCGGAATCCAGGTACAGGCTTACCGAGATCAGATCGCAGGCGGAAGCGTCCGCGCAGTAGCCGCTTCCCGTCTGGGTGAACCTGAAAGCGCCCAGGTCCACCGAGCCCTCGTTCGTCTGGATATCCAGCCGCATGAAGTTAACATCCCTGGAACCGGGCTCCACGGCCACCGGGGCGAGATTCACTCCGGAAACCTTAAGAATGGTCCCGCCTATCAGGACATTCACCGTCTCGAACGGCAGGGCCTGCGTCGTGGTTCCGTTGGGCAGCTGCGGGAACTGGCTTACCCCCACATTCACGCTGCCGTTGACCAGTTTCACGATCGGAGAATCCACCACTATGGCGTTCGGACCCGGGATCTTGACGCCCACGCCGTTGCCGATCATGGCCGAATCCCCTATATCATAGGCCAGGAAATAGGTCTGCTGGGAAGGGGACAAAAGCTGCGGGGTGCCCAATTCCAGCAGCCTGACCCTGTTGTTGTCGTCCGTCTGCTCGAAGAAATCGACTTTTTCCACCACGGCGCCGGAGGAGACGGACATGGCGGGCGTGGCTGAAACCCCCAGGATGCCGCTTCTGGAGGTTACGCGCAGCGAGGCCGCGGAGGTGGAGATGGAGACATAATGCATCAGTTCGATATCGGAGAGCAGGATGTCGCCGCTGGACGGGAAGCCCGCGGTCGAGACGACCGCCAGGTCGAAAGGAACGACGGCGGCGCTTGAGACCGCGGCGGAGAGGACGGTCCTGGGACCGGAGATCGGCTGGTCGGACGCGTCCAGCACATCGTTGGAGTTCACATCGCGGAACACCCTGATGAACTTCACATCCCTGTTGCGGCCGTAAGGCTTCGTCACATCCGAGGAAGAGCCGGTCTTTTCCACCATCAGCCTGCGCCAGGTCGCCTGCGAAGTGTCGGTCTTCATATTAAAGCGCAGGACGGGGACCAGGGGCTGGCCCTGGCCCGCGGCGGGCGCGGAGGCGGAGACATCGTTGACGCCCATCGTGATCACGCTGGGGGCCTCCACTATGGTATCCAGCGTGGAATTGGCGGGGAACACCCCGGCCGCGGACACGCCGTCGGGGATCGCGACATTGAAATAATCGGTGCCGCCCACCGACAGGCCTATGGTTTTTCCCACCTGGCCGAATTCCGAGACATCCACGGTGACATAAAGCACCGTGGGGTAGGAGCTTACCACCACCCCCTGGTTGAATTTCACCGTGGTGGTCCTCTTGTTGAAGAAGTCGTTGCCGGCCGACAGCAGATTCGTGTAAACGCCGGCCACCGCGCCGGTGTCGTCCTCGACGCCGTTATTGGCGGGATCCAGCCACACCTTCACATTGACGAGGTCCGAATCCACGCCCGTGCCCGTCAGGTCCAGTTTCATGGAGTCGAGTATGGCGGTGTTTTCCATGGGCTTGGTCTTAAGCTCCACCCTGAGCAGAGCGACCGTTTTTTCGTTCTGGAGGACGGAACCGGAGCCCACATTGCTCACCGCGATGGTCAGCGTATCCGTGGTCGGCACGATCACGAAATCGGGGCCGGCCACGGGCGTGGACACCACCACGGAATGGCCGACGCCGGCGGGGCCGGTAACAACGGAGAAGGGGCTCTGGCCGTCCAACTCCACGCCCGCCACCTCGTTAAGATTGGCGGTCCCGGGATAGGAGAAATCGGCCGTGGGGTCCACATCCAGGGTGACGAAGAAGGTGACCGGGGAAAGCAGTTTCCTGATCAGCACATAATCGCGCCCGCTCTCGCCCAGCACAACGGTGGACAGGGAACCGGAGAAGGTCCCGGTGCCGACCTGCAGATCGGCCACAGGCTCTCCGTTGGAATCCAGGTTAAGGATGCCGTCCCCGTTCATGTCGCGGAAGATCCTGATCCTGGAGATGTCGGTGTCTTTTCCGTTGAGCGGATCCGGCCGCGTGCGCCTGAACTTTATCCGGTTGACCTGGATCTCGAAGTCGGAAGCCGACATCCTCATCACGAAGGCGCCCCTGTATTTCTGTCCCTGCCTGACCTCGGTCCCGACGATAGCGCCGGAAGAATGCGCAACGGGAATGCTGCCGATCTGCCCCCTTGAAACGCTCTGTAGGGCGTTGGCTATCACGCTGGTGTAACCTATGATCTCGTTATCGACCAGCGCGTAGCCGGAGGCCGGCATCCCGAGGGTGGAAGAAACTATCCAGGCCCCTTCCGTGCCGGGGTTCGCCGCGATATCCTGCGCCAGCCTGCAGGCCGGGTGCGCAACTCCGGCCGTGTCGGAGAACACGGGATCCGCCGCCACGGTCAGGACCTGCGGCTTGGGAACTATGTGATGAAGCGCGGTTTCGAAGGTGAAATCAGCGGGCCTCTTGTTGGGTTCCGAGATGGAGTCTTCGAGCGGCGCATCCAGGCCGTCGTTGATCACCGGGAAACTTTGGGTCTCAAGAACGAGGCCGAAGGTCCGGGGTTCGCCGGTCACGGGGTCCGTGGGGACCGCGGTGTCGTTCATGTCCAGGGTAAGCAGATAGTCCGAACGGGCGGAGAAGATCCTCTGCACCGTAGCCGTGGAAGCCCCGAATTCAAGCTTCGCCAGCAGCAAGCCGCCCCCGGTGTTGAACGCGGCGGAGGCCACGAAAAGATCCCCGGCGTCCACCTGGTAATTATGGTTCATGTCCTTATAAAGGCCGATACCGTTGGCCTCGTCGGCCGCGAACCCGTCGCTTACGGCGGTCCCGGTGGCCCTTACTATCAGCCGGCGCCAGAGCGCGTCGGATTTTTCCACCGACATGCCGAAGGACGCCACCGCCTGCCTGGTGGCCCCCTGCATAAGCTCCAGGGCGGAGTTCACATTGGCGGGCGCGATATAGACCTGGTCGGGGAATTCCGTGATGGTTTGCAGATACGCGTTGGTGAGCGCGGGCTGGATGCCGATGTTGTGATAGTCCACGATATCCGGCCAGATGACATTGAAGTAGTCGGTGGTCCGCATTTCAAAGCCGAGCCTCACCTGCGAACCGACCGAGGCCAGGTTGGAAAGGTCATAGGCCAGGATATAGTTCTTATCGACGGTGGTGATCTCGGCGCCGGCAAGGCCCCGCGCGACTTCCCCCGTAGTGCCCCTGAGCCTGACGCGGGCCTGGCCGGAAATTTCAGTGCCGGCGGGCCAGTTCCTGGCGGTGGTACCGTCCGCCCCGCGGACAAGACCGGTAAAGCGTTTCAACGCCTCATTATAACCGTAGTAATAGACGACTTCCTTACCGGCCTCGTCGGTCTGGTCGTCGCCCAGCACCAGCCTTCCCGGGGCGAGCGGCGGCAGATAAGGCTCTTCGGCTGGCTTCAGGAAGCCTATGCCTTTGAAAACATTAAGATCATCCACCTCAAGCCAGCCGGCCTCTCCCAAGGCGAGGCCGGTGGAAATATGCGTCTCCGGGAAGGTCTGGATCTCGCCTTCCGGCGTCACCAGTTGGTCGGTGCCCGGCTCAAGCAGGCCGTTGGCGTTGATATCATAATAGATCTTGATATCCGCGACATCCGAGGCTTTATTGTTCTTCACGCCGCCCTGGGTGGAATGGCTCCAGCGGTCCAGCTTGATCCCGGTGAGCACGCCCGCGCCGTGGTTGGTATTCAGGGTCAGCTGGGCCAGAGCGGTATCGCTGGACCCCTGCACTTTGGCCTCGGTGGCCAGATTGACCTTGGCGGTCACGCGCACGGTGTCATAGGTCGGGACCACGGCGACGAACGAGGACTGCATCACGGTGAAGCCCGGCGCCTTGCCGGTGCCGGCGACCGGGAAGATGTTGCCGGAATTCACGACGGCGGCATGGGTCTTGCCCAGGCTGGCCGAATTTGAATAATCGAAGACCACATAATAGGTCCTGGTGGAAACGCCTATGTAGCCGCAATTGGCTTTATCCACTATGTTCAGGCTGACGCTGCCTCCGGCGAAGGTGGAGGGGTTGTTCGGATCCGTGACCTCGGTGTCGTTGCCGGTCTCGAACACCCCGTTGCCGCCGGCGCTGTTCTCGCACCCTTTGGGGTTCGTGTCCATGAACAGGCGCACGGCCACGATGTCGCCGTCCGCGCCCTCGCTCCCCAGGTCGCTTATACGGTTTACGGTTATCCTGTCCAGCACGGCGTTGAACTCGTTGGTCCAGAGCGGGATCCTGAGCATACCGGCGTATTTCTGCCCCTGGGCCGCGACCGGCGACTGGACGCCGTCCACGAAGGCGGCGATATTGATCGAAGTGGAGCCTGACACGGTATAGATCTGGGCCGGGGCCCTCTTTACTGAGGTGGTGGAGGTCTGCATCTCGAAATTATTCACGGCCACCGCCACCTCCGCCGTTACGGAAGACACCACCACATGCTGGTTCGGCGCCTGCAGCGCCAGGCCCAGCGTCCTTTCCGTGCTCAGATCGGCCGTGGCGGAGATCCTCACGGCCAGGAAATAGTCATGGCTGGCTTCGGTCACCAGGGATTCCACGGGGAACTTTGTATCCAGGTCCTTGATCAGCCAGTAGGTCCCGTTCCAGTCCGCTATGGTAGCCGAGCCTATAAGCACGTCCGGGTTGGTACACTTGCCCTGCAGGAAAGCCTCGGGAGGGCAGAAACTGCCGTTGGAACTGGAGTCCCAATATAGTTCCAGGCTTTGCAGGTCCGACGCTGAAAGGTCGCCTTTCTTAATAACCCTGAGCTCTTTAAGGCGCGCCGTAAGGCCGGAACCCGCCGGCTGGGCGCGGGCGGAAAGCTTCCACATCATCACGGGATAGGTGGGGTCCACGACTCCGGAGCCCTGGTACAAAGAGGTCATGCCCGCATAAATCGTGCCGGAAAGCGTCGTCTGTTTGGCGGCGCTGCCTTCCGGCGCCATGTCCGTGGGCTGGATGACTATGCCGCCCACCACCACATCCGGGTCGGAATCGGCGCCGACGGCCGGCGGGTAGAAGCCGGCATGGCCCCAGAACCGGCCGGCGTCGCCGGTGTAGCCGAAGATCTTGGCCGGATCGTTATCCGCAAGGCCGGAGGTGGCGTAGTCCGTGACACTGATCTTCAGCGAAGTGGTCATCAGGTCGGAGCGGATGCCCAGCAGCGGATACACGCCCGCGTCACCGTCGGCGTCGCCCGCCGGCGAGAAAATATAAGTGGTGGTGGGCGCGGTATTGGTCGGAGGATCGTTGACGCTTACCTCGCGGTTCATGAGCGTGGCCGACGAGGAAGAAACGCTGAAGATCACCTTGCCGGTATAATACTGGCCGTTCTGAGGGTCGCCCCGCGCGATATTGCCGAAACGGTCGCGGGCGTTGACGCCCCAGACGGCCTGGGCCCCGTCGACCGTCCTGGTGGCGAACAGGACCTGGTTGGTGTCAGTGACCTTCAACGGGTGCGCCGCGGTAAAATTATGATGGATCGAGAAATAAGCGGCCCGCGCCGGGGTTATCACGACCTCCTGCTGCGTGCCGGCCAGGTCCTTAAGGCCGGCCCGGGAGGAAAGCTTCAGGGTATCCGTTCCGGCTGTCTGGTCCCAGACATACAGCGAGATGCTGGTGTTGTTGGGGTTGATATTGGTTATATAGTCCGCAATGCTCAGGTCCGTCCAGTCGGCGCTGACCGCCAGCGGCCTTGTAGGATCCTGACCTATGACGAGCCGCTGCTTCTCGCCGGAGAATTTAAGCCCGGAAGTGAACGTGCAGCTGGTGGCCGCGCTCGTGGAAGCGACATTGTCGTACACATCCCTGAGCTGGACCGTGACCTGGGTCGGGATCTCCACCCTTGTATCGTCCGAGGGATCCTGCGGCGTGCCGTTGTTCCCTGTGACGGCATACTGGATAGTGCTCCCCGCTATAAGCCTGCGCACGGGGGTGAGGAAGGTGACATGGTCCGGATCGTTGGCGTTGACGGTATAGGGCTGTTCCACCATGTTCAGGCCGCCCATGGCGGGCACGGTGACGGTGGAGACCTTGGCCAGCGTATCGTTAAGGTAGAAGTTGACCGTGGACTCGCCGCCGCGCAGCCTAAGATAAGAGGAAGCCGGATTGCCGGCGGGGACCGAGGTGTCCAGCGGGGAGGCGAAGATCACGGTGCCGGTGGAATTGGACTGGACATCGAAGATTCTGTCCACTCCGGCGGGTTGCGGACTGGCGTTGCCGAACTTATCCTGCACCTGCAGCATGAACGCCTGGGAAGTGACCCCGGCGGTGAGCGTCCTTAAGGTATTTACCAGAGACAACCTGCCGCCCAGGGAATTGGCCCTGGCTATCACTTCCTCCGACTGGGTCGCCGCGGTCCAGATGGGCACGGCCGGGACCTCGGCCTTGATCGTGGGCATAGAGGCGGAGGAAGCGCCGTAATCATAGGAAGCGCGGGTGTCCAGGTAATAGAAGGTCGTGTAATACTGTCCCAGGGGGATGGTGATCGCGCCGGTGGAATCGGCGAAAGCGGGAGGATCGTCGGAAGCCACGGCGGAGGTCTGCGAGAAACCATAAGCGTCGAAATAACCGCTGGGGGTCCTCGAAGAGGAGAAGACCACGGTCACCGGCATCGTGGAAGGCGTCGGGTTCTCGAACGAATCCCTCAACTGCACTTCCAGCAGGTTAGCCAGGCCGAACACGGGGTCCAGAGGTTCGCCGGCCTTAAAGACTTTTTTCGCGTTGTCGAAACTCAGGTGATCCGTGGGCTTGGGGTCCACCCTAAGGGCGTGGACGGCATTGGCCACGGCGGGGCTGGAGAAGAGATTACCGGCGGTTACCGTCCAGGTGGAGCCTCTGCCGTCGGTAAGCGGAACGGAAGCCATGGAGTCCTTGTAGAAGAAGGAAACCGTGGTGGAATTCGGCGACGGGCAGAGCATGGCGTCCGGCAGGATACAACCGTCGGGAATGGAGACGGTGGTGCGGAAACTGTTGTTGCCGGCGTCCCGGAAACCGTAATTCCAGGGGGGCTGGGCGGGATTCGTGGTGGTGGCCAGCGCGAAATTGGAAAGAGAATGGACGGTAACTTCGGCCCCCGGGATGCCGAGATTGAGGTTCGTAAGCCCGACCACCACCGGATTGCCGAAGTCGTCAAGCCGCTGCACCGTATAGGCGGCCAGGTTTCCGGCCGTTACGGCGTTCCCGGCCGGGACCGAAGAGAACACTGCGCGTGTGGCGTCGCCGCCTATGGTGGTGAATCTGGGACTTACATTCTGCGCCATCGAATCGTAATTCCCGCCCGGAGCCGGAGCGGTGCCCAGCCAGACGCGCGCCGTGGTTCCCGTGGAAGCGGTGTTCACGAAATACCAGACGGCGGTGGAAACGCCAACAAAGCCGTCTGAATCGGTATAAGCCGTGGTGGAGGTTCCGACATCCGCATAACCGGCGCCGAGACGGATCACGCCGGACTGCGCCGCGGGCTGGGGGTCGACCACCGCGATATAGACCGTGGTCCCGGCCAACTTCACGGCATTATCATAGGCGTCGACCGTCTGCGCCTGGAGCCTGACCCTGCCGAGGGTGGCCGGCGGATTGGTGGTAATGCCGGCCCTCACCTCGACATCGGCGGCGTCCGGGGTATACCGCTGGCCTATAAGGTTCGTCCCGCCGCTGAGCACGCTCACCTTTTCCGCCGTGGGAGGGCCGGGATTGACGGTTATAGCCGGCCTGAGGGAATATCCCGGCGCCTCGGTGCGTTCGGTGGAAATATCCGTGGCCGGAGACACGACCCCGGTCTGCTTTATCCTCACCCAGCGCGCCGGAGGCGAGGCCTGCTTTAGTTTGAAGGCCGAGGCTATCACCATCGAGCCTTTATCCGCCGCGGAGAAGAACTGCCCGCCCGCGACCTCGGGGGTCTGGGTCGGATTGGCCGGGCTGGGGCTTTCAGCTTCCAGCTCGATCGTTGAAAGACAAAGGTTGGACCCGGTGGACAGGACATTATGATATTTATCGTGGGCCGTCACCCTCACGTCGAAGACATCTCCGGCGCCGACGGTTCTGGTCCACTGGGGAATGGGACCCGTGGTTCCCGTGGAGGCCAGCAGGTCGTCGAATTCGAAGTGATGCAGCACGCCGGGGTGGATCTCCCATGCGGCGCTGGTCGCGGAAGAGATCGCCGCGGGAGAGACCGTGCAGGTGGCGCCGACCACATAATCGGGCATGGCGCGCCTGGGGAACACGCCGTCGCCTGACAGCGGCGAGAAGGAAACCCTGCCGGAGGACATGTCTTTGGCGGTAAGCGTTTCCGTCAGGTCTATCTCGTCCTTCGTGGTTTCCAGCTTGACCCTGGGCTGGAGGCCCGGGTCCCGCACGCGGTTGTAATAGGCGTCCACAAGGTCCACCGTCACGGAAGCATAGAGCCCTTCCGTTATGGTGAGAATGCCGGGCGTCCCTTTCTTCCCGGGAGGCGCGCCGGCCAGAGGGGCGCCGTTCTCGTCCACTTCGGCCGGTTTTCCCTCCACGGCGGTCTCGCCGGGCAGAAGGACCATAAGCCTTACCGGCGCGGACGACTCGGCAAAGAACAGCGCGCTTTGATTGGCGGCGTTCGGGGCGCCGTTGGCCCCGAAGCTGTTATCGGGGTTGGAGGCGAAGATGACATGGTCCGCGGCCCGTGTCCGAAGCGTTACGGAGAGGTCCTTGGTCCCGTCGGAATTGAAGGTCGTGGTGGCCGGCGGGGCGTCGAACTTGTCCGTGGTGGCAAGATACACGTTCCCGACGCCGCCGATGGTGTTGAAATAATTATCCACCACCCTGGTCTTCACGGTGAACGGCACGCCGGCGAAGATGGAGGGGCTCAGCGCCGTGGAAGTGGACCCGATAAGCTTGCCCCCGAAGGGATAAACGCCGTTGCCGGGGTCCGCGGTTTCCCACGGCATAAGGAGCTGGATGCCCGCCGGAGCGCTCGGGACCACGGTGAAGGTGGACGGATTCACCCCGGACGGATTGGTGGGCGGGTCGGTCTTTCTTCCGGCATCTATCGGGCCGGTACCGTCGTAGGCCGCCGTAAGATACTGGCCGGTCGCGGCGCGCCTGAGAATTATGTTCGGCACATCCACGAAGCCGGAATTGTCCATCTGGACCACATAGCCGGGATTATTGCCGAAGGTGTCGTTGGGCGCCCTTACCGTTATGTCCTCGCCCGAAATGGCGCCCGGGGTGACGTTGAAATATCTGTCGGTCACATATACCCTCACCGCGAAGCCGGCGCCTACGGTTGCGGTGCTGAGCTCCGCCGCGACCGCCTGCCTGGCCAGCGCATAGCTGGTGGCGCCCTGGTTAAGGACCTCGCCGCGGCCCAGGTGTATAAGAATGATCCTGGAGGAGGTGCCGGGCACCACGGCGAACTGCTGGGAAGAGCAGTTGGCGTTGTCGGCGGAATCCTTAAGGTCCAGCCCGTCGGGGATCTCCGCGTCGTAAGCCATGATCTGCGCGTTGCCCACGGCGCGCGTCATGCTTACGGTGAAAGCGGCGGAACTGCCCGACACGCTCTGGGCCGGAGGGATCACCGCGTTCGGGTCCGTGGCGGCCAGGCTTATCGTATCCGCCGCGCTCCTGGCGGAGACCATGTTCCAGAAGCTGTCGGTCACCCGCACCTGCACGGTGAAATCAGCGGCGGCGGGCTGCGGAGACGGGAGGCAGCCGGCCCCGCCTTTTTTGCCTGTGGCCGTCCCGGGGTCCGTGCATTCGCCCGGCACCAGGGTCTGGATCCTGTCCTCGCTGTTAGGGACCACGGTAAAGTTGGAGGAGTCCGCTACGGCATTGGGAAGCGCGCCCGAGGTCCGGGTGACCGTAAGTTTGGCGTCGGTGATGATCGCGTCCGGCACGGCGTAATTGGAGGACCTTCTGGCCGTCCTGGGGCAGATATTGTTTATCACGGCGAACCCGTTGACCAGGGTGAACGGACCGGGCGGGTTCACATCGTTGGGGTCGCTGGTGACGGCGGTCACCACGGTATCCGGGGTCCAGTCCACGAAATTAAAGTAGTCGTCCACCGCGTAAACGCCGGCGGAATAGCAGCCTGATGTGGTGGCCGTCGCTATGAACACGGGACCGGAACGGCCCGCCGCGCCGGTATTCTTGCCGTTCACCTGAACCTCGGTCGGCAGGGTCACGACCAGCTGCGTCGGTTCGTTGGCCACGACCGTGAAGGTGGAGGATACATCCGGCAGATAGCCGTTGACCGAACCGCTTTCGGCGGCCGTGAGCGTATGTCCTGTGGCGGCCGCGCGCAGCGAGAAGTTCATAGCGGCCAGGCCCTCGCTCACCGACACGGCGCCGGGATCGAAGAAGAAGCCGTAAGCGCCGGAAGGCGTAAGCCGCACGCCGGCGCCGGGATGGACCTTCACCCGGTTATAGAACCTGTCCACCAGGTAAACCTGGGCCTGAGCGATCACGCCGGCCGTGGAAGGCCATACGCCGGGGTCGGAGAAATCCGGAACGCCGGAAACGCCGGCCTTGCCGCCGGACAGCGGTTGGCACAGGACGGCGTCGTCGCATTTGCCCTGCGTGAGCATCTGGCCGGGCAGGACAACATGGAATTTATAAGGCGCGGCGGGGCCCGTGTATACCGAGGACGAGTCGCTTACCAGGTAGCTGGTGGTGCTTACCGCGGTTATGGTCACGGTTGATTCCGTCACAAGCGCGGGCCAGAACACGGTGGAGCCCGCCGTCAGTTGGAGCGTGGACGGATGTACATCGTAAGGATCGGAAGTTTGCAGATATACCTGCGTCTGTTCGCCCGTCACGATATTAAAGTAAGGATCCACCGCGCGCACCGTCACGGGGAAGGCGGCGCCCGCCGTCTGGGTGCTGACGGAACCCTGCTTGCCCAGGGCGCTGCCGGGCAGGGGCGTTTCATTAGGCAGCAGGAGCTGCAATTTTACCGGCGAGGACGAATTGACGGTGAAGTAGTCCGAATGGGCCACGGGAATGCCGTTATCCGTGTTGTTCTTGGCCATGAACCTGGCGCCCGCGCCGGTTATGGTGGAAGTGGCGCGCTTAAGGGTGAAGGTATAGTTCGTGGTCCCCGACTGGAGCGCCGTTTCCAGGAACTGCGGCAGGCCGTAGGGATCGTTCTCGATCTCCACCCGCACCACATCATTCAACGGCAGCGCGCCCCTGAGCGGGACCACGTTGTAATAATCGTCCACCGCGTTGACCGTGATGGTGTAGGGGAGGCCGGCTATCCAGGGGTCCGGCGAGCCGGTCTTGCCCGCGGCCCCGCCCGGATCCGCGGTTTCGCCCGGCAGGAGGACCTGCAGCCGCGTATGCGGCGCGGGGTTGGCGATTATGGCCGGCGAGGTGGAGGCGTTCAGGAGCGGGAAGGTGACCGATTCCGCCCGCAGCTGCCAGCCCGTGGTCGTGCTGGCCTGGATGAACCGCCAGTCCGTCAGGGAGGACCCGACGACGGTGAACACGCGGGGGTCCGGATTGACGGCGTTATCCTTCGGATCCTGGGAAAGCAGCCGGACCGAACCCGTGAAAGCCGGCGCCAGGTTCCAGAAATTATCCACGAAGCGCACCGTCACGCTGGATTTGGTCCCCGTTATCCAGGCTTCCGGAGAGCCGGTCTTGCCGCCCGCGGTAAGGCCGAAATCATAGGGGGGCTTGCCTGGGACCGCGGTCTCGCCCTGTACAAGGAGCTGGAGCTTGGACACGGCGCCGGGGACCACCGGGATGTTCTGCGTCTCTTCCCATACGCCTCTTGAGAAGGCGCTGGTGGTGCTGAGAGCCACGACCCTGCTCAGTTTGGATTCGCCCGTCCTCAGGATGACCTGGTACGAAGTCGTTCCACCGACGAGGTAAAGGGCCGTGGACACGGCCGTGGCGTACTGGTCGTCGTAGATCGTCCCGGCGGGGTTGAACGAAACCTGGACCAGGGCGGCGGTCGAAGTGTCCCAGTTATAGGAATTATCCACGGCGTAAACCGTCACCGTGGAGACGGAGCCGGCGGTCACCTGGGCGGGCGCAAAGCCCGCTTTCTTGCCCATGGACGCCGCGTTGCCTTCCTCAAGAACTTCGCCGTAAGCGAGGATGATAAGGCGGTCGGCCGGCGCGCCCTGCACGGGCACGGCTGTGGAAACGGAGTCGGAGTAGAAGGAGCCCTCGCCGGTGGAAGCGGTTATATTCCAGCCGTCGGGGTTCCCCGAAGGAATGCCGTCGCCCTTATAATTGCGGGTGTGCAGGATAGCGCCCGTAAAGCCGGCCTTGCCGTTCGTCGTCGCGGACGAAGGCAGCAGCCTGAGGTCGTCGAAGGGATCGTTGGAGGAAAGCCTGATCGTGGAAGCGGCGTTCTGCTTCCTGTTGAAATAAGCGTCGGTGACCTTTACCTCCACGGTAAAGTTGCCGCCGGCAGTCCTGGTGGAGGCCGAGCCGGAATAGCCCAGGGCGCTGCCCGGGTCGAAGGTGAGCCCGGGCACAAGGGCAAGCAGTTTCACGGCGGCCCCGGCCGTCACGCTTATGGACGGGGAGACCGACGGCGACAGGTATGAGCCGTTGGAGGTGGAGGCCGTCACCCGCCACGGGCCGGTGGAAATATCCGGGTCGTCCGTAGCCGTCCTGAACACCAGGTCGAAGGTGGTGGCTCCTGCCAGGAGATTGCGCACCGGCGGCGGCACGGAGTAAGGGTCGGTGGTCTGGACTCGCACCGCGGTATCCGTGGATATAAGGTTGTAGAACCGGTCCACCGCCCTTACCGTTACGGTGGACGCCGTTCCGGCGACGGCGGTTTCAGGCGCGCCAAGTTTGCCCCCTCCCGGCTCGTTTCCGGGATCGTAGGTTTCGCCGGGCATGGTGACCAGCAGCCTGTCCGTGGTGGTGGCCGAGACCACTATGTAAGGGGAAGTCGAGGGCGCGACCGAGAGGGCGCTGCCCGCCGTGGTGGAGGCGTAGATCTTCCAACCGGGCGAGGTGTTGGCTATCTTGAAGTAGAAGTTGTCGAAAGTATCCTGGCCCGTAGCCAGCGCTTTACTGAGCGGCACGCTGGCGTATTTGTCATCGGTCAGGATCTTTACCGAGGGCACAGAGGCGGGGCTGTAGATCCTGTTATAATAGGCGTCCACAAGCCTCACAGCAAGGGTCATGGAGGACCCGGCCGCCTGCATGGCGGCGGGATCCGGTGTCTTCCCGCCTCCGGCGACATTGCCGGGCTGGAAATTCTCGCCGGGAACGGCCATAAGCAGCGCGACGGGCGTGTTGGGGTTGACCGGCACATTGGAAGAGGTGCCGAAGAGAATATCGTAATTATTGTTCTGCCTGGCTATCACGCGGCTCACTGTCAGCGTGTCGGTGGAAGTTTTAGGAACGATGGTGAACTGGCGGTATCCGACCGAAAGCTGCGTGGCGGCGGGCTCGGAGTCGAACTGGTCGTCGGTGATAACGGTTATCTCGGCGTCCGTGGAGACCCTGTTATAATAGCGGTCCACGGCGCGAACATCGGCGGAATACGCGACGCCGGCCGTCCGGACGGACGGGGCGCCCTGTTTGCCGCCGGGGCCTCCGGGATAATATGTTTCCCCGGGCAACAGCACCTGCAACTGATAATAACTGGAGGCGTTCACCGTAAGGGCGCCGGTGGTGAAAGCGTCGAAACCGGGGACTACGGTGCTTACATGCAGTCTGACGGTATTGGTCGCAAAATTAAGGGTAAAGGGCGTACTTCCCAGACCGTTGTTAAGATCGATATTGTCGGGATCCGTTTCCGGGGCGGCGCCGGGGTTTTCCAGCACATTGAAGAATACCGTCGGAGCATTGCCCGCGCCGCCTTTGTGTTCGATAAGGTTGTAGTTCGAGTCCACAGCTCTGACCACGGCGTTGAACTGGACGCCGGCGGTCTGGGCGGCGGGCGCGCCGTTGGTATTGCCGAGACCGGGGATATAGATCTGCGGGTCCAGGGTGAGCAGCAGTTTGCAGGCCCCCGCCGCGCAATTCTCGTCGTCGTTCACGGTAAGCGCCGCCGAAGAGACGGCCAGGGCGCCTCCGGACATCTCGGCCGTCACGCGGCTGGCCGACGGCGCCGTGGCTTCTCCCGCCAGCGAGGTCCTCTCCGTCTTCATGATCAGGGTAAACGAGGTCGTTCCGCCGGAACCGGAGTCGGTCAGGGGCGTGGCGCGGCTCAGGGCGAAGGTATCTCCGACCGCGTCCGCCTGGTCGTCCGGGGTATAAACGCCGACCGTAGGCGCGGAGGCTACCATATTACCCCAGTTATCCGTCACATCCACGGTAACGGTGAACGGCAGGCCCGCCGTCTGCTGCTCAAGCGTCCCGGTCCTTCCGGCGGTGGTGCCGGGAGCTCTTTGCTGGCCCGGGGCCAGCAGGCGCAGGCTGGTGGGCACATTGGGCCTGAGCAGGGCTTCCGGCGTCTGATAAGAATTGCTGTTCAAACCGGTCGCGGAAACCGTGAAGGCGCGGCGCGTGCCGGTGGAGACGACGGCGGTGTAAAGCGGCAGATTGAACACGGTGGAGCTGTTCTGCAAGGTTTGTATGATGGGCGCGGCGTTAGGGTCGCCCGGAGTCAGGGTCACCTGGAGGCCGTTGTCGTTCACCGGGTTAAAGAAGGCGTCCACGGCGAGTACCGTGACCTGGGTGGAAACTCCGGCCGTCCAGTCGGCCAGGTCCGTAAGCTGCGAGGAGGTTTTTCCGCCCCATGGATTGCCGGGCGCGCCGCCGGCGCCGTAGGGAGCTTTGCCGGAATTAAGGCTTTCTCCGGGCATAAGGACCAGCAGCCTGTCCACGGAACCGGCGGCAACGGTCACGGGACGGCTTACGCCGCTCTTAAGCGGGTCCGCGCCGGGAGAGGTGGACACGGTTATCTGCCAGGAGCCCTGGGAAACCAGCGCGGCGTTAAAGTTGGTCGTGCCCGAGAACATCGGCCTTTCCGAAAAGCCGGTTTCGGAATCGTTGGGGTCCAAGGTCACCCCCTGCACATCGGCTGAGACATCCGTGCGCAGGTTCCAGTAATTGTCCACCGAGTAAACCCTTACCGTGAACGGCGCGCCGGCGACAGGGCCGTAGCCGGCGTCGGTGCGGCCTCCGACATAGCCGTAGTCGTAA
Source organism: Elusimicrobiales bacterium (assembly GCA_041665305.1). Classification (GTDB taxonomy): domain Bacteria; phylum Elusimicrobiota; class Elusimicrobia; order Elusimicrobiales; family UBA9959; genus YA12-FULL-51-18. The sequence continues at coordinate 26,999 of JBAYJD010000002.1, forward strand.
GGCGGCTTGCCGGGGTCAGGCGTGTCGCCGGGCAGCAGCACCATCAGTTTGGCGGCGCTGGAGGAATTGACCACCACCGGCGAAGAGGTGGTATCCGAAACAAGGGCGTTAACGCCGGTCGTTGAAACGGTAATATTATGGCTCAGGCCCTCGCCTTTATAAAGCGTAAGCTGGAACACGGTGGTGCCGGAAACCAACGGCTGGGATACGCCCACGCCGGAGGCGTAAGGATCGGAAGCGGCCGAAAGCGAAACGGTAGGATTGGTGGCGGTAACTATGTTCCAGTAATCGTCGGTGACATCCGCCGTAACCGGGAACGCTATGCCGGCGATCTGGTTTGAAACCGTACCGGTCCTGCCGGCGGCGGAGCCGGGATCGGCGGACTGGACGGGCACAAGCACCCGCAGTTTGGTCGGATTGTTGGGGTTGACGGTTATTCCCCTGGTCGCTGGAGACACGATAGCCGAAGTCCACGGGCCGGAATAAGGAGCGCTGCCGCCGGCGCCGGTGGCTTCTATCACCGCGTAATTGGCGCCCGCCTGGGCTCTCTTCAGGGTGACCGTTTTCGTGCCGGTACCGTTTATCAGCGTCATGGAAGGCCCGCCGGTAAACACGGCGTAAGGATCGCCCCTGACGCCGAGCGTCACGGAAACATTGTTGGCCGGCACCACATTCCAGTTGTCGTCCACGGCCCGGACCGTGATGGAGAAACTCACGCCCGCAGTGGAGACCGAAGGCGCGGCGGCCATGTCTTTTCCATTGGGAGAACCGGGCAGCGCGGCCTCGCCCGGGACCAGGACCTGCAATTTGGTGCCGTTGCCGGGATTGACCAGAACGCCGCCGACGGCGTCCGAAACATAGTTGGAACTGGAGGTGGTCGCGACCGCCACGGTCCAGCCGGCGCCGGTATTGGCGGTCTTGAAGGTATGGGCTTTCTGAGTCTCATACCCGGGACTGGAGACCGTGCCCGTCTCATCAATGTCGTAGGTATCGCCTGTCGTGATCACAAAGTTCGCGGAAGGGTACCCCGCCGCCGGAGTGTTGAAATAACTATCCACCAGCTTGACCCGCGCGAAACCGGCGGCTGAAACGCCGGCGGTGGAGACGACCGGCGTCCCGGTCCTGCCGGTCGCCGAGCCGGGCGATTCGGCCTGGCCGTCGAGTATAAGCTGGAGCCTGGCGGGGACATTGGGGTCCACGCTGAACTCGTCGGAATCGTTCAGCGTAAAGCCGTCGCCTATGGCCTCCAGCTTCCAGCCTGAGACGGCGGCCCTGAGCGAGAAGGTGAAATCCGTGGCGCCGGCAAGGAGCGTCTGGCTCCGGGCCGGAGTTATATCCCCGGCGGCGCCGGAAGGACGGACCGGCATAAGCGTGACCTGGGTATCGGAGGACACGGGGTTCCAGTAAGAGTCCACGGACATGACCCGGACGGTGAACGGGTCTCCGGCCTTAGGCGTTCCGGACGCGAAGGCCGTGCCGGTCTTCCCGCCTTCGGTCCCGATGAACGAAACGGCCGTGCCGTTAGCCGCCTGGGGTCTGGAAGGCTCTATGGGGGAATTCCATCTGCCGGGCGCCGAAACCTGGTCGGGCAAAAGAACAAGGAGCTGGGACGCCGGCAGGGCGCTGAGCGTGAAGGTAGAGGAAACATTGTCGGCGAACAGCGAGCCGGGCGCGTCCATGTTCCTGGCCCGCAGGGCGGCGTCGGAGCGGGCGTTGTACATTTTTACGCGCTGCGCGGTGGTCCAATTGGCCCAGCCGTTAGCGCCCAGGACTATCGCCGAGGAAAGGACCACATAATCATTGGCGTCGTTGGATTCTATGCGCACGGTCGGAGTGGCCTGCGCGACCGTATTCCACTGCGCATCCACCAGGTGCACCCAGGCATTTATGCCCTGGCCCGCAGTCTGGGCGTCCGTAACCCCGGTCTTTCCCGAAACGGAGCCGGGAACGCGGGTTTCACCCGGCAGCATTATCTGGAGGCCGGCCGGCGCGCCGGCGGAAACTGTCCCGATAGAGGCGGTCTGGGTGGAAAGTTTCGTGAATGCGCTCATGTCCCGGCTGTAAACCTGGAGCGCCGGGATATCCACATCCCCGGAGTAAAGATGGGTATACGGCGCCCGTCTCTTGGGCGTGTACGCCGAAAAGCTCCTTGAGCCTGAAATAAGGTCGCCATTGGGGTACGCGGTGGCGTACGGATCGTTACTGCCTATGTTGACCGTTCTTGTTTCATCCGTCGCGATATTCCAGTAAGGGTCCACGGCCCTTACCGTTATGACCGAGGCCAACGGCGCGCCGGCGGTGAGCGGAGAGGTCGGGGAGCCGGTCTTGCCGGAGGCGTTGAAAATGCCTTCCACCCCCGTTTCACCAGGCATCACCAGTTGCAGCGCCACCGGCGAAGTGGAGCGCACCGGCACATTGCCCACGGAATTGGTATTATAGGCCGTCCCGGCCCCGCCGGTATCATAGGCGCTTATGGTCCAGCCGGAGGTTTTCCGGGTGACCATCCGCATCTGGAACACCCCCGTTCCGTCTTTCAGCACCGTGAGGGCCGGCCCGTAATTCCAGTTAGGCGTCTGTTCCGCGCCGCACAACGCGGTATTGCCGTCGTACGGGTCTTCGGTGCAGAACCTGACTTCGGGCATCACGGCCTGCTCTTTCGAGATAAAAGGATTCGAGCCGGGAACCACATTATAGTACTGGTCCGTCAGATTTACGGTCACTGAAGAAACCATGCCCGCGCTCAGGGTGGAAGGATTCAGGCCTATCTTTCTTCCGCCATTGGCCGTATTGCCGGGCTGGGCCTGCTGGCCTTCGGCTATGATTTGAAGGTTCACGGGAACATTAGGATAAACCGTTAGCGGATTGGGCGTGATATACCAGGTATTAGGCGCCGTCAGGACATACGGCGCGTCGGCCTCCACCCGCTGCGGGCCCGCCGTAAGGAAGGTGACATGAAAAACAGTGGTCCCCGAGACCAGCGGCTGGGAAGCCGCGGCCACGGCAAAGCCGTCATCCGGCAGCTTAAGGTCCGTCTCGAAGGTGGAACCGGGGTCGGTGTTATAATACTCGTCGACGGCGAACACGGCGACGGTGGAGCTTTGTCCGGCCAGCCAGGGGTCCGGCGTCCCGGATTTTCCCACCGGCGCCGTATTCTTGCCCTGAACGCGGGTTTCTCCCGGCAGGACCACTATCATTTTGTTGGCGGACCCCGCGGCCACGGTTATCTGACTGGAAGGATTGGCGGTCGGCGGCGCGCCGGCATAACCGGAAGCAGAAGCCGTATGGGAGCCCGCGGAAAGAAGAGTAGCGTTGACCGTGGTGGAACCGACGAAGGTAATCGCGCCCGGATCGGTATCGTAGGGATCCGAAGTGGTAACCGTGGTGGTGGTGGACTGGTACACCAGATTCCAGTATCTGTCGGTGAACTGCACTGTAAGACCGGTATTCTCACCTGCCGGTCTCGGCGACATCTGGCTTCCGCTGCGACCGGCGTGGGCGGTCATTTTTCCTGGTTCATGAGTTTCCCACGGGGCTAATATCATTATCCTGTCGGGAGCGACGGCATTGACGGTCAGATCCACCATGCCGACGATAAGTCCGTCCACAACTTTTAAGCGGCGCGTAATGCCATCGCGGGAAGCCCGTCTTAATCTGAGCTGACCGTCGAACTTTTTAACGCCATCATTTTCAGCGGGGAAAATTTCGGTCTTAGGCAGGCCATAAACATCGTCCACTAAATTATCGGGGTCCGGGGTTTCCGGACCCGCCATAGGCATTTCCTGATTGACCATAGAAAAGCTGGGCGTTCCGGTATACGCGAGGGCGAGCGCGTTCGCTGAGTCCACCGCGGTGACTTGCACACAATAATCCTGGCCTACGGCAAGAGTAGTTAAATCCGGTCCACCGCAGCCCATAGCTTTCACGGCGATATTAAATCTGGCGGCGCTTTCGGCTATCTGGATCTTGGGACCGGGCGCTATATCTCCATCACTCTGGGTATTGCCGGCGTTATCCACGCCGCGTACCCACAGAACATAGTTTTCACCCTTTACCCACTTTACCGCAGAGTTCGCGATGGAATTATCTTCCCAGAAGGTTTCATTATTCTGGGTATTGGCGTCCACCCACAACGGTGTGGCGCCGCCCGGGCAGATGGCGGCCGTGGCCAGGGTCCAGGTCGAACCGTTCCACAAATAGTCGGCGCCAGGATCGCAGCCGGAAGGTCCGTAAGCCAGCGGGCCTGCGTTGATATCCTTCGTCTTGTCCATCAGTACTATTATCTGGGTTTTACCCAGATGCCAGCCGGCCGTCCTCAATATACCGGAGCCTTTACCGGAGACAAAATCAGGATCGGAAGAATTGCCCTGGATGGTCTTGTCTGGCTGATAAGTGGAACCGTTGACCGGATCGGTGATATAAAAATTAGCCGAGCCGGGAGCGGTAGAATCGTATAGGAAATAGTTGCTCGAGACGCTGGTCTGAACATTCCCCACCGCGTCGGTGCCGGAGGAAACCACAACATAGTGCTTGCCTCCGCTGAAATTAAGCGCGGAAGTCGTGTAATCCCAAGTGCTTTGATAAATATGGTTCTGTAGAATGGACTGCCATGACGGACAGACGCCGCTGAAGCCGGAACCCGGTACGAAACACGGCCTGCCGGGGTCGTCGTAACTCTGTATCGAAACCATGATAGAAGCTATACCGGCAGTGTCGTCGCTGTAAGTACCGACAATGGGCGGGATCTTTCTGGCGTGTCCCGTCACACCGTTATAAGCCTGATTATTAAGCGGGACCGTAGGAGCGGTCAAAGGCGGAGTATTATCATAAACGAAGGTGGAGCCTGTGATATAGAAAGAATTCATGTTCCCGGCGTTGTCCAAAGCCCTTGAGGTTATGTAATAAGAGGTTCCGGATGCCAGGTAAGCGGAGGTCAATCCGCCGTAGCTCCACGGATCTCCGGTCGGTGTGAAACCCTGGGGCGAAGCATTGCTGAAGCTGCCGCCGCTCCACCAGAGGCCGGTATGATTATTACGGATAGCGACCTCCACTCTGTTTACGCCGGAGCCGCCAAGGCCGTCCGTGACGGAATCGTTGGAGGTCCCGGTTATTACGGACAGGGTAGTTATAGTTGAGCCGCTGACCGGGGCTGTCACATTTGAGAGCGGCGCGATATTGTCATACCTGAAACTTGCGGTGGAATAAGAAGAGCTGAAGTTCCCGGCCTGGTCCTCGGCTTTTATTTCCACGCGGTATGTATTCCCGCTGGACAGGCCGGACATGCTCTGCGTACTGACCCAGTTCTGCCATGAGTTAGTGGTGCCGGCCGTGAACCAGGCGGATTCCGGGGCTATCGGTTCAAAAGATTGACTGGACCTGTCCCAATATCTGGTCTGGACATTGTCGTAAATGCGGACATGCACGGCCTTTATGGAACCGGGCAAGGTATCCGACGGAATGCCGTAGATCTGGGTCAGCAGGGGATTCCTGTTATACAGGGTGGCGCCGCCGGCGCTGGCCGGAGGCTCGGTTATAACGGCCTGGGGGTTCGTCACATCGAAGGTGAACGACGAACCCGCGGAAATAGTGGTCTGGGTGTTCGCTGCCACATCGTAAGCCCTGGATTCCACGGTATACGACAGACCGTCCTGAAGGCCGTTGACATTATCGGACGGAGGCAGTCCGGCGCTCTTGCACCATTTTCCCGCCGCGCCGCAGGCCGCCGCGCCGTAACCCGCGCTAAGCCAGGTGGTTTCGCTTTCCGCGGCCCAGATGGAGCCGTTCCAGTACTGCAGATCGCCCGCGCGCCGGATCCGGACATTCGCGCCCGCCACGGTGGAAGGATTGGGGTTCGGGTCCAGCGCCGTTCCCGAAACGGAGGCCAGGGAATTGACAAAAGCTCCGGTCACCGGGGCCTCCACATCGCTCAAAGGCGCCAGGGTATCATACCGCACGGTGACGGGGGACGGCATAGTAAAATTGTTCCCCGACATGTCGCGCACACGCGCATTGATCTCGTAGTTAAGCCCGTTCTGCAGGGGAGGCGAGGGGTAAGTCCAGACATAGTCCACCGGACCGCCGGTCAAAGTGGCGGCGGAAAGCCATTTTTCCGTGGTGGCGGAGAAAGTGGAAACGCCGTCGTACCAGGCGTTCACCCCCGCTTCTTTAATGGAAACGGACGCGGCGGCCACGCCGAACTGGTCCGAAGCCGTGCTCTGTATCGTAAAAGCCGCTTTTAAATTGGCGCCGGAGACAGGCAAAGAAGGCGGATAGGTGATAGTCAGACCCGGCCCCGTGTAATCGTAGGTGAAGGTTATGGAGGAAACCACCGTTTCAAGATTGCCTCCGGGCCGCGCGGCGTCTCTCGCCCTCACATAGACGCGGTAAACATACAGGTTGCTGAGAGGCGGCGAGTTCACGCTCCAGTTGGGAGCGGCGAACGCCGCCGCTCCGCCGGTGACCGAGGTCAGCGCGTGGAACGCGGCCGGGCACCCGGCCGCGGTAAAGGTGCCGCCGGTCACAAGGCCGTTCCAGCAGGCGTGGCCGGGTGAAACTTCTTCCATGGCTATTTCTATGTTGTCGGCCAAAGGGACGCCTGCAAGGTTATCCGCCGCCGTTCCGCCTATGGCGGTTACGGCGTTAAGCTTGCTTCCGTCGGACGGCGCGGTCACCCTCGAAACAGGCGGGGTTTTATCCACGGTGAACGCCACGGAATCCACGCCCAGGGTGAAATTCGCGTCGGAACCGTCGGAAGACGGACCCTGATTGGGCGCGACCGCGGCATCCTTGCCCCTGAACTGGACCACATAAACTCCGTCCGGAGCGAGCAGTCCGTCCAGATCTTCCTGCGAATAACTCCAGGCCGATGGAGAGCCTGAATTGGCGTTGAACCAGGCTGAGGCGGCGGGAATATTGCCGAAACTGCCGCCGCTGTGGTCCCACCATTTGCCGGTGCCCTTTTCAAGTATCCTCAGTTGCGCGCCGCCGTTCACAAGCGCCGCCAGGCCGGCGGAAGCCGCGGCGGGCCCGTCGAAAGCGAAGCCGGTTATCGGGCTGATAGAGATGTGATAAGGGCCTGGGGCCGCGCCGTTAAAAGCGGCGACGGTCCCGGTGGGCCTTGTGATATCGTAAAGGAATTTCACCTGCGGGACAAGAGTGAAAGCCTCTTCGTTGCCGGGAGAGTCCGTGGCTTTGGAGCGCAGCAGATACCATCTGCCGCTGGTCATAGCCGGAATCGTGAACGACCAGGTGCCGGACGACGCGCCGACAAAATTAGTCGGATTGAAAGTTTCCGTCTGCCCTGAGAATATGGACCCGTTATAATAGTCGGTCGTGGCGCCGGTCAGCCTGCCCATGGAAACCTCGACCCGGTCGAGGGTCGAGAACAGGTCCACATCGGCCGCGGTGCCGGTAACCACGGAGAAGGCCGACAAGACTTTGGTCCCGTCCGGATCGTTCACACTGGAATGGGGGGCGACCTGGTCGTAAGTGAACCGGTTGGAACTCACGCCTACGGTGAAAAGATCCTGCTCGTTCAGGGCGGCATCTTTGGCTTTGGCGGTTATGATGAAGTAATTGCCGGTGGGCCAGGTTATCGCGCCGTAATTCCAGTTGGCGGCTGTGCCTTTCGCGGGGAACCAGCTGGAGGCGTCGCAGGCCCCGTTGAAATCGTCGAAAGCGGGCCGGTAGCACAAGCCGCCGACCTGCTGTATATTCAAGGTAATGGTGGACACGGAATAATTGTCGTAGCTCGTGCCGGAAATAGTCACCGGCGTCCGGTGGAACGAGCCGCCGGCCGGCACGGCTATCCAGGCCACGGGCTTCTCATCATCATACGCCACAGGCCCGAGGTCCTGGATCCTAAAATTACCAGCCTTGTCGGTAGTAAGGGTCCTTATCAGGTAACTCTTGCTGTTCTCAAGCGCGGGAAGGTCCCAGCCCCAGGTGTTGGGCGAAGCCGCATTGTTGTAGGCCGTGGTGGACTTGTAATTGGCGGCGTCGGAAACGCCGTTAAACGCGGTCCCGGTCCACCAGGTATAGGCCGCTCCGGCGCCGGAGGAAACGGCTATCTGCAGGCTCGCTACCGGCGAAACGGCGTCGGACGCCGTTCCGGCCAGGGCGGTAACCGCCGGGTTTATATAGGCCGGGGTGGTAAGCGCGGCGGTGGGCACGCTGAGATCAAAAGTGAAGGTGGACATAACCACCGCCGTCTGCACATTGCCGGCCATGTCGGTGGCGGAAGACTTCAGGATATAGCTGCCGCCCGAGGTCCACGGCTGGGACGGGAAGTCATACTGCCAGCTTGAGACCGTGTTTTTGGCCGGGAACCAGGCGGGACAGGCCGCGCTGAAAGTATTAAGCGAAGGATCGTAACAGTTGGGCGCGGCTATGGAGGTGTTCTGGAGGCTGAGGGCTATGGTTGAGACCAGGACATTATCCAGGGACCCGCCGTTTATCGCCGAGAGATTCCTGTAATAAGAATCATGAACGGGGACCGTGATGGACGCCGTGGGGACGCTGAGGTCGTAGGTGAAGGTGGAACCCCGGACATTGAAGAACGGTTCGTCGTTCGGGGGAGCCGCGGAGTCGCGGGCCCGCGTGGTGATGTAATAGGAGGTTCCGCTGGTCAGGCTGCCGGCCGGGATGGACGAATAGCTCCAGCTGTTCCCAGCCAGGACCGTAAATCTTTGCGCGGAACTGTCGAAGGACGATCCGGAGAAGGAACCGCCGGCCCACCACAGCCCGTCCGAATTCCTTCTGATGCCGATCTTCACCTCGGCCACGGAACCGGCGTTGATGGCGCCCATATCCTGCGCCGTTCCGGAAATATCGGTCCAGGCGGAGGTTTTTATGTAAGAACCGGCGGCCGGGACGGCGACCCCCGATTCCGGCGCCGTCACATCGTAGGTGAAGGTCATCGTGGAATAGACCGTGTCCAGGGTATCGAAATTATCCTTTGCCCTGGCCACCACGGTGTAATTCACATCCGGCGACCAGGAGAAATCGGTGGTCCAGCCGGTCCAGAGCGCGTTGGTGGACAGCACGGTGAACCAGGCGCTGCCGCCCGGATCGGGCAGGGTGAAATTCTTTGCCGCGTTGTCCCACCACAGGTTGTCCCAGGTGTTCTCGCGGATCCTGAGCTGCACTTCTTTCACGCCCGAAGCGCCCAGGCCCGGGTCCGACGCGGTGCCGGTTATGGACGGCAGGTAGGATTTCCTGGAGGAAGAAGGCTCGACAATCCCGGCCAGCGGCGCCTGGGAATTGAAGGTCACCGTGGCGGAGGAAAGCGGCAGGGCCTGGGAATTGCCGGCGAGGTCCAGAGCTTTCGTCGTGATCCGGTAAGCCCTGTTCTGGTACGGAACGGCTCCCGCGTACTCCCAGTAGAAGGTCCCGGCCGGGCCGCCCACAAGCGACGCCGCCACGGTCGAGACCGCGGAAATAAAGCTCGTCCCGTTCCAGTACGCGTCGTTCCCATCGAAGGTCCCGTCGACAGAGTCGCGGATCTCCACTTCCACGCGCGAACCGCCCACGCCGCTTATCCCGGCCAGGTCCCCGTTGACCGTGCCTGAAATAACCGCCAGTTTCTCTATATATGTCCCGTCCGTCGGAACTGAGATCCTGGAGACGGGCGGCGTGGTGTCGTACACGACCTCGTAGATCGAGACGAGATTGGCTGAAAGGTCCGACGGATTGGCTGCGGGGACGGCGTTATCCTGCGCGCGGGCGCGGAAGCGGTAAACCCTGTCGGAGACCATCGCCTGAGCCAGGCCGGGCGGATTATAGGTCCAGACGCCGGAAGAGGAGCTCTGGGGCGACCAGGCGGTCGCGGACCACCAGGAATTGGTTTCATTGAGCGTGGAGGACGAGAACAGATTGGCGTTGTCGTAGTAATAAGTGTCCCCTCCGCTCAGATAGGAGACCTGCGCCTGAATGTTTTCTTTGGCCGCGATGCCCGAATTTGTGGCGTGGTTCGGATCGTCGGCCGTGCCGCTTATGGGGGAAAGCGAGGAGATCTTCGCGTTCCAGGAGGGATAATCAATGGCAAGCAGCGGGGCGGTCTTATCCACGGTAAAGGTCACGGAGGAGCCGTTGCCCGCGAAATTAACCTGGACATTGCCGGCCTTATCGGCGGCCTCGGCCCAGATGGTATAGCCGTTGTCGTCCGTCCACTCGGGCAGGGCCGAAACAGCCCAGGAAGACTGGTAGACGGCCGCCGTGGTGGAAACCGTGGCCGTGCCGCTCCAGCCCGAGCCGTTCCAGTATTGGTTGTACTTATTGTCCTTGATGTGGACATTTATATACTGGATCTGCACGCCCGGCTGCTGCCCGACATTGGCCAGGACCAGGTCTTCCTGTATGGTCCCGGAGGCGACCGAGACGGCGGAACGCTTCTCCCCCGCCTGGACCGAGTTAACCGCGGCGGTGGGCGTTACGATGTCGAAGTTGAACACATTGGCGGCGGAAAGGTCCGATTGCGTGCCTTCCAGCACGCCGTTATTGTAGGTCAGGTCCGAAGCCCTGCTCCTGGCCTCGTACTGCGCGCCGTTGGCGAACGCCGCCGTGGGATAGGAAACCGTATAGCTCCAGGAAGAACCGGCGGCATAGTAGACGCCTTCGTTAGTAACGGTCTGGTTCCAGACCGCGGTATAGGTGGAGGCGGCATTGTCCCAGTATTTGCCGGCGGACGCCCCGTTAACCGCTTTCAACTGCGCCCATACTTTGTAAATTCCGGCGGCGGGCGGCGTTATCCCCGGCGGGTCCGACGCGGCGCCTGAAAGGACCGGCAGGCTGTTGTAGTATAGCTGTGAAGCCGCCGGGACCTGCACCAGCGCCGAGGGCGCGGCCGTATCGAAGAAGATCTGGGCCGAAGCCGGCGCGGCCTCCGGCACCCCCGCTATGTTGGAACCGATGGAGCTGAAGGTGTAGGAAGAACCGGTTATAAATTCCGGCAGGTTCCGCGAAAAATTCCAGCTGCCCGCAACCGGTTGTATGCCGCCCGTGGAAACCTGGACGGACTGCCAGGCCGGGGTGTTGAAGTTCCAGTACCAGTTATCGGAGAGCCTCTGCAATTGCAGCGAAACCTTGTCGGTGTCGGAATTGGCCGTGCCGCTTATAACGGAGACCGCCTTCTGGTAGCGCGAAGCGCCGGGCGCCGTCACCCTGGTGACGCTCGGAGGAGGCGAGAACTTGAACCTTCTGGAAGAGGGCGCCGTTTCCCCGTTGGAAGCGTTGTCCGCGGCGCTGGACTTTATCACATAGTAGCAAAGCGCCTTCAGGTCGGGGCCGGTTATCGGATAGCTCCAGGAATCATCGGCCGGGATATAGGAATTCACGCCCAGCCATTTCTCGGAACCCTGCCAGGCGGAGCCGTTCCAGTACATGCCGTTATTGCCAGGCGCCGTGCAATCCGCGCCTTGCGTTCCGTCCTGCTGTATGCGGATCTGGACGGTGGAGATATCGGCGGTATAATCCGAGGCCGTGCCGGTTATGGCCGTTATGGTCTGCACCTCACCGTCCTCCACCGCCGGGACGGTTATACCGGAGAGCGGCGGGACCCTGTCCAGGGTAAAGGTGGAAACGGTAAGGCCGAAAGCCGAATAATTCCCGGCCCTGTCCGCCGCCTTCACCTTCATCACGAATGAGGCCGAAGACCGGCCGACCGACCAGGAATCCGCCGCGGTCGCCGGCGTATCGGCCGGCAGCGAGGAAGCCGACACGCTCCAGTTCTCGGCGGCCGTTATAACCCCGGAACTGTATGCCGTGCTCCAGGACCTGGAGCCGAAGTTCCAATACTGGTTGGGCTGCCGGTCCGTGTCGGCAAGCTCTATCCAGAGCGCGCTGAGCCCGCTGGGGATGCCGCCGCCGGCCACGGGATCCAGCGCGGTGCCGGACAGCGAAGAAAGCGCGTTAAAGTAACTGAGATGGGCCGGCGCCGACACTCCGGCCAGCGGCGTGGAATAGTCCAGGATAAAAACGGCGGTTGAGTATGTTATTTCGGTATTGGGGCCGCCGTTCACCGGCTGGGTATTGTCCCTTGAATAGGACTGCACCTCGAACCTAAAGCCGTCGCCTTTATCAGCCCCGGTATGGCAATCCCCGAGATTCGCGCCTTTAAAATCGGAGGTGGACATTTGCAGGATCCATTGCGCCAAAGAGCCGGAATTCTGCGCCATCCAGCCGTCGGTAAGCGGAGCCGTCACCCAGTTGTTGTACCCGGTATCATAATCGCAACGGGCATTGAGCGAGTCATAGCGGCGCACCCGCACGAAAACATTGTTCAGGCCGGAAGGAGCGGCGCCTAGGTCCCCGCCGTCGGTTTCGGAAGCGGTTCCGGCTATGTTGGAGATCGGCGTATTCCTGTAGATCACGCCGCCCCCGCCCGCAGCGGGCCAGGTGGATTTTGAAATCGGCACGAAACGGTCCATTTTAAAGGCAACGCCGCCGGTCGGAGCCGGCGTGTCCGCCGTGTTCTCATTCCCCACGGTATCCCGGCCTCTTACATAGACCGTGAAGTCGCGGGAACCCTGCAGGGTATTGAATTCGTTAATCAGGTTCGCGTCCGCATAGGTCCAGGAGGAGGTAAAGATCGAGGTGGCGTTCAGCCAGCTGGCCGCGCTGAAAGCTCCCCAGCCGGAGCCGGTCCAGTAATCGCCCGGGGTGTTGCGCTTGATGACGACCTGCACGCCGTTCACCGGATTTATTCCGGAAACCGGCTCGGAGAAGTCGCCCGTTATGGCCGGCATGGAGGCGTAAGAGAAGGCGCCGGGCATGGTTACCGTGGTGACGGGGGCGGAATTGTCGTAGATGAACGATCTCTCTACGAAAGACTCCTGGTTGCCGGCGCGGTCCACGGCTTTTACGCGCACTTTGTAGACGGAGCCGTCGTTAAGCGCCGGAGGCCAGGTGTCAGCGCCCGGATAAGACCAGGAAACCGAGGAACTAAGCTGCACGCCGAACTGGCTGTCGGTATTGCCGTAATAGGTTATGGCGAGCGGGCGCCAGTTGTCGCCGGAATCAAAATTCCCCGCGCCGTCGTACTTGGTATTGGCGCCGACATCCACTATCTGGATAGCGACCCCCGCCGGAGCCACGCCGGAATAGGACTCCGCCGGCAGGTTAACCCAATCCACGGCGGTACCGCTAAGCGCGCTTATCTGGGCCAGGTTCTGATAAGCCTGATAGGGCGCCAGAATGGAGGACGAAGGCTTGTTGACATCGTAAACAAATTCGCGGTACACCGCCCCGGCGGCGCCGACCGGAGTGATATTGCCGGCCACATCTTTAGCCCACAGTTCTACTTTATAGCGTTTATTGGGGTCCAGAGCCGGCGCGGAAAGATCCCACGGATTGACCGCGTTGACTATCAGGAAGGTGGACCCCGCCACGCTCCACTGGCCGCCGTCCCATCTGGCTTCCACGGCCCGGTCCGGCAGCAGCCTGGAGAGCTCGGCCTTTACCGGCGGCACTATGCCGGCCGGAGCGTCGGCCGCATTGCCGGTCAGCTGGGTTATGGGCCGGATGTCGCTGTAGAAAGCGCCGGTCCCGGACATCGGGGTGGAGATCGTTATGGTCGGATAGTTGAAGTCCGAAGTGACCGAGACGGCCTCGGGGGCTTCCTGGTTGCCCGCCTGGTCGAGACCGGCTATTGAGAAATTATACACCTGGTTATGCGTGGAGATGACCGGCATGTCGTAGCCGACCGGAGGATAGTTCCAGGCGATAGTGGAGGCGGAAACCGTGAAGTCTACAGACAGTTCCACCACGGTCGGGGAGCTCCAGCCGAGAGCCGTAGTGCCTTTCCAGTACCAGGTATCCGCCCCGTAGGTGTAATAGATCCGCAGCTTAAGTCCCGACGCGCCGGAAGCAAGGCCCGAGGCGCCGCCGTAGCTTGTGCCGGAGAGCTGCGGGATGGAATTACGGATGTAACTGCCGGCCGTGGGCGTGGAAACCCTTGAAACGGGCGGGGTGCCGTCCACCACGAAAGAGCGGACGGTGAGCGGGTCCTGCATATTTCCGCCGTTGACGCCCATAGGCTCGGCCTTGTCGAAAGCCCTTGCCATCAGGGTATAGTTCTTGTCGGAGATCCAGTCCCCGGAACTGAAGGGATAGGTCCAGGTGTCCGTGCCGTTGACCGTCTGCCAGGCCGCTTCGGAAGAGATGGCGTTGGTGAAGATAGAACCGTTCCAATAGTAAGTGGAACTCCCTTCCAGATAACCCAGGTTGATCTGCACCTTGTTCAGCTGATCCGGAGAGAACGGCAAAGGAGTATCTGCGGCGGTGCCGTTGAGGGCCGAAGCGCCGTTAAGGACCGAAGGCTTGTAATTGCCGGCGGCCAAAGGCTGGATTATACCGGAAGTCGGCGGGGTTTTATCGCAGATAAAGGTTATGGAGGAAACCCCGTCGGCAAACCCGTTCTGCGTATTACCGGAGCGGTCCACGGCCCGCACCTGGAGAACATACAGGAAACCGCTGTTAAGCGCCGCGTCGAAGCCCGCCGGAGCGTAGGACCAGGTATCGGTGCCCGCCACCACATTAAAGCTGGAAGAGAAGCTGTCGAACCCGGCGCCGGTCCAATATTTAGAGCCGTTGTAGATCTGGACTTCCACCCTGTCGAGGTCCGACTTATAATTGGGCAGATTGGAGCCGGGCGGGTCGAACGCGGTGCCGTTTATGCCGGAAAGACTCCTGAACACCTGCCTGTCGGCCGGGAAACCCAGGTAGGCGTTGGGGGTGCTGGTGTCGAAGATCATGATGCTCGACGACGCCATGCTGTTCTCGTTGTTCTCGATATTGCCGGCCTTATCCCTGGGCAGCAGGAACACCCTGTAACGGCGGCCGTCCCTGAGGGCGGGATTCACCAGCGTCGCGGTGGACCAGTTGACCGTGGCCTGCGGGGTATAGGCGGTTTCGATATTGGTGGTGGCGGAGTCGAAAGCGGAGCCGTTCCAGTAATAGCCGCTCTCCACATCTTTTATCCTGACGGACACCATGCCGCCGAATTCCTTCTGGAGCGAAGGCTGGGTTATATTGCCTGGGTCGGTGGCGGTGCCGGAGAGGGTCGGCATGGATCTTATGAACTGTCCGACCGGGGCCGAAATAAAGCCTATGGGCTTGGTATTGTCTATCACGATCCTGAGCTGCGCGGGACTGCTTTCGGCCTCGTTGGAGGAGTTATAGCCGGTCACGGTTATGGTGTAAGAGGCGTTATCCACCGTGAAAGCCGCGGCGCTGTTTATGCCCTGGTTCCAGGAATTACCGTCGCGGCTGACAAAGGTATAGGTGTCGGAGTCCACCCAGTGCTGGGAGGGTTCATACCACCAGCTCGCGGCCCCGATCAGCCTTTGCAGGCGGATCTGGACGCTGTCCACCGCCCTGAGGTTGGTGCCGATACCCGCGATGTTCAGCACATCGGCGGGTCTGAAATTTTTATCATTGGCGCCGGCCGGGGTCTGGATCGTGGTATCCGCCTCCGGGGTCTGGACAGTGAAGGAGATGTCGGCGTTCTCCACCGTACCCGGAGATTTTTCGTTCGCGGCCTTATCCACCGCCAGGGCTATCACATTGTACTGGGACTGGTTTATCCAGTTTATGGCCGAGGTGTTCCAGGTCCAGGTGCTGGGCTGGGCCACATCCGGATTATGCGCGGTTATAGTTCCGGTGGTGAACCAGATCCGGTTATTGGGATAGACCCCTCCGGGACAGGCCATGAAGCTGTTGAACAGGTTGTTGTAACATCTGGGACTGCCTTCGCCGCTCGTTTGTTTAAGCGAGATCCTCACCACTCCCGGATCCTGCAACTGCCCGGGGAAAGTATCATAAGCCGTGCCGGTTATGGCGGGCACCGCGGTGACGCCGCCTACCGGCGCCGTGGCGAGGGAAACGGGCAGCGTGGTATCGCCGGTAAAGTAATTGGTGGTGTATGCCGTCTGAAGATTTGAAACTATATCGTGGACGCGGCTCATGGCGTAATAGGTGGTGCCGTCGGCTATGGCCCCGGCCGGCAGGTTATAAGACCAGGTGCCGGAGGAGACGCCCGAGAACGAAGCCGCATACCACTGCCTGGCGCCAAGGTTAAACCCGGAACCGTCCCACCATTTTTCATCCGAGAGCCGCTGGATGGCCAGTTCCACGCCGGACGCCGGATCAATGCCGGACTCAAAGTCACGCGGAGAAGCCCAGCCGTGCAGGTTTTCCACGGAGTCGTCGGCCGTACCGGTTATGGCGGGCACAGCCCCGATAAAGCTGTTGTCGGACGGGAAGGTTATTTTGGAGGCCGGCGTGGTAAGGTCCACCACGAAGGTGAAGGTGGAGAAATAGGCGCCGGAATAATTGTTCTGCGCCTGGTCGCGCGCGTACTGGTTTATGTAATACTGGTAGCCGTCCTGCTGGGAGGCCGCGCTGATATTTTTGGTCCAGTCCGGGAAGATAAAAGTGTCCGCGTCGTAGAAATCAGGAGCGCCCAGCCAGTTGCCGTTATAAAAGTCCCAGTAAGCCCCGCCCGAACGCCGCAGCCGCAGCTTAACTCCGCTCACGCCGCTGGGCTCGTTAAGACCGTTCTCATTATCGGAGGCTGTGCCGATTATAAGGCCGGTCGAAGCCGCCAGAGCGTAAGTTTGCGGCACCGTGACATCGGTCAGGGGTACGGCGCTGTCGAAGGCGAAGTAGTGCGCGGGGTTGCCGTCCGCCTTCAGATTGCCGTTGAACTGGACCTCCGTAGGGGTATCCATCCAATTGCCGGCTTTATCCACGGCCCTGACCCAGACCGAGATCTTTGAATTGTTGACCGGCGCAAGAGACGGCAGGGCGACGGACCAGTTGCCGCCCGCGTAGGCCGCGGTGCTCCAGCGGGTGTACTTTGTCTCGGGAGTGGTATCCCAGTCATCCAGGGTATTCGTATAGGTGCCTTTCCAGTAGGCGTTAAAGGCGCCTCTGGCCTTGACCATGACATGTACCTTGTCTATGGCTCCGGAATCGCCGGTGGTGCCGTACAAAGCGTTCACGGAATTGAAGTAGGCGCCGTTCGCCGGCGCTGTGGCGACCGCCACAGGCTTCTGGTTGTCGAACCTTATCAACCGGCCCAGCCCGGCGGGGACGGAAGCCGGCTCTCCTGTATTGGGCCCGAATTCCCTGTTCTGCGCCAGATCGTAAGCCCAGGTAACGGCGAAATAATCATTGGTCCCCAGGCCGCTCATGACCGACCGCACCTGGGCCGGCACGCTCCAGTTCCAGGACACCACCGGATTGCCCGAACCGTAAGGGCCGGTGTCGACGGCGGTCTCGAACCAGTAGGGATTGCCTCCGTCGAACGCCCCGCTGCCGGCGCTCCACCAGCCGCCGGTGTTAAGTTTCAGGGCTATCTTGACCGTATAAGTGCCTAGCCTGGCCTCGTAGGTCCTGTCGTTAGCGGCGTCGTCGCTGGCGGTGCCGGAGACGGACGCAAGCTGGTTGACATATTCTGTCGAGGGACTGGTTATGGTGGAGGTCGGTTTATCCAGGTCGAATTTTATAACACGGGCGGCCGCGGCCGAAACATTCCCGGCCTCATCCTCCGACCGCGCTTCTATCTTATACTTGTGATCGTTGACGAAGACGATATTCGCGTTGTTGTAGTTCCAGCCGGCGGCCGGGCCAAGTGCATTAAGCCACAGCGGGGCGGAGCAGGCCGTAAATGAAGCTCCGTCGAAGCAAAGACTGTAATCATTGGTCTCGCCTATAACATCGCTTATAGCCACCGCCACCGTGCTGACCCCGGTATGCGCCGAACTTTGCGCGCTGGCGGAACCACCGGTCACCGGGGTGGAGACCAGCACGCTCGAATAAGTGGCGCCGTCCAGCGGGTAAGTCAGGGAAACCGTCGGAGCGGTCGTGTCGTAAGTCACGACATAGGTGGAATAAAGAACGGAGTAATTTCCCGCGTAGTCAAGGGCGCGGGCCTCTATGGTATAAGCCGCGTCGTCCTTAAGCATCGCGGACGGCACGGTGTAATACCACGAAGTGGCGCCCAACCTTGTAGTGGTTATCCAGTTATTGTCGGAAGCGGCCCAGGCCGCGCCGGTCCAGTATCTGGTCCCGTCCACTCCCGTGGTGGAGATCCGGAGATCGGTCCATTTGTGCCCCGACAGGTCCGCGTCGACCGTTCCGCCTATGCCGCCCAGCGCCCTGACGGCGGGGGCCGAAGGCGTGGTGATCAGCACGGACGGCGGGGTATTATCCACTATAAATCTCGCGGAGGTATAAGGCCAGGTATTCCAGTTGCCCTCGCCGCCGTCGTTCGAAAGCCGGGCGTCGTCCATGGCCTTGGTTTCAAGGACATATTCCCTGTCGCCGGCCGGCCAGACCACGGCGCCGGTGTATTGCCAGGTCCAGGACGGGGCCGAGCCGGTAAGCGCGGTGTTAAGCCAGGCCGTCTCGGAACTGACCGCGCTGGTGAACGCCCCGCCGTACCAGTAATAAGTGTCGGGAGACTGTAGATAAGAAAGCCTTACCTTGACATCGGCCACCCCCGCGGAATTGGCGGCTGGATTATCGGAAGCCGTGCCGTTAATGTCGTCCTGGCCGACGGACCCCGGCTTATAGCGGCCGGCTATGCCGTTGCCGTCGTCGACGGGATAGATTATGACCGGGGACGGCGCCGTCTTATCCACAGTGACGACCAGCGAGGACTGGCCGACCGCGAATTGGTCCTGGATGTTCCCGGCCAGGTCCCTGGCCCTGGACAGGATAAGGTACCTGCCGCCCGTGGCCAGGACGCTGTCCAGCCCGGCCGGGGAATAAACCCAGGAAGTGGCGTCGGGCGACAGGGTCCCCACCGTGTTATTGACATCATGCCAGAGCGGCGTTTCACCGGCGTCCGTAAAGTCGGCGCCGTCATACCACCTGGGAGCCGCTCCCGTCAGCCTGCGCACGGCCACTTCGACCGCGGTGCTAAGCCAGGCGTCGTAAGCAGTACCGGCCACGGCGGAGAGGCTTCTGAGGCCGGATTTATTGGCGTCGACCGGCAGGGTTATCCTGGCCGTGGGGCTGGTAATATCGAAGGTGAACGCCTTGTCCGTGGCCGTGCCGGTGTTGCCGGCCTTATCCACGGACACCAGCTGGACGAGGTAACTTCTGTCGGCTTCCCAGGCCGCGCTGTTCTGGAAATAATCGGTGGTATAGGAGGCCACGCCGGCGTTGACCGACGCCGTCAAATAAGTTTCCGGCGCGTCCGCTGTAAAGGTGGAGGAGGCCCAGTTCCAGTATTGCGCGGATTCCTGGCGTTTCACCCTGAAGTAAGTGTTCACTATGAGGCCGGGCGGCACATCGCTCACGCTTCCGGTCAGGGAGCCGAGCGATCTGACGAACGCCTTGGAGGGATTCGTGACGGCGGCCAGCGGCGCGCTCGAATCGATGACGAAAGTCCGCCCCGCGCCGGGAGTTTCCACATAGCCGTTGCCGGTGGCTTTGGTTTTTACGCGATAGGTCCTGTTGCCGTTCCACGCCTCGGACGCGACCGAGGTGCTGCGCCAGATGGTTCCGTCAAAAGAATCCACCCCCAGATAATAGGCCGGATTGTCCTGCGCGGACAGCCATTGCAGGCCGCTCCAGACCAGGTCGTCGGCGTTATTCTCCACCCCGTCGGGCCCGAAATCCGTTATCCTGACGGCCACCGTGCTGGAATAAACCGCGGTGCCGGAAATGACGGGTTTCGGCGTCGGCGCCCAATGGGGCGTAGCCGCCGTCGGATCCGTTATAACCGAAACGGGCGGAGGTGTTTTGATGGTAAACAGTATATGCGGGCCGGGGCCGGTGGAACCCGGTTTTGCCACTTCATTGTTGGCTTTATCCACGGCCTTGGCGAAAATGCGGTAATCTATGCCGTCCGTGCTGGTGATCCAGGACGGGGTGGAAGCGCCAGTGGCCTCCCATTTATCGCCGGGCAGCACCGAGGCGTCATAGAAGATCTCGGAAGCGGACAGCCAGTTGCCGGCGGCGCGGTCCCAGTAACCGACGGGCGTACTTACCTTGTAATATGAAACCCTGACCTTATCCACCAGGCCGGGAGCCGTATCGGAAGCCGAACCGGAGACCACCGACAGCTCCGTCTGGATCACCGAACCGTCGGCCGGATAAGTCACGGTGGAGGTGGGCGCGGTAAAATCGGCCTTGATGTTCGTGACGGTGGAATAGACCAGCTGGTAGTTGCCGGCCTTGTCCTGGGCGTAAGAATTTATCTCGTAGGTTTCACCCGTCTGCCAGGGGTTGGCGTTCAACTGCCACCAAGTCGCGGAGGCGCTCAGGGTTCCGTAGGTCGGTATATGGTTCCAGACCTGCGGCGCGCCCTCAAGCGTCCAGCTCGAATCCAGGACGCGGTAATAATGGTTGGCGTTCGGGCCGCTGAGCTGTTTAACACGCACAAAAAGGTCCTTCACGATGCCGTTGGGAGCGTCGTAAGAGCCGCCGGTGATCTTTCCGGTCTGGCTTATATAGCCGCCGTCCGACGGATATGAAACTGCGCTCGTCGGACGGGACACATCGTAAACGAAACTGCCTTTCAGCGCATAGCCTTCCTGGTTCTGGGCGGCGTCCCAGGCGTTGGTGTAAACGCTGAAAATAACGCCGTTGTTATTGTCGTACATGCCGTCAGCCGGCGTATAAGTCCAGTTATCGAACGACCCTGAGGGAGCGGCGTACAGCGTCGGAGGCGCGCCTCCCCAGATCGCGCCGCCCTGCCAATACTGGTTATCGCTCGACCTTCTGATATAGATCATGACATTGGACACACCCGAAGAGCCGGGATCGGCGCTGGTACCGCCGATAGTTATGCCTTTATAGTTGAAATGCTGATTGTCGGACGGATAGGTAACCGTGGAAGCGGGCGACTCGGTATCATATCTGAAGGTGGCGGTGGTGAAGGTCGTATCCCAGTTGCCGGCGGTATCCTTCGATCTGGCCCTTATGGTGTAACTGACTCCGCTTTGCCAGGTCGAGTTCTGGATATTGTAGGTCCAGCTGGCCGAGGTCTGGTAAATCTCGGTCTGGGCGGGGACCCAGGGCGCCGCGTTGATATTGGCGCAGGATGTCCATACAGGGAACAAACCGGGATTGTAACACGCGGAAAGCTCGCTCATAACGGCGAACTGCACCTGTGAAACGGCGATATTGTCCCCGGCGGTACCGGTAATGTCCGGCAGCGTGTTGTGGTTGGCGCTGCTCGGCAGGGTTATGACCGTAACGGGCTTTTCATTATCGAAGGTCACCGTCACACCGACTCCGGCCGGCACATCGCCGTTCTGGGGCTGTCCGGAGTTGGGCCCGTACTCCCTGTTCTGCGCCAGATCGTAACCCCAGGTCACTATCCTGTAATTGGAGTTCTGGTTGTTCGCGTCCGAAAGATAGTTATTGAGCGCCGTCGGCAGATTATAGGTGAATTTGCCGGTGTTGACGCCGGTCGTACTGAGATTGGCTTCGTACCACGACGGATTGGAAGCGGAGCAGTTGGTCCCGTTCCACCAGCCGGTTTCGGAACCGGTCAGCCTTTTGATGGCGACCTTGACCGTATAAGTGCCCAAACCCGCTTCATAGTTCCAGGAGGAGCCGGTCAGATCATCCGTGGCCGTGCCCCGTATCTGCGTAAATCCGGTGGTGTACCCGGCCAGCGGGTAGGTGATGGTGGAAGTGGGCTTTATGGTGTCGTAATTGATCGTCACGGCTGAAACCGCGGACGGATTGTCCGCGAAGTCCGCGGCCTGGGCGTCTATCCTGTACTGGACATCGTTCGCGAAAGCCAGGTTCGCGCTGTTGTAGGTCCAGTTGTCCCACACGCCGCCTACTTTGGCCGCCGTAAGCCAAGAGGGACAGGTTCCGAAACCAGTACCGTTAAAGCAGGCCTCGCCCGCGCCGCCGGGGTCCCTGATTATCTGCACGGCCACCGTGCTGACGCCGGTGTTCGCGGAGGTCTGGTCATTGGACGAAGTCCCGGTTATCGGAGTGGAGACCAGGATCTGCGAATATGCCGCGCCGTCATGCGGGAATGTTACTAAAACGGACGGAGCCGTAGTGTCGTATGTGAACACATAAGTGGAGTATAGGGTGGAATAATTTCCGGCGTAATCCTGCGCCTGGGCCTCGGCGGTGTACACGGCGTCGTCCCTTAAGATGGAGCCGGGAACCGTGTAATACCACGAGGTCGCGCCAAGTTTGGACGAATGTATCCAGGTATTACCGGAAGCTGTCCAGACCGAGCCGGACCAGTATCTGGTCCCGTCCGGGCCGGTGGTGGAGATGCGGAGATCGGTCAGGCTGTGTCCGGCCAGATCGGCGTCGGCGGCGCCGTAGATGGAGAAAGAGGCCTTCTGGGCCGAAGCCGTCGGGCTGGTTATCAGAACGGAGGGAGGGGTATTGTCCACTATAAAGTACCGCGTCGCGTACGGTTCCACTTCCCACACGCCGTCCCCGCTGCCGTCAGCCAGCCGGGAATCGTCCATGGACCGGACTTCCAGCTTATACTCCCTGTCGCCGGCCGGCCAGAGGATGCTGCTTGCATAACTCCAGGTCCAGTTGGGCGCTGAGCCGGATTTGGAAGTGGGCTGCCAGGCCGTGGCTTCCGTGAGGGTCCCGGAACTGAAACCGGTCCCGGCGCAATAATAGGTGTCGCCGTTCAGCAGGTAAGACAGCCTTATATATGAAGCGGAGATATCGCCGTTATTCTGCGCGGGGGCGTCCACGGCCGTTCCGCTCAAATGATTGGCCGGGAACTGCCCGATGTTCGCGGGGGCATATCTGCCGCTGGAGCCGTCGCCGTCGTTCGCCGGCCGCGAGATGGCCGAGACCGGCGCGGTCTTGTCCACCTTTATGACCAGCGAGGACACATTTACGCTGAACCCGCTAAGCATATTGCCGGCCACATCGCTCGATCTCACAAGTATGAAGTACTGGTAGCCGGATTCGAATTTATCGTCAAAATTCGCGGGAGCGTACACCCAGGTCGTCGCGTCGGGGGACAGGTAACTGCTTCCGGCGCCGTTCACGACATCCAGCCAGTGAGGCTCGGAAGCCAGGTCGCTGAAAGAAGTTCCGTCGAACCAGAGCATGGTGCCGGACAGCCATTTTTGTATGGCTATCTCCACTTTCTGGTTCTCCCAGTCGTCGGCCGCCGTACCTGAGATGGACGGCAGGGACCTTATGGCTTTGGCGTTCTGCGGCAGAAGTATCCTGGTGGTCGGGGAGGACAGGTCCAGCTTGAAGGTGACTTCCGCCGCCGTGCCCGTATTGCCGGCCTTATCCACCGACACCAGTTGCACCACATAATCCCTGTTCTGTTCCCAGGCCTGGTTGTTCAGGAAATAATCGGTGGTATAGCTCGCCACGCCGCCGACCACGCCGGCCGGAAGGTAGGTCTCGGGGGCGTCCGCGGTAAAGGTTGAAGCGGCCCAGTTCCAGTACTGCGAGGCTTCGTCCCGCTTGACGCGGAAATAAGTGTTCTGGATCACGCCGGGCGCGATATCGCCGACGCCGCCGATCAGGCCGGTCATGGAATTTACCCATCTGCGGTCGGGCGCCGTCACCGCCGCGGCCGGAGCGCTTGAGTCTATGACGAACAGCCGTCCCGCGCCCGGAGTTTCCTCATATTCGTTGCCCGTATGAACGGCCTTGGACTTGACGCGGTAAGTTCTGTTGCCGTTCCACTGGTTCGACTCCAGGTCTATCTGCCATACACCGTTCCCGGGATTGAAAGAATCCACGCCGAGGTAGAGATCGGGATTAGCGGACGCCGAGAGCCATTGCGTCCCGTTCCAGACAAGATCGTTCCCGTTCTCCAGGCCGTCGGCCCCGAGATCCGTTACCCTCACGGCCACGGTGCTGGAATAGACAGAGGTGCCGGAAATGGCCGGCTTGGGGTTCGGGACCCAATGGGGCGTGTTCGCGGACGGCGAGGTTATGCCGGAAACGGGCTGGGGGGTTTTAAGCGTGAATTCCATGTACGGCCCGTCCCCGACGGCGCCTGGCTTCGCGACTTCCAGAAGCGCCTTGTCCACGGCCTTGGCAAAAACCCTGTAAGCGATGCCTCCCACCGAAGTCACCCAGGTCGGGGTCGAAGAGCCGGTGGCCTCCCACTTGTCGCCCGCCAGCAGCGTCGCGTCATAAAAGATCTCGGCGCCTGAATTCCAGAGCCCGGAGGCGCGGTTCCAGTAATTGCCGTCGCAGATGCCCGAAGCGCAATAATAGGAAACCTGTACCTTATCGAGCTGTCCAGGGGCCGTATCCGAAGCCGAACCGGAAATAACGGTGACCTCGGTCTGGAGAATGGAACCGTTCACCGGGTAAGTGACCGTGGAGGTGGGCGGCGTAAAATCGGCTTTTATCAGGGTAACGGTGCTGTAACCCAGTCTGTAATTATCCGCCTTGTCCTTGATGTTCACGCTGATATCGTAGGTTTCTCCGGATTGCCAGGGAGTGGTGTTCAACTGCCACCAGGTCGCCGAGGCGCTTAATGTGCCGTAGGGCCCGCCCTGGTAGATCTCGTTCCAGACCTCGGGGACATTTTCCAGGGTCCAGCTTGAATCCGACACCCTCCAGTAATGGTCGGGCTTTGAGCCGGCGGTCTGCTTGATCCGCACATAAACCTTCTCAACGATGCCGTTGGGCGCGTCATAGGCGGTACCGGTTATTTTTCCGGCCTGGCTGATATAGCCTTTGTCGTACGGATAAGTCACGGCGCCGGTGGGCTTGGAAATATCGTAAACGAACTCCGCGTCCCTTACGGTGCCGAGATTGCCGGCGCCCGTGCCTTCCTGGTTCGTGGCCAGGTCGTCAGCCCTGGTAACTATCCGGTAAAGATGGCCATCCGTCCATTGCGGGGGATCGTAAACCGCGTTCCAGGTCCAGACCCCTCCGACGATATTACTGAACAGCCATTTGTCGCCGTCGGTATCGGTCCACCCCATGCCGGTCCAGTAGGTCGTACCGCGGGTGAGATCCTGAACATACATACTTAATCCGACGACCCCGGAGCCGCTGCTCGGATCGGTATAGGAACCGGTTATGGAGGACGTGGAAAGCTCCGCATGATGCGAACCGTCCGCGGGCGAAACCACGGTGGATTCCGGTTCGGTGTTGTCGAACTTGAACGTTACGGTGGAATAGACGGCGTCATAATTATCCACGGAATCCCTGGCCCGAGACTCCAGGCGGTAAGTGTAGCCCGAACTCCACGGGAAAACGGAGGCGTCGAACGAGAATGTGCCGCTAGACTGGGACGGCGCGTAGGTGAAAGCGGCGGTGGACCAATAAAGTTCCGGATCGGAAGCGGATTCCCACCGGCGCGCGACGGCGTTCCAGTAAACATTCCCCACGGCCCGGTAGATCCTTATTTTCACGGCCTGGAACGGATCGGACAGGTACATCTTCCGGTTATCCGAGGCGGTTCCGGAAACGGCCTGCACCGAATTCTGCGGCTGGGCCGCGGGCAAGGTTATAACGGATATGGGATTCGTCCTGTCTATGTAAAAGACCGCGGCGGAAGAATCAGGTCCCTGGTTGGCGCCCGTCTGAGTATTGTCCTTCGACCGCGCGCGCGCCGTATAAGTGTACGAACTATGCCAGACGGTGTCCGCGAAGCTGTACGACCAGTTCACTGAAACCGCGCTGTAAGTGGAATCCGCCGTGAACCACTGCGAGGAACCGGCGCTCCAGCCGTTGACCGGGTCCCAGTACCAGTTGTTGCTGTCGCGCTGGAGCGAGATCTCAGAATTGCCTATGGGGATCACGCTGTACAGGTCGGTGGAATTGCCCTCTATTTTGGAAAGCGACCTGTAGACCGCGGTGTTCTGCGGCGTTGAGAAAGACGAAGAAGGGCCGCTGGTGTCGTATCTGAAGGTCCGAGAGGTATTCTGAGAAGCGTCCGCGTACCCGAGCACCGCGGGCAGGGCTTCGCTGTTGGAAGCCTTATCGTAGGCGCGGGTGCGCACATTGTAAACCTTGCCGTCAGTCCAGGCCGGCAGGGTCGAATAGGTCCAGGCGGAAGTGGAAGGCATCACGGCCGTATTAAAATATTCGTCCGTGACCCAGGTGCCGGAAGTAGACCACCAGTGCCAGTAATAGGTGGTGGCCTGGTTAAGATCGGCTATGGAGATCTCCGTCCGGTCCACGCCGGACAGATTGTCGCCGGCCGTGCCGCTCAGCTGGGTAAGGTCGTTGTAAGTAACCCCGTGCGCCGGAACGGTTATCCTTGAGGAAGGGTTAGTCTGGTCGAATGTCACGATCACGCCGTCAGTTTCGTCCGCGGCCGCGGTCTCCACATCGGCGCCGCCGTTATAGGCGCAAAGGCTCCTTATGCGGTAAACCTTGTTATTGGTCCAGGAGAAGCCCACCGTATAGGTGGCGCTATAAACCTTATAATTGCCTCCGCCGAAACTTTCAAAGCCGCCCAGGGCCGCGTCGGTCCAGTCCTGTACCACCGTTGAGTCGGTTATATTCTCCACCCTAACCCTGGCCCAGGCCGGAGCGGCGGTCGAACCGCGGGAAAGTTTAAGATTGATCTCGGGAAGAGCGGTCAGATAAGAGCCGTGCGCCGGATTTGAAACATAGGAATAGGGCCAGACCCCTTTTTTCATGTAGATCGAGCGCCCGGCGCCGGCGGTTTCAGTCTTGGAAGCGGTCAGGGCCCTGGACCTTATCCGGCCTCTGAAATCTTCCGCG
Organism: Elusimicrobiales bacterium; assembly: GCA_041665305.1. Taxonomy (GTDB): domain Bacteria; phylum Elusimicrobiota; class Elusimicrobia; order Elusimicrobiales; family UBA9959; genus YA12-FULL-51-18. The sequence goes on from JBAYJD010000002.1 coordinate 53,672, forward strand.
CCGGTGCCAAAGGCCGGCGGGAGGGCGTTTCCGGAGCAGACGAAATATTCTTTTCCGGAACAGGCGTTCCAGTAGCCGGTATCGCCGGACGCCCAGGAACCGTTCTCCCAGGTCCTGCCGGCCTGGTCGTATATATTGATCGCCACGGAAGTCACCGGCGTTTCGCCCCAGGCCTCGCCGTGCACAAATCCCAGCCTGTCGGTATAGGTGGTGTTGTCACCCGCCTGATAATCCCTCAGGTCCAGAAGCTGCGACTGCGGAACCGTGACATCGTACTGAAAAGTGGAAGTGGCAAGCGTCACATCGTAGTTGAGCGCCTTGTCGCGCGCGCGGGAGACGACCCGGTAATACCTGCCGCTGGTCAGTGTGGAAGGCGGCGCGAACGACCAGTTCCAGGCGTCGGTCCCGGACGACATGGTCCAGCCCGGGGTGACCCAGGTATTGGGCGTGGAGGTCCAGCCGGAACCTGTCCACCAGTTGTAATCCGCATCGTTACCCGTACCCCTGTCTATGATCTGGAGCTGCACTAGATCCAGGCCCGTGCCGGGATACGGGTCCCTGGCCTGCCCGGTAAGATACTGCCATCTGCTTATTTTGGTCGCGTCCGCCGGGGTAAGCACCGCCGAAGTCGGGAGCTGCACGTCGTACTCGAAATAGTTCTCCACGGACGGGACCTGCTGGTTCAGCGCCGTATCTTTGGCCTTCACCTGCACCCTGAACCTGTGGCCGGAGCCGCCGTTGGAAAGAAGCGAAAAATTCGGCGTGGAATAGGTCCAGGACCGGCTCAGGTCCCCGGCTGAGCCCGCGAGGGTGACCGTGCGCCAGAGCGGCGTGCCGCTCTCCTGCCAGGCCGTGCCGTTCCAATAAGTGGTGGGCCATTGCAGCTCCCCGGCCGGACCCAGCGCCCGGATCCAGACCTCGACCCCGCCGTTGGGAATGCCGCTTTTATCGTCGGTCGAAGTGCCCTGTATGGAGGCTATGGCATGGTTTGAATTATTGTAATAGCCGTTGGCCGCCGGCAGCGAAACGCCGCTGGCGGGGTTCTGGGTGTCGATGGTGAAGGTAACGGTCGTTATAGCCGACTGCCACAACCCCACATCGTCGCGCGACCTGGCGCTCAGCCTGTAGGAGGACGACTGCCAGTTGATGCCGCTGTAATAAAAATCGGCGGTTTTGACCGGAAGGTTCTGTAAATCCTGGGAACTGAACCAGACATCAAAACCGGGATCGTCCTCCCAAAAAGATCCGTTCCAGTACTTGGAACCGGTCGTATCTTTCAGACACAACTCCAGCTTATCCAACCCCTGATTATCGGACGCGGTGCCGTAGATATTCCAGGAACCGGCGCTGTACACGCCGCCGTTGGCCGGGAAAGTGGCTATGGCCACGGGAGGCGTTCTATCGATGGTGAACGCCAGTTTGGGCGTGGAACCCGTATCCAGCGAATTGTTTTGCGCGTTCCCGGCTTTGTCGACCGCCTGCCAGCGGATCTCGTAGTTATAGTCGTTGATCAAGCCGGTGGAAAGATTTATGCTCCAGGCATGCTCCCACCTGTTCTGTCCGCCGTTCTCCGTACCGGCGTCAAGAACGGGATTGAGCGGCGTCTGTCCCCCCCATCCTGATCCGGTGAAGTATTTATCCAATTGCACATTGTAGAGGGACAGGTTGACCTTGTCCATGGAAGTGCCCACCGGGCTGTAACGGGAAGTATCCCAGGCCGTGCCGGTAATGGAAGAAAGTTCGAAAAGGACCGCCCCGTCGGTCATGCCGGTAACGGCGGCGGTGGGTTTGTCCACATCATACCAGAACTGCTGGGTCGCCACGGAACCCGTATTACCCGCCGGAAGGCTGGAATCCGTGCCGCGCACGCCCAGTTCATATTTCCTGCCGCCGACGAACGCGGCGGAAGAAATATTCATGCGCCAGGTTCCAGCCGAATAGATGCCGGTATTATAAACCACGGAGTCGGTCCAGGTCCTGGTGGTTTCGTTCCAGTAGGTCGCCCCGCGGGTCAGGTCCCTTAAACGCACCTCCACCAGCGCGGTGTCGGTATCTATGGTCCCCTGAGCGGTGGTCTGGAGGCCGAGCGGGGCGGAAAGATACCCAAGCGAAGCCGGCTCCGTTATGACCGCGACGGGCGCCACCCGGTCATAAGTGAACACGGCCGTCGAAAAAGCGGTTTCGTACCTGAGATAATCCTTCGCCTGGATATTCACCTGGTACTGGGTGGGCGGCGAACCTACCCAGGCAAAAGCGTCGGTATAAGACCAGTTCGTGGTCCGCAGGGCCAGATCCGAACCCAGCTCTATCCAGGAGGAAGCCTCGTCGGCTGTAAAATCGTCGGCGGCGGCGTTCCAGTACAGCAGATCGGTGTTGCGCCTGATGCGCACGCGCAGGGAATCTATCCGGACATTATCGAACGCCGTACCGGAGACGACGGGCAGGGAGGAGTACCTGGACCCATCCGCGGGCGCGGTGCTCCTGGAGACCGGCGCGCTGGTGTCCCACCAGAAGGTCGCGGTGGAACGGCTGACCTCGGTATTGGGACCGGGGGTCGAGGTAATATCTATGCCGGCGGTGGTGAGGTAATAGGTGGTACCGTCGGTCATGTCGGCCGGGGCGGGCAGAAGGGTGGTTCTCGACCATAAAACATCCGTCCCTAGCGGCGGCTGAAGATCGTTGGGGCTGAACCACAAATTCGGATTTGACGGTATGGGCCCCGGGGTCCAGCCGGCGGAGGTGTCCCAATATTTCTCATCGGAATTCCTCCACAGCACCCATCTGACGCTGTTGATGCCGCCCCGGCTGTTATCATGCGCCGTACCGCCTATCGCGGTAAGCGAATTTATCACGGCGTTGTTCACGGGAGCCGTAGACTGGGAGCTTGGAGCCGTGGTATCGTAATAAAACACCGTGGTGGACCAGTTAACGCTGTAACTCCCGGCGGCATCGACCACCCGCCCCCATATCGTATATCTGGAGTTGCTGCTCCAGCCGGGATTGGTGTAGGTCCAGTTTACCGTCGCCCCCTTGGCTCCGGAGGCGGGACCGGTGGACACCCATTTTGCGTAATTATATTCATCCCCCGTAGCGTAAACAGCCCACCCGCCGGGGGTCCAGTACCTGTTATCCGCCCCCTCTTCTTTTATGAAGAGACTGACCCCGTTCTGCGGTATGAACTGGTTGTCCTGCGCCGTCCCGTATATGTTCCACGCGCCGGCGCCGTACCGGCCGCCGTCCACGGGGGAAGTGGACGCCATGGTCGGAGGGATCTTGTCTATTGTAAATGTCAGACTGGGGACGCCGGGGTTATCAAGAGAGCCGGTTTCTATATTTCCGGCTTTATCGGCGGCCAGCCAGCGTATTTCGTATGTATAATCGTTTATCCAACCCGTGGACGGGGTTATCGACCAGGTATGCTCCCACCTGTTCTGGCCCGCATTAAGGGCGCCCGCGTCAAGAGCGACATTAAGCGGCGTTTGCAAGCCCCAGCCGGAACCCGTAAAATACTGTCCTATCTGCGTGTTGAAGATTGAGATGTTGACATTACCGAGCGATGAACCCACCGGACCGTAGGAGGCGGTCTCCCATGCTGTACCGGTAATGGAGGGAAGGCCGGACAAGATCGCGCCGTCCGTTATACCCGTAACGGCGGAAGTGGGTTTATCCACATCATACCAGAACCGCTGGGTGGCGCTATAGCCGACATTGGCGGAAGGAAGATCCTGGTCGGTGGCGCGCATATAGATCTCGTACTGCTTGCCGCTGACGAACGCGGCGGAGGAGATCTTCATGCGCCAGTAGCCGGGCGAATAGATCTGCGCCGTGTTCCAGACCGCCGCATTCGTCCATGATTGCGCCGTTTCGTCCCAATAGGTGGTTCCGCGGGTCAGATCCTGAAGACGCATCTCCACCAGCGCGGTATCGGCGTCGACAGTGCCCTGCATGGTGGTCTGAAGGCCCAACGGCGCCGTGATATATCCCAGCGAAGCCGGCACGGTCACGACAGGCACCGGCACGGTGGTATCATAGGTGAAGGTAACAGTGGTATAACTAACCTCATAATGCGGGGCCGGCAGCGTCACCCTGTCTATGGCCCTGGATTGCATCTCATAACTCGCGCCGTCGCTCCATACGCCGGCGGGCATGATGAGCGCCCAGCCGGTGGTAACATTACCCAGCACCGTACCGTTTAGAACGCTCGTCCAGGCCGTATTGGCGTTCAGGGAATCGTCGAACTGCTGCGCGCTGTTGTTCCAGTAATAACCGTCGCTCAGCCGTTTTAACCTGAGATAGACGGAATTAACGCCGGAAGTCTGGTCCCAGGCCGTGCCGTTAATGGTGGGTATGGAGTTGTAGCGGGCGCCGTTAGCGGGCATGGTGGCGACGCTTATCGGCGCGGCCCTGTCGCAGATCGCGGTATTTGTGGAATATACCGCCTCAAAATTTTCGTGCGGATACAGCGTATAGTCGCTGGCCTTACCGTAAAAAGCGTAAGATTTGCCGTTCTCAAAGACCGAATTCATTATATTGATGGATGAACTCCAGTCGTATTTCAAGTTCGGAGGGTCATAGACCAAAGTATCGGCCTGCACCTGGCCGTCCGACTCCTGGGTCTTGTTGAAACCGGATCCGCCCCACCACTGCTCGGCGGCCGTATCCTTGACATAATAATACATCGTTTGCACCGCGCCATGATTAGGATCATCCTTCGCGGTTCCGGAAATCGAGGTAAGCTGGTCAAAATAAACGCCGTCAGCCGGGACAAGGAACCTGGAGTCCGGCAGCTCCGGTGAGGCCTGATAGCTGTCGCATGTGAATTCGGCCGTGGACCATGCGACGGAAATATTGCCGTAAGGGTCGTAGGCTTTGGCTTCTATGCGATATTTCCTGTCCTGTTCCATCCAGCCGGCGGTCGGATATCGCCAGGACATCGACGCCAGGGCGTTCGGAGTGGAGACATAAACCCAGGCCTCGCCCGACTGCCAGGTGCTGCCGGTCCAGTAACCTTTAACGCCCTGGGTAAGGCGCTGGATCTTCAGAGCCACGGCGGTCGACTTGCCCACATAATAGTTATCCGAAGCGGTGCCGGTTATATAGGGTAAAGCCGCGGAGTCATAGATCCCGGTGTTGACGGGAAGCGTCATGCCCTGCTGTGGTTTTGTGGTATCCACCACGAATTTAACGATCAGATCGTCCGACAATATGGTATCGGTCCAGGAGCCGCCGCTGTTTGCGGTATACCGGGCTCTATTTACCGTCCCGCCCCAGGTGCCGTCCGGCCGGGGACTTGTGGTGTCGCTGGAAGCGTAAGAATACACCCTGTAATAGACCCCGCTGGTGGAAGAGGGGGACCTGAACACTATCCCGTAGCGGTAAGCGGAATTAAAATAGACCGGGTCCTTTATATCCGGGAAAAACTGCCAGTCGGCGGTCGTCCCGATGTCAGACTTTGTGGCGGTGGCGATATACACCAGCCTGTTAGCCCCGTCCACATCCTCATAAATATCGGCGTAAAGGTCGCCCGCGGGATTGGCGCCCGTTTTGGCGCCGTAGAATGCGAGCCTCGAAAGGTAAAAAGAACTGGCGGGCTGATAGAACTGCTCCGTCCAATTTGCGCCGTATACATTATTCTGCGCGGAACTCGGCCGCAGCGTGGTGTAGGAATTCCCGGCAAAAGTGCTGTCGTCATACAGTATCGTGGAGATAAGCATCCTGTTGGAGGCGGTGACCCAGCCGTCAACTTGGCCGTTCGTGGAATACCGGACCAGATAGCTTCCATCCGCCGAATCCACATCGGAACCCACTATGTTGCGCGGGTCGGTCGTCAGCGGCAAGAACGCCGGGTAATTGGTATTATCCTGCGTGGGGGTGCCGGTATTGTCGTAAAATGTGAGCCAGATCTGGTCTCCGGCGTAGACGGCTGAATTAAAACTTGCCGTAAAAAAAGAGGAACTATTGGCGTTTATGGAAACTGTGGACCCGATCACGTCCCCAGATAAAGGCTGATCGGGGTTGTCGGGGTCCACGCTGCGCAGACAAACCTGCCAGGTGGTGTTGGACGCGCGGCGGAAATATGTGTTAAAGGAGCTTATAGTCCCGTCTCTGGGCACCGTCATCCTTACGGCGTACCAGTTGCGCGTGAGGACCGCTGTTTCCTGACCGGAATTAGAGTAGCTCGCGGAGACCAGAATAAGTCCCCGGCTGTAGTCCGCGAAACATTGTCTCCCCCCCATAAACCACAAAACCGCCACAAAAGGCAGCAGGAGCCTTTTAGCGCTAAAAGGCAGCATGAGCCTTTTGCACTCTGACGACTTTTTGATATTTCCGAGAAAAAGACCGTGCGCAACGGATTGCGTTCCGTTTGTCCCGGTCTTTTTCAGGGCGTCTTTCAGTTTCATATTAACCGTTGCCGCCGGCCAAGCCGTACGATCACTTTTTTTTCATATGCAGATCGATCCTTGCCTTTACAGCTTTATCCCCGCTGCGCTCCTTTATGCCGCGCAATTTGTTTTCTCCATCCTCGGTCCGGCTCAGGGCGTCAAGTATTCCAAGTTTTGCGCCGGGATCCTTTTCAAGGTCGAAATCTTTTGACAGGGTTTCCGCATCGCCAAGCCTGGATAACGCCATGTAAGCGGCTATCCGCATATCCCTGTCAAGGTCGGTCCCGACTATATCCCGCAGACGCTCCAGCGCTTTCGGATCATTAAAAAACCCGAGTGAATTGACGGCCTGGATCCGTACGCCTTTATGTTTTTCGACCTTCAGCGCCGCGAGTATCCCGTTAAGCGCGCTCCGGCCGCCGGTTTTTCTCAACGCCGTTATGGCGCTTGTCCGGCCGCCGGGTTCCGGCTCGCTTATAGCGGCCCGGCTTAAAAACACCACCGCCTCATCGCTTTGTATCGCGCCCAGTTCCCGGTAAAGTCTTTCCCTGCCCGGAAGCTCTTTTTCCGCTTTGGCCGCTGAGATCTTCCCCTTGACGCCGTTATCAGACGGCGCCGCGCCAAGCGTCGTTACCGAAAAAATACCGCTGATAAAAACGATCACACAGCACACGGCCGGAAAGACCGTCCTTTCCTTCCTGGTAAAAACGGGCTCCTCAAAGCCTATATCAGCTTTAAAAAGTTCGCTAAATACGGTCCTTCTTGATTCAGCCATATAATTACCCGGCATAAGCGGATATAGCTCCGGCACACACTTAACGCCTAAAGCGCTATAAGGACGCTTGCGAACAAGCTAAACGCCAAGTATTTCACAAACGCAAATAAGCGCCGCCTCCGGAAACTCCTGTCATCCCCGGTGTTCGACGCCTTTGATAAATATCATAGTAATTATAATACAAAGATGATATTACAAAAAAGTTAATTTTTTGGGTAATTTCCGAAACCTCCCTCTTTTGCATAATTCCGGTCATAAATCCCTTCTCCCGGCCCGGCCTGGGAACGCGGCAGTGCGGCAGAAAAACGGCCTGACGGGACGGCGCGCGCAATTCAGGCCAATAAAAAACCGCTTCAGCGTTCTTCGTTCCCATACAGGGCTACCGCTCCGAAGACAGCCAAAACGGCCGACCGCGACAAATCAGTTTTGATCTTCGGCAGCCTGACCCCCGCGTATATAGCGGGTCTTAGCTTTGCGCCGCCGGCTTTCGCCGGCTTTGCTATTATCGTGACATACGAACTTCGCGTTAATATTATAGCAGACAATCCGTATTTGTCAAGGCCTATGCCCTTGACGAGTCAAACAAAATACCACAAGGCGGCCACGACCTAAAGGGCGGGGTGGTAAAAATTTTTGCGGCGAAAATTTTTAACCGCAAAAAAGGCCGTTTTGGCTTTCTTCGTTCTACCCTTAAGCAGGGTCGAGGCCCGAAGACAGCTAAAACGGCCAAATTACTTGTCCCGTTAGGGGCGCACCGGACACTGTCACCGCTTCAACTCCCACTCACCGTGACCACCCTACCGTTCCGACTCACTCTACCTGCCGCGCTCCTAACGGGACACCCACTTCACCTGCTGCCACTGCTGCTTCCTGAATATATTATAGCAGAAATACAAATATTGTCAAGGGTCCTTTGGTTGACATGTCAACAACCCCGATCTCACTTCTTGGCGGCCGCAATAACCCCCATCGCTTTCTCATAGGCCGGATCGTCGAGCAGGGCCGTTTCGCCGGAGGCCGTCCAGGCGCGTTTAAACTCTTCCGCTTGGGCCGCCGACAGCCCGACCCTTAGATCAGGCTCCACTCCGAGATCCTCCAGCGCTTTCCCTGAGGGAGGGAACAACCTGGCTATGGTAAGCCTGATACCCTTCCCGCCCGGACCGAGGCTGAATGTTTTTTGCAGGGAAACGCCGCCCCGCGTGGTTTCGCCGATTATCTTCGCGCCGCGCAGTTCGCGCAGCGCCTGCGCGAACGCTTCCGCCGCCATGGCCGTGCCGGAATTGACCAGCACAAAGGGCTTAAGGGCGGCGAACCGCCCCCTGCCTGCGGCTTCAAAAAGCCTGGAGTAGCCTTTATGCCGGGATCTGAGCTCCAACACCGGGCCGGCCCCGGCGGCGAGGTCCTTTAAAAGCGCGGCGGCCTCGTCAGGCACTCCGCCGGAATCCCTCAGGTCGAAGACCACCCTTTTGGCGCCTAATCCGGACAGCGTATCCAGCCCCGCCGCGGCAATGGCGCCGGAGCCTTCGAAGAACATTCCTATCCTGACAAAAGCAGTGGCGGTATCGGGCAGATAAAAGCCGAAGATCAAGGGGAAGGCGAACAATTCCTTTTTAAGTTTTACCGTTATCACACCGGCCCCGCCGGGAGCGCCTCGTTCTATCTTCAGACCGAACCCCGCGCCTGCGCGCAGGCCCGAAACCGCTTGGAGGTCGGCCTTACGGCCGTCAATTTCCAGCACCCTGTCCCCATCCCGCAAACCGACCGCCGCGCCCGGAGAGCCCCTGAACACTTTGGCAAGGTAAAAGCCGCCGCGCCGTTCTTCCAAAAGCAGACCGGAGGAGAGGGCGCCTCCGCCGGGAAGCTCCTTAAATTTTTTCCCGGCCGCGACGATCTCCGCATGCCGGTCCAGGATCTTAAGGCCTTCCACGCCTTTGGAGAGCAGCAGTTCCCTGATCCGCCGGGGAGCGTGCGCCTCATAACTATGCTTTTCGAACACTTTAACGATGTCCGGCGCCATATCCTTATCCACGCAGGCCGCGCAGGCGGCAAGACAGACCAGCGGCAGGAAAATTTTATTCATATTCGATCGGCTCCGGATACGGGAAAATCGCCGGACGCGCCGCCGGCGTTATAACCGGGCGAGCAGGGATCGGTGGGCAGAAAAGGCCCGTACTCGGGGCACTGTTGAGCGTTGAGAGAATTGGGAGGCAGGCAGCAGCAGGGCGCCTTGGCCGTGCAGCCGCATTCCGCGCCGTAACCCTCGGTCGCGACATAGTCCTCCAGGCCGATATTCTGCAGGGTCTGCGCTGCGTCCGGATCGGCAAAACCTCCGCTCTCGGCCTTGTCCGCCGAGGCGCCGTCGCCGGCGCCCCCCGACCCCGTAAACGGTCCCAGGGGAGTGAACAGCGCCTTGGCCAGGCTCCGGCTTGCTTTTTTATCCTGGTAGTCTTTATCCCCTTTCAGCGATTCTTTGGTGCCTTCCGCGTCCAGTTCCGGCTTGCCGACGGCGGAAACACCGAGCGTCCGGGCGTCGGAGGCGTTCAGGTCCTGCTCTCTCAGGAACTTGGGGATGGACCTGGGATCCACGCGGTCCAGTTTGGCCTTGACTTTCTCATCGTACACCAAAGAATAGGCGGCGTCGGAGTTGGCGTCGAAAGTTTTGGCTATCCAGCCCCTGGCCGCGTCCTGGGAGGCCAGGCGCGCGCCGTAGAGATTGGCTTTGAAGGCGCTTTTTAACGCCTCCATCACGGAAACCTTCGGCCCCCCGGCGGCGCCGCCCGGCGCGCCGCTTTTGGACTGCGCGAGCCGGGCCGGAGCATTGCCCTTCGTCTCTTCCGGTCTCAGCTCCGCCGTGCCGGAGGTCCGACCGCCGTTCAGCCGGCCGAGGGTTATCTCTTTGACCAGAAGTTTGCCGTCCGACCCGGACCTCGGGGCCTGGGAATGCGCTACAAAGCCGCCCGCGCCCGAAGACGGGTCCCCGGTTCCGGCCCCGCCCGCAGGACCGGCGGTTCCCGGGGCAGCCGCGCCGGACGCGCCGGCGGAACCGTCAAGAAGTTCTTTTTTAAGCGCCGGGTCGGCTTTCGCCAGTTCTTCTTCCGAAGCGAAAAATTCTCCTTCCTTTTCAGCTTTGGCCGCCGGTCCGGACCCAGGCGCGGCGCTATTGGCGCTCAGTTGGTTATAATTGCCGCCGCCCGCCAGTTTATCGGCGGCGTTTTTCATGGCGACCCAAGCCACGAAGCCTCCCACGGACAGGAAAACCAGCACGAGCGCGAGCCCCGTCCACTTATAGCTTCCGGGGCCCTTCGGGAGGAAAAAAGAAGCCCGGGAACCGCGGTCCTCATCGCTTTTATTTTCGCCGGTCATAGGTTGGTCCGCAAGGAAACGGCAGTCCTGCGGGTTCGGGGTCCTATCAGCCATGGGACCCATCGGGCCTGCGGTCGGCCCGGCGACTTCGCGCCGGTTGCCTGTTCATTGAATTGTGCTTCGCACCCCTCGGCCCGATCCGACCCATGGCTGCCACCCCTCCAGTTATACCCTGCCGCATATTTTAGTATTAACATGATCCCGCCCTTAATTACGATAAAGCACATTTAACCCGCCCGGTGGTTTCTGCAATCTTACAACAACAATAATGCTGTCGATACTGTCCCGCAGGCTTTTAAGGAAGCGGCAGTCCTGTAAGTGCGCGGGCATCGGGGGGACGGGGCTGCCTGGTCCGTTATCGTCCGCCTACTTCAATCCCGGCAGCACGAACTGTATCGGCCTGTCCCGACTGGGCACATATTTAATGACTTCGAGCTGTTTTCCGCCGGCACAAAGATAGTCGTAGCCGTTGTTGCAGGCCGCGCCGTAAGGTTCGGCGCAAACCACCTGTTTGGGATACTTGCACAGCATCCCTATACCGGCGGGATCGGTCTCCACCGTCACCGTGACCACATTCCAGACCTGCGTCCGCACGACCTCCAGCTTAAGCGTGCGGAGGTTCAGGAATTTCTTGACCGAGGGGGTGTTGAAACCGATATAATCTTTGACCTTCTCCTCTATATCCTTTCTAAGCCAGGGATCGTCCCAGCTTGCGGCGAAATCGGCGTTAAGATGCGATTCCAGCTGCCAGCGGCGGGCCGCGTAATAAGAGCCTATCTCCATTTTCTGCACCAGCACCAGCAGTGCGAACATCTTGGCCGTGATAAAGACCACCAGCATGAAAAGCGGGAACAACAAAACGACTTCGGTCATCGCCTGCCCGCGCCTGCGGCGGGACCCGCCCGGAAGAGAGGAACGACGGGGAAAAATAAAATACAAAGCGGAAACGCACCGCCTCTTGATATTCTCAACAACTCCACTGGCTCTCATTGTATTCCTCTCTTCTCCCGGCGCCCGCGGTTCCAGCCTCACGGATAGAGCCGGGTCTGATATTTCGGCGTGGGATCGGGCCACACGCAATTGTTGCCGGAGGTCAATTGGGGGCACTGGCTGGCCACCAGGGCATGCACGCAGGGGCGCCCCGTTTCCTGGCAGGCCGCCTTGCCTTTGAAATCGACGCCGAAATAATTGGAAGGCGCGTTCCAGCCCTGGTAAACATGATAACCCGGGTTACCCACGGTCTTCAAAGCGCCGTCGCTGAAGGTGGCCAGCTGGAAAAGCCCCGGGGCGGGCATCTGCAGCGGAGGATTGGTCTTACCCAGAAAATACGGCGGCAGGCCCGACTGCGGCACCTTGGCGTGGAAAATTATTTTATCCACATACCACATGAACATGCCTGCGCCGCGGGTGATCCTGTTGGCCCGGAAACCCCCGGGGCTCCTGACGCCGTCTTCGCCGCAGAGCGCCGGATTATCCACGCATTCCTGCGTATTGGCGTTCAGGTAATATGATTTCCTGAAAAAATTAAAATTCTCGGTAAGCCGCTCGAACACCGTCATCTGGGATTCCTCCACCGCGCCCAGCATGGTGTAAACCTGGGCGTAGAACTTATAGATGCCTATGGCCGGGTCCCAGAAAATATAGATCTTGATGCCCTGGTCGGCGTTTATCAGCATCAGGGTATCCTCGGGAGCGGGGGGGTTTTTGTTCATCTGGGGCCGGACGGCCTCGTTAAAAGCGATCTCCCACTTGGATTTATTGTCCAGCGGGGTGGCGTCCTTGAACTCCTCGTCGTCCTTGTATTTCGGGATGTCGCCCGCGTCGTAAAGCATCTTATAGGTGCAGACCGTGCCCGTCTCGTCGGTCTTTTTCATGCAGTTTTCTTCCGTCCCCGTGGTACACCCCGCCGTGCATTCATAGGCTTCCTTGAAGATCCTGTACGGGAACGCGCCGTTGACATAAGCCGTGCGGTTAAGGATGTTGGTATAGTCTCCCATCTGGATGAAGGCCGCCGAATCCAGCGCGAACTGCTGGCGGATCTTTTCCCTGGAGATCTTAGTGGTCTCGAACAGGAGGTAGATAAAAAGCATGAGCGACGGGATGATAAGGATGGAAGGGATCAGGATCTGCCCCCGCCTGCGGCCGGGGCGGATCGGGTCGGGCGACGAACAGGCAAAAGAAAAGAACGAAGCGGCGGTATGCCGCCTCCAGGTCTTCTCAACGAGTCCCCTGTATCCCGCCATATTCTTCTCTCCGCCCACGCCCCGCGGGCCTGTCGCCGGCGCTCCGCCGTTACGGCGCCGCCGCCGGTTTACTGGAGCCTATCACCATCCCGACCAGGCTGAACATTCCGCCAAGAAGTTTTTTATGGAAAAGTATGCCGACTATCAGCGTAAGCCCCACCACCACGGACAGCATAAGAAGATACTCGACGGTGGTCTGCCCTTTGCGTCCCGGCCGGAAAGGACGCCCGGAAAGCCATAAGCCATAGGCCATAGGCTTTAAAAAATATAAAAAGCCGATCGCAGAATTCATTTATATCCCCTGCTATGTTATACCACCTAAACCGGACGCTTTCAAGGCCCCGGGAAAATATCCTACCTTTCCGATGTTGCCCAATTATTAAAATAAAATGTCGTAAGACGACATTTTATCGTCCGGCGCCGGAAAAAAGAAAAAACAACCCCGCCCTGAAGGGCGGGGCAGTAAAAATTTTTGCGGCAAAAATTTTTAATCACTGACCTTCGTGCGAGATAAGGCCCTTTTCCAGAGCCTTCACCACGGCTTCGGTCCTGTTGTTGACGGCGAGTTTCTGGAAAATGCTGTTGAGATGATTTTTAACGGTCTTTACGCTGCATTCGAGCGCGGTGGCGATCTCCTTGTTGGAGTTGCCTTTGCCCAGCAGGGACATGACCCTGATCTCGGTGGAGGTCAGGGAATCGGGAGCGTTCTCGTAGCCGGGCTGCCCCATCTGCCTTAAACCCTGGATCAGCTTGCCCATGATGGGCTGGGGGATCATAACGCCGTCGGTGGTAAAGGTCTTGAGGGCGTGCACGAGCTCGGAAGCGGGCAGCATTTTTGAAAGATAGCCGTTGGCCCCGGCCTGGATGGCGTCGGTCACATGCGCTTCGTCCTCGTAACTGGAGAGGATCAGGACATTAGTATTGGGGCATTCTTTTCTGATGATCCGGGTGGCTGAAACGCCGTCCATCTGGGGAAGCTTTATGTCCATAAGGATCACATCAGGCTTGAGTTTCCTGGCCATGGCGACGACTTCCGGGCCATTGGAGGCTTCGCCCACCACGACGATGCCTTTCTCATCTTCCAGCAGGTCCTTGATACCTTCCCTGAAAAGGGTCTGGTCGTCCGCGATCAAAACCGACACTGTTTTTTTGGGGGTGGCCATTCTAAGCTCCTTATTTTATATCTCCGCGCTATCTAAGATTATACCTGATTATACGACGCTTGTTAAAATAATTTACACCGGGCTTTCCGGTCCGGCCGAAGCGGCGCCGGGCGGCGGCTCCTTGGCGAACGGAATTGTGAATTTAAAAGAGGAGCCCTTGCCCGCGCCTTCAGACTCCACCCAGATCCGGCCTTCGTGGTTGTGGATGATCTCCTTTGAGATCGAAAGGCCGAGGCCCAGCCGCCCGTGCGGAGATTTGCCGCCGGCCGGCTGATAGAAGCTTTGGAAAAGCTTGGTCAGTTCCGCCGGATCTATGCCTTCGCCGGTATCTTTTACGGATACGCAGACCGAGTCTTCAAGGCGTTCCACAAAAACCATTATACTGCCGCCTCTCGAGGTGTGCCGGATCGCGTTCTCAAGCAGGTTCATCAGGACCTGGCTGATCCTGCGCTTATCCGCGCACACCATTTTAAGCCCTTCCTTATTGATCCTTGCGTCTATGGAAATATTCTTCTGCTGGGCCCTGGCCTTCGGCCCCACGATGATCTCGTCCACCATTTTATCCATCTCAAAATAATTCTTTTCCATGCGCAGCTTGCCCTGCTCGATGGAAGCCCAGTCCACCAGGTCGCCTATAAGACGGGAGATCTGGGAGATGCTGGTATTGATGAAGGTCATCTTCTTGCCCTGGTCGTCGTTGGGCGTGATGGTGGCGGCGAGCATCTCGAAACTGATCTGCAGGGTCATCAGGGCGTTAGAGAGATCGTGCGAGGCCATGGACATGAATTTGGATTTCATCCCGTTCAAACGGTCCAGTTCCTCGTTGTTATGCTTGAGCATGTCGATGAGGCGCTTGTTTTCCTGTTCCAGGAAAAGCTTCTCCTCGGCTTTCTTGATGGCGCGGCGCAGATAATTGAAATCCACCGGCTTTATCAGGAAATCGTAAACCGACTCCTGGATGGCTTTGACCGCGGTGTCGAGCGAAGCGTGGGCGGTCATCATCAGGATCTGGCTGTCGGTATTGAGTTTGCGTATGTCCTTTATAACTTCGATGCCGGTCTTGTCGGTGAGGTTGAAGTCCATCAGGATGATATGGTAAAAATCGGAAACGACCCGTTTCATGGCTTCGGCGCCGGAACCGGCCTCGAATACCTTATAGCCTTCCATCTCCAGCAGGTCGCGCAGGGTTTCCCGCAGATGTGCGTCGTCGTCGACTATCAGGATCTTGCTTTCCATAGGGGCGGCTGCGGGTCGAAGGGTAATGAACGCCGGAACTTTTTAACTCCCTGGCTTCCGGCTTTACCGGACTCCCCGACTCCCGAATGCACCGTTACATTCTCACTTATTTTGGTTATTGGACACAAGTGGGAGGAACAGCTTAAAGCAGGTGCCTTGGCCCACCACGCTGGAAACTTCGACGCGCCCCTTATGCCGGTCGGTTATTTTTTTAACCACCGCAAGCCCCAGGCCGGTGCCCCGGGCTTTTGTCGTGAAGAAAGGCGCGAAGATCTTTTCCAGGGTCTCTTTCGGAATGCCGGGGCCGGCGTCCTCCACATCGATGCGGACCGCCTCGCCCGTCACCTCGGTGCGCACGGAGATCCTGCCCCGTTCGGGCATGACCTCGATGCCGTTCTTTATAAGGTTCCTGACGGCCTGCGTCATCTCGTCGGTATCGATGTTGACCGTGGGATTTTCCGGAGCCAATCTTTTTACCAGTTCGATATGCGGCGGGAACGGGAAGGACATAAGCAGGTCCTCCATGTACGCGTTCAGGTGCGTCAGCTTGGGATTAAGCTCGCGCGTGCGGGCGAAACCCAGGATCTCGTCGATAATGCCGTTGGCCTGGCGGATCTCAGATTCGATGATGGAGATGTGCTTGGCCACCTTCGGATCCAGGGGCGTGGCGGCGGCGTTCACTTTGGTCTTTATGAAATAGATGGAGTTGTTGATCACGGCCAGCGGATTCCTGATCTCGTGGCCTACGACGGAGGCCATCTGGCCTATGGCGGCGAGCCGCTCTTTTTTGATAAGTTCGTCCTGTGCGGACTTAAGCTCCCTGGTGCGCGCTTCGACGCGGTTCTCAAGGCTGCGGTTGAGCTTTTCCAGCTCTTCCTTGGCCGACATGATCTCAGCGGTCTTCACCTTCAGGGATTCGCTCATCTGCATGAAGGTGTGGGCCAGTTCGCCTATTTCGTCGTTGGGCATGCTGAGGTCGGGCAGGTAATCGAAATCCCCCTCGCCCAGCTTGATGGCGGCTTCGCGCAGCGCCTGGATGGGCTGCGTTATGACCAGCGACACGGCGTAACCCAGGAAAAGGACGAACACGGTGACAAGAAGCATCATGCGCCAGGTGCGCTGAAGCATCTCGTTCGAGGCCTGGTAAGCCACGGAGACCGAGCGCTGGATGTAAACCACCCACCCCAGGTCGGAAACCTCCGCGAAAGCGCCCAGAACCTTCTCCCCGGTATCCAGGATTATCTCCCCCCCTCCGGTCTTGGCGTCGTTCTGGAGAAGGATCTTAAGGATATCCTCCGGCAGTTTGGCGTCCGGTTTGTAGATCTCCTTAAGATTGGAGTGCGCTATCAGGAAACCGTTGGAATCTATCACCGCCGCCTGCGTATGGGTGGCCTCGGGGAAACCGGTCTTCAGGATGCTGGAAAGGCCGGTGAGGCTCATTTTGGCGATCAGCACCCCCATCCCCTGGTTCGTGGTGGAACTGACGATCTGCACGCCCATGGTTATGGCCGGATAGGACCCCATGTACTTCTCAAGCCCGCCTACGAACTCGCCGGTCTTCATAACCTTGCCGAACAGGACATCGTTGGAAAAATCGCGCAATTTCGTATCGCGCACGAAACGGCCCACGCGCACGGTCTCGTGCCCGCCGGCGTTGATGACGGAAAGCTCAAGGAACGGGGCGTGCAGCTGCATGATATGGTTGATCAGGGCCTGCTGCTTGCCCGCGTTCATGGAGGCGAAATCCTCCAGATGGGCCGCGTCGAAAAGGACATTGCGGAAGTTGGTGATGTAGCTGGAAACGGTGTCCGAGAAACCCACGGCCAGGGCCTCCTGGTCGCGGGAAATGGCCCTGTTAAGCGTCACCTGGCTCAGGGTCAGGAGGTAATACCCCACTATGCCGAGCGGCACGAGCGAAACGATAAGGAACACGAAAAGGAATTTGTAAAAAAGTCTTCCGCGTTTTTTGGGAGCTTCGGTCATAAGATCAGGCGACGATTAAAGAATAAAGTGCGCGGCGCAAAGAGCGAACCCGGATAGAACGGGAGCCGCCCCCCCCCGCCCGCGGATATATTGTAACAGGCCGGTGTTGCTGAAATATTGCGGGCGGCTGCGCGGCCGCCCGGCGGGCACGACGACCGAGCCGTACCCTGTCTCACCGGCAGCCGCGCTGTTCGGCCTGTTACGCTTCGCTCTTTGCGTTTACACCCGTTATTTCGCGCAGCCGGCGCCGGTCGAGCCCTGGGCTTTGACATTCTCAAAACCCGGGACCTTGGCCAGTTCGCCCATGCCCACCACGAACAGCCTGCCTTCCCACAGGAAGGAAGGAGAAGTGGTCATGCCGAGAGCGGCGGTGTATTTAAAATCTTCCGCCAGCAGGGCTTTCCCGTCCTCGAACCCGGCGGTCACCGCCTTGGGGTCCAACCCCGCCTTTTTAGCCGCCTCTTCCCATTGCGTGGAAGAAACATCCCTGTTCCTCTCAAGGAGGTAGGCGTTAAACTTGGCCGGGAACTTTTGGGCGATCACGAGCTGCCTGACATCCTCTTCCCACTCGGGCGTACCGTGCAGGCTTTTGAACGTGTATTGTCCGTCCGCGCCTTTCTCGGAGTCGCCTATATAATGGATCTGCACTTTCGTGCCCGCGGGCAGCAGCTTCTTATTGACCGCGTCCAGAAGGCCGTTCTCGGCCGTCACGCCGTAAGGGCACTGGGACATGACGAACAGCTTCAGAACGCCAGGCTCCGGTTTGGCGGCGGCATACAGGCCTTTGCGCTGCTTGTCGAAGTAAACCAGATAGCCTTTGCGTTCCGTGAAGATGCCCGCCTTGATCTCGGCTTCCAGAACGGTCCGGACATCCTTATTATCCTCTATGACATAGGCCGGCAGAAAGTCGAGATCGGGGAAATTTTTCAGGCGTTCCGGGGAATCATAATCCAGGACCGCCGGCTTTATGCCGGAAAAATATCTGCTGAACGCGTCCACCAGACCGTTGTTCTTCTCCACGCCGGAACTAAGCACGATCCAGAACTTGGGCGCCGGAACCTTGGCCGCCGCCGGAACCTCGGCCGTTTTTGGCAGGGCCACGCGCTTAGCCTGCGGCAGCAGCTCGTTGACGGCGGAAAAAAAGGCCAGCAATTTGGCGCCGCCGGCGTAAGGTTTACCGTTCAACAGGACCACGGTGCCGGTAACATCCGCCTTCTTTACGCGGTCATAAACCTTATTCATCAGTTCCCGGCCGTTCTTGGCCGTTCTGGTTTCGAATTCCTGCACCGGGATGCCGCTGAAAATAGCGGCGTCGCGCCAGCCGTCGGCCCAAGGGCTCAAGGACCTGGCGTTAAGATAACTCGACAGTTTGTCGCCGTAGAATTTGGACACCACGGCTATACGCATGGACTCGTCTATCTCGGCCTGGCCTCGTTTAGATTCCCATTCGCCCTTGTCGTTCTTGGAGAGCAGGGGGTACACCTGCAGCTCCACGGCGGAAGGCAGCCGCCGCCGCACGGCGTCGCCCAGGAAGAACCACTGCCAGCCCGCGCCGTCCATGCTTTCAAAAAAAACTTCCAGCTTCACCCGGCCCGTTTGTCCGTGTCCGGGCGTTATGGCGGCCGCGGCGGCGGGACCGGCTTTTCCGGCCTGCGCGCCGCCCTCGGCCTGGGCCGCGGACAGCCGGCCGAAGGAAGAAATACCAAGGACCAGAGCCAGCGTCCTTATGATAGTCGTTTTTGCGTTTTTCATATGCCTCATTATTGCTCTCCGGTTTTTAGATGCCGCTTGGGAACGCCTAACGCGCTGAAGGGGCGTTATTTGCCTTTCCTCTTTAAAAGCTGGCGAATGCGCAGGCACAGTTCCTGGATATCGAAAGGTTTGGTCAGATATTCATCCGCGCCGAGAGAAAAACCCT
Source organism: Elusimicrobiales bacterium (assembly GCA_041665305.1). Lineage (GTDB taxonomy): Bacteria > Elusimicrobiota > Elusimicrobia > Elusimicrobiales > UBA9959 > YA12-FULL-51-18. Next base: position 72,736 of record JBAYJD010000002.1, read on the forward strand.
GCGTTTTTTCTTCTGCGGACAGGAAGCGGCCCGTCATCATGATAAGGATGAAGTCCTTGGAATGGCGTCTCAGCTCCTGACAGATCTGAAAACCGCTGGAATCCGGAAGCTGGATATCCATGATCACCACATCGGGACCGTGTTTCTTGGCCGCATCGATGCCGGCTTTGGCGTTGCCGGCTTCGAGGCAGACAAAGCCTTCGAGGTCAAGGACCTCGGCGAGGCTTTCCCTCAGGTGCGCGTCGTCGTCGATTACCAGGATCTTTTGTGCGGCCATAATGTAAAACCTCCGTAATTCAGCAGGGTAAAGGGTCCGGGGTGAAGGGCCCGGGGAAGGAATTCCTTAACGACCTCCCCTTGAACCCCTCGCACCCGCGCCCTTATTTGGTCGTCGGTACCAGCTTATAACCCACGCAGGGCACGGTGTGCACATATCTCGCCGCCTTGCCCATCTTGGACCTGAGGCGGCGCACATGGACGTCCACGGTGCGTGGCGACCCGAAATAGTTGTAGCCCCAGACGCGCTCGATAAGGTACGGTCGTGAAAGCACGCGGTTGGGGGAACTCAGGAACACATAAAGCAGGTCGAATTCCTTGGCGGTGACGGTGATCTCCCTGCCGCCTATCTTCACGGTGTAGCTGGACATGTTGATCTCGACCTCGTTAAGCTTGACGACCTCGTCCGGCTGGGTGCTGACCGTACGGCGGACCACGGCGCGGATCCGGGCCATGCTCTCGTGCAGGTCCTGGTTGTAGCTGAGGCATTCATCCGCGCCCAGCTGGAAAAAAGCCAGTTTATAGCTGATCTTGGGCGTCTGATGGGCGTTGTGCCCTCCGCTCGCGCCGTGCCCGTGCGGGACCAGGCTTTCCAGCGTCAGCCCCGACGGCATATGGTCCAGATAGGTGTCCGGCGACTCAAGCATGGCGATCACCGGGATGTTCTTGTTCTTGGCTCGGAGGTTTTTAAGGAAAGAAAGCCCCTCCTCATCCGAAAGATTCTGCCCTATAATGACCAGATCGAAGGATTTTTCGGCCAGCATGCCCATGACTTCCCGGGACCTGTGGGCGGTCATGACCGAGTAGCCCTGCCGGTTAAGCATCTCGAGTATAAGCGAAGCCCGCGAAAAATCTTTAGCGGCGAAAATGATGTTGATTTTCACATTGTCTCCATGCGGCCGTTCAGCCGCGCCATCTGCCGTACGCGAAGAACACGCGTTCACGGACTAAAACCGCTCCCTGGAAACCCATGGCCGGCGGAGCGGTTCTTTGCCCCGGCAAAAAACTACTCCTGTTCGTTTATCTCTTCGATCTCGAAGGTAACGCCTTTCATGCCGAGAACGCCGGTCAGGACATTATACAGGAAGGACACGAAAACCATAAGCGCGGAAACTATCACCACATATAAAAGCGCGAAAAGCCCGACAGAGAGCATCTTCTGCCCCATGTTCATCGGTTCTATCTGCGGGTTCGGAACGACCATAAAGGTGACGACGCCGCCCAGCACGGCCAGGGCGAACACCACAATGGGCACCGATGAGGTTATCAGCGAAGCGATGCCTATGTTCCTGATTTCAAGTTTCATGCGAACCTCCGTAATAAAAACATGGGACAGGCGCCCGCGGGAGAGCCTTGCCTTCTACCCGATATTTTAGCAATTATTTACGCGGAAAATTCAGTATAAAATGCCGCAAGCGGCATTTTATCGCACCCGTCACGGGGTTTTAGCCGTCCCCCGGCTTCCACAAGCGGAAGCCGAAGTCCGGAATGGTCCATCACGCGCAAGCACGGAGCCGCAAAGAGGAGGGAAAAAATCGACATCGATAGTCAGGATGGACAGGATTCGAAAAACGGCATAGACGACAGCGTGCCCGGCGGACCCATGCCCCCGGCGCCCACGCACTCACAGGCCTGCCGTTTCCTTAAAAAGCTGGCGCAGCATTAACATTGGTGTTTTTGTTATCAGGTTGCAGAAACCGGCGGGCGGGCTAATTGTGCTTTACCATAATTACGGGCGGGGATATGTTAAATATTGAATAAGCGGCGGGCGAATAGATTGGAGCGGGATGCCGGGGGTGTGGGGCTGACGGGCCGTCGCGCAGGGTGAGGCTTGCGTAAGCGCCGAACCCGAGCGGGAGCGCGTCCACGGTGTGGACGATAGCGTGCCCGGCAGCTCCATGCCCCCGGCACGCCCGCGAACTTGCAGGCCTGCCGTTTCTTTAAAAGTCTTGGGACTACATGTTTATGCCGGGCTTGGGGTAGAACATTATAAGCGTGCGGTTCATTTCGGCGGTTTCCCCCACATGCAGGACCTTTACATTAAGATTCTGGCCGCGGAAAACGGTCTCCCCCTCCACGGACCGGTTGGGCGCCTCGAAGGCCTGGCCCACGAGCCGCAGGAGGTTCTGCTGCTGGCTGTCCACCACATCCAGCAAATGGATATTTTTCGTATCCATGCCGCCGGCCAGCTCAAAATTGGCGTAAAGGATATTATTGTTCTCGTCGACCACGATCACATATTCGCTGCCTGGGACGATGGTGCCCAGGAGGGAACGCCACCATTTCTGTTCCGCGTCCTTGTACTTGCGGTCGCGGTTCACGATCCCGTCCACCTCCACCTTCATCTTGCCCAGCAGCCTGGCTACGGCGTCGGACAGATCCCCTATTTCATCTTTTTTGGACGGGAACCGGAGGTCGAAATTCTTGAGCGAGATGGTCTCCACGCTGTCCCGGAGGGTTTCCATCGGCGAAATGACATAATGATGCAGGAAAAAGTAGAGCGGAAGCCCCAGCAGGAACAGGACGCCGATGGCGCCGAAGATGTATTTCCGCATGGCCGAACCTATAAGCACGTCGGCGCCGGCCTTGGAGACCAGCACATCTATTATGCCTATGATCTCCCCGCGCACGGAAAAAGGGATGGCGATCTCGTAAAAAGGCTCTTTCGGGACCTGCCGGACCTTGGGCAGCTTTGAAAGGTACGCCTGGCCGATGGCGTCGGTGGGCGGGGGATAATCCTTCTGAAAATCGGACCACGCCATGCCGATAAAACGCGACTGCTTATGCCAGCGCACCGTGCCGGCGCGGCTCAGGTAGATGACGGAAGAGATCCTCTCATCCTTGACCAGCGACTGCATGATGTCGTATTCCTCGAAGGTGATGATCTTGGGATTTTTAAGAAGCCCGTTGCGCATCGTGGGGGCGTAGACCCTCACCGTCTCGGTCACATCCTTTTTCAGCTTCTCGTCGAAGGTCCACTTAAAAAGGTTGTAATAGAAAACGCCGCCGAGGCACATGACATAAATGCCTATGCCGATAAACCACAAAAGCCATCTGCCCGTAAGCCGCATAAATTTTCACCTTTGCCGCGAACCGTATCGGCCGCCACGGATATCCTAATAAACGCGTGTTTCGGAATTATTAACCGGCGCGTTATTATTGCGCCAGATATTGTTCTATGCGCTTCATCCCCGCCTCGGCGTCGGTATTGCCCGGATCCAGCTGCTTGGCGATGGTCCATTCATCGCGCGCTTTTTCATAATTGGAGTTCTGGAAATATTTCAGGCCTTCCAGGTAATGCTGCTGCGAGGACATGCGGTTCTCCTCCGTCACGCCCTGGGGCTTGGCCGCGGCGGACCCCTCTGAGGAGGAAGTGCCCTTGCGTTTGGCCTCTTCTTCCGCTTTTTTGCGCGCCTCCTCCTCTTTCCTCCTGCGCTCTTCCTCGTCCCTGGCGCGTTTGGCGGCCTCTTCGGAACGGCGGCGTTTCTCCTCCGTTTCCAGGCGCATCTGCTCCCTGGCGCGGGAAACCAGCTTGTCGAGATACGCGAGGTTCGCGGTGTACGGTTTGGCCAGGGACCATTCGCTTATGGCGTCGTTATACTTCCTTTCTCCGTAAAGTTTTTTTCCGCGCGTGATGTAGCCCTGTTCGATCTCGCTCTTGACCTCGGCCAGCAGCTTATTGGCCTTGGAATCTCCGGGCTGGACCTCCAGGACCCGCTTCAGGCCCTCATAAGCGTCCTTAAGCTTGCCCTGGGCGTAAAGTTCAAGCGCCCCCTTAAGCTTATCATTGGCCGTTTCCTGGCGCAGTTCGTCCTCCACCCTTGTGATGTAGTCCACGACCCTGGAATCGCGGGGCTTTATCAGCAGGGCGTTGTAAAAATTATCCAGCGAGCCTTTCAGGTCGCGCTTGGCGTAGAGCTGGCCGCCTTTCTGGAAATAATAATCGCGCAGGTCGTCCTTTATCTTGCCCAGCCAGTACCGGGCCTTGATATTGTTGGGGGAAAGCTTGACCACCTCGTCCATCTTTTTGTGGGCGTCGATCAGACGGCCCTCGTTGTACAGGGAAAGGGCGCTCTTGAACCGGTCTTCAAGCATAAGCTTTTCGGACATCCCGGGGCGCAAAGAACCGCGCAGCTGATTGGCGGCCTCCAGAAGCATGCCGGCGTCATCGAAACCGGGATCTATTGAAAGGATCTTGGTGGCCAGGTCGCGCGCGTCCTCGTAATTGCCGGTGCGGTAATAATTGAAGGCGTTCTCATACACGTTCGTAAGCATTTTGGACTGGATCTTGGCCTTTTCCAGCCTGATGGTCTCTATGAACTTTTTTTTCTCCTCCAGTTCGCTAAGCGCCCCCAGGCCCGTTTTCTGCAGATCAAGGAAAAGCGATTCCTCGCTTTTTACCTTTTGTTGCTGCGCAAAAACCCGGACCGGAGAGAGACACAAAGGCGCAAAAGCGCAAAGGCACGCCACGAAAATCTTTCCGGTAAAATTTTTCATAATAAGTCTCCGCCGCTTTAATTTGCCGTGAGCCGCAGACCGATCGGGGAATTCCTAAAACCCGCAACACCCGGCCTGAAGCTTACGGCCGTCTTCCTGCATATAGCAGCCCGTATGGCCGAAGGCGCTCATAGCGCCCTGCGCTATGAACTAGAACGGCATTCCGCCCGTCATCAGGTCGGAGATCATGGGCGCCAGCATCAAAATGAACACCGTGGGAAAAATAAAAATGAACAGGGGGATAAGCATCTTGGTGGAGGCCTGGGCCGCGAGCTTTTCGGCCTTGTTCAGGCGGCGAAAACGCATATCGGTGGAATAATTGCGCAGGAGGTCCACAAGGCTGGTACCCAGCTCGTCGGACTGGATGACCAGGCCCACGAAAGAGCGGACTTCCTGCAGCCCCGTGCGCAGGGAAAGCCGCCTGAGGGCGTCCCTTCTGGAATACCCCAGCTGCACTTCATTGATGGTTTTTTCCATCTCCACTTCCAGGCTGGTCTTGACCGGAGCGATCCTGACTATGCGGTCGAAAGCGGTCATATAATCGAGCCCGGACTCTATCATAAGCGCGGCCAGGTCCACGAAGGTGGGGAAATTATGGATAATGTCGTCCTGGCGGGTCCTGATCCTGCGCGAATAATACCCCGCGTCCGGGAGCAGAAAACCGAGCGGAACGAAGATGAACGAGAAGAACGAACCGCTCACAAGGTAAAAGAGCACGGGCAGGCCGCCGGCGAAGAGCTGTTTGACATGCAGCATCTTGAGCGGATCGGTGTTCGCGGGCCGGCCCAGCAGCATATACTGCTCCTCAAGTTTTTTCTCCAGGCCCAGGCTCTTCGCGAAGAACAGGTCCAGCCTGTCCCAGAAATTCTTGCTGTTCTCAAGCTTTGAAAAAACCGAGACCTCCTTGCCCTCCATGTCGCTGATGTCGCCTATGGCCGAGCGTTCCTCATCCCTGGGGCCGAAAAACCGCTGCACGGCCGCGAAGGTCGCGAAAGAACCGAGGATCGCTAGGCCCATCAGAAAATATTTTGAAAAAGTTTCCATAAAAAACGTTCCCTGCGCATCTGGCGGAGATCTTCGCCGCAGGCCGCGCGCGCAATAAAGGCGGCCGCGCTCACACTTTGATCTTTCCCAGGCTCGAAACCACTTTCATGCCGATCGCTATCCAGATCGCGCAGCCGACGAAGATCCCCATCCCGAGCGGACTGCCGTAGAATCTTATCATCGTGTCGGGCTGGAACATGAACATGACGCCGACCATGACCCAGGGCATGATGCCGACCACTATGGACTGGATGCGTTGCTGCGCGGTCATGGCCTTCGTCTTTTCCTCAAGCTTGGACTCTTCGCGGATATCTATAACGATGCGTTCGAAAACTTTGGTCAGGTTGCCGCCCATCTGCCGCTGAAGCACTATCGCGCGGATCATGTAAGAAAGCATTTTGCTGGAAACGCGCTCTTCCATGACGCCCAGCGCGCGCTCAAAAGGGGTTCCCAGCTGGTAGTTCTTGATCACAAGGGCGAATTCGTCCGCGATGGGCGGCAGGAGGTCTTTTGAGACCATTTCAAACCCCTGCACTATGTCCAGGCCCGATCTCAGGGAGTTGGCGAGCAGGATCAGCGCGTCCATCAGCTGCGTGTCGATCTTGATGCCGCGCTTCACCTTCATGTAATTCAGCACAAAGGAAGGGGTCCTGAGCCCCACGAACATGCCCAGGACGCTCAGGAACAGGAACGCCGGCAGATTGAAGCTCAAAAGACCGGCCAGCGCGAAAAAACCGGCCGGGATGAAGACCAGGTAATGCACTTTTATATCTATGAACTGCCTGGAAAAATCATCGTTCCACTTGTCGACCTTCGCCGAATACTCGCCCACCATCTCTTCGGTCTTCTTCTCGTTCAGGATAAAGAACAGCCTGACGGAAAGGAAGATGAGCATCACGCCCAGGACCGTGGCCGCGGTATAGACGGCCTGTTCCGTCTTCGAGGTCTCCGTGGGGGGCAGGTAGGCGCGGGGAGCCCTGAAAAGCACGCTGAAGGAGTCCTGGCTCATGACCGAAATAGCGGCCACGGCTTCGGCGTACCGGCGCTGGTCGGCGCTTGAAATGGCGTCGGAGACGCTCTCCATCTCCCTCAAGATGAGGTTGAAGACGGCGAGCAAAGTACGGCCGCGGCCGTTCATGGAATCCGAGCGTTTGGCCCGGTAGAGCCGGTCCAGCGACATCTGAAAACGGATCCGGATGTCGGCGTATTCCTTGACCAGGAGGCCCGGGGAGATCTCGGCCCCCATTTCTTCGCGCGGAAAGGTTTTTTTGGTCAGTTCCAGGAACTCGTAGAGGATGGAGACCGGGGTCTGCCAGAGCGCCGCCTCGGAGATCTCTCCCTCCTCGGGATCGCGCCACACTTTGTTGCCCAGCATGACCGGGACGGAAGTTTCCACCCACTTGGGCATCTTGATATTAACCGTAGAACCCTTGCATTTTACGGGATAATCGGCGAGCTTGGCGTCGCGTTCCGGGGCCAGATAATAATAAAAAAGCTGCATCTTGACGGCCGCGCAGGCGACCTCGGCCATCTGGCTCCTGGCCAGCACTCCGGCCTCAAGGCGCGCGCCCAAGGCCGGCGCCGCAGCCGCCAGAAAAACGAACAAGATGTTAAACTTCATTTTCATAACTCTAGATAAAACGCCGCAGAACGATATTCTACCTTATCCGGCGCGGGGCGATGCGCGACGCCGCGCCGGAGTCGAGAAAGGAATTTCTTCCTCCCCGGCGGGCGCCGCCCGCGGCCCGGGAACGACAGGGTCCCGGGGCTCAGCGCCCTTTGGCTCCGCGGGCGCGTCTTTGCTCTTCGGTCCAGAAAAGCTCCACGGGCATGTTGATGCCGTGGGTTTCGAAATCCTTGAAGAACTTGGGCGGATCGCCGGTGGCGGAGAAATGGCCCAGCACCCGGCCGGTGTCCTTGTCTATGCCGGTCTGGTGATACTTGTAAATATCGTGCGTCGTGATCTGATTTTCCTCGCGGCCGGTGATCTCGGTGACCGCCGTGATCTTCCTGGTACCGTCGGAGAACCTGGTAAGCTGCACCACCATGTGCACGGCGGAAGCTATCATTTCCCGCAAAGCCCAGACGGGGAGGTCGGCTCCGGCCATAAGGCACATGGCTTCCATGCGGGTAAGGGCGTCGCGCGGGGTGTTGGCGTGGATGGTGGCGAGCGAGCCTTCATGGCCGGTGTTCATGGCCTGCAACATGTCCAAAGCCTCGGAACCGCGCACCTCTCCGACCACTATGCGGTCGGGACGCATACGAAGGCAGTTCTTCACAAGGTCGCGGATGGTTACCTCGCCCTTGCCTTCGATATTGGGCGGCCGGCTTTCAAGACGCACCCAGTGCTCCTGCTGGAGGCGCAATTCGGCCACATCCTCCACGGTAACGATGCGCTCGTCTTCGGGGATATAACTGGACAGCATATTAAGGAAAGTGGTTTTACCGGTGCCGGTGCCGCCGGAGATGATGATGTCCTTGCGCAGCCTGACGCAGGCCTTCAGGAAGTCCACGCAGTCCTGCGAAATGCTCTCCTTTTTAACGAGTTCGGCGTCGGTGAAAGGTTTGTTGGAGAACCTTCTTATCGTGAGCGTGGGCCCGGAAACGGCCAGCGGCGGGATAATGGCGTTGACGCGGGACCCGTCCTTGAGACGGGCGTCCACCAGGGGCACCGACTCGTCTATGCGGCGGCCCAGGGGGGCGACGATCCTTTTCATGACCTGGATTATCTGCTCGTCGTTCCTGAACTGGTACTTGGTCAGCGTCAGCTTGCCGGCCCTTTCGATGAACACCTTGTCCGGGGCGTTGACCATGATTTCCGTGACGGCGGGGTCCCTCATGAGCTCTTCCAGCGGGCCCAGGCCGAGGATCTCGTCGAGCAGTTCGTTGATGAATTTCATCCGCTGTTCGCGGGTGAGCGGCATGCCGGTCTCTTTCTGCAGAAGGCCGTTGATGATCAGGTCCACTTTTTTCCTGACGGCCGCGTTCGCGGCGGCATCCTCCGTTATCTTGATGCGCTCCGTTTCAAGCGCCGAAACGACGTCCCGGTGCATTTTAAGCTTTAGTTGTTCCCAGAAATCCGGCACGGACACCCTGGCCGCGAGCTCGGTGCGCGAAAGCTTCGCGGCGGCGGGACCGGCGTCCGCCGCCTCACGGTCCAGCTGACGCCACAGCATATCGGAACCCTGGGCGAATTCGGAAGGCGCCACGCTGGACACCCATTGTTTCGCGACGGGCCTGAGTTCCGAAAGGCGGCCCAGGAGCACGCGCAGGATCTTCACCCATTGGGTATTGGGCTGTTCCACTATCAGCATCTTGTTCTGGTTGGTATAGCCGGGCAGGGCGTCTTCCCAGGGCATGAAAGCCAGGATATCCTTGTTCATCTGGCTGAAAAACTTCTCGACCTCCTTGGGACTCACGGCGCCCGGCATATCGTAAAGATTGCAGATCACCTCGAACTTGTTCATGGGGAAATGCAGTTCGTTGATCTCGCGGAAAGTGGCGGCCGTGGCGTTAAGCGACGCGACATTGGAATTGGTGACCCAGAACACCAGGTCCGCGATGTCGAACGCGAAGACCTGCATGGGGAAATACGAGTCCACGTCTATAAAGATGTCGAACGATTGGGAAAGCTTGGAGAGTATGGGCAGGATGAGATCCGGCGACATTTTGGACACATCGGACCGTTTCTTGGCCAGCGGCAGCACGCCCACGCCGTAAGACGAGATAGGGATCTTACCCCTTATCAGCGCCCCCATCGCGCTGACCGATTCCCGGCCTATGGTCCTGATGATGTCGGCCATGGCCGGCGGATTAAGCCCCAGCAGCATGGAATGCTCCTGCCTGCACATGGGGTCCAGCGGGATGATAAGGACGTTCCGTTTCTGATAATTCGCCCAGGCCAGGGCGAGGTTGACGGCGACGGAAGTTTTGCCCACGCCCTCTTTAGGGCCCGAGAAAGCTATAACTCTTGGCGCGGGATTAAGATTGTCCATAATAGTTACCGGTCAGGCGGAAGACTCAAGGCTGAAGGCTCAAGGCTGAAGGAAGACGGGAAGAAAGCCTGTTTTTCCGAACTTCCGCCTTCAGCCCGCAGCCTTACTTAACAATGTCGAACGTCACGAACAGGAATAGCGAACTCTGTTCTTCCACTACGTCCGTGGAACTGAACAGCGCTCCCAGCAGGGGTATGCTGCCCAGGATGGGAACGCGGCTTTTGGAAACATTCCTGTTGCTGCGTTTCAGGCCGCCTATGACCAGCGTCTCGCCGCTCTTGAGCTCCACCTCGGTCTGGATCTGGCGGGTGACCATGGACGGGATGGTGGTGCCTCCCACGCTGACGGGTTTAGAATAGTCGGGGTTGGAAACCTCAAGCTGCAGCTGCACATCCACCGTGTCTTTCTTTTCCGCCACGATGACCGGCAGGACGTTCAGGATGACGCCGAATTTTTTAAACTCCGCGCCGACGCCCTGGGCGTTGGAATAGGGCACGGGAACCTCTCCTCCCACGGTAAAATTAGCCTGGGTGCCGCTCTTGGTGATGATCTTGGGATTCGACAGCATCTGGGCTTTGCCCTCGGTCTCCAGAAGTTTAAGGGACGCGTTGAGCTGGGTCTTTCTTTCAAAATCGCCGAGCGTGAGGATGCCGGGGATGGTCTTCTCGGTGAAATCGAAGAACTGGTTCCAGGAAAACCCCCTGGTCTTCTGGATGGAGCCGCTTATCTCCACGATGTCGGCGCTTACGGCCACCATTTCGCTCTTCTGCGCCCAGACGGAGGGAGCGAGCGCGGACGCGGTCAGCAGCGATAGAAAAAATCTCATCATAATAATTATCTCCTGAAAGGATCCAGCCGCCTGGGCCCGAACCGGCCTTCAAAACTGCGCCTGCAAGTCCTCCGGCGGCGGAAACCGTGCCGCTACTTTATAAGCCTCTTAAAGCTCGCGATCTCCATGGGATGAAGCTCGACATCGCCGAGACCCCTTACAATGACGGAAACATCGCCGACCTTCATGGAAAGCGACAGATACTGCGCCTCGTTCGGGTTAAGCGACAGGCTCATAACGCCTTTGTCGGAAAAAGCCTGGTCGGCCGCCACCTGGGCGTCTTTGGCTTTGGCCTGGATAGACGACATTCCCTGTCCCAGGTTCGTGCCGACTCCCAGCACCAGCACGTTTTGGAGAATGGTCGCGGTCACCCTTTCCTTATGGTTGTCGCCCATCGTCGCTTCAAAGGTCACCAGAATATCCACCCTGTCTCCGGGCTTGATCAGACGCATCAGATCGTTATCCATGGGCAGGACGCAGCCCCTGTAGCCGGGCGGGACCTTCACGCTCAGTCCGGCTTCCGGACTGAGGGAAACCAGGGAATTCAGCGTGATCTGGTTGCCTTTGGGGATCCTGACCGCCGTCACAAGATTGGAGACCATTTTGATATCGGAAGCGCTTCTGATCTCCTGGGCGTCCTGCTGCATATACTGCCTCGGCATCTGCACGATCTCCACGAGATCTTCCTTGAGCACGGCGCGCGCGGGCAGGTCGTACTTGGCGACCAGCACCTGGGCGGACTCCTGGGCCTTGGCGATAGACCGTTCCTTTGAGGTCAGCACCCACCAGTAAATACCGGCGGCAAAAACGGCCAGGATCAACGGAACCATGACGCCTTTCTTTTCCATGACTCATTCTCCTTGACAAATTATAGAATCCGCAGATTGCGACAATGTTAAATAAATAATAAATTTTTACTGAAACATCGGCTTTTCTATGGGCATCCGCACTCGCACCGTTATGTTCTTTATGCCGCGGGCCTTGGGCGGATCGGCGAAAAAATAACTGGAGCCGGGAAAAACAAGCTTGGCCGGATAGACCAGCGTCACCAGCAGGTCTTCGTTGGTGTGAGTGTGCGGGTTCGGCGAAGCCTTGGGCTGAGGGTCCACGCCGGTGACCTCGCTGGTCACCACAAGCTGTATCCGGCCGGTGTTGGCGAACATTTTGGCCAGCGCCGACTGCATCTTGGCCTGGGCCTTGGCCGCGTTCGATGTCGTACTGGAACTGCCGCCCGGAGGCCCGGCCACCAGCGAACCTATCCGCGCCAGTTCGTAGGCGCAATGATGCACGAGGATGGTCTGGTAAGCGAGGTTCCCCAGCTCCATTATAAAAAAAAGCAGCAGCATGAAGACCGGCAGGACCAGAAGGAGCTCCACTGTGACCTGCCCGGCCCGTTCGGCCGCGCACCGGATTCGTCGCATAACAAGCATTAGGCCGCCGATTTCAAAGGACCGGGGAAAAGGCGCAAAGACAGAAAGAACTCCTTCCGTCCCCTGATCCTTTATTCCCCGGCCTTTCCGGAAAATTCAGCTGAATTTCCCGGACCTATTGGTTGCCGCCGCCGGAACCGAGAGAACCGGCCGCGCCGGTGATCATGGCCTGGATCTTTTGAAAGAGACCGGGCATATAGTTCTTAAGAGCCATGCCGGCTATAAGGACCACGCCCACGACCACGGCCAACATCAGCAGATATTCCACGGTGTTCTGACCTTTCCGATTTTTGAACAGTCTGTTCATTTTGCTGATCCTCCAAGTGTCTGTCTTGAAATCAATTATATCTAATTATGCGCCGTTTCAAGCCTCATATCGCATCACCACGGGTCCTCTTTATACATCCGGAGGATCATAACCCCCCCGGTGGTGAACTGCCTGGAAAGGTACCATTGCAGCGATCTGTACAACACCGTGAACACCGTCAGAAGGGCGACCGTCACCAGCAGATACTCTATAGCGGTCTGGCCCCCGCGCCGCCGGCGCGGGACCGGGGCGGGAGCCGGGGATGAAAAGCGTTTCAAATTGAATTTACGCGTCATAGGTTTCCCGCTCCGCCTCCATCCCCGCCTCATGCCGCGCCGGTTTCGGTCGTCTCGCTCTAAAACTGGAGCTTGACCATGATCTGATCGGACCTGCCCAACGCGCCGTAAGGCACCATGGCGTAATCCAGCGACATCCCGAAGCCCATGGCCTGAGCGCTGTAGATCCCCACCCCGAAGGCCCAGCCGCTGGTCCTGCTCAGGCCCAGCGTATCCATGGTCTTGTCGTCGTAATTCTTCCCGTTGCTGTCCGCGGCGGTATAGCCTACCCGCAGGCTCACGCGGCCGACCTGCAGCAGTTCCTCCGGGAGGTTGAATTCCGCGCCTCCGCCGGCGAGAGCGCTATGGTCGGAGTAGGTCTTGGACTCAAGCAGGGCCGTCAGGAAAGGGTTGAACGAGTAGGCCATGCCTAGGCGCCTGGCCTTGACCACCTGGTCCGCCTTGCCGGAAAAATTGGAACCCGACCAGCCGAACGAAAGTTTGCGTCCCAGTTTCAGGATAATCCCGGCGTCATAAACGATGTTATCGTACCTTGTGGCGTAGTTATCCTCCATCACGCCCTTGGCGCTGACGCCGAGGAACAGGCGTTCCAGAAAAAAACTTTTAGCCAGGGCAAGCGTGGCGTAACCGTTGCGCACTTTGACATCGTCGCCGTACTGCGGGATCCCGGCCTGGTCCCGCACATCAAAACCTTTTATGCCGTAATAGGCCACATTGACGCCCACGACCGACTGGCCCACCGGGTGCACATACGCGAGCGACTGGCCGGAGTAATCCTGGAACCAGCTCAGGTATGAGAAGGCGGCCTCGCGCATCTGTGAAGAGGCGATACCCGCCGGATTGATGGTCATGGCCTCCGTGCCCTCCATGATGGAAACGCCGCAATTTCCCAGCGCCTGCGCCCTGGGACTGCCGGTGGGGATCTTCATGAACACGGCCCCGGCCGTGCCGGCTTTCGCATCCGCGGCGTAAAGGGGGGCGGCGGAAGGGCCGGGGGCCAGGGTATAGGCCGCGGCTACCGCCGTGAGCATCCCGATCTTTTTAAAAACCGAGTTTTTAATCTCTTTCATAAAGTTTCCTCGTCCATGTCCGTTAAAACCGTTCGAGTTCCGGGCATCCGGCCGGGACCCTTTACCCGGTACGCCTGAACGCCGCCGCTACGGCACAAGTATTTTCTTTACCGTCTGGAACGCTCCTTTGGCTCCGTCCCGGCCCTCCAGCCTGATCACCGCGAAATACACGCCCGGAGCGACCTGCTTGCCGGCGGTGTTGGTCCTGGGCCACAGGACGGTGTGATCGACCTCGCCGCCCAGCAGACCGGAACTGTATCTGTAGATAAGGTCGCCGGTCAGGTTGTAGATCTTGATACTGAGCTCGGAATTGACATATATGGGGATATGGAAGTAGCCGGCCGTCCCGGTATACGGATTGGGGGCGAACCAGATATCCTTCGCAAGCTGGACATCGTCCCTGCTAGGCCCGTTCGCGACCGGGATGTTGGAGATTATGGCGTCGGAAGCCATCCCGATGCCGGGCAGCACCTTGCCGTCCAGCATGCTTACGCTGTCGGTGCTGGTGGAACCGTAGACCTTAAAAACATAGTTCCCGTCCGGCACTTTTGAAAGCGTCAGGTCCGTCCCGTCCCAGTATTCCAGGATCTGCGACCGGGCCGGACGCACGCCCACGAACATTTTGACCAGCCTGGAAGGATAACAATCAGCCGCCGGATTGGCGCAGGCGACAAGCGAAGTCCCGGGCCGGTAGATCTTGGTGGCTACCTTCATCGGCTCGGAAACCTGGTAGCTGACTATGCCGGGCGATTCCTGGGTCATAGGCGTTATCGCCATATCGAAGATCCTGAGAGGGTTGACCTCTATGGTCTGCTGCGCCGTGGCCACGGAAAGCAGATTCTTTCCGATATCGCGTGCGACGATCCGGACGTTGTAGCTGTCCCACGGCACGAAATCATTGTTGGGGCAGACCGGCGTATTGGTGCATTTCCCGTCCCAGAAATCCTTCTGGATAAGGACCCCGTCGCGCACCTCGCCGTTCACGACATCGGCCACCACCTGCGGAAGTCCGACGGACGGGTTATTGAGGATCTGGACCGTGACCGATGACTGGCGGGTGATCAGGTAATCGATCTCGTAAGGAGGCAGCTTGACGGTGTCCGAAGAATTGTACATGACCGGGATGGTGGGGATCACTTCGAACATCGTGAAAAGTATATGCCCCCTGGAAACGTCTATGTAGCCGGTGATATGGTCCGAGGCGTAGATCGCCTGGGCCGCGCCGGTGGCGACGGCCACCAGGGTGAAGGGATATCTGCCGTCGGCCACCATTTCACCCGGAGTATCAAGACCGTCCCAGTATTCCGTCACATTAAAGCGGCCGGGCCGTATGCCTGAAACGCTGTAGACCGGCGTCGGCAGGCCTATGGGAGGCCAGACGGCCCCGGCGCCGGCGGGTATTACCGTCCCGGGACGGTAAACATTGAGCGTCATCGACATCGTCTGCGACAGGTTGAAGCTGACGGTCGCGGTGTCGGAAGTCCCGCCCATAAGCGGAGTCGTCCTGACGTCGACCACCCGGAACATATCCACCGGGGTCCGGACGGTGGTGGTCGTGACCCTGCTGGAGGAACAGGCGTACGGGTCCTCGGAGATCAATTCGGCCTGATAAATGCCGGAAGAAACATAATTCCCGTAGTCGTCCCTGCCGTCCCAAAGTTCCCTGTTGGCAAAATTGGCGGCTCTCGGCTGGCGGTTTATAAGGGTGCGCACGGAGTTATTGCCGGCGTCCAGGATGTTCATGGTGACCAGGGCGTCCCGGACCGGAGTATAGCGGAAATAGAACGGGTCCAGCCCGGCCACGGAAGGAGAGGAACCGATGACCGTGGAAGAAGGGGACAGAAGGCTGATCACCAGCCCCCTGGCCACGGGTATGGCTCCTACGGCCAGACGCTGGTTCCTTATTACGCCCGCGGCGGAGGGCAGTTCGGCCCAGATGGCGTAAACATATTCGCCGTCGCAGACGGGGTTGCCGTTGTTGTCGCGGCCGTCCCAGATGGTCGAGACGGTCTGCCTGCCTGTTTTTTGCTCGGTTACCAGCCGCAGTTGGCTGCCGGCGGTGACGGTCTGGGTATGCTGCACATTGTTGATGTCGGCAAAGACCGTGTTCGGGGTGTAGATCCCGACATAGACCGTGGCGGACTCGGTGAGCGTATAGCTTATCACCGCCTGGTCCGTGGAAGTGGAGCCCAGCGGTTTTATGGCGATATCGGTTATCTGAAGCGGATCGTGCGAAATGGTGGCGGTATAGGGGTAGGCGTTGTCCACCCCTACCCAGTTATCCTGCGACTCGGCGTCGATCTGGGCCCTGTAGACCCCGGGAGCGGCCATAGCCCCGTGATCGTCGCGGCCGTCCCAGAAATCGCCGTTGGTGAGCGTGCCGTCCGGAGTGCCTTCGCCGACTCTGGGAATATGATCCAGCAGGGTGCGGACCAGCGGCATGACATGGCTGCCGTTATCGAACGCCGAATAGATCCTGATGGTGGTGGTCGCGTCCTTGGAGAGCCGGTACATGATGTTATACGGCTGCGCGCCGACCCCCGTGATCTTACCCACCACCGTGGGGCTGGACCGCACCGTGTGGATGTTCATAACATCCACCTGTATGGGGATCTGGTTCTGGCCGGGGAAGGCCGCCGTCTGCTCTATGGAAATATTGCCGACCTGCGGGCTGACCTCGTTGGTCTTGACCCTGGCCCTGAAACCGAACTGTCCGTTGGTCTTGCCGAACATCCCGTTCAGGTTATATGAGCCGTCCCAGTTGGTGCAGTAATAATAGTTGCCGTTGGAAGTCGCGCCCGGATTGACATAATACTTTTGGTTATTGACGCTTCTGCACATGCCTATATCGTACATGGAAATAGTTTTAATGGGCGGGGTGCTGGCCGGGTCCAGGGCGTTCCCGCCGCTGACGAACTTAAAGATCTCAAAGCTCAATTCATTGACGCCGAAGCCCTGGGCGCCGGCGGTGCTTACGCAGACTATCTGGGCGCATAAGGCCAGACAGCCGCCCGGATAACTGGCCTGCGGTTTGTCGAATTCTATGCGGGAGGAATTCGCCCAGACATTTACGGGATTGGGAGGGAACGCCTGGGTTTCAAAAGATCTGTCTATGCCCATGCCGGTCGTGCAATAGTTATAACCGCCGTCCCCGACGGTCACGCTGGACACGAAAAGCTGCTGGGCGCGGGCCGCCGGAGAGAAAAGAACGCCGGACAGGACGGAAATAAGGACCGATAATATCTTTCTGTTCATAATAGGTCACACCTTTTATCTAAAGTCGGGAACCGACAGCCGAAAACCTCAGCTCTTCATCCGCCTGAAAGCGGACGCGCTTTTTAATTTTGCCATTTTGCCCTTGCAAAATCAATGCGGCGGCCGAACGGCGCCGGCCCGTTCAATATCTCTTCAACTTATATTTTCCCAGTTCCAGTCCGCCCATTTTCCCGCTCTTCTCCAGGGTCCAGAAATAATCCTTGCCGGCCCAGAAAGCGAGCGTGGGCGCGGCAAGTTCCTGCGAAGACTCCGCCTTGAAAGAACCGCCGTTCAAAACATACCGTCTGAGGATATTCCGGGCGTCCAGCGCCCAGAGCTCCGCGCCCACCCACTGCATCGCGGCCAGGTTTTTCAGGGCGGGCAGCTCAAAACTCGCCTCCACCCCGCCCGACGGATCGAGCCCGTAACGGTACAGAAGTCCGGTCGCGGCGTCGAAGGACCAGAGATTGTAACCGTCCCAGGCCACGCCTTGAGGCGCGGGACCCGGGGTCTTCACGGACCCGGTTATGCCGCCTCCGGACGGGTCTTTCCTGATGAACCTGAGCTGCGCCATGTCCAGGACCCACACCCCGCCGTCGAAAGAGGCCACGGCCGCCGGCCTGAAAGGCTCTCCGCCGCCGTTGAGGAACCGCAGCGTGGAAAGGTCCTTGGGATCTTTGAGCATGAGCCCTTTGTTCCAATCGGCCAGCCAGAGCCCGTCCTTGGAGACGGAAAGGCCCGCGGCGCCGGACGCGTCCAGGGCGGCGCGGCTTAAAAGCGAGAAGTGCGGCTTGCTCCTGTAATCGTAGACCCGCCAGGCCAGCCCTCCCATCAGGAGCAGGCCGGCCAGCGCCGCGGCCGCCGTCCTTAAAACGCCCCTGCTGATCCTGGCGGAAGGCGCCGAGGACGCCGGAGAAACGAACACGGCCGGCAGTTGGACGCCCTTGAGGGCGTAAAGTTTAAGGATCTGCGTGACCTTCTCGGACCACTGCGAGGATTCCTTGAGGATCTCGGCGAGCCCGGAAGCGTACCCTATGCCTTTCCCTTCCTCTTCCTTGAGCCTGGCCAGCCACGCTTCGCGTTCGGAACGCAGGCGGGTTTCCCAGACCGCGAATTCCTGGCGGTGGGTTTCCCAGACGGAGCGTTCGCGGTCCCAGAGCTCGCGCCATTCCTTTCGTTCGGCGTCCCAGTTGGCTTTCGCCTCGGAGAGCCGGGACTCCAGCTCACCGGCTTTTTTTTCTGCTTCTTTGATCTTTTTCTCGGCTTCGGTCCTGGCGCGGCGTTCGGCCAGGAGTTCGGAAAGGGTTTTTTCCACGGCTTCTTTGGCGCCGCCCAGCTTGTTTTCCAGGCCCGCGGCGGCGCTCTTCAGATCTGACCGCTCCACCGCCGATTCGGTGAATTTTTTTCTCCACTCGTCGCGCTCGGCCCTGAGGGTTTCAAGCCGCTCCGAGAGGCCGGTCATCTCTATTTTGGTCCGCTCCAGGATCTCCTTTAAAAGGGTCACATTGCGGACATGGCCTCTTTTCTGCGCCTCAAGGATCTTCCCGGATTCCTCCAGGTTAAGAGCCGCGGAAAGTTCCTCATTTATGGCTTTTTCCCTGGCCTCGTGGTAATGCTGTTTCAACTCGCCGAGATGGGCGCGGGTTTCGTCCAACTGGGCGGTCAGGTCGCGGATGTTGGCTTCTTTGACCTCCAGCAGGCGCTTCCAGTCGCTTTCGGCCTTCGAATAATTATTTTTAAGGAACTGCACGGTCTCGATCTGGGATTCGGATAACCGCGAAGACGGGGCAGAGAGATCGGGAACATACTCCTTCCCCGAAGCTTTCTTCCAGAGTTCGTTAAGCTGTCTGTCTATTTCGCCGTTTTCCATAAAATAAGCGCCGGGATAATCCCTGCTATCAGTTTAACAGCCGGACATTTCCCTGTCGTGAAATAAATGTTAAGAAAAGGTTACGCGCCCTACCTGGCGATCAAACCCTGCAGCTCGACGGTAGCCGGGCTTATGTCTATGCCGGAACTCTGGTACTGGCTGATAAGCCTCTGGAGCGCGCCCTTGAGAAGCTCCTTCGGCGCTCCCCCGGACCGCATCCTGAGATAATCCGCCCACTCGCGGGCGAAATCCGACCGAAGCCGGTCCAGTTTGTCTTGGCGGTCCTTCTCTTCCAAAGCCAGTTTATCATTGCGCCTTTTTTCCTCCAGCGACCTGAGCTCGGCTTCCGCGCGGCGTTGGCGTTCCACGATGGCTTCCAGTCTTTCCCTGGCCCGCGAAACTTCCGCCTTCTGTTCCAGAGCGGTCTTAAGGCTCGCGCTAAGCTTGTCTATCTCCCCCTTGAGGTCCTCAAGCTCGTCCCTGAGCCTGCCTTCGCGCCGGGAGGATTCGTCCAGGGCCTCCACGAGGTCCTTGCGGTACTTTATCTCCTGCTTTATGAGCCTTTCGTACTCGGTCTCAAGGTCTTTGTCTCCGAAACGGACGCATAAGCTTACGGCGTGGCCGGGGACGATCGTCCCGGTAACCGGGAGCAGCAGGGCATACGAAAGTTCCGCCGCCGGACGGCGGTAACCGACGCCAAGGCTCGCGAAAGAGGCCTTCTCGGCGAGGGACAGGCCGGTGCGCGAGGAAAAAATGCCGTATCGGTAAGTGCGCCAGAGATATTCGAAACCGGTGTTAAGGCTGTAACCGCTTTTACGGCCCCCGGCCCCGGAGCGGCTCGCGAGGTCCAGCGTCAGCGCGTAATCTTCCGTCTTTTCCGCCGCGCCCAGACGAACGGCCAGGGGAGCCTTGTCGTCAAGGGCGCCGGACTTAAAGGAGGGAGAATTGATATTCAACACGGATAAACCCAGGCTGCTCCTGGTGTTTATCCTCCACAGCGCGCCGAAGTCCAGGCCCAGGGCCATCGTGGAATCGGCGGAAGCCGCCGAGGCCAGCCGCATAAATTTCAAATTTCCGCCCAGGTCCAGCACGCCCGAGGAGGCTTTCTTCAACTGCCAGGTCGCGTAACCCAGACTGAAGGATTTTTCCGTAATTCCGTCCCCCGCCGTCCTGTAACGGCCGATGACGGACATCGTGCCGAGCTTGCCGTAAGACCTGCGCGGGAGGGCCGCGTCGAAAGCGTAAGAATCCGAGTCCAGCGGGCCCAGGCTCGACCGCGTGCCGGCCTCAAAATGCGCGCCGGTCTCGAATTTTCTGGCGAAGCCGGGCAGGGCCGGGTTCAAGACCGCTCCGCCGACATCGTCCAGCGCCGAGGCGGAATCGCCCAGACCGCGCATCCGGGCTCCAAGCCCCGTATCCTCGAAAGCCGCAAAGAGCGGGGAGGCGGGACCGGGGACCAGGATAAAAGCCGCTATCAAAGCCGGGACCGGTATTTTTTTCTTAAACCCGTTTTTTTTGGTCTCTTTCATAAATTTTCCCGTCCAGCCTCCGCGCCGGCCTCTACTGTCCTTTAAGTTTTGCGACCTCGCCGGCAAGGGCTATCCCGCCGCGCCCGTGGGATTTCACCCAATAAAGGGCGTCGTCGGCTTTCTCAAGCAGGGTTTCCGTGGACCTTGCGTCCGCGGGAAAGGTGGAGATCCCCAGGCTCACCGAAACGCTGAGTTCCCGGGTCCTTGAAAAAGGCACGGGGATCTTTATCTCCCGGATCTCAGCCGAAAGGCGCCGGGCCAGCTTCTCCGCCTCTTCGCCGGCGGCCTGGGGCAGCAGGATGAGGATCTCATCCCCGCCGTAGCGGCACGGGAAATCTATCTTGCGCAGGTTGGAAAGCACGACCCTGCCCACCTCCTTTAGGACCTGGTCCCCGATCTGGTGGCCGTAGGTGTCGTTCACTTCCTTGAAATAATCGATATCGGCCCAGATCATGGCGAGCGGCTGCTTGAACCGTTCGGCGCGGTAGAACTCCTCCTGGTACCGCTGGTTGAAATACCGTCTCAAAGGCAATTTGGTCAGCTCGTCGTAAAGGGAGAGTTCCTCCACTTTGTCGAAAAGCCGCACATTATCCAGCGCCAGGCCGATCTGGCCCGCGAACGATTTCAGCATCGCGAGCTCCCCCGGCTCGATCTTCTGCTGGCTTAAAAGATTATCCACTATCAGCAGCCCGATGGTGACGCCCTGGACGATCAGCGGCAGATAAAGGACGCAATCCTTGTAGCGCTCCATGAACACGCCCGAACTTTTTCCCAGCACGATGTCGGCGAAACGGTGCGCCCCGGCTTCCAGCGGGATCTCCTCATACGCGATGCTTTTGATCTGGCCGCGGATATCGGAGCTGAGCTCGCCTTTCAGTTTCTCGGCTTTCTCGTCGATCAGGTACAAACGCACGCGGTCGAAACCGAAATAGGTCTGAATGCCTGTCAGGATATGCTTGAAACTCTCCCGGACCCTGAGCGAATTGGCGAAGATCTCGGTCAGTTCGGTGATCGCGCCCAGGTTCTTGTCGTATTTTTTGTTGAGCCCCACGAATTCGGCTTTATAATAACTGCGCATGAGATCTCCGAGGCGCAGATGCGCGGCGGCGGCTTCGGTCCGGGAAAACCGCCTCTTCCCCGGAGAGCGCTCAAGCCTGATGAGCCCCTGTATGGGGGCTTCGCGCCTGGCGGCCGTGGAATAGATCTCGATACGGAACGGCGCCAGCAAAAAATGGCCGGCCTTATTGCTGAACACGACCGGCTTAAGCGAGCCTAAAGCCGCCGACGCCGGGGACTCCGGCGAAAGGCGGACATTCTCCTCGGCTTCAAAAGCGATGCCTCCCGCGCGGCGCATCATCAGGCGAAGCAGCGAATGCTTTTCATCGCAATAGTAAAAAGACACGCGGTCGGCGCCGAGAAAGCGGGACGCGGAGTCCAGCAGCCCCTTCAGGAAAGCTTCCCGGCTCTCGAAAAAGACCGGGGCGTCCGCGCCCAGGCCGTTCAGGATCTTTTTTGCCTTTTTCATAAGAAACAGGCGCAAGGCTGAAGGCTGCGGGCTGAAGACCGTAAACCTAAAAGCCCGAACCCGGCCTCACGGCCGCGCGCCTCCGCGTCCTTCAGCCCCCAGCCTTAAACCTACAGCCCTCTTCAATACAGCGACAGCAGGTAATCTATCTCTCCCTGAGCCAGTATAAGTTCCCGCAAAAAATCTTCCCGCGCGTAGGACTGCCTGACGATGCGCAGCGACGCGTGCCAAAGCGCGCGGTCGAGCAGCAGCTCCGCCGTGGGATATACGGTGGTATTGGGCGTAAGCTCCGGCGCGGAGAAAAGCTCCCGCCGGGCTTCTGCGCCGTCGTTCAGCGTTTCTTCGAAAACCTGCTTCAGGCACGGGAACACGCCGAACGCGGCCGCGAAAGACCGGGTGTTATCCGCGGAAAGAGCCCATTTCAGGAACAGTCCGGCCTCTTTAAGATGCTGCGAGCCTGACGCCGCCGCGAGATTGTAGCTGAACGCCGGATCTTTTTTTCTGGAACCGGGGACCCTGGCCGGTTTAAAAACGCTTTTCCTGCCTGGGGACGCCGGAGCCCTGCTCCCCAGCACCATGGCGGCCGCTTCCTCGTAAAAAGGCCCGCCTTCGAAAACCGCCTCTCCGAATAACGGCATATAGCCCCTGAGGGCCGGTTCCAGGTAATCTTCCAGGCCCCTGACCACTTCATCCTTGCTCAGCGTACAGCGGTTCTTGTCTTCGGAGAACAGGGCTCCGCCGCGGTTCCGGACGCAGGGCAGCGCGTTAAAGGAATTCAGCAGGCCGGAGCCCGCGCTCTGCAGAACGGGGTAAAACCCCCGCTTCTTGTTCGCGGCCGCGAGCCGTTCGCAGACCGACAGGAAACTTTCCCAGTCCGCCAGGCCGGTCTCCGGGCGCAGGGCGTGTTTCCTGAACTCTTCCGGCCGGTAGAACAGGGCCGGCGCCTCCATCCACCACGGCGCGGAAAAGACGGCGTCGTTCGACTCCGAAACGCAGCCGGGTTTCAGGAAATCGGGATACCTGGCTGGATTAAAGGTCTCCAGGACCCCGCCCAGCTCGGCCAGGAGCCCGAGCTTCGCGAAAACCGCCGTCCAGGAATGCGGCAATTCCATGACGTCGGCCGACTCACGGTTTTTGGAGTCCCGGAGATGGGCGAAAAGATTCTGCCACATGGACCTGCGGGTAAGCACCCGGAAGTCCGCCTTAATGTCGGGGTAATGCGCGCAAAAGGAATGCAGCAGATTTTTAAAAGCCGCGAACTTACCCGTATCCGAATCAGCCAGAAGCCATATAAGCATAAAAAGTACGATAAGATGCCGTCTTACGACATTTTATGGACGGAGGATCTCTTTCCGCCGCCCTTCTTCGGCCAGGAGACGACGGCGAGATCGGGGGCGATCTCAAGGGACCCGCCGGCGGCGCCGTACGCCAGCCGCCTGGCGCCGCATAAGGCTATCATGGCGGCGTTATCGGTGCAGTACCCTTTTTCCGCGAACCCGATCTCATAACCTCCGCCGGCCGAGAGCTCAAGGAACTTCCGCCTTAACCGCAGGTTGGCGGCGACGCCTCCCCCGACTATAACGCGCGCAATACCGAAAGCCGCGCAGGCCCCGACGGTCTTGCGGACCAGAGTGTCGGCGACGGCTTCTTCAAAAGCCAGGCAGATCCTGCCGCGGTCCTCCGGGGACGGGCGGGTCCTCTTTTCATAAAAATCAGGGCCCAGCATGTCCCTGAGCCTGTAAGCCACGGCCGTCTTAAGGCCGCTGAAAGAAAAATCGTAACTGCCTTCCATGTATGGCCTTGGGAAATCAAAGCCGGGCGGTCCGGACTCCGAAGCCGCCAGTTCCACCGAAGGGCCGCCGGGATATTCAAGCCCCAGGAGTTTCGCCACTTTGTCGAAAGCCTCGCCCGCGGCGTCGTCCCTGGTACGCCCCAGCACCTCATACCGGCCGTAGCCTTCGACCTTCCAGAGTTCGGTATGCCCGCCGGAAACGATCAGGCCGATACAGGGGAATTTTATCCGTCTGGACGCGGACAAGCCCCGGTATTCATAGGCCAGGAAATGGCCTTCCAGATGATTCACGCCCAGGAGTTCCGCGCCCAGCAGACCGGCGGCGGCCTGGGCCGCCACCCTGGAAACAAGCAGGGCGCCGGGCAAACCCGGTCCCCTTGAAAAAACCACCGCGTCTATCCTCGGACCATTCAGCCGTCCTTGCGCAAGAAAAGGCCGTTTGTAACCGGCTTTGGAAAGCGCGCAAGCCAGCACCCAGGAGATCTTTTCCAGGTGCGCCCGGCTGGCCAGCTCCGGAACGACGCCGCTGTATTTCCGATGAAGAAAGATCTGCGAAAAAACGATGTTCGAAAGCAGGCGGTCTCCGTCCAGCAGGCAGACCGCCGTCTCGTCGCATGTGGTCTCAAAAGCCAGTATTCTCATAAAGCGGGGGCGGCAACAGGGGCCCTCCGCATTGCTCCGCGCTCCGCCGGCCCTCCGCGGCCCTTATTTCGTTTTAAGATTCCCCAGCACTTCCCGGGCTTTAAGGAGCTCCACGCCGCGTTCCAGCACTTCGTCGCGGACCCTGGCTTCTTTCTTCTTTTCCTGGGAGTCCCCGCCGTCCTTGCTTTCCTTGTTTTCCTTGCCGGGATAGAAGATCTCCTCGGACTGCTGAATGAGTTTTTTCTCGGTATCCACGGTCACCTTTACCTCTATATCGGGAGTTATGCCGCCGGCCCCTTTCTTTTCATCCCTGTGAATGGAGCGGCCCGAGGGCGTATAATACCTGGCGATCGTGAGCCTTAACGCGGACTTGTCCGGAAGCGGGATCATGGACTGGACGCTGGCCTTGCCGTAAGTGCGCTCTCCTATGATAACGGCCCGTTTATTATCCTGCATGGCGCCGGACACGATCTCGCTGGCGGAAGCCGAGTAGCGGTTCACCAGAATGACAAGCGGCAGGTTCGAGTAGGGCGCCTGGGCGGCGGCCCGGAATTCCTGGTAGTTCTCGGGCTTGCGGCCTTTGGTGTAGACGATCATCCTGTTCTTATCCAGGAAAAGTTTGGAAATATCCACCGAAGCCGACAACAGGCCCCCCGGATTATACCGCAGGTCCATGATAAGGCCTTCCATGCCCTGTTTTTTCAGATCGTCCACGGCCTTATTGAAATCCGCGACGACATGGCCGGTGAACTCTATCATTTTTATGTAGCCGACCTTGCCGTCGAGCAGCCTGGACCTTATATTTTCTGTCTTTATAAGTTCTCGGATAAGCGTAAGGTCCTTGCTCGCCCATTCGGAATCCTTGTCGTCCGGTTCGCGGGCGACGGTGATCTTGACGGCGGTACCCGGCACGCCGCGCAGCTTCTTGATGGCGTCGTCTATGATCATATCCTTGGTGCTTTCGCCTTCGATCTTGATGATCTTGTCGCCGGGATACATCTGGGCCCGGTAAGCCGGAGTATTGGGCAGCGGGGTGACCACCGTCAGCCACCCTTCCCGAAGGTCCACCCGGATGCCGATGCCGCCGAATTCCCCCTCGGTATCGCTTTTAACCCTGGAATAGACGTCAGGCTCCATGAACTGGGAAAAATCATCGAGCTCCCGGACCATGCCGGCGGCGGCGCCGTAAACCAGCTTTTGGGACTCTATCTCGTCCACATAGTTTTCCTTGATAAGCGCCAGGACATCCACAAGGACCTTAAGTTGCTGGTAAGTCTGATCGAGCGCGAAATCGACATATGGGAAAGCCAGGCCTATAAAGGCGGAAATAAGGGTGATGCCGGCTACTTTCCTTGCATTTTTCATAAATTCCTCCAGCTTGAACAAAACGGCCCTGCAATATGAAGACCCACGGCGCCCTTCCTAAGAATTATACATAACTCAGTCGGCAAGCCACAGCATCGGGTCCACGGCGTCGGAACCGATCCGTATTTCAAAATAAACCGCGCTGTAATCCTTATGCGCCGCGCCGGAAACCGACTGCGTATCCTCTCCCGCGCGGCCCAACGGCGAACTGGGAGTCACGACTTCGTTCCTGGAAACCAGGATATTCTCCAGCAGCCCGTAAATAGTGAAAAAGCCCTTCTCATGGTCCACTATCACCACATTGCCGTAAGTTCTGAAAGGCCCCGAATAGATCACCTTGCCTCTCATAACCGGGAAAACGACCGCCTCTTCAGCGGCCTTGATCCTTATGCCTTCGCGCACGATCCAGGTCTTAAGCAGGGGGACCTCTTCCCTGCCGTAGCGGCTCAGAAGAGATCCTTTCACGGGCCAGGGCAGGGAATGCCGGGGGATCGGCAGATCCCGCGACTTTCCGGCCGTAGACCTGTACGGGGATTGCTTTTCAAGCTTTTTTACCAGTTTGGTCAGGCCGAGTGCCGCGTTCTGCAGGTTCTCGACTTCCCTGGAAAGCCGCGCCTGTTTTTCCCTGGTCCTCTCAAGCTCCGTCATTTTGTCCTTGACGATATTTTTGTGCGCGGACCGCTGCTTATCCACAAGTTCTTTTTTGGCCTTGAGCTCAAGGTTCTGCCTGGTGAGGTCCCGGATGTCTCCCTTGACCTTGGCGGTCTCGCCCTTGATCCTGTTTATCAGGCTGTGTTTCTCAAGTATGGCCGACTTCAGCAGAAGCCCCCGCGAAATATCGCCCAGGCCGTAATAGGGATAATAGAACTGCTTATCCAGGGAATAGCTCACGGTTTCGCCGTAAAGGTCCGACTGCAGGTCCTTGTAAGCTTTGAGCAGCGAATCGGATTTTTCCCTGGAGTCGGAACTTTTGGCGCGGGTGCGCGAGAGCTGGGACTCAAGTTCTTTCTGCCGCGCCACATTAAGTTTGTCCTCTTTCTTGAGGCCGCTTATTTCGGAACTTATGCGGTCCTCTTCCGCCCTGTATTTTTCCAGCTCCTTCTTCTTTTCCTCCAGCTGGGCGCGGATCTCCTCCAGGCTGCGCTTTTTAGCCGTGACCTTGTCCTGTTCTTTCGGGACCGGCGCGGGCTGCGCCGGACCCGAAATTCCGGGCAAAGGCGCCGGAACCTTCTCCTGGGCTATGGCCGGCGCCTGACCCAGGGAAACCGCCGTAAGGAGCGCCGTTCCGAAAAATTTAAATAAAATTTCCGGGGTTAATCGTGCGTGTTTTTCCATTGGAAGATGACCCAGGCGAAAACACCGCCCGCGGCGATAACCGCCGCCTGCACAAACGCTCCGGGCCAGAGCCAGAGCGGACTGAGGTATTTAACGGGATAGACGATAGCGTAGGAAATGACCTCGGCCAGGGCGCCGGCCAGAAGGCCGGTAAAGAACCAGTTCCGGTCGCGCCGCAGACTTGTCAAAAGGCCGGCGACCGTGTTGCGGTAAAGCACCGTCATCAGGGCCATGAGCGCCAGCGCCACGCAGGCCAGCGCCAGAGAGATCAGGAGGTAATGCCCGTAAAAAAGGGCGTGCAGGATGGCATAAGCCTCCAACGGCTTGTATTTTATATCCCCCACGCCGTTTATTTTCCAGGCCGCCTCGACCCAGGAAGTCAGATCTCCCAGGGCGGCTTCCTCCAGGGAGATCTCGAACGAGTCGGGCAGGGGATTGGCCCCCATGTTCATCACCGCGCCGACCAGGTCGGGATCTTCCTCCCGCAGCTTGCGCAGACGTTCGGCCTTGCTGATGAAAGAGACCTCGGCGGTGCCGGGCAGGGCTTTAAAAGCCTCTTCCATGCCGGCCGAATCCTGTTTTATATTGTCGTTCTTAACCACCACTATGCGGAAGTCTTCCTTAAGTATGAGCGCTATTTCACGGACCTGCACGCGCATAAAAAGGAGCGCCTCGACCATAAGAGCGCCGGCGAAAACCGTCAAAAAGACCACCCTGTAGCCTTTCCTGTTTTTTTTGTACTCCTCAACGGCCTGATGACGCTGCTGATGACTGTGCGCTTCCATAATAGGTCACACTCCCGCCTGACGGCCGCTCCGGGTCGAACGACGGACCAGGCTGCAAACAGCCCGCAGAAGCCTCGCCGGCGGCTTTGCCTGCACAAGGTCCAGAGCTGGAACCATTATATATCTTTTTAAGGGTGTCGGACAGAGGTAGGGGAAACCGCAAAGCGGCGTCCACCCGTGGGGGAATTCCCGTGGAAAGGGTCCCGCCTGATGCGGCGCCTGGTATTATTTGTTTGCCTGGTCCCAAAAAATCAGTTTTACCTGATTTTTTGGGAGTTACATGGATTTGTCTTTAAATTCTACGGCGGCCACAAAAGGCGAGCGGACAATTTCCCCCACCATGTCCACCGGCAGGCTGCCTGTGACTTCAAAAGCGGTAAACTTGGCGTTCCCGGCGTTTTGAGGCAGCCGGAACACATTCTCTGAAGCGAAACCTTTATCGGCGCAGAGCCGGCGGACAAAATCGGAAACGAACACCCCGGAAAGCGCTCCGCCCGGAGCCCTCAGGGTGAAGCGGATGCGCGTCCTGAACGGAACGCCGGAAGCTTTTTTTTCTATGGAAACCCGGCGCACCCGCGGATGCCGGTAGATATCCACAAGCTGGGAATAAGGCGCCCAACCGAGCAGGACCGTGGTTTTCCCGCCGCCGGTAAAATAAGTTTTTTCCCCGGCGAACTTGAAGCCCGCGTCGGAAAGGGACCGGATAACGGAAGGATAGTCCTCCGTCGTGGGAAGCACCGTTATGAACACATAATCCCCGGCTTTAAAACCCGCGAGGGCATTAGGGTCCAGAGGAGCGACATAGGCTGAAAGCGGTCCGTTCTCATAGGCAAAGGTGACCTTATAGTACTGGCCCGGCGCTTTCGCCGGAGAAGCCGGGACCGGCTGGTCCGGCGCAGGCCCGGCGGCGTTCCCGGCCCGGCCCGCGGCGCGCGTCTTTTCGGCCGCGTCCTGCGGCCTCTCCGCCGACGGCGGCCAGGGGCTCTTAAAGGTCAGCGACGGCAGGGAGGTCAGCGCGTCGCGGAAATCATTCACAAACTTAGGGGCATTATCGGGATTGCGGTAGCCATAGACGGTCTCCACAAAATCCTGAAATGCGGGGTCCGTATAGGGATTCATCTCGGGGGAAGGCGGCGGAAAATCGAACTGGCCGGCCGCGCGGCCGGGGCACAGGGAGAGGAGAAGGAGTAAAACCGCGTAATTTGTTAACTTCATTGTTCAGCATCCACAAAAGGAGACGGCGCGCGGCCGGTCCTGATTCCAGTTCCCCCTGGTTACACCGGGTTGAGGCCCGGCGGTGGATGCTCCCCCGCCTATATCGGAGGATTACAAAGGGCATTACATACAGTTATCTTATAACTTCTCGCATAAAGAACGAAAGGGTCTTAATGCCCAAGAGATAAAAATAAAAGGACCTACCCGCTCCTGGGCCAAATGGCCCACGGCTGTCCCATAAAAATTTTAAGGGAACGGCGGGCTGCAAGTTCGGGGTCCTGCCAGCTATGGGGCCCATCGGGCCTGCGGCCGGCCCGGCGACTTCGCGCCGGTTGCCTGTTCATTGA
>JBAYJD010000003.1:0-97344 GCA_041665305.1 Elusimicrobiales bacterium
CGGGAAATGCTGATGGATCGCATTTCGCTTATTGATTTATTAAATCTAAACGAGGCAAGGCTGGCTAAACTGCGGTGTCAAGAGCAACAGTTGTTGTTTCAAGTTTAACCGGACAGGTCTGATATGCGCTGGTAATTCGAATATTAAACTCTACCCCACTAACAGTTGCATCATAGGCAGCTATTGTTGCAGGCAACATGATATATGCACCACAACTACCATCATAGTATGGGCTTGGAGGCAATTGAAAAAGATCACGCTCAGGGAGCTGCGCTTTCGGTATATCGATATATTCCTGCCTACATTTATCGATTTGATCCTGTATTATAGTCCTTCGGTCCACGCTGTAATAAGTTACATTCTCGCCGGCATCGTCAAAGTCTATTCTTGGGGTTACAATGTAACCCATGGGCTCACTGCGCCCCTTCGCGGCAGCCGGGACTTCAGGGTTCACAACACGAAAACTCTACGGGCTTCCTGTATTCAGCGGCGCGGGCATTCCACTGGCGCCATTGATCCCGGCTACATTCCATTTAACCAAAGGCGAAAGTTCCGCGGCGAGTTTTTCAGGGAGTATCTCCGCCGTCATTCCTATCACATCCTCACCTGGTTTCATAATGAAACTATAGGTGTCTTCGGACCGGGCGGTATTTTGGAGTTCTTTAACATTCAAAATATAGCCGGTAAACTCCTCCTCGCCGAGATCGTATCTCTTTTTATGTTTACCTGACACCTCCGTGCGGCTGACATGGCCGAATTTATCCTGGGCATAGGCCGTTATGGTGAAGATGCCGCCGCGCATAACCTCGCGCCTCAGGCCCTCATATTCCCAGGCCGCCGTTGTCGACCCGACGATCACAGCATTGACGGTACAGGTCGCCGCGTGCCATTCGGCTCCGTTCCAGAACCTGTTGGCGGTCTCGTCCTTGATCGTAAGCCAGACTTTGGCGACGGGGCTGAGATCGGTGGCGGAACCGGTAATAACGGGGGCATCCGGATCGGACCAGATCATGCCGAAGCCTGCACCCAGCGGATCGAGCGCCGCCTTAGGATTCGTTATTGTTATATTGGGCGGGGCCTGGTCCACCATAAAATTTACAAAATGTTCTTCCGCATAAGAATCATAGGTATGGTTTCCAACCCTGTCTAACGCATCAATAAAAACAATAAAACCACAGTCTTGTCCGGATGAAAAATCCACATAATCACGCAAATCATAAGCCATGTTGAAGCTCGAGACGGTGCCGATATCCTCGGTGCAGGGCACCGACAGCATCCCGCCCGCGTTTGCGGCATCGCAATAACCTTTCTCAATACTGCTTAGATAGACGGCTCGGCCGGAAAAATCGCGTTTGAACCAGCATACGCCATTCCCAACGCTCAAGCCGATACTTACGCTGCCGAGCTTTGAGGCCGAATCTGAAATCTCCGCGGCCACGATCGGATCTGCCGTGGAAACAACCACATTATTCTGAGGCTTGCTTATGGTGATCGCGGGTTTGGTGGTATCGACATAAAATATTTTATTAAAACTGTAAGGTTGATCCTGGATTCCGCCGCATGCAAAATCCACGGCGGTAAAGCTTATTGCAGCCGTATGCTCGCCTTCAGGCAGTACCCTGTCTACCGCATACGGAGTCGGAATAGCGGTATTGCCGTCCGGAACGCCGGAGATCTGCCCGTCAATGTAGAAATTAGTGTATTGAGAAGAGGCCTGACATTCGCAAGCGCTCCCCGGGATATAATTCACTTCACCAATGCCGGTATAGTAACCGTTGGAGTAATATTGGTCCGGACCAATAGTCCATTCCATCTGTATCGGAGGAATACACCGCTGCGCCTGCGACATGCCGGGGAGCGCCGCCCCAGCCGCTAAAAGCCCGGCGCAGATAAGCGATAATATTACGGCAAATCCGCGTGTTTTCATCCCACCCCTCATGAAACCGCTTCCGTTTTAAGTTCGCTCGAACTTTTTTAAAATACTTTACAGTATTTGCGTTATTGTGTTTTAGTGATTAACCATAGCTTAACAAAGCGGTCAGCATTTTGTCAAATACCGGATTAATCCGGCGACATGATACTTAATTCACCGCGGGCGATAATTATCGGTATGGATATGGGTATTATGTCGCCGGATCCGCTTATTTTCCGAGCTTGAGCGTCATGCGGCAGGAGGGACAGTCGAAATCCAGCCGGAACAGGCGGCCTTCTTCGTCTTCAAGGTAAAGCGGCCCGGCTTTGCCGACGGGATCGCCGTCCGCTTTCGGGCACATTTTCAACCGCCGCCTCAGACAGGCTTTAATGGTCATCAGCGGCCTGCCGGCTATTTCTGCGCCGAATTCGGCGGCCCGCTCGATCCTGGCGACGCCGTGGCGTTTGTAGAATTCCACGGCTTTTGAATTCAGGATGTTGGCCGTAAAATCCAGTTCTTCGGCCGGGTATTTGTGCGAAGTTTTTTCAAATTTGCTTTCCGCGCGGACGTATTCCGAACCCCGCGAGGACTCAAGCCGCTCAAGCGCTTTGCGCCGCAGGTCGTTTAAAACGCTGACTGGGATAAAATACGGGGCCGACAGGTCCACCTCCAGGTCCCGGAGATAAAAGGCCGTCTCGCCTATTTTTGAAAGCTGCCTTTTGATGGTCTCAAGCGCAGCCTCCGGCTTTTCGGCCTTGATCTTACCCGACGCGCAGGCGACGCGGGCCTTGAAACCTTCTTCATCCTCCGCATTGAGCGCGAAACCTTCCGGCGTTTCTCCGAACTTCAGCCTGACTCCGAGCTTGCGCTCGGGCCTGGCGCGCTCCAGCGTGCGGTCGAACTCCCGGTCGAGGTTGCGGTAGATGGCGGTTCCCTCGGAGATGCCGCGCGTGCTCACCGGCATGATCCTGCCGTCCACGACGATATTTACATGGGCGCCCCCCAGCACGCCGCGGTCGTCGAAGAAAGCGAGGCCGTCGCCGTTGTGGATGGGCGCCCCACCTTCCAGGCGGAAAGACCTGGCGTCCACTTTTATCGCGCGGCCTACCGGCTCGCCGATGAATTTAGGGGTATCCGGCGACGCCGCGTCGCTCCCCTCGCCGTCCAGGAAATATTCGGTATAGCCGCGGTTGAAACTTTTATTCAGGTCCGGAGCGAACTCTATGAACGACTTCCCGGCCGAGCTCCGGCCCAGCCTTTTGCGCGCCAGGACCTTGTCCAGCTCCCGGCGGTAATAAGAGACCACGTTTTTAACATAGCTCGCGTCTTTCAGGCGGCCTTCTATCTTAAAGGAAGTTATGCCGGCGTCCAGCAGGCCGCCGAGGCGCTTTGAAAGGTTCAGGTCCTTGAGGGACAGCAGGTGTTTGTTCTTGACCAGTTCCTTTCCGGCGCCGTCCTTCAGCGTGTAGAGCTTGCGGCAGGGCTGGGCGCATTCCCCCCGGTTGCCGCTCCTGCCGCCCAGGGCGTGGCTGAGGTAGCATTGCCCCGAGTAGGAAACGCAAAGTGAGCCGTGCACGAAAAATTCCAGGTCTACTTTTGTCGCGGCCCTGACCGCTTTTATTTCCTCTAGAGAAAGCTCCCGGCCCAGTATGATCCTTTTGAAACCTGTTTTTTCAAGGAACAGGACTTTTTCCGGGGTGATATTATGGGTCTGCGTGCTGGCGAACAAGGGGACGGGGGGCAGGTCCAGCTCCAGCAGGCCCATGTCCTGGATGATGACGGCGTCCACGCCCGCCTCCCAGAGGCGACAGATGAGCTTATGGGCGCGGCCGAGCTCCAGGTCGGTGAGGATGGTGTTGACGGCGGCGTAAACTTTGGCACGGTACCTGTGCGCGTAAACCGCGAGTTTTTCTATGTCGCGCAGCGTATTGCCCGCCGCGGCCCTGGCGCCGAATTCCTCGGCCCCGATATAAACGGCGTCCGCGCCGCAATTCACGGCTTCAAGGCCGGCCGGCAGGTCCTTGGCGGGCGCCAGCAGCTCTATTGTTTTAATGGTCATAAATCTCGTAAAGCGGGCGACGCGGGCCGGAGAGCGTCCTCAATAATCTGAAAACTTCCGTTCAAGTTTCCCGTTTTACGCCTTGCGGCTTACGCCTGCGGCGGCGTAGTCGGCGTCGATCTTATAATACTCGTAGGTCAGCTTGGCCACGCGGGAGATGAAACCCTTGGCGCTGGAGTAATTAGGCACCTCGCTGGTCAGTACGGCGATGATATAATCGCCGCGCGGAGAAAAAACTATCCCTACATCGTGGCAGGACTTGCGCAGCAGGCCGGTCTTGTGGCCTATTTCCCAGCCGAGCGGCAGGCCCTTTCTCAGGCGGCTGCGGCTTTTATTATGCTTGAGGACATCCAGCATGAATTCGCTTAAATTCCGGTCCACCATCTCGCCTTTGTAGATGCGCTCCATCAGCACCGCCATCTCGCGCGCGGTGGTATAATTCTCCTTTGCCACCGGGCCGGAAGTGAGGCTCAGGCCCTCGGGATAGATCTTGGTATAGACGAGCCCGATGGCCGCGAAAGCTTGCTGAAAATACTCGATGCCGGCGTAATCTATGAGCATCTTGGTGGCGGTGTTGTCGCTTTCGGTGATCATCTTGTAAATGATCTCCATGACGCTCAGGCTGGTGCCTTCGCGCACCCATTTAAGCGAACCGGAGCCGCCGATCCTGTCGCGGCGGGTTAATTTGATCTGCGTATCCAGGGAAAGCTCGCTGCGCTTTATCTTTTCGCAGATCGCCACCATGATGGGGACCTTTATAAGGCTGGCCGAAGGGAAAAGCCTGTCGGGATTATACTCCCACACCCTGTCGGAGTTAAGGTCCTTGATATAGATGCCGACATGGCCGGAGTAGTTATAGGCCAGGTTCTCAAGCGAGGAGATCATGGTGGCCCACTCCGCGTCCTTGATCGGGTTCGCCACTACCTTCCTGCGGTAGATGTCCTCGTCGGGCGGGCTCAGCTTGTTGAGGATGTACCCGCCGCCTTTATAAATGGAAAAACCCAGCAGCGGCAGGAACATGGCCCAGGCCAGCCTGCGGCGCAGTCTGGCGCGGGCGCGCGCGGCCGCCGCCGCGGCGTCATGGGGATGGGCTGGCGCGCTGGTGTAATGCCGGTGATGCGGGTGCTCCATGTCCTTCTCTTTGCTCCGGGCTCTCAGACGCCCAGGTCCAGATTCTCGCCGGGACCCTTGTAGTCCACCTTGACCGTGCCGCCCTTCTCCACCTGTTTGGTGAGGAGGAACTCCGCCAGGGGGTCCTCCAGGAGGCGCTGGACGGTCCGCAGAATGGGCCGGGCGCCGTAATTCGGGTCGAAGCCTTTCTGGATAAGGTGCGTCTTGGCTTCCTTGGTGATGGTGAACTTTACGCCCTTGGCGTCCAGTTTTTTGCCGACCTTCACCAGGTTGAGATCGAGGATCTTCTCCATGTCCAGGATGGTAAGCGGTTTGAAAACGATGATCTCGTCTATGCGGTTGATGAATTCCGGGTTGAACACGCGCTTGACCTCTTCCATGACGGTGTCCTTCATCTCCCGGTAATTCTTCTCGCGGTCCTCCTTCGGCATGAAACCCAGGGATTTCCCCTTCGAAATAAGCCGGGCGCCGACATTGGAGGTCATGATGAGGATGGTGTTCTTAAAGCTCACCTTGTGGCCGAGGCTGTCGGTCAGCGTGCCCTCGTCCATGATCTGCAGCAGGATATTGAACACATCGGGATGCGCTTTTTCTATTTCGTCCAGCACCACCACGGAATAGGGCTTGCGGCGCACGAGTTCTGTCAGTTTGCCGCCTTCCTCGTAACCCACATAGCCCGGAGGCGCGCCGATCAGGCGCGAAACGGAAAATTTCTCCATGTATTCCGACATGTCGATGCGGACCATCGCTTCCTCGTTGCCGAACAGGAAATCGGCCAATACGCGGGCCAGTTCGGTCTTGCCCACGCCCGTGGGCCCGAGGAAAATAAAATTGCCGATGGGGCGTTTGGGGTCTTTCATGCCCGTGCGGCTGCGCTTGATGGCCTGGGACACTATGGTCACGGCTTCGTCCTGGCCGATCAGCCGCTGGTGGATCTCGGCTTCCATGTGTTTAAGCTTCTCCATTTCGCTCTCGGTCATGCGCGTCACCGGGATGCCGGTCCACTTGGAGGCTATGGAAGCTATATCCTCCTCGGTAACTTCCGGGACCACCTTGTCGCGGCCCTCGCGCCACTTTTTCTTGCCGTCCTCCAGCGCTTTTTTAAGGTCCTTTTCCTTGTCGCGGAGCTTGGCGGCTTTTTCGTATTCCTGCCCGTAGATGGCGGCGTTCTTGGCTTTGGAAACCTCCTCTATGCCGGCCTCCTTCTCCTTGAATTCGGACGGGGCTATGGAAAGCTTCAGCCTGGCGCGCGAACCGGCCTCGTCCAGCAGGTCTATGGCCTTGTCGGGAAGCGCCCGGTCGGTGATATATTTGTCCGAAAGCTGGGCGGCCGCGATGATGGAAGCGGCCGAATATTTGCACTTATGGTGCGATTCGTATTTTTCCTGGAGGCCTATGAGGATCTCTATGGCCTCCTCGATGGTCGGGGGGTCCACCACGACCGGCTGGAAGCGGCGTTCAAGCGCCGGATCGCGCTCGATATGCTTGCGGTACTCGTCGAAAGTGGTGGCGCCTATGCATTGCAGTTCGCCGCGGGCCAGGGCGGGCTTGAGCATGTTGGAGGCGTCTATGGCGCCTTCGGCCGCGCCGGCGCCTATAACGGTATGCAGCTCGTCTATGAACATGATGATGCTGTTCCTAGCCTTGCGGATCTCTTCGATAATGCCTTTCAGGCGCTGCTCGAATTCTCCGCGGTACTTGGTGCCGGCGACTATGGACGCCAGGTCCAGGCTGAGCAGCCGCTTGCCGAGCAGCGTGTCGGAGATCTCTCCGGCGGCTATTTTCTGGGCGAGGCCTTCCACGATGGCCGTCTTGCCCACGCCGGGCTCGCCTATGAGGACGGGATTGTTCTTAGTGCGGCGGCCCAGCACCTGGATGACGCGGTCTATCTCATTGTTCCGTCCGATGACGGGGTCCAGCTTCCCCTCCTTGGCCATCTGGGTCAGGTCGCGGGCGAACTCGTCCAGCGTGGGGGTCTTGGTCTTGCCCTTCGGGGCGGCGTGATGCGCAGTCTTGCCCTGGGGAGCCTCCTTCTGGGACTCCTTGGTCTCCATCTCGCCGAGGATGCTGAGGACCTCCTCGCGCACGGTCTCAAGCTTCAGGCCGAGATTTTCAAGGACGCGGGCGGCCACGCCCTCCTCCTCCCGGATGAGGCCCATTAAAATGTGTTCCGTGCCGATGTAGGAATGGCTCATGTGCTGGGCCTCCTCCACGGCGTACTCCAGCACTTTTTTGGCGCGCGGCGTAAAAGGGATCTCGCCCAGCAGCATCATGTTGTCGCCCAGGCCCACTATCTTCTCTATCTCGGCGCGCACTTTCCTGAGATCTATCCCCAGGCTGGCCAGGACCTGCGAAGCGACGCCCTCGCCCAGGGCTATCAGACCCAGCAGGATATGCTCGGTGCCGACATAGTCGTGATTAAGACGCTTGGCCTCCTCCTGCGCTATCAGGATGACCCGCTGGGCCCTTTCGGTAAATCTTGTTCCCATGTCAATTCCTCCGTCTCGGTGAAAGTTCAGGAAATCTAATGCCGTAAACCGACATTTTATCGTACCCGGCACGGGGTTGTGTTCATCCCCGCGCCGGAAATAAGCGGAAATCCGCCGCCTTAAAAAAGCGTAGAATTCATATTATGACACAACGGCGCTTTCTTTTCAATCTCCGGCCGATGATCTATTATATAAAACTTGGATTTCAGAAATGTTTCAGGCTCCGCGGACCTTGATCCTGAAACCCTGCACGGAAACCACGCTGACTTCGGCGCCGGCCGGGAGCTCGCCCGAGACGCTCTCGGCCTCCCAAAGCTCGCCCTGCACCAGCACGGTGCCCTTGGGAGCCAGGACGCTCTTGGTCCGGCCCTTTTTGCCGACCAGGCTCTCGATGCCCGTAACCACTCCGCGCAGCTGCGCCTTAACCACGATCCAGGCCAGGCCGGCGGTTATGGCCACCAGGGTTATCAGGGTCGAGCCCAGGATATGCATGGAAACGGACAGGCCGCCCAGCGATGGCCGGTTAAACAGCATCAGCGCGCCTATAATTATGGAAATAACCCCTCCCAGGGTGAGCAGGCCGTAGCTGAGGACCTTTATCTCGACTATGAAAAAAACAAAGCCCAGCAGGATCAGCAGAACGCCGGCGAAGTTGGCGGACAGCGTCTGTAAAGAGTAAAACCCGATCACCATCGAGACAGCCCCGACCACCCCGGGCAGGATCAGGCCGGGATTGTAAAGCTCTATAAAAAGTCCGGCCGCGCCCAGGCCCATCAGGATCATGGCGATATTGGGGTCGGAAATGGCGGCCAGGAATCTCTGGCGCCGGGTCTGGCTTACCGTTTCGACACGGGGGGGCGTTGCGACCAGGATCCGGCCGCGGCCGGGCAGCTCGCGGCCGTTTATCCCGGCAAAAAAACCGGCCATGTCCGCGGCTATAAGATCGGCGACTCCGGCCTTGAGCGCTTCCTCGGCGGAAATCGAATCGCTTTTTGCGACCGCCTTTATGGCCCATTCGACATTGCGTTTTTTCTGCTGGGTTATGGACTTCATATAGGCGGAAGCGTCGTTAAGCACCTTCGCCTCCATCGGGTCCTTCGCTTTGGCGTCCTTATCGCCGAGGATCGACGGCATGGAGCCGAGCATCACGGGGTGCGCCGCGCCGATATTGGTGCCGGGGGCCATGGCCACGATATCGGAAGCCATCGCCAGGAACACTCCGGCCGAAGCCGCCCGCGCGCCCTGCGGGTAGACATACACCGCGACAGGGACCCGCGAAGAAAGCATTTTTTTAATGATCTCCCGCATGGAACCGTCCAGACCGCCGGGCGTATCCAGCTGGATCACAAGGAGGTCGAATTTTTCCGCGTTGGCTTTGTCGATGGCGTTACCCAGGAATTCCGAAGCCGCCGGCGTTATAATGCCGGAGTAGGGGGCGGCCAGGACCGTTTGTATCCCGTAAACCTTTAGCGGAGGTTTTGCCGCATGAACCGGAGAGCTCAAAGCCGCACCCGCCAGAACCAGTACCGCCGACCCTATCATTTTTTTAAACATAGCCACCTCTCTTGAAAAATAACATCCGTAAAATGTCGTAAAACGACATTTTATCGCAGCCGACACGGGGTTTTCTCCATACTCCGGCCTTGAAGACGGCCAAACTCTCTCTTACCACAAGGTAACCCAACCCTAAAGGGCGGGACATACTAAAAATCTTTAATGGAGAACCCTGCTTATCCCCATGTACCAGAAAAAACCGGCCATTCCGCCGCCGGCCCCTAGAATGATCTCCCTCATAATGGGAATGGACAGGAATCCGAAGTAAAAATACAGCTTCAGGCCGAACGAGAGCCAGAACATGGTCGGCGTAATAATGCCTGCGGTCGCCCCGCAAAGAATGGTGGCCAAGGCTCCGAAAGAGGAATTCCTTTCCATCCTGGCTACAAGCCCTATGACCGTTCCGATCCAGAGCGGGATAAAGATATACGGCCCGCAATCGGGCCAGACGGTCCGCAAGCCGGTATACGAATGGGAAACCTCGGGCCAGGAGTACAGGCAGCCCGCCGCCAGGCCGGCCGAAGCCCCCGAAGCCGCGCCGAGAATGACCTCCAGTATAAAAGACACGAACGCTCCTCGAACCTTTAAGCCCGCGCGAACCGCCTCATTTTAGATTCTAACTTATTTGTTACAATGTAAACGAGGGCGAGATGGCGGAAGAAAAAACCGGCACATTTTCGGTGATCGCGGCGGACGAACGCCTGCCGGATTTCATATTGCTGACAAAGCTGATCTCGGAATCGCGGGGACTTAACCGCGACGACGCCGGCCGCCTGGCCAGGCACTCCTGGGGGTTTCTCGGCGAGGGGCTGACCGGAACGCAAGCCGACGAACTCCTGAAACGCTGCGGCCTCTGCGGGATCAAGGCCGTGAAAACGGAGACCGGCGGGCCGGCCGCCCTGAAACCGCCGCTATACATAAAAAAAGCCGCTTTTGAGGGCGGCGTCTTCAATTACACCGACCGGACCGGCCGGAACGGCGCCGGAGAAAAAACCGATATTCTGGTAGTGGCCGCCGCTCCGGTGAAAGAAGAAACGACAAAAACGGTGACGACCACCGAAGGTCCGTCCGGCCAGGAAAAAGCCATAAGGTTCGGCATCATGGCGGTCACCGGCCTGCCCATAGGCATGGGCAAGACCAAGGAAGTTAAAAAAGAGGTAAAAAGCTCCGAGCTGTCCTTCTGCATGGACCTGCTCTTAAGGACGGATGGGATACGCCTGCGCCTCGGCTCCAATGATTTTGATTTTTCCTGTCTGAAGGAGAAAAAGACCTATTCCAGCCAGCTTAATTTCCGCCTGCTGTGCGCGGAACTGGCGGCCTTCGCCCCGCGCGCGCTGAAGAACGCCGGACTCCTCGCCATTATCGAAAACAAGCCCCTGACCCCGCTGCCCTACGACGCCATATCCGACTTCAACAAAGAGTTCCTGCGCCTCTCCCTCCTTAAATGAGGGACAGTATATATATCACCCACCCAGCATTCCGGTGACATAATACTTATTTTTAGAATTAAGTATTATGTCACCGAATTATCAAGGCCGCGGATTTAAATGCCGCTATTATCGTTTTTTACTGTATATGCACGGACACAACGCACATAGTTGCGTTCGGTCTTGGGGGAAGCGGTAACATAATCGCTTCTAAAGAGCACATACCATGCAAAATCAGTACCGTCGTCCGTTGAGGACCAATAAGGAGCGATTAAAGCGGAATGCGTCTGCTCGTAATTTATACTTAGAAGCTCTGCCTTAGTGGGCAGACGCCAATCCTGGCGAAGCGCGTAATCCAGGCCCCTGCAGTAATTCACGGCATCGATCCATTTTTCAGTTATACCATAGTTACAGCCGGCGTCGAGGCCGCCGGACGCCCACATAAGGTTCGTATCGTGGTCGATTATTACGGTGCCATTGCCGATAACCTTAACCTCGCGGTTCTCAGCATACGCCGCGCTTACGGACAACATCATAACCATAGCCAGCATTATTCTTTTCATTTGTTCCTCTCCTTATAAATAGCGGGCATACAAGCTGCGCCAACCCGGCGCCACATGCCACCCTGACCAACAAACTCTGTTGCAACTGAAGTTTACTGGTTAATACAGTTTAGACCGTAAACAATATTCCGCCAAGTGCTATTGGACCCAAATTATTTTTTCTGTTGGGCCCATTGCGCATAGGTCTTTTGACCAAAATTTTTAATTAAGTATACTGTCCCCATGGAATTTATTCCGGCGCCGGGGTCTTTTGAGGAGAAATTCGTGAGGAGCGGAGGGCACGGCGGACAGAATGTCAACAAAGTGGCCACCGCCGTGCAGCTTAGATTCTCACCGCGCATATCAGGACTGCAGGCGGCGGCGCAAGAACGGCTGAAAATTCTCGCCGGCTCGAAACTGACTGCGGACGGAGATATCCTTATCACCGCCAGCGAATACCGGACCCAGGAACAGAACCGCCAGGCCGCCCGCGCCAGGCTGGCCGAACTGATAGGACGCGCCCTGCGTCCGCCTAAACATAGACGGCCGACAAAACCCTCTTACGGTTCCAAACAGCGCCGCCTCGAAGGCAAAAAATATCGCGCCGGCATAAAACAAACTCGGCGCGATACGACCGGCGAATAAAATGTCGTAAGACGACATTTTATCGTACTTGCGTAGGCGCCGTATCAAGCGGGACCCCTTCCAGGGGAATTTACCCACAGGCGGACACCGCTTCGCGGTTTCCCCTGCCTATGGCCTTCAAACGGCCAAATTCCCAGATACCGCGACGATACCCCGCCCTTTAGGGCGGGGTATGGTATAAATTTTTGCGGCAAAAATTTATTCCGACTTCAGCTTTGCGGTGTAGGCCGCGTGGAATTTTTTTATTTTTTCCACCAGCGCCTTAATGTCTTCCTTGGGAGGCAGGAAAGTGGTGCGGAAATGAAGCGTGCCGGGCCTCTGGCCGAACCCGGAGCCAGGCACTACGCAGATGCCTGTTTCTTCCAGCAGCCTTAGGCAGTATTCCGAATCCCTGGCCGCCTCGTATTTAAGCCGCGCCTCCGCCGTAAGCCTGGACAAGTCCGTGCCTTTCTTATGCGGAAGCTCGAATCTTACGAAAGCGTACATCGCGCCCTGCGGAACCTCGATCTTCATTCCCTCTATCCCGTTCAGCCCGCCGCCGAGGATCCCGGCTTTCTCTTTCAGGTCGCCCAGGATCGCATCCCGCTCGCGCGCGTACAACTCATAGCTTGGCGCACCTTTGACGGGCGGGGACGCCATCAGATAAGTCACTATCTGCCCGTCGACATTGGAACACAGCCCTATAGACTGGAGCTTTACCAGCTCCGCGTAAACATCATCCGGCATGTTCCTGACTTCCAGATAGCCGCCCCTGTGTCCGCATTCGCCGAGGAACCCCTTGGAAACCGAATGAAAGCTGAAAAGCGTGACCTCTTTTTCGCCCATCGCATGCAACACCTTGGCGAACGAATGGAATTTTATTTTTTGGGCGTAAATGTTCTCCTGGTAAACCTCGTCGGCCAGGATCGCCAGGCCGTTTTTCCCGGCGAAGCGGATGATCATCTCGATGTTCTTTTCCGAAAGCACGGCCCCCGTGGGATTGCCGGGATTGATCACGGCTATGGCCACCGGATCGATACCGTCCTTTCTGGCGGCGTCGATGCTCGCGTTCAGTTCCGCCTCGTTCAGCTGCCAGTTGTCGCCTTCGTCCAGGAAATAATTGATCTGCCTCGCCCCGTACAGGGCGATGGTGGCGCTGTACAACGGGTACTGCGGGATCGGGATCATATACCCGTCATTTTCCTTATTGGTCAGCATGGTAAACACAGCCTGAACGCCCTTGCTGGCGCCGTCGGTAAGCAGCACCCTGTTCATATCCACCGGGATCCCGTCCCGTTTATTTATAAACTCGGCCACGGCCTTGCGGATGAACGGCAGCCCCGCGCTCTGGGTATAGGCCCCCATCCCGCCAGGGTTCTTCTCAAGGATCATTTTCGCCCGTTCGACAACATCGGAGGGGAAAAGTCGCGCGGCTTCGGGATGGGCCATCAGGGCCGGGTACTCAAGCAGGCTGAGCACCTGCCGCACGAAGGTGAGGGGTTTTTGTTTAAGAGCCTGGGGGTTGCCTATGTTGCAATAAATTATTTTACGGCCCTGCGCTTCCAGTTCATGGGCCCTGTCCACTATCTTCCCCCTGACGGCGTAATGCGCCTCAAGCAGCTTGGAATTCAGCTTATGGAGTTTTATCATATCCAGATTATATAAATTATCGCGGCCTGGACGGTTTTGTCAGGGCTTAAGGGCCTTGTCGACGGCGGCCATGAAGCACCGCACTTCAAAAGGTTTGTAGAAATATTCGGTGACGCCGGAGTTTTCCAGCAGCTCATCCGCATCCGAAGAACCGGTGACCAGCAGGCTTTTGGCGCCCGCTCTTTTCTTTTCAAAAAGTTTTATAAGTTCCGTTCCCAGGCCGTCCGGAAAAAGCAGGTCGGTAACGAGCAGATCGTAATGATTGGCCTCTATCAGGCCGGAGGCCTCTTTGAAACTACCGGCAGTAGTAATGGAATACTCCTTACCGGAAAATATTCTGGTGTAAAGTTTAAGGATGCACTTCTCATCATCCGCCACAAGGATCTTGCTGGACATATATGTCGATCTCCCCAAAAAAAGCCTCACTTCTCATATTTATGAGTTTATTAGTTTATAGTGTACAAAATATCAAGCCTCCGCCACAGAGGCAAAAGGCCCACCGGCGCCGCGGACCATTGGCCCGGCGGAACAGGCGGGGTATGGTTAAAAATTTTACGGGTTAACGGCGTTCAAGACTATGGAGGAAGGAATTCACAAGCCACAGGACCAGCGCGAACGCCAGCGCCCACCAGAAGCTGGCCACCTGAAAACCGGGGACCAGGAAGGCCGTCAGCTCCACCAGGCCGCCGATGATCACAAAGGTGAACAGTCCCAGGGAAAGGATGTTTATGGGAATGGTCAGGATCACAAGAACGGGCCGCAGGATCGCGT
Organism: Elusimicrobiales bacterium; assembly: GCA_041665305.1. Classification (GTDB taxonomy): domain Bacteria; phylum Elusimicrobiota; class Elusimicrobia; order Elusimicrobiales; family UBA9959; genus YA12-FULL-51-18. The sequence goes on from JBAYJD010000003.1 coordinate 14,160, forward strand.
TGACCAGGCCAAGCACCACCGCCACCGTCAGCGCTGTCCCGAAACCCGCCAGTTTCACTCCGGGGAGCACGCCGGCCGCGACAAAAACGGCCAGACTGTTCAGCAGCACATGGATGATTATTTTCATTGTCGGACCGCCGGGCGATTATCCTCGCCGGCGCCGCCCGCTAGCTGGCCGCAGGCGGCGCGGATGTCGGCGCCCCTTTCGCGGCGCAAATGCGTCCGGATCCCGCCCGCCATCATGATCTTCTGGAATTCCTTGGCCTTTTCCATCCGGCCCGGGGCGAGACCGGCGTTTTTCTCCGAAAGGCCGGAATGCGGGGCCGCCGCGGCGGGATTATACATTATAATATTAACTTTGCAATTCAAGCCTTTGAGCAGCTCAAGGAATTTTTGGGCGTCTTGCGGCGAATCGTTCAGACCGTCGAAAAAGATGTATTCAAAGAACACCGCCCGCCCGGTTCTGGCGCAATAATGCCGCGAGGCCTCCATAATTTCGCTCAAAGGATACTTTTTTTCCATGGGCGTAAGTCCGGCCCTTTGTCGCCCATCCGCGGTTATTACGGAAACCGCCAGTTTTATCGCAAGGCGCGAATCCGCCAAATCCTTTATCACCGGAACTATCCCGACCGTGGAGACGGTGATCCGGCTTTGGGGGAAATTGCGGCCCTTGTTATCGGAAAGTATAAGAATGCTTTTTCTGACGTTCGTCCAGTTTAAAAAAGGCTCGCCCATGCCCATGAACACCACGCTGTCGGGCGTTCTTCCCGCAGCAAGCCCGCAGGCCGCGAACTGCCCGAGGATCTCGGAGGGCTTAAGGTCCCGCCGGAACCCGAGCCCGCCCGTGGCGCAAAAACCGCAGCCGCAGGCGCAGCCGGACTGTGAAGAGAGGCAGACGGAAACCGTTTCCTTGTTGAACAGTATCACGCTCTCGGCGGCCGCCCCGTCATGGAACCTGAAAAGAAGCTTGATCGTTCCATCCGTTTTGGAAACCAGCTTTTCCGCGGCGCAAACGGGCTGGAGCGAGTACCTGTCCGCGAGCCTGGCCTTAAGCTCTTCCGCAATGCCGGACATGGCGCCGAAGCTCTCCGCGTCCTTCCTGTACAGGCAGTTAAAGACCCGGTCGGCCCTGGAACCTTTCTCCCCGAGCGCTATCAACGCGCCCGCAAGCTCGGGCCGTGTAAAATCCCTGATATCCGGTTTTATCATTTATCACTCTTATATTTTTTCAGCCATTTTCCCAGCCGCCGCTTCAGCCGGGCCATTAAAGACTTCTTGGAGAACCGGACATCTTCCATGTCATGCACCGAGGAATCCCTTTTGGAGCACAATTTAAGCTGATAGGCGACTATCTCCCCGAAAAAATTATTCTGGAAGCCCTTTATTCCCTGAAGCTTTTTCAGATGAGCGGCGGACTCCTCGAACCGGCCCAGCCTGCGGAGCAATTCTCCCATAAGCAGCTGGGAATTCTCCCTTTCCTCCACCGCCGTCCCGGCGGCCTCGGCGCAGGCGGTAAAATATTTCAGGCTCAATTCCAAGTCCTCTTTCAGCCCGACAGGGTCCGCCTCTTCCTGCCAGGAGGCCTTCAGGAAGGACTCCGCCACCTCGTAAGCGGGTTTTTTTAATTCGCTGTAAAGCACTCCGACGCGGAAAAACGGACTGCGCTTCAGGCATTTCTTATAGACGGCGGAAGCGGTTATGGCCCTGCACTTCTCCAGTTCCGCTTTCGGCATATCCAGCATATAGGTGACAAAACCGCAGCCGGGACAATCCGGCAGACGCCGGGGGGCGGGGACATTCCCGGTCGGTTTAAGGTCCAGGCGCATGTCGGACTCCGCATCGGAGCCGGGCACATCCAGCCGGGCATAAAAGACCCGCCCGCAGACCTGGCAGGAGATCTCTCTTTCCAAAGTTTTGCCTGCGCAGACCGGACCCGCCGCCGAGATGAGGATCACGCAAGCCGCAACAATGTTTTTCATGGTATACCTATAATCCGTCCGGCCTTAAATTTTATTATCGTTTGCCGGGGGCCGGAGGGAGCCGTTCATGCGGGCTTCGAGAGCTTCCACCCGTTTTTCCAGCAGGGCCAGCCGGTCCTCGGAAACGGAAAGCGGGGCGGCGGGCCCGGGAACGGCGGCGGGAACGCCGTCCGAAAAAAGATGCCGGTAGCGCGACTCTTTTTGCCCGGCCTGGCGCGGAAGACGGGCCACCAGAGGATCTTCAGCCGCTGCGCAAAGCGCCTGCAGCAACCCTTCCACCTCGGCCGTGCCCGTGAATTCGCAAAGGCGGTCGGTACGCCCCCTGAGCTCGCCGGGCGTTTGAGGACCGCGCAGCAACAGCACGGTCATAACACCGGCCAGCTTAGGGTCCGGACTGTTCAAAAGCCTGTCCATGTGGTGGCGGAATTTAGGGACGCGCTCACCCGGCGCCTGCAGGCGCTCCACCAGCCCCTGTTCTATCAGCGTCTGCACCGCTTTACCCATGGAATCGGCGTCCAGGGACATCACGGGCTCACGGCTCGTCTTCTGGTTGCAGGCGTTAAGCAGCGCGTTGAAGGTCAGCGGGTATTGCTCGGGGGTTGTCAGGGCTTTTTCGGCCAGCGAGCCCAGTACCCGGGCTTCTACAGGAGTTAATTCCGTCGCCATATTTATAATTCCACTCCGGACCCGCGGCCTTCACGGCCTCGGCTCATTCCACGCCGAGGAGTTCCACCTCAAAATGCAGTTCCGCATCGGGCGGGATGACCCCTCCCGCGCCCTTTTTGCCGTAAGCGAGGGCGGACGGGATGAAAAGTTTGCGCTTGCCGCCTATCCGCATCCCGCAAACTCCCTCATCCCAGCCCTTTATCACGCGGCCGGCCCCGAGCTTGAAAGAAAAAGGCTCGTCACGGTCGACGGAGCTGTCGAATTTCCTGCCGTTCGGGAAAGTGCCCGTATAATGCACGGTAACCTCTTTGCCGCTGACCGCCACAGGCCCTTCCCCTATTTCCATATCTATATATTTCAGCCCCGACGCCAGAACAATTTCTTCTTTGGACATATGGATCTCCTTTAATTGAAGGTCGTCATAACGGAAGGACACGGCGCCCGTAAACCTCGTTCAGAATCTGCGCAATGGCAGCGTAGAACGCGGAAAAGCCGCAAAAGAGCCCCTCGTATCCGGCCGGGATCTTGGAAGCGCCGGTAAAATCCGCGCAGGCCAGCATAAAGAACAATACCGTCAGCGATAGAAAAACGACCTGCAGGGCGCGGCTGAGTTTCAGGGCGCCTATGAACATGCAGGCCGTGAATAAACCCCAGACGGCCAGATAAAAACCCATGGAAACCGGCGTAGCGGGCTCTCCAAGGCCGAGTTTGGGAAGCACCAGCAGAGCCACCAGGGACAGCCAAAAGAAGCCGTACAGCGTGAACGCCGTGGCGCCGAAAGTGTTTTTCTTTTTCCATTCCATGGCGCCGGCCATCACCTGCGCCAGGCCGCCTATGCAGATCCCCATGGCCAGGATCATGGTATCCATGGCATAGAACCCCGCGTTGTGCAGATTGAGCATTATCGTGGTCATGCCGAAACCCAGCAGGCCGAGGGGCGCGGGATTGGCCGTGGTATCGGTGATCGTTATCTGGTTGTTTTGTTCGGTCATTCGAGGTCTCCTTTACGGTCGATAAAATCTCGTCTTACGGCGTTTTATTATAGCAATTCTGCGTTTCCCGCTTCTCGGGGAAAATAGTAGAATAGATAAAACATGAAATTCCCCGGCAAGAGAAAGAACAAGCATTACTTCCCTGTCACCGAGAAAGGGCGGGAAAGCGCGGACGCCCATTTTCTACAGACCGAACCCTTCTACCTGGTCGGAATAGACCAACTGCTGGTAGACATAGAATGCGGCGTCGAACCGGAGTTCCTTGCCCGGCACGGTCTTAAAAAAGGCGAATCGCAGGTCCTGGACGACCAGACCGCCGAAGCCGTCTGCCGCGAGCTTAAAGCGGAAGGCCGGATCCTCGGCGAATACGCCGGCGGCTCGGTGGGGAACACCCTGCATAATTACTCCATCTTATCCGACGAACGCTCGGTCGCTCTCGGAACCGTCAGCAGGAACATCACTCTGGGCGATTACGCTTTCAAATACATCCGCAACACGAGCTCCAAAGTCGACCTGTCCTATCTTCAGCCGTCCGAAAGCCGGATGGGCCTGGCGCTGTGTTTTGTGACCCCGGACGGGGACAGGACTTTCGGCATAAGCAAAGGCGGCATAAACGAGCTGACGCCGGAATTCATTCCCGGGGAGGTCATTGAAAAAGCTTCGGCCCTACTTATTTCCGCTTATATCCTGCGCGATGAGAATGAGCCTATCTTCCGTTCCGCCATCAAGGCCTGCGAGATCGCCCTGAAGGCGAAGGTGCCGGTGGTGATGACGCTTGGGACCTGCTCCCTGATCGGCTCCAAAAAAGACTTTTTTCGCGAATTTACGGACAGATATGTCTCCTGCCTGGCCATGAACGACCTGGAAGCGCGGGCACTTACAGGCTTAAGCGACCCGTTACTGGCGGCCGAAAACGCCCTGGAACTTTGCGACCTGGTCCTCTTAACCGCGGGAGCGCACGGCCTTTACCTGGCGGGCTATGTCGACGAGCAATTCGCGAGACGGACCTCTCATAAACTTCACACGAAGTCCATAGTCGATTACAACAAGTATGAATTCAGCCGCCCGATGAGAAAAAGCGACTGCGTTAAACCGATAAAGATCTACACCCACATAAATCCGTTCCTGGGAGGGCCGATGGTCATAAAAAACACCAACGGCGCGGGCGACGGGGCCCTCGCGGCCCTGCTCCACGACCTGAGCGCCAGGAAATATCATCAGGCTAAAGTGCCGAATTCCCCCAAGAATCTGGTGGATTCCCTGACTTATTCGTCCCTGTCACAGATCTCCAAATACGCCAACCGCGTAAGTTTCGAGGTCCTGGCGCAAAATTCCCCGCGCCTGATGCGCGCCCTGCCCGAAAAAGAGGACAACCTCCAGGAAGCCTACTGGGACTCCTAACCCCCCAAAAAAGGCTCATGCTGCCTTTTGATATGAAAAGGCTCATGCTGCCTTTTGATTAACAGGAACAGTCGCGCGGCGGAACCGCCTTGTTCCAGGGCATGAGAGCTAAAAGCTTCGCAAGGCCGCAGAAGCCTGTGAGACCCGCGAACATAAGTCCGGCCCCGATAAAAGCGGCTACCCAGCCTATCCTGGCGTCCACGCCGAAGCCTAGGAGAACCGAGGCCAGGACCGCTGAACCCGCGGCAAGCTGGACCTGGCGCATTATCGGAAGGCTGGCGCCCCTGCCGGTAACCAGCGGTTTGCCCTGTCTGGCCCATTCCAGGATCCCGCCAGGATAAACTTCGACCGAAAGCTGCCCGCCAAAACCCAACTGCGCGATCTGCCCAAGGGCCAGCTTGGCCCGGTTCCCGCTGCGGCACATAAGCAGGATTTTCCTTCCTGCCATTGATTGAAGCACCCCGGGGGCCGTGTGGCCGAATTGTGAAAGCGGCACCCAGATAGACCCTGGTATATGCTCGGCCGCGAACTCATCCTGTTCCCTGACATCCAATATAACCTGCTCCATTTGTTCCTCCAGATCACACCATCCCTGCCGTAAGTGTAAAAAGGCTCCTAAAAAGGCTCCTGCTACCTTTTGATATTAAAAGGCTCCTGCTGCCTTTTTATCAGAATAAAAAAGACATACCGGCGAAGAAAAAGCCCAGTGAAACTATCAGGTATGCCGACGGCATCCTCCGTTCCAGCGCGCATTCGAAAACCGAAGCGAACAGCGTGCCGGTGATACCGATGGCGGACACCGCCGCCAGCGCGCCGGCATACCTCACGGCGCTAAGGTAGAACATCAGCGAAAGGTATGTGCCGGAAAAGCTGCCTACCGCGATCCAAAGAACGCCCTTGCGGCTTAACGCCCCGAGCCTTTCGAAAAAATGGAACGGCCTGACCCGCGACAGAACGGCGAAAAGCAGCAGCGCGCCGGCGGCCCGGTAAAAATTCCCCTCGGTAGTGCCTATCCCCGGGTTGGCGTTGAAAGCGAACCTGGTTATCGTCACTCCTACGGCGTCAAGCGACACTCCCGCGAGGGCGAACAGGCCGGCCCTTATGTTCCAGTGCCCGCGCTTCCTGAAGGACTCCAGCGAAAAAATGAAAAGGCAGGCCACGAAAAAAATAACGGCCGCCAGTTTCCGTCCCTCCACGGCCTGGCCGAAAACGAAATAACCGAGTATGCCTATCACCAGCGGCTGAAAGCCGAAGAGCACCATCGTGCGGCCGGGGCCCATCAGTGAAAAAGACTTCAGCAGACAGATATCGGCGAGCCCCAGGCCCACCATCCCGGACAGAAAAAAAAGGCCCGTGAAACGCGGATCTATCTGGTGGAACCCGCCCTGCGCCAGCACGGTCAGAAAGAACAGCGCCGACGCGACAGAAGCTTTAAAGCAGTTGACCCAGACGCTGGAAAGCCTTTTTGAATAATGCGTGAAGAACTGCACGCCCACCGCAAAACTTAAATTGGCCGCCAGCGCGTAAAGATAAACCCTGTCCATTACTTCATTATCTCTATGCGGCCTATGGACGGCTGCGGCACCATGGCTTTTGAAATGGAGCTTACGCCCTCGCCGACATAAAGCGCGGCCACCAGCACGACTCCCGAGAGCAGGATCCCCACCGCCAAATTGCCCTTCTGAAGCTCTTTGCCTGCGTGCAGGCTTTTATCCAGCCTGCCGAAAAGCCGCAGCGTGACCGAAATGGTGATAACGGCAAGCAGCATGGAAACACCCAGATGGCCCAGGCAGAGCAGCGCCAGTTTGCCCAACCCGAACGAGCTTTCACCGGGCGAGGAGAGATAGAGCCGGAACATGCTGACCACGGCGCCCATGCCTTTCTGCAGGATCATGGAAGCGGAGAGCAGGATCGCGGCCATAAGAGTGCCGACCGCGGTATTGCCCTTCTTGATCTCTTCTTCCATGTCGAAGTCCGGATTTGCGCGCACGAACACCTTATAAGTCAGGGCGATCACCACCCCGGACATCGCCACCGCGAGCGCGAATTCGAACAGGCTCACTATAACTCTTGTGTTGAACATTTTTCCTCCGGTTTATCTAAAAAAACGGTTCTATCTTGTAACCCTCGGCCCCCTGCAAAAGCGCTGCCGTGTTCTTTCCTACCATGCCGGGCTCAAGCCACGCCGGCCCCGCGGGCTCTATCAGCACATATTCAAGGCCGTTATAGGTCACGAACAGATCGCCCTTGGCCGGGATCCTTCTGATCGCCATAAGGTAGTGACCCGGCACGGAAACGCCCACCAGGCGCATTCCGCTCCAGTTCCCGAGGATCGAGGCCGCCACCGCCGTCTTGGTATCGCAGTCTCCCCAGCCGCTGAGCAAAGATCTGGCCGGGGGCAGCAGGCCGCCGGTGTGAAGGCCGTTTTCCAGCATCGGCGGGACCTTATAGCGGACGGCCGTCTGCACCATTGAAAGAGCGGCGCCCACCGTTTCCTCCGGGCCGTACCCCCTGTCTTCGGATATTTTTTGGAAGGCCAGGGCCAGAGGCTTGAGGAGCGCAATGTTGCGCTTTACGATCGCGGGAATGTCGCAGATAACGACATTGCCCGGCAAAAGCGCGAAACCCCGAGAACGAAAAAGTTCGTTAAAGCGGACCTTATATTCCCAGTCCACCGCCGTCAGCGCCGCTTTGCCGGCGGTCTCCCCGCCTTTTTTCAACGCTTTTGCCCATTCCTTCCGGCGGGTTGCATCATGCCACTGGTCCAGCTTGGAAAGATCCGCGTCCGAATATCCGTAGCCGGACAGATACTCCCCGTATTCGTTCTCCGACATGGAAAATGAAACATTAAGCCTGTCTTTATTAAAGTTGATAAAGCTGTACCGGGCCTCCAGGGTCCCCTTCCCGCGGCGGATCCGCTGCGCCGTGCCCTTTTCCTCTCTGTTTTGCACGGGATCATCTTCCTCCGGGGTTTCTTCTTCATCCGCGGCCTGGGAACGGAGCAGGTCCCGTCCCTGCGGATAAACGACAAGCCCTCGTTCCCATTGCGAGGAAAGAAAAACGGCTTCCGCGAACAGCGCGGCCGCCAGGAGAGAGATCCAGGCTGTAACTCGAAAGGCTTTCATACAGTCTTCAATTATATAAAATGTTGCATAGAGACATTTTATCCATGATCCTGGAGGAACCGGATGAACGCCCTCACCTTGCTTGCGACAGCGCTGCTTATTTACGCCCTCGCCTACCGCTTTTACGCCGGCTTTATCATAGCGAAAGTGCTGGCCTTCGACGCCGCGCGCCGGACCCCGGCGCACGCGCTTAACAACGATTACGACTACAAACCGACCAACCGCTGGGTGCTTTTCGGCCATCACTTCGCGGCCATAGCCGGCGCCGGGCCCCTTGTGGGCCCGGTGCTGGCCGCGCAGTTCGGCTATATGCCCGGTTTTTTATGGATCCTGATAGGCAGCGTGCTGGCCGGCGGCGTGCACGACATGGTCATACTTTTCGCTTCGATCCGTTACGACGGGCTTTCTCTCACCGAGATCGCCCGGCGCGAAACCGGCAAAACCGCCGGCTGGGCCACGGCGGCGGCCGTGCTTTTTATAATCATAACCGCTTTGGCCGGACTCTCGATGGTCGTGGTCAACGCCCTCGCCGAAAGTTCCTGGGGCACCTTTTCCATAGCCCTGACCATACCGATAGCCGTTTTCACCGGCTGGTACATGAATAAGGCCCGGCCGGGCAGGATCGCCGAAGCCTCCATAATTGGCGTGGCGCTTGTAACGGCGGCGATAATATTGGGAGAGCCGCTCTCGCGCTCAGGCTGGGCGCATTATTTTATCTATTCCAAAACCAGCCTTTCGGTCATACTTGCCGTTTACGGCATGCTGGCTTCCATCCTGCCGGTCTGGCTGCTGCTCGCCCCGCGGGACTACCTGAGCTCCTATATGAAGATCGGCACCATCGGCCTGCTGGCTTTCGGGATCCTGTGGGTGCGGCCTCAAATTGCCTCGCCGGCGTTCACCACCTTCATCCACGGCGGAGGCCCCATAGTGCCCGGCAGGGTCTGGCCGTATGTCTGCATCACTATCGCCTGCGGCGCCATCTCGGGATTTCACAGCCTCATAAGTTCCGGCACCACGCCGAAGATGATAGCCTCGGAACGGGACCTGCGCCTTATCGGCTACGGCGCGATGCTGACCGAGGGGTTGGTCTCCATAATGGCGCTGATAGCCGCCACGGTGCTCAGCACAGGGGACTATTTCGCCATCAATGTTTCCCCGGCGGTTTTCCAGAAACTGGGGCTGAGCGTTTCACGGCTGCCCGAGATGGCGCTCGCGGTCGGGGAACACCTGGAGGGCCGGGCCGGAGGCGCGGTCTCGCTGGCGGTGGGAATGGCGCAGATCTTCGCCTCCATACCCGGGATGAAGAACCTGCTTTCCTACTGGTATCATTTCGCGATAATGTTCGAGGCCCTTTTCATACTCACCACCATCGACGCCGGCACCAGGGTGGCGCGATACATCGCGCAGGAAGTTCTGGGAAAGGTTTACGGGCCCTTCGCCAGGAACGACTGGTGGCCGGGAGTGTTCTTCACAAGTATTTTGGTCTGCGCCGCCTGGGGCGGGATGCTTCTCGCCGGCAACATAAGCACGATCTGGCCGATGTTCGGGGTGGCCAACCAGCTGCTGTCCGCCATTGCGCTCGCCATAGGCACCACCTTTATACTTAAACGGAGCAAGGCCCGCTACGCCCTGATAACCTTCCTTCCGTTCTTTTTTATGCTGGCGACCACGGTAAGCGCCGGCATAATGAACATCACCGGCAACTACCTTCCCCGCCATGACCTGCAAGGCAGGCTGAATGTGGCCCTTACGGCGATCATGCTGGCGCTGGCCGCCGTGATCACGGTCGAATCGGTAAAAAGCTGGCTCGCGGCGCTCAACGCGAAGCGCGCGGCACAACGGCTTTAACCTGAAAGTTCCAGATTAACGCGGACGGTGCGTTTTATTATAAATTTTTGCGGCAAAAATTTATGCCATACCCCGCCCTAAAGGGCGGGGTTCACCTTGCGGTAAGAGGGAGTTCGGCCGATAAAATGTCGTCTTACGGCATTTTATTTTCACTGTTCCCTGTTTTTTTGTCGTACTCAAAACCGGCCTGCCGGGCGGCCCGCTGGCGGTCGAATTTTTCCTGAAGGCCGGTCTGCTCCTCCATGGCGGCCTGGCGGCCGTGCGTTAGGGACCGGGGTTCCACGTCCGGAACCATCCCGGCTTTTCGTTTTTCTTCCAAAATCCTGAAGATGGAATTTACAGGCTTATGCTCGATATCCATATCATAATCTCCGTGAAGAGTTTGCGGACAACTATATCGTTTTGATGAAAAGCAAGGATAGCGGGACCAAGGATATTGTACAAATCCTATACTAAAAAAACATTAAATTATTATGAATTACCTTAACGCTGAAACCGGGGCGGGGAAAAGGAAAAACGGCGGCGCGCTCAGGAACGGTCCGCCGCGGTGAAATCCTTAAGCTTGCGGCGCAGCTCGCCGAAGCGCGGATTGGTCTCCGGCCTGGGCACATCGGCATGCGCTATGCCCTCCGCCGGAGGATACCAGACATACGCCCTGTCGGCGGAGTCCGGAAGAGAGGCTATAAAATCGGTGACGGCGACCGGACTGACCGTCCTGTCCGCCGAGGATTCCACGGCGAAAACCGCGGTACCGGCGGAGCGGATGCTCTCCAGGATCTTCCCTCTCCAACGGGTATTAGCGTTCATCACGGCATAAAGCTGGCAGACGCTGTTGACGGCTTTTTTGTTATAGCTGTGGGGGTCGTCCTCCACGGCGTCCTTATCGTATTGTCCTTTAAGTTTTATAATGAGTTGCGGAGCCTGGCAACCCAGCGACACCAGAACCTGATTTTCTTCGTTCATAGCCAGGGCCGGAGAAAAAAGGAAAAGCTTCTCAGCCTTGAGCTCCGGATGCCTGCGCAAAGCGTCCAAAGCCAGGGAACCGCCTGCCGAGAACCCGGCCAGGGAAATACGTTCCCCCAGCCCGGCAGCGATGCCCAGCCCGCGGTCCACTTCCTGCCGCCACTGCTGTTGTGTGACGGCAAGAAGATCCTCTGGCTTCGTCCCGTGGCCAGGAAGCAGGATGGAAACGACATTATAGCCCTGCTGATATAGTATCTCTCCCAACTCCCGCATATACCAGGGGGAATCCGCCAGGCCGTGAATCATTACGACCGTTCTGAGCGTCCTGGCGCCATGCACGAGCAGGAAAGGCAAATTGTCGGTATTTCGTATTCCGGCGCGCTTGGAATCCCTATATGCTTCAAATTCGCTTACCGCCGCGTTATATCCGGAGACATCCGCCGGACCGGCGGGAATGCGGACCTGGACGCCCGAGATCGAACCGGCGGCGCCGCCTTCCAGCTGTTCAAGCGAGCCTGCATAGGCAAAACAAGGCCATGCCGCTAAGATACACGCCAAGTAAGCTGTTTTCCTCATTGCATAGCATACCACCGGGCGGGTCCGCCGACCAGTGACGAAATACCCAGCTGCAAGGATCATTATTACCTACACCGGGATGGGTCTTTTGGGACGGCAAAAAAATTTAGATGGCCGGTTCAGCTTTTATTTTTTTGTCGAGCTTGGCGCGGATATCTTCCCGCCAGTCGGCTTCGGGTTTAGAGTACTTATCAAGCGTTATATCCATGACCCTGGCGTCCTCAGCGTCCAAAACGACCTCAATGGTGCGCCCGCTGCCCACCCCGACATATCCTTTGGCGGCCGCCAAAAGAACGGCCGAGGAATGCGGCCGGCCGGCGTAATTTTGTTGGGCTTTCAACTGCCTTTTTTTGCGTAAGCCAGCACGGCCTTGATCCGGTCGGCTCTGGCCTGTGAGGCCCCCATCCTGCCGTCCTTTATAAGACCAAGAGTTACGATCATCCACACTTTAAATTCTTTGTTCGCCGTTTCGCATGTGACGGTCATAACGCCCTCGCAGCCTTCCGCCTCCGACACTTACTTCTATGATATAGTTTACAGGGAATGGATGTTACAATCCCGAAGAAATGCCGAAGATAAGATACCGCCCGAACCGCGGCGGCGCTCCAAAAATTCCGCCGGATCCCGCAAATAAACGGGACGAGTCCCTATTTAAAAGATAAAATATCATTTCTATCTGGTTTTTTGGGAGAGAATAAAAATATGGATAAGAAAAAAGTTCTGCTGATCATACGCGACGGGTGGGGGATAGCGAAACCCGATAAATTCAACGCCGTTGCCAACGCCAAAACACCCAACATCGGCCGCTACCTGAAGGATTATCCGAATACCGTCCTCGAACCGGCCGGGGAGGCCGTCGGCCTCCCCAAAGGCTACCAGGGGTCCTCGGAAGTGGGCCACCTTAACATGGGCGCCGGACGCATAGTCATCCAGGAACTCAAACGCATCATGGATATGATAGAGGACGGTACTTTCTTCAATTCCCCCGCGCTGAAGAACGCCATAGACAACGCCGTGAACAAAAGGTCCGCCCTGCATCTTATGGGCCTGGTCCAGGACGAAGGCGTCCACGCCCACCAGGACCACCTGTACGCCATTATCCGTCACGCCGCAAAAGCCGGGGTGAAGGATATCCGCATCCATTTCTTCGCCGACGGACGCGACACGCCTCCCCGCAGCGCGCTCGGTTTCCTTAAAATGCTGGAAGAAGTGATAAAACAGGTTCCCGCCGCAAAGATCGCCACCGTCATGGGCCGCTACTACGCCATGGACCGCGGCGAGAAATGGGCGCTGACCGACGCGGCATACAACGCCGTTACCGGCGGCGAAGGCTCTCCCATGGACACCGCCGAAGAGGCCATTAACCACGCCTATGGCGAACTTAAAAACCCGAACGGCGAACCCATGGTGGACGAGTACATCCCCCCCATGGTGATCGGCGGCTATAAAGGCATGAAGGACGGAGATTCCGTCATCCATACCAACTTCCGCCAGGACCGCGCCATACAGCTGACCAAAGCTTTCGTGGAACCCCATTACCCGGGTTCCCGCTGGAAAAAGTTCAACATCGCCTACTGCGGACTTACCCGTTATTACGACGCTTTCAAGTTCAGCGCCCTGCCTCCTATGGACGAGGGCGGCGCCATGAACAACCTCCTGGGGCAGGTCATAGCGGAGCACGGCCTCAAACAGCTCCGCCTTGCCGAGACGCAGAAATTTAAGCATGTCACTTCCTTTTTCAACGGCAAGCTGATCGAACCGTACAAGGGAGAGGACCAGGTGGAAATAAAAGGGACCTTCGACCCGTCCAGTTTCGGCGAACATCCCGAAATGAACGCCCCGGAAGTCACGGCGCGGGCGGCGGCGGAAATAAACGCGCAAAAATACGATTTCATCCTGGTGAACTTCGCCAACGGAGACATGGTGGGGCATACCGGCAATTTCAACGCGGCGGTAAAAGCCATCGAGATCGTGGACGCCTGCGCAGGGACCCTGACCGAAGCGGCCCTGAAAAACGGTTACACGGTCCTTATAACCTCCGATCACGGCAACGCCGAAGAAATGTGGGATTATAAAATAAACATGGCCAAAACCGCGCACACAACCAACCCGGTGGAGTTCATCTATGTTTCGAAAGACTCCGCGGGCCTGAAACTGCGGCCGCGCGGCATACTCTCGGATGTGGCCCCCACGATCCTGGAAATTCTCGGCCTGCCCCAGCCGGCGGATATGACCTCGCGATCTCTTATCGAAAAACCATAAGCGGCGCAGGCGGCCGTTAGCTTTTATGTTCTACAAATTAAAAGTCCATCCCGGCTCCAAGGCGAACAAGATAATTAAAAAAGGGCCGGACTCTTTCGAGCTGTGGGTCAAAGCCCCCGCCGAACGGGGCCTGGCCAATTCCTCCGCGATAGCGCTGTTGGCGGCCGAAATTAAAACGGAACCCAAGCGGATACTGCTTATCAAAGGCGCCCAAAGCCCCGCAAAGATCGTAAAAGTAATCTAGGAGCCTGTCCGACATAAGGAATTTTGGCTGCAATCGCCGTTTTTTGCCTGCACCTTTGTTGCGCGAAACTTACAGGTTCATTGGAGCCTGCGCGTTTCGCGCGACTTCGGCTCGGCTTCAAAACCGTCAATTTCGCCTTAAAAACCTTATGTCGGACAGGCTCCTAGGAGCACGTCCGACTAATGTCGAACGTGCTCCTACCAACAGCAATTTTTCAACCTTTTGTTTCCGATTCCTCTAACGCCGCCCATAGGGGACTTTCCAGCTTTTCAGGAAAACAATTTTTAACAAACCGGAGTCTTTATGCTGGACAGGCCTATTTTTGTTATAGGCTGTTTTTCCGCTAATGGGGGGTCATAAGACCTTTGCCGGATTTTTCGCCGCTCCGTATACTATATCCGGATAGAAGACAGCGCGCGGACCGGTAAAGATCCCCGACGCGGGAGTTTATGATCAGTATGAATGTAACCAAAGCCTCTATTGCCTTGCTGTTTGCCATGTTCCTATTGCCGCGCGGCGCATTTGCCGGGCCGGCGCTTGAGCTGGTCGCCGATGAATCCAAAGCCGCGGCCGCCGACGGAAACCTTAACCGGGCCTGCGAACAGGCGGGACGGTCCCTGAACGGCCTTATGCCCGAGAAAAACGGCGGGGCGGCCGTGCAAATGAACCTTGCCCCGTCCGAAACCGCGCCGCTGAAATTAAGCGAGCCCCGGAAATCCACAAAGAAATCACCTCCGCCTTTGGCTTTACTGCCGGTCAACTACGCTCCGGCCAGGGGCAAAGAGAGCCCCGGCGAAAAGTCTATAACCGCGCTCCTGAACGGAGGCGGAAACAGCTCCACGCCAGGAATTCACGGTTTGGGCGGAACCGGCTCCGGCGGCCTTTACGACCCGGAACGCAACTCCAGGAATGTGGCGGTCTTACTGGACTTTGTGATAGTTTTACTCGGAACGCTGGTTCTCATGCTTTAACCTGGATTTTGCAGTTCGACCTGATTTTCACCATGAAAATCAGGGAACGGAACTGTTCTGCGCGATCCCTCGCGGAGGTAATAAGCGGACGCGACATCAAGTGTTGTATAATTAAACGCATGTTCAACCGGACGCTGGCCAGAAAATTTTTTGCGGCGGGACTGCTGGTATTCGCGGTAACCCTGGCCGTTCTTCTGTGCAGGCAGTTCAGCCTCGCCCCGGCACGGCCTTCACCAGAGTTCAGGGCTTTCGGCCCTAAGAACGCCACGATACAGATCTACGAATATACCGATTTTTCCTGCCCGGCCTGCAAGGCGGCGGAAACGCATGTAATGAAGATCCTGGAGGTCTATAGGGGCTCGGTGCGCGTGAATTTCAAGCATTACCCGCTCCCCACCATACACCCCTGGTCTTTCCAGGCCGCGGCCTACGCCGACTGCGCCGGCGCGCAGGGCAGATTCATGGAATACGCCGCCCTGCTGTTTGAGAACCAGGAACAATGGGCTTTTGCCAAAAGCAAACCTGCGCAATTCGCCTCTTTCGCGGCGGAACTGAAACTGGACCTTCCCGCGCTGGAATCCTGCGCGGCGGCCCCGGAAACCGCGCGCCGCGTGAAACTGGATATTTCCGAGGGCGACCTCCGTGGCGTGAACGCCACTCCGACCTTCTTTATAAACGGCAAAAGGGCGGTAGGCGGGACGCAATTCTTGGACCAGGCCAAAAAATTCGACAATTTATTGAACAAAAACCGATAATACCGCGGTTAACGCTTTTATGAATGAAGAAACACGGACAAAGGACATCATAGGACTGCTGGCCCGGCTTTTGGCCGGCGGCATCTTTATCTACGCCGGGTTCCTTAAAGCCGTGGCGCCGGCGGAAGAATTCGCCTACGCCATAGAAACCTACAAGGTTGTTCCGGCGGGCCCGGCCATGTTCGCGGCCCTGACCGTGCCCTGGATAGAATTGTACCTGGGAGTATTCCTCGCCGCGGGCGTGTTCACGGACCTTGCCGCCCTCGCCGCCGGCGCCATGCTTCTCGGTTTCGAGGGGCTTCTTCTTCAGGCCATGATCAGAAAATTGCCGGTCACCTCCTGCGGCTGCTTCGGCGCCTCCATGCACAATTCCCTCGGTTATGAATTTTTTCAGAACCTGCTGTTCTTAGCCGCGGCCGCCCTGGCCTGGAAATACGGCGGCAGGTTTTCAATAGATTCCACGCTCGAACAACATGGTTAAAATAAAGTTCCTTCTTATCTTCTCGCTGATGGTTTTTACGGGCGCGCAGGCCGGCGCTTTCCGCCCCTACGCCAAGGGCACGGAAGCCAAGACCAGTTGGATGACGGTTTCATCCCTTAAGACCGGACAGCAGTATTACATGGAGGTGGCGGCCGACGGGACCGTGGTCACCCGCACCGAAACCAGGAACATCATAACGACCAGGCGCGGAAAGATCTCCCCCCAACTGGCCAAGGATTTCTTCCGCGAGATCGAAAGTTGCGACCTGATCATTTCGCAAAGCTCTATAGACAACAAGCTTGTGTTCTACAAAGGCGAACTTCTAGGCATCTCGGCTTACATCAGCGGCGAATTAAAGCGCATAACGGCCCCGCTCAACAATTTCGGCGAAGCGTTCGCCCACGCCTTTGGAGAGGTAAAAAAAGCCGCGGACAAGCTCCCGGAAGAAAAGACCCTGAAAGGCTTCCTGACGGCCGAACCGCTGGCGGGGGCCGAACTGGAGGCCCTGCAATCCAAAGCCGCGAAAGAAGGCGAGCTTAAGACCGTCGAAACTTACGATATACAGAAAATAGACCCCCTTCTGAAAGCCATTAAGCAGCCATACCGCCTGATCCCGCTTGAAACCGCGGCCCAGGTGAAGGAACTGCGGACGTTCATTTCCGCGCGCCAGCTCTACGGCCTAAGGAAACTTTTTTATCTTCCCTCCACACGCGGCACCTTCAAGTGCCAGCTGCTCGACGCTGCCAAATAAGCTATCGCGAAGCGATATTTTATTCGGCGCGGCTGCCGACCGAAGCCGAATGGGAATACGCGGCATAAGGAAGCGAATCCAAAAAATTTGAAGGCCGCATAGGTTATAAAGATGACCGCCGTACGGCCGTCGGATTTCGTCCGGCCGGGTCGGGGCGCTGAAACCTTAGAAGGACCGGTATTGATTATCCTCTCATTAAAATCTAGAATAGCTTTATTATGACGGAAGGAACTACGATCCAGATCATAGCGGTGGATGACGACGAGACCATACTCGATATCTATGAAACCGGCCTGACCGAGGCCGGTTTCTCCGTAAAAACTTTTTCAAATCCGAAAAAAGCCAAGGAATATTTCGCGGCCCTCAAGGCCGGGGAGGCCCCCCATGTGATCCTGATGGACATCATGATGCCCGGCATTGACGGGATCAGCCTGATGCACGACATCCATTCCATGGACGCCACCTCCCATGTCCCCATTATCGCGGTAAGCGGGCTCAGCGACGCCGCCACGCTTAACGACGCTCTTCTGTTCGGCGCCATGGACTACCTGGTAAAACCTTTTGATCTGGACGCCCTGAAACTGAAGATCAACAAAGCTTTCGATCTCGCGCAGAAAAGAGCGCCCAAGACCAATTGACCTCCTTCCGACGGACCTTTTTATCATGCTAAAATTAATGCGGACCGTTTTCACGCAAAAGACCCACGACGGCACCACGGAGCGGCTCCTCCAGCTCGCTTTAGGCTACTTCGGCACCTACATACTTACGGGCATTTTTCCGAAATATTTCCTGAACACGGCGCCCGGCTACCCGGCCATGACCGACATCCAGTATATGGTCTACTCGACGCTGTTCTCCACGCTGTTCTGCGTCAGCCTGGTTATCTCCTGGAAATGGTATAAGTTCCGGTCGCAGGGCGCGGTCACGGTGCTGGGCCTGACCTTCCCGGGAGAATTCCTTTATATAATCCCGTCCGGAATCTGCACCGCGGTCGTCATCCCGACCACGACCCTCATGTATCTGCTGCCTATTTCGGTGATGGTCGCGATGATCATCATGCGGGCCAGCATCATAGTGATAAGCCGCCTCATAGACTCCATCCAGATCCGCCAGGGCATCCTGACGAAGACGGTATACTGGGAGGAGAACGCGGCCGTGGTCCTCGCCCTGTTCGCGGTGGCGCTACAGTTGCTGAACTTCAAGGGAGCCATCTGCCTGCTGCGGGAATCGGGAGGGGCGGCGGCCTGTTTAAGGCAGCTGTTCTCCTTCGATCCCGGCAACTTCGCCTTCATCAGGAATGTGACGGCTATGACCATTCTTACCAGCTACATAATCGCTTACGCCGTGCGCATTTATATAATGAACTATTTCAAGAACACGAGGACCAAAGGCGTACCCTACGACAACAAAGGTTTCTTCGCCGTGGAACAGCTTTCGGCCAGCGCGACGATCCTGCTCGCCTCCTGCGCCGTGTTCTTTCTGATGGCCCCGGACCCGGCTAACCCGAAGGATTTTGTCGCCGGCTTCCAGAACAGCTTCCGCATGCCTCATGCGCAGTGGCTCAAAGCCGCCCTGGCCGGCATCCCCTACGGCATAGGCGCGTTCTTCTCGGTGTTCCTGTTCATGTTCAAGGGCCGCACGGCCACCTTTTCGGGGCTGGTCAACCGCTTGACCTCGCTTATAGCAGGCACCATCGCCACGCTGGCGGTGTTTTTTCTTATGGCCGCCAAGCCTCCGAAGCTGGAAGATTGGCTGGGGCTCGTGGTCATATTCATAGCGATTTATTTCCTGAGCCTGGCGGAAAAGAAGCGCGCCTGCGAACTGGCCAGGGCGCACGAGATAGAGCCGGAAACGATCGCTTGTCCGGGCAAATAAACTGCCTCGGGGTCTCTTAAATTTGGAGGAATTTATGAAAAAGAACAATGATGGAAAAGTCAACATCTGCATGATCGGCGCGGGCTATGTGGGCCTGGTGTCCGGCGCCTGCCTGGCCGAGACAGGCCACCGCGTGGTCTGCGTGGATTCCGACCCTAAAAAAATAGCCATGCTTGAAAAAGGCGTGATGCCGATTTACGAAGACAACCTGGAAGCCGTGGTTAAGCGCAATGTGAAAGCCGGGCGGCTGTTCTTCACAAGATCCATTAAAGACGGGATGCACCACGGCGGCCATAGGGCGGAAGCTATCTTTATAGCGGTGGGCACGCCTCCGCGCGAGGACGGCTCGGCCGACCTTTCCACGGTGGAGAAAGTGGCGCAGGAAATAGCGCTCAACATGAGCGACTATACCGTTATCGTGGAAAAGTCCACCGTGCCCGTGGAAACCTGCGAGTGGATCAACAAAACGGTGGTGCGGCACAATAAAAACCACATCCCCTTCGATGTGGCCTCCAACCCTGAATTTCTGCGCGAAGGAACGGCCGTGGGCGATTTCCTGAAACCCGACCGCGTGGTGCTCGGCTGCCCCACCAAGCAGTGCGAAACCGTCATGCGGCGGATCTACAAGCTGATGAAGGGCGCGCCGCTGCTGGTGACGGATGTGAAGAGCGCCGAGCTCATCAAACACGCCTCCAATTCTTTCCTCTCGACCAAGATCTCATTCATCAACGCGGTGGCCCAGGTCTGTGAAAAGACCGGCGCCGATGTGGAGATGGTGGCTAAGGGCATGGGGATGGATAAGCGCATAGGCATGAGCTTCCTGAAAGCCGGCATAGGGTTCGGCGGCTTCTGTTTCCCCAAGGACCTGGAAGCCTTCTACTGGCTCAGCCACCGCAAAGGGTATGATTTCGAGCTTCTTAAAACCGTTAAGGACATCAATGAGGCGGCCAAGTCGTGGGTAGTGAAGAAAGTGCAGGACGAGTTGTGGAACCTGGAAGGCAAGACCGTGGCGCTGCTGGGCCTGGCGTTCAAGCCGGAGACGGACGATATGCGCTTCGCCCCCAGCCTGGACATCATAGAGGAGTTTAAAAAGCTGGGCGCCAAAGTGCGCGGCTACGATCCCGTGTCCCAGGAGAACGCCAAAGGCCTTGTGAAAGGGATCTATTTCGCCAGGGACGCCTATGACTGCGTGAAAGACGCGGACTGCGCCTGCCTCATCACCGAATGGGCCGAGTTCGGCAAACTGGACATGAAAAAGGTCCTGGCCCTGCTTAAACATCCCATCATGATAGACGGCCGCAACCTTTATAATCCCGCCAAAATGCGGGAACTGGGCTTCACCTACAAGTCCGTAGGCAGGCAGTAACTTCAGCCTTCAGCCTGTAGCCTTAAGCCTTGCCCCATGCGCATACTTATAGTCGAGGATGAAAAGAAGATAGCCGAGTTCATAAAGCGCGGCCTTAAAGAGGAAAATTACGCGGTGGACGCGGCTTTCGGAGGCCTGGAGGGTCTGTGCGCCTGGCCGAAGAGAATCCCTACGACCTGGCGATCCTGGACATTATGCTGCCGGGCATGGACGGCCTGGCCCTCTGCGCCGCGCTCCGGGGGCGCGGCTTCTCCAAACCCATAATGATGCTGACCGCCAAGGACCTGGTCGAGGACAAGGTCAAAGGGCTGGATTCCGGCGCCAACGACTATCTAAACGGTTCTACCGGGCCGACGCTTCCAGGGCCAGCGCCGGCTTCGGCCTGGGGCTGGCGATAGCCAAATCCATCCTGGACGCCCACGGCGCGGAAATCACGGTCCAAAGCTCCCCCGGAGAAGGCTCCGTCTTCACCATCATTTTCCCGTCCGGCGATCTGTAAGCGGCAAAATTTATAATCATAAAAAAGGTTAACGGGCGGAGTTATCCGCAGATTACGCAGATTTTCGCAGATTTCAGAGAGGATTTGGAGTCTGTAAGATTGAAATGGGTTATGGTTTCTAATCTGTGTTAATCTGCCGTCAGGGGAAGTGCACCCTCTTGACTTCCCTTTTCATAGATGCGAAATCTGCGGATGCGGAGAGAATCGACATCGATATACAGGATCAGGATAAAACGCTAAGTACCGCCTCCCATCAAACCACAGGACAGCCGCGTCATCTTAGGCCCACCGCAGGGTGGGCCTAAAAATTTTTATTTTATGGGCCTTTGTGCCCAGGACGGTTTTTATCGCGGCGGCTATACTTTAGTTGTCCGGCTCGCGAGGCGGAACGATAAAACACAGAGGAGAATACAAATGAACAATATTGCAAAAGTAACAGCGTTGGTCTTTATGTTTTGCGGATCCGCGTCGGCGGTCGCAGCGGAATCGTATGACCCCGCAGTGGTGGCCAACTTTCAGCAGTCTCCGGGATTCAGCCTGGGGGACTCGATAATGCTCGCCGAACTTATTCAGGCCGGAGCGATGGATGAGTCCACCTTCCGTTCTGTCTACCATTATGACAGTGTCGGCCTGGACACAGCTATATCAATAGCCAAAGATGTGAAGAGGCGGACCATCTCGCTGGAGTTTTTTCATATCATAATGAACGCTTCGGTTAACGGCGAGATCTCTTATGAAGCGGCGAGACGCTGCGGTATGGACATACTAAAGCAGAACGCCTATGAGATCGAGTTCCGCAAGGAATTGAGCGAGGACGCGGTGAAACGGCCCTCCGCCTACCAGGACGATGTGCGCAAAGCGCATATGAAGGCTATCTTAAAAGTGATAGGCCATTAATCTCAAGGACTCAGGCCCACGTTAATCCGGATCCCCCGCAGGGGATCCGGATTAATTTTCCATGCTCGCCATCTCAGCCTGGCTCTTTATATGGCGACTGCCTTTAAAGAAGACCACGAAAGGGATAGTGAGCAGCGCGGCATATGCCAGCCACCTGAAGCAGTCCATGAACGAAAGCATGACCGCCTGCACGACCACCGCCTTATAGGCCAGACCGTAAGCCGCCATAGGATTACCCAGCAGCCTGGCCACGGTCCCCGACCAGACGCGGAATTGTTCCCCAT
The DNA here is from genome assembly GCA_041665305.1 of Elusimicrobiales bacterium. GTDB lineage: Bacteria > Elusimicrobiota > Elusimicrobia > Elusimicrobiales > UBA9959 > YA12-FULL-51-18. The sequence continues at coordinate 36,095 of JBAYJD010000003.1, forward strand.
ACTGTGAGATATTGGCGCCCAACGCCGTCTGGTGCACCTGCGCCATGCGCGCCTGCATCGTGAAGATTATCGAAATACCTATGCTGGCGCCGATATTACGAAGAAGGGCGAAGATGCCGCTTGCCTGCTGGATGTCCGCCTGCCGGAGGTTCGCCATTGTCAGGGTGGTCAGCGGCACGAAAATAAATCCCATCATCAGGCCGTTGAAGAATAGCGGCGCCATTATATTGGCGCGGGCTATGCCCAGGTTCAGATCGGAAAATATTATAAGGGTGACCGCTATCCCGAGAAAACCGCAGATTATCATCAGCCGGTTCCCGAGCTTGGAAACCAGCTTGCTGATGGTGATCATAGCCGCCAGCGAACCGATACCACGGGGCATCATGGCCATGCCGCTCTGGAACGCCGGGTAGCCCAACAGCTGCTGCATGAAGATAGGCAGCAGCGCCGTGGAGCCCATCAACACCGCTCCCAGCACGGCGGACAGGCAGGTCCCCAGCGCCAAATTGCGGCTTTTCAAGAGGCGCAGGTTCATGAACGGGTGTTTTTGTCTCAGTTCCCACCAGGCGAAGACCGGCAGCGCCACGGCGAAAAGGAAGGCGCCGAAACGGATCCAGGCGTCGGCGAACCAATCCACTTCCTGCCCCTTGTCTATGACCAGCTGGAACGCGCCCAACCCTATTACCATCAGCGCCAGTCCGGTATAATCCACTTTGGCCGACCTGTCCCGCTTAAGGTAAGGCGGATCCTCAAGGAACATATTCTGCAGGATAAGTCCGAGGATGCCTATAGGCACATTGATATAAAAGATCCACCGCCAGGAGTAATTGTCGGTTATCCAGCCGCCCAGCATGGGACCGATTATCGGCGCCACGATGATCCCCATGCCGTAGGCCGCCATGGCCTGCCCGCGTTTTTCCTGCGGAAAACTCTCCAACAGAACGGCCTGCGCCAGCGGTTGCAGCCCGCCTCCTCCCAAACCCTGCAAAATACGCGCTATGACCAGCTGCGGCAGGCTCTGCGCCATGCCGCAGAGCATCGACGAAACGGTGAACACGGTCACCGAAAGCGCCATATAGCGTTTGCGGCCCACAAAAACGCTCAGCCAGCCGGAGGCGGCCAGCATTATGGCGCCCGCCACCAGATAACTGGTAAGCACCCAGGACACCTCGTGCGTGGAAGCACCGAGCCCGCCCGCTATGTGCGGCAGGGAAACATTGGCCACCGAGGTGTCCAGCACCTGCATGAATGTGGTAAGCAACACGGAAAAAGCGACCAGCCACGGGGAATGGCTGGGCCGCCAGAATCCGCGCCGTATAACGGGTTCCGACATTATTGAACTCCGGTTACCGCCTGCGCCACGGATGCGTCCTGACGGGGAAAAAGCCGGCCGCCGCGCCGGGCTGGTCGAATACATGATAGCAAGAAACCCGCGCCGTCTTAAAGAAAACGATCTCTGCGCGGCTCCGCGGGTAACGGGATCCGGGGCCGACATTAAAATCTTTTAATCCTGTTCTAAGGTTCTTTTAATGGTGATTCTGATAAACTATCCGTGCAGTTAAATCAGATATGGAGGACAGTACAATGAAATACATTCTTGCGATAGTCACCCTTGCGGCGTTCACCAGCCTGAGCTTCGCCCAGGCGCCGGCCGCCCCCGCTACCGAGCCCGTGAAAGCGGCGGCCCCCAAAGTTGAGAAAAAAGCCCCCAAGAAAGAGATGAAGAAAATGGAGATCGTCACCGGCACCATTTCCGCCATCGACACCGCGGCGAATTCCATCACCGTGAAGGACGAAAAAGGCGCGGACAAGGTCCTCAGCGTCGACGCCGCCAAGCTCGCGACCCTTAAAGTCGGAGAAAGCGTCAAGATCAAAGTAAGGGACAATAAAGCCGAAATGATCAAGACCATCAGAAAACACGAAGGCAAGAAAGCCGAAGCGAAGAAATAACGACCTGGAATAAAAAAGCCGCGCGCCTTAAGGCGCGCGGCTTTTTTTATGCCCGCTTTTACGGCCGCTGGTACCACTTTATGAACTCATACCAGTTGGAATCCTTCGCCCACCGGAGCGCATCATAGCCGGCGGACGGAGCCGAGGGCGGCAGGTAGACGGCGATACCGTGCGACCTGGAATAATCGGAAGGGGGATCGGAGTCGTCTCCCGCCCCGTTATTGGTGCGGTTGTATCCGACCAGTTCCGTTTCTATGTACGCCATAAGCGCCGCGCCGTTTTCCTTCACGGCGGGGTCCGCGCTCCCGGCCGTGACCAGCTGCGCGAAGTGGTAAAGGTCCTTGTTTGCGGGATAAGCGTAGGACTGGGCCGAGGCCAGGGCTTGTTTAACAATAGCTTTTTCCCCCGCCATGGCCGTGACGAAGGCAAAATCGTCGACCATGGCCAGAAAACCGGGAATGGCGGAAGTTCTGATATAGCTCTGGGTGGAACCCTCTTTCTGCGCCTTATAATGATCGGAGTAGGAGTCCACAGCGACCCTGGCGAAGGCTTCCGCGCTCATCCCAGGATCGGAGACCAGCGGAGCAAGAAAGGTATTATAGGTGTACCCATCTCCGGGTTCGGTTTCTTCCGAACCGACGATAAAACCGGCAAAATCCTTGATCTCGTATATAACTTCCGCCATCTGCATAAGACAGGCGTCCGAACCGTAAATATCCACGCCGCCCATCTCCTTTAAGATAGCCGCCATCTGGGGGGTATTGATGTGGTTATTGGTCTCATCGTCATAGGAAATACCTCTTGTGACCACGGAGGTTTTGCGGCTCTTCGTCCAGCCGGCGCCGTGATTCCAGATGATAAGCATGGTTTTCCTGGCTGGGTAGGCGGTCTTGGCCCATTTGCCGAAATCTATGACGCTTCTGTAGTCTCCCATATCGACCTTGCCCAGGTCCTGCACCACGGGCGAGGTCACGGCGGCGGGGTTCGCGTCTTTTTGGATCAGATACCGGCGTACGCCTTTCCAGTCGCCGTCCGAAGCATCATAGCCTTCGATGCGCCCCGCCTCCACCACGACATTAACCCTGTCGGAGGAGCCGATCATTTCCATTTCATTGATATCCCTAAGCGCGTATTTTTCAAGGTTGTTCTTGCCGTTAATAAAAACCATGATGGTCCAGTCTTTTTCCGGCGCAGGCGCCTCGACGGGGGCAGGAAACCAGTCCGCGACGAAGTTTGCGGCCCCCGGGGATTTCTCCAACCCGGAAGCGTCAAAATTCCCCGCCGCCGGGCTTATGGATACAAGGGAAACCAGGGCAACGACAGAGACCGCGAGATTCTTCAGCATTTTCGTTTCTCCTTCGGGGGAAGACATATACATGTATATATTTTATTACATCGGGCGCTTTTTACAAGGTACGGAAGGCCCACGAGATCTTAGGCCCAAAAGGACACGGCTGTCCCGAAACTTTTAAGGAAACGGCAGGCCTGCGTGCGCGCGGTACGCGCGCACCAAAGCAAAAGGCCGCCCCCCCGGATTAAAGGGGGACGGCCCTCCGACGACCGGTCTGCGCGTTACTCTTTGGCGCTGTACCAGCCGATAAACTCATCCCACTGCGACGCTTTGGCCCAGGCCAGGCCGTTATAGGCCGAGTTAGGAGACCCGGGCATATATATGGCCAGGCCCTTTGAGTCGTCGTAACTGCCGGAAACGCGGTTATGGCTCACCAGCGTGTTCAGCAGATAGTCCTGCAGGCTCTGCGCCTTGGCCTTAACATCGGCGTTCTGGGTCGATGCCATGTATAAGGCAAGGAAGTGCGACATATCCTTGTTTTCGGCATAGGCGTAGCTCTGCGCGTCGTCGCGCGCCTTGGTCACAAGAGCTTTCTCGCCGGAGGCCATAGCCGCCGCGACAAAGTTGTTGACCAGGGGAATAAAGCCGCCCAGCGCTGACACTTTAACAAGACTTTGCGTGGAGCCCTCGCTTGCGGCCTGGTAATGGTCGGCATACGCGTTCACGGCCAGTTTACCCAGCTCTTCCGCGCCCATCGAGGGATTGGCCAGAAGGGGCCCAAGCAGCGTGTTGTAGGTATAACCGTCGCCGGGCTCGGTCTCTTCGGAGCCCACGATATAGTCGACGGAGTCTTTGATCTCATAGTCCACTTCCGGCATCTGCATCAGGCATGCGTCCGAACCGTACACATCGATCTTGCCGATGGAGGCGAGCGCCAGGCCCAGTTGCGGCGTGGTTATGTGGTGGTTGGTCTCGTCGTCATAGGAAATGCCCCTGGTTTTGGGCAGGTCCGAAACCGTATCAATAGCCGGGTTCACCTGAAGAAGGGGCGTCTTGATCCAGCCGGCGCCGTGGTTCCAGACTATGAGCATATATCTTTTGGCGGGATAGTTGGTCTTGGCCCAGTTGGCGAAGTCCGCCAGGTGCTTATAATCGCCCATGTCCACTTTCCCCAGGTCCTGCACCACCGGAGAGGAGATCTTCTTGGTGTCGTTATCCTTCTGCACCAGATACCGGCGCGAACCGACCCAGTTCCCGTCGGAAGAATCGTAACCGGCTATGCGGCCGATTTCGGTCACGACGTTCACCTTATCGGAGGAACCGACCATCTCCATCTCGTTCATGTCTTTAAGAGCGTATTGTTCCAGGTTGTTCTTGCCGTTGACGAATACCATAATGGTCCATTCTTTAACCGCCGCTCCGTCCACCTCCGCGGCGACCGGCACGACATCGGCGATCCCCGTGTTGGAGATCTCTTCCTTGATACTGTTGGCTTCCGGGTTGTCGAAGCTGACACCGGCGCTGAGCGCGGCCGACATCGACATGGCAACCAAGGTCATCATAAGTTTTCTGAACATCTGTACAACCTCCTGCCTTTTATTTGGCCGCTTACCGGCCTGTGATAGTCTACATAACTATTGAGAAAAATCAAGGCCTTAAGACCTATACGCAAATAGGCCTAAAGGCCTATACTACACTAGGCCTTAAGACCTACTCCAAAATAAACTCTCATTTGGAAGCCTGTTTTAATCACAGGCGACAAATTATTTGCGGTGAATTTAATTCCTGACGGCAGGGGCCAAACGGCCTACCGGGTATAATAAAAAAACTTTGCCGAATCGGATCATTCCTTCAGCGCTTCCACGACTTTTAACAGCAGTTCATCCGGGGTGAAAGGTTTTTGCAGGTAACCGGCTTTCGAACCGAGCACTTTTTCCAGTTCCTCTTCCTTATCCACATACCCCGACATGCAGAGGATCTTTGCCTGCGGATATTTGGAGGATACTTCTCCCGCGAGCTCTATCCCGCCCATGCCCGGCATAACGATGTCGGTGAGCAGGAGGTCGATGGGTTTTTTGCCTTCGGCCAGGATCCGCAAAGCCTGCGTCCCTTCGCACGCCTCAAGGACCGAATAACCCGCTCCGGACAGGACCCGTTTGGCTATCCCGCGCATGGACTCATCATCTTCGACCAGCAGAATGCGTCCTTTTCCGGCCGCCAAAACCGGGGCCGGCTCGGCCGCGGGGACGGACAGCTCCCCTTTAACCAAAGGGAAATAGAGCCTGAAAAGCGAGCCTTTCCCCGGTTCGCTTTCAACCTGGATCTCGCCGCCGCTCTGTTTTACTATCCCATAGACCGTCGACAAGCCGAGCCCCACGCCCTTGCCCATGGCCTTCGTGGTAAAAAAAGGCTCAAAGATCTTTTCCCTGAGAGCCCGGTCCATTCCGACCCCGGTATCTTCAACGCTCAGCGTCACATAGGAGCCGGGGGCGAGAGTCCCTCCCTCCGCCGCCGCGGGCGCGGCAAGCTCCAGACCGGAGGTTCCGATAATTATCTCCCCGCCAATCGGCATGGCGTCGCGGGCGTTCAGCACCAGGTTCAGGATAACCTGCTCAACCTGCCCGGGATCGACCTTCACAGCGCCCGCGTCCGGGCTAAGGTCGTAAGAAATGCACACATCCTCGTTGATAACCCTTTGCAGCATGCTCCCCAGTTCCTCTATGATGCCGTTGAGGTCCGTCACCCTGGTCTCAAGCACCTGCTTGCGGCTGAACGCCAGCAATTGCCGAACCAGGCTGGCCGCGCGCTCCGCAGCCCTGGTTATCTCATCCACATCCGCCAGCCTGGCGTCCCCGGCCTGAAAACTTTTACGCAGCAGTTCGGCGTACCCCATGACCGGGCCGAGCAGATTGTTCAGGTCGTGGGCTATGCCGCCGGAAAGCTGCCCTATGGCGTCCAGCTTCTGCGTCCTGCGCAGGCGTTCCTCGCTGGCCCGCAGCGCGGCGTCGGCCAGCTTCCGTTCGGTGATATCGCGCACCGTGGACAAGATCAGCTTTTTTCCGGATACTACGACCACGCGGGCGTGGACCTCCAGCGGGATCATGCTTCCGTCTTTTTTAAAATGAGCGGTTTCAAAGATCTTTTCGCCTTTCTCCCTCAATTCTTTTATACGGGATTCCATAAGGCGGGCCTGCTCCGGGACATTCAATGTCCGCAGGTTTATTTTAAGGATCTCATCCCTGGCGTAGCCGTGCGCGGCGCAGGCGGTTTCATTCACATAGACCAGGGTCCCGTCGAAATCATGCACTATGATGGAATCGGCCGCGTTGTCCAGGTACAGGCCGCGTATCTTCACCTCCTCCTCGGCGCGCTTGCGCTCGGTGATATCCGTAAGCGTTATATGCCGCGCGCTCCGGCCTTTATACATGACGGGGAAACCCGCAAGCTCCACTTCCAGCGGCCGCCTGTCAAGCCGCATGATCTTTATTTCCATCACCGGCGTCTGCCGTTTTTCCGCCTGGGTCCGGACCAGCTGCTCTTTAACGAACTCCAAGCTTTCGGGAGCCACAAAATCGAGGACTCCCCGGCCGACTATCTCTTCCTGGCCTTTCGCGCCCAGTAATTTTGCCAGGGCCCTGTTGACATACAAAAATACGCCGCCGCCGTGGATGGCCATCGGTTCCGGAGCGGCTTCCACCAGTTCGTGATAGCGAGCGTCGCTTTCATCCAGGTTCCCCCGCACAGCCGCCAGTTCCCGTTCCTTGGCGTGCAGCTTGCGTGACAGGACCCGCAGGTAGCTTTTTTCCGCTTCCGCCGGGCCTGGAACGAGCCGAGGAGGAACGGCTTCGGTTCCGGTTTTAGCGAGCTCCGAACGGATAGCGTTCAGGATGTCGGAGAACTCCGCCGGTTTGGCTATGAATTTGGACGCGCCCAGGCTGTGGGCCAGTTCCTCCTCGTCTTTTTCGGGATGGGTGGCGGTATACAGGATCACCGGGATGCCTTTCAGTTCCTCATCCTCTTTTATCTCGCGGCAAAAAAGGAATCCGTCCATTTCCGGCATCATAACATCCGAAATGACGAGGTCCGGGGCCGAGGCGCGGGCCTTTTGCAGGCCTTCCACGCCGTTCACGGCGCGCTCGACGGCATATCCGTGCTTTACCAGCACGATCTCCATCAGGGCGCTGAAATCAGGATTATCCTCCACAACAAGTATTTTCATCTTTTTTCCCCCGGCGCCGGTTTTTCCCGGCCCCGGCCTTCCGCCACAAGCGGACCGCCGCTTTTATGGTATTAGCGTGCAGGCGCGCCGTCTCGGAGAACTTCGCTGCGTAACCGCCGCTCAGAACGACCGCGACCGGAACCTTTCTTTTAAAACACGCGCCGAAAACAAGCTCGTCCCGCGCCGAAACCCCGGCCATGGTCAGCTTTAAGCCTCCCAGCAGGTCATGCTTATAGACATCCACGCCGGCATTGTAGATCACAAGGTCCGGGCGGGACCTCCGGAACACCTCCGGCAGACGCGCGCGAAGAAGCTTTAAATATTCCAGGTCCCCCGCCCCGGGAGGCAGGGCCAGGTCCAGGGAGCTTTTTTCCCCTGCGCCGGGATAAAGGTCCCGCTGGTGCATTGAAAAAGTAAAAACATCCTTATCGCCCCTGAAGATCGACGCCGTACCGTTGCCCTGATGAACATCCAGATCTATCACAAGCGCCCGTTTTATTTTTTTCAAACCGCGCAGCTTGTTCACGGCCACGGCGAGATCGTTCAAAAGGCAGAAACCCTCCCCGTGGTCCGCGAAGGCGTGATGCGCACCGCCTCCGCAGTTGACGCCCAGACCGGCGCGCAGGGCCTGGCAGGCCGCCAGGATGGTCCCGCCCACGCTCATTAAATGGGCTTCAAGGACTTTCTTCGTGATCTTCAACTCGGCCCTGGCGGCGTCCGCGGCCGTAAGCTTTCCGCTCAAAACTTTTTCCACCCAGGCGCCGGTGTGAGCGAGCTCCAGGTCTTCCCGGGAAGGGCGGCGCGGCCGGACGATGTCGGCAACCGCCGCGGTCTTTTCCTTTAAAAGCAATTTAAGAGCCGCTTCGAACTTCCCGGCCTTAAAAACATGGCCGCAGCCCGGGACAGTATATTTTTTTGAAAAAACGATAGGGATACCCATATAAAATATCCGCTCCCCCGGAGCCCGGCCGGGGGCGTCCCGGCTCAAACTATGATCAGCGCCAGCAGAAAAGCGGCCATGATCAGCAGGCCTACCGCTGCGAACGATCCCCCGTGCGCCGTGTATATACTGGGACCGAGACCCGTGTAAACCGGGACCTTTACCGCCAGGACGCCGTATTCGTTCAGGTCCTTCCTGGCCAGTACGCGGCCCCAGGGATCTATCACGGCCGAAATGCCGTTATTGGCCGCGCGCATCACCGGCTTCCTGGTTTCCACGGCCCGGAAAATGTTGACGAGAAAATGCTGGCAGGGCGCCGCGGTGTCCAGATACCAGCCGTCGTTGGTGATGTTAAAAAAAACATCCGCTCCCTCCCGCGCGTCCGCCGTGAAAAGATACGGAAATATCGATTCGTAACAGATAGCCGCGCCCAGCCTGAGCCCCTTGAACTCGAACAGCTTCTGCCGCAGCGCGCCCTGCGTGAATTCTCCCAGGGCCGCCACAGGCGCTATATATTTTCCCAGGAATCCGCGCAGCGGCACATATTCCCCGAACGGCACCAGCCGCCTTTTATTGTAGGAGGCCAGGATCTCTCCGCCGGGGTCCAGCAGGAAGGCGGCCACATGCCTCCCTCCGCCGCGCGAAACCGACCCCACCACGCTGTAGCCGCCGGTCTTTTTGGAAACGGTTTTAAGCCAGTCCGCGCAGAACGGATCGTCTATCCAGCCCGGCAGGGCGTTCTCCGGCCAGAGCACCAGCTCCGCGTCTTTGAGGCCGTCCGTCAGAATCTCTAGTTTGCGCCGGATCTCGCCGGCTTTCCGTTCGTCCCATTTGTCATAGAGCGTGATCGAAGGCTGAAGGAGGACCGCGTTGATGGATCTATCCGGGACCAAAGCCGACGCGGCGGCCAGTTCCTGCCGGCCGTAAAGCCAGAGACCGGCCAGCAGCAGCGGGGCCGGGGCGAACCGCGCGAGCCTCGCGCCAAGCCCGTCGCGGGACCAAAGCAGGACGCCGGACAGCGCGCCGGTAAAACAAACGGCCGCGCTAAGCCCGTAAACCCCGGTGACCGAAACCAGCTGGATGATCGGAGTATGTTCCCATTGCGTGTAACCCAGCATGAACCAGGGGAACCAGACCGCCTTAAGGCTCAAATAAACCTTGCCGTACTCCATCAAGGCCCAGCTCGCGGCGAAAATATACGGCCACACCCGGGGGCCGGTCCTTTTAAGATAAAAGCCGAACGCTGCCGTCAGGACGAATTCCGCCGACATCACCAGGCTCAAAGCCGCCAGGCCGAAGATCGAGACCGCCGGGACGACGCCGCCGGCGCGCATGGTGGGATAGACCCAGTAAAGGATCCCGGCATAAAAAAGGAAGCCGGCCGTAAGACCGGCCAGCAGGGCCTGCCGAAGCCGTTTTGCCCTCCAGAGGGCGATGGTGAACGGAGCCAGCGCGACCCAGGCCAGCCAGCCCCAACTGAATTTAGGGTAGCTCAGGACCAGCAGCAGGGAAGTGGCGGCGGGGAGCAGGAAAACGGCAAAAAGAGCTTCTCTCTTTTCGCTATGCTCCATGGCACTTCTTGTATTTCTTGCCGGAACCGCAGGGGCAGGGATCGTTCCTGCCGGCTTTAAGATTGGCGTATTTCTCCTGCTGCTTTTTTTTGGACGTTAAATTGCCGCCCTGCGCCGCGCCGGACCGGTCGTCCCCGGCGGTCCGCCCCTCCGCCGCCCCTTCCCTCGTTACAATGGGCCGGGCCGCGGCCGCGGGGGGGAGCTGGACCCTGAAAACATATTCGACCATCTGGTCCCTGACGCGGGCGAGCATCTTCTCGAACATGTCGTAGGACTCCCTCTGGTACTCTATCAGCGGGTCCTTCTGGCCGTAAGCCCGCAGCCCCACGCCTTTCTTCAGGTGATCCAGGTCGTAGAGGTGGTTTTTCCAGATATGGTCGATGATCTGGAGCAGCAGCACGCGCTGCATCTCGTTAAAGTTCATTCCGCGTTCGGAAAATTCACGGACGCGGTTCTCGTAGGCTTTCTCCACTTTTTCGCGTAATTCGGCTTTAAGGCCGGACTGCTGCATGGCGTGCAGCTGGTCTGCGGTGTATTCCAGGCCGAACCCGAAGGTTTTGACCAGGTAGATATTGAGATTCTCCATGTTCCAGAGCTGGGAGGACTGATCGGCCGGGGCGCACAGGTCCACGGTCTCCTCCACTCCCTCCTGGATCATGCTCTTGACGCGGGCTGAAACTTCCGCGCCGTCTAGGATCACGTTCCTCAGCTCATAAACGGCCATGCGCTGCTTGTTCATGACATTGTCGTAATCCAGCAGCTGCTTGCGGGCGTCGAAGTTCATGCCCTCCACCCGCTTCTGGGCGCCTTCTATCTGACGGCTGACCAGGGCGGACTCTATGACCTCCCCTTCCTCCATGCCCAGCTTCTCCATGATCATGGAGATCCTGTCCGACCCGAACAGCCGCATCAGATCGTCCTCCAGGGACACATAAAAGACCGAGGAACCGGAATCGCCCTGGCGGGCGCAGCGGCCGCGCAGCTGATTGTCCACGCGGCGGGACTCATGGCGCTCGGTGCCCATGACATGCAGTCCGCCTACCGAGGCCACATAGTCGTGGTTGGCCTCGTCCGGGGGATTGCCGCCTAAAACTATGTCGGTGCCGCGGCCGGCCATATTGGTGGCAATCGTCACCTGGCTCTTCCTGCCGGCCTGGGCTATGATCTGGGCTTCCATCTCGTGGTATTTGGCGTTCAGCACCTCGTGGGGCACGCCTTTATGGCGCAGCATCGCGGAAAGTTTTTCCGATTTATCTATGGAACGGGTGCCCACCAGCATAGGCTGCCCTTTCTTCCAGCGCTCCTCTATCTCCGAAACGATGGCGTTGTTCTTTTCCCGTTCGGTCCGGTAGATCCGGTCCGGCGAATCCTGCCTGATCATGGGGCGGTTCGGCGGGATCTCCACCACATCCAGCTTATAGATCTCCCAGAATTCGTCGGCCTCGGTCAGGGCTGTGCCGGTCATGCCGGAAAGCTTGCCGTACAGTTTGAAGTAGTTCTGGAAAGTTATGGTCGCGAGGGTCTGGTTCTCTTCCTTGATGCGGAGGTTTTCCTTGGCCTCTATGGCCTGATGTAGGCCGTCCGACCAGCGGCGGCCCGGCATCAGGCGGCCCGTGAACTCGTCGACGATGATGATCTCACCCTCCTTCACCACATACTCCACATCTTTCTTGAAGAGATGGTAGGCGCGCAGGGCCTGGTTGAGGTGATGGACCCATTCCGCGCCCACATCGTCGTAAATATTGCCCACGCCGAGGATCTTCTCGGCCTTCTTGACCCCTTCTTCGCTCAGGATGACGGAATGGTTCTTCTCGTCTATGACGGCGTCATAGCCCACGGCCAGGTCCGTGCCGTCGCGCTTGGCGTCGATCTCCTCCTTCTCGGTTATGAACCGTACGTTCAGCAGCGGGATGACGCGGTTTACGATGTAGTATTTATCCGTGGATTCCTCGGCCGGGCCGGAAATAATAAGGGGGGTGCGGGCCTCGTCGATCAGGATGGAGTCCACTTCGTCCACGATGGCGTAGTTGCGCGAACGCATGACCCGCTCGGACTTGTCCATGACCATATTGTCGCGCAGATAGTCGAAGCCTATCTCATTGTTGGTGACATAGGTGATATCGCAATTGTACATGGCCCGGCGCTCCTCGTTGCGCATGTCGTGCTGCACGAAGCCGACGGTGAGGCCCAGGAATTCGTGCACGGGCCCGATCCAGAAACGGTCGCGTTTGGCCAGGTAATCGTTCACGGTCACCACATGGACGCCGGCGCCCGTAAGAGCGTTGAGATAAGCGGCGAGGGTGGCCACCAGCGTCTTGCCCTCTCCGGTGCGCATCTCGGCGATCTTCCCCTTATGCAGGATGATGCCGCCGATCAGCTGCACATCGTAATGGCGCATTTTCAGCGTCCTTTTGGAGGATTCGCGGACCACGGCGAAAGCTTCCGGCAGGAGGTCGTCCAAAGTTTCGCCTTTGGCGAGGCGCTCCCGGAATTCCACGGTCTTGGAACTGAGCTGTCCGTCGGAAAGTTTGGAGTATTCATCCTCCAGCGCGTTTATCTGCGCCACAATGGGATGGATCTTCTTCAGATCCCTTTCGCTCTTGGAGCCTATGATGGATTCAACAAGTTTTTTAAGCATAGTGTCCTCGATAAAAACGGCGAAAAAAATCAATCAGTTATATTGTGCCAAAATACCCCCCCCCGACTCAATAGGACCGGCCGCCCCGGCCGCGCGGATTATATTGTAAAATCTGGAGATGCCGCATGACCCGCACGACGATTCCGGAAGCGGCCGGAACAGCCCGTTGGAAACTTTCGGCAGACCGGCCCTGAGCGCGGCGCTTTTTCTTTTTTATCTGAGATGGTTCGGCGTTGAAAACTATTTTTCCCCGCTGGACCACATAAATCTCGCCTTCCACGAAGCCGGGCATCTTTTCCTGGGCCTTTTCGGGCGCTTCATCATGATGTCGGGCGGGACCATATTCCAGCTGCTCATGCCCGCGATCTGCGCGGTCCACCTATGGCGCCGGGGAAGCCGTCTCGGCTGGCAATTGTGCGTTTTCTGGTTCGGGGAAAATCTTTTAAACATCAGCGTCTACGCCGGGGACGCGATCAGGCAGGCCCTGCCGCTGGTCGGCGGCGGGGAGCACGACTGGACCTACCTGCTGACGGAAACCCATCTTATAGCGCATACCCCGGCCGTGGCCCGGGCCCTCTTCACGGCCGGTTCCGCGGTTATCTTCTGGAGCCTGTACCTCCTCGGGCGGGACGGGATCCGCCCGCCGCGGCCGGAGGAATGAACGGCCTCCTGCGCGCACAGACCTCCCAAACCTGTCAGCGCCGGTCCGGCGCGGGACCGGCTTTAAAAACGAATTCATTGCAGCCGTGCCCCCGCACGGGACGCTGGGTTACGAGCGAAAAGCCGCGCCCGGCGCAAAAATCCATCACGGACGCCGGGGACGCGACCTCAAAAGGAAAACCGCCGACCCAGTCTATGACATCGTGCCAGGCCGACATTCCTCTGCGGCCGCGATAAGCCCTCAGCGTTGAGAACATCCGCCCTTTCAGCAGGTCCCTGACCGAGGTAAGGAACCAGAAACGCAGAAAGAACGCCGCCGCGTAAACCGGGCGCAGCGCCGCCGGCAGATGGTTATAGGTCTTTTTAACCAGCTTCCAGAAAGCGCTGGGCAGCCCCTGGTCGTTGGCGAGAGCGATGAACAAGATCCCGTCCGGTTTCACCATGCCGGCGGCCATCTCCACGGCCTTCCACAATTCGCCGGTATGATGCAGCACTTCCCAGGAACAAACATGATCGAATTTCCCCAGGCTCGCCACGAAGGCCTGATCCAGGATGGACCCCGGCACTACGGACCACTCCCCGGCGCCCGGAGCGTACCTGGTTTTCACTTCCAAAGCGGCGGCGACGCAGCCTTCATCATAGTCGAAAGAAACCACGCGCGAAGCGCCGAGGCGCAAAGCCGCCAGTGAGAACAGCCCGCTGCCGCAGCCGATATCGACAAAAGTTTTGTCCCTCAGGGCGTTTTTTCCGAGCATTTCCTCAAGGGAGAGCTCGGCCGCGCGGATACGATCCTCGTTAATACACGAAATATAGCCTTTCCAATTCTCTCCGAACCCGAATTGAACGGTTGCTCCCATATTAATTCCTCCTCTGTTGTGAGACGAACGACCGGACATGCTCCAGCGCGGCGGCAAGGTCCGCGCGCTCGAAATTTATCAGCCAGGCGGACCAGCAGGCCCCGAACAGAACGCAAAGAACGCAGGAGGCCGCAACGCTTCTCTCGCGGAAAACATAGGCCGCCGCCACGAACGCGAAAGCCGTAAACAAGGCCCCGGCGACGCCGGCCGGGAACACGAACCGGCCGAGCGAAACGGCGGCAAGACGCGCTATCACGACAGTAAGCAGGATGGAACCGGCGAGGCTCGCGAGCGCCGCCCCGGTTATCCCGTATCCGGGGATAAGCAGGATATTCAGCCCGAGGTTAAGAACGACGGCCGCGGCGTTGGACATCCACAGCCAGCGGACGCGGTTCTTGGCGGCCAGCACATGGCCGTAAAAAACATGAAAAATACCGGACGCGGAGGAAAGGGTTAAAAACAGCAGCGCCCTCTCTCCGGGAAGAAAAACGGGGCCCAGCACCCTGGTCATCAGGGGGCGGGCGAACAGGATGATCCCGACCATGACAGGCAGCCCGGAATAGATCAGCAATTTCATGGTCCGCTCGCCGAACACCGCAAGCTGTCCGGTGTCGTGATCGTTGACTATCTTGCTCATAAGCGGGAAAAGGAGATAGGCCACCGCCGTAGGGATAAATGAAACCATCGCGGCCAGCACGTAAGCGCCCTTGTAGATCCCCAGGTAGCCGGCCGTGGAGAGATAACCGATAATAAAAGTGTCGGCGCGGTCGCGAAAGATCTGGAAGACTTCCATAAGAAAAAAAGGCAGCGCATAAGCCAGCATGGGCGCGGCCGCGGACGGGACATTACGGACGGGCAGCAGCGAGCGCAGCGGAACGACCAGCTTATTAAGCATGTACGCCCCGTAAACAGCCGGCGCCGCGAGCACCACAAGCATGGCCGCTCCCACGACCCGCGTATCGGCTCCGAAGCAAAGAAGCGCCGAAGGGACGATGACGACCTTGAGGGCTTCGGGGACGAGTTTCATCTTGAAAGCCGCGGCGGCGTCATGGTGCGCCCTGAAAATGGATTCCGCTATGCTTATAAAAGCCGCCAGGGGAACGAGCGCCGCCAGAATGGTTATAAGCGAACCGATGTTCTCAAAATGATAGTACGGCACGATCAAGAAATGCGAAGCGGCCGGCAAAAGGGCCGCGGCGGCCCCGGACACTACGAGGACCGCGCCGACCGAGAACCGCGCCGCCGCGGCGGGCGATGGGACGGAAACGGTTGAGTTGCCGCTGGAAGAGAAATATACCGAGGCAAAACCCAGGCCCATGGTGCTCAATTGAGCCACCGTAAGGATAAGAGTAAAAGCAAAACCCCAGATGCCGTAACCTTCGAGTCCCAGCATCTTCACCATCATTATCTGAAAAACGAACACGAGAGCATAGATCAGGCTGTTGCCGAAGAGAGCGATAACCGAGCCTTTAAGCAGGGTCCTGAACGGGGAGCCGGAGTTCACCGCTCCGCCTTTGTGAACGAAGAATGGAAGGTCATGCGCTCAGGGGGGATTTTCGCGGCCGCCTGGGCCGCGAGGTTCCGGAGATCGGATAAGAACAGGGAAGCCGCGCGCGGGCCGTTCAACCGTTCGCTCACAAATTTCCAGCCGTTCTCCGCTATCCGTTCCAGAGCGTCCGGATTGCGCTGATAGTATTTAACGACATCAAGCAGACCCTGTAAAGTATTGTCGTAGGCGATATAATGCTTCCCCGGCGTCAGTCCCAGGTCCGTATACATAGGATCATCGAGGCCGATGTAAGCGGAGCCGCAAGCCATACTTTCCACCCAGCTCACCCCCGGCAGATTGTTGATCTCTTCGGGGATCACGACCATGGCATACTGGTTGAAGCGGTCGGCCGCGCTGAAAGAAAAATATGTTTTTCGCCTGGATTTGAACAGGTTCCAGAGACCATAATAAACTTTTTTTACGGCTTGTTGCTGTGAATGCACATCTTTAACGGGGGCGTCCGTATTATAAAGGTTGACCCCGCTGTCTATGAATTGCGCGACCCTATCCCTATTCTCGTAAATAGCGCGGCGCATCGGATGGATGCAGTCCGCATGAAAAAAATCCATAAAATCCCGCGTCTCCGGAGTCCTGCTCAGCAAGGTAAGCGTCCCCAGGGCCAGACATTTCCTGCGCCGTTCTGAAAAGGGCGTTCGCCTGGTGAAACGCGGCTGCGGAATAAAAGGGAGCAGATACGCGTCTTTTTTATAAAAAGGAAAGTACTCCTTAAAATACGGGTATTTGGAAAGATTGCTTTCAGCGGCAAAGAAGAGCTTGCTTATTTTTTCGGCATGGCGGGAGATCTGAGAGGTGTGAAGGAAATAATGCGTAAGGTGCGCCACTTTTACGCATGGCGACCCGGAAATCTCCTTTATTAAATTGGCGGGGCGCTGGAGATTATCGAAAGCAAAAATAAAAACAATGTCGTCTTTTGTCAGAGAGGCGGCGGAAAAACGCACCGGTATTTTGAACGGATTAATGCGGTTTATCATGAACCAGGCCGCGAGTTCAAAGAGCGTAACCAGGCGGTTCAGGAACGGTATTTTATACACAAAAGCCAGCGCGAAGGAATTCTGCCGGAGATTTATAAGTATCCCCACGCCTTTTTCGGGTTTCTCCAGGATATACCGGCTGATGAACCAATATTTGCGGTGACTGAACCGGCCGGTAAGGGCATTGAACACACTGGTGCCGTAGAAGTCGGCGTAATGAGGATTGAGGAAATATATCATCTTCTTCCTTAATGTTCCAGATAGACCCTTCTAACAATGGAATCTATGTCGCCGATATCCGGCCTGGACCCCGAATAGATCTCGAACTGTCTTTGTATCCGGTATTCGCTCATCTCTATACCGCGGATCGTCCGCAGCCCCATTCTTTCCGCCTCCGCCGCCAGCGCCGTGTCGTCCGGAGCGACCACCAGATCCAGAACAGCGGAAACAAGCCCAAGGAGCGCAAACAGCCGGGGATCTTTATTTTTCGCGCCCGCCGGAGTCGCGTTAACAAGCAGCGTGCGCCGCGCTTTGACCGTTCTTATCTCTTCGGCTTTTACGCCGTTCTTTTTTGCGGACAAGACCGCCTTCCGGAAATCCCTGGCGGTTATAGTGATATCCCTGAATTTAAGTTTTTTAAGGGCGAAAACAACGGAGTTGACGACAGAACCCGAGCCGTAAATCACGACAGGGCCTTTCCTGATTTTCCGCAGGACCTGCCGGACTCCGTACCAATCGGTATCGTATCCTGTAAGCGATCCTTTATCATTCACTATGGTATTTACCGAGCCCGTTATTTCAGCCGCCCCGTCGAGTCTGTCCAGAAATTTCACAACAGCGCTTTTCAAAGGCATCGAGACGCTGCATCCTTTGATATCCAGGGCCCTTATCGTTTCGGCCAGTCGTCCGGCGTCGACAAAAGTTCGCGGGATATAAACGCAATTCATCCCGAACTTTTTAAACAGCTCATTATACACCGCGGCCCCTAAATTTCCCGGGGCGGAGGCGGCGGAGATGTAGAGTTTGGTCCTGTTATCGATCTTCATAACCCAGCTCCCGGGAAAGCATCAGCCTGCCCAGGGAATATAAGAACCTGTTAAAGGGCTCATGATGCAACGGCGACATATTCAGATAGATCAGCGGCACCAGCATACGCACTTTCTTTATCTCCCAGTTATTCCGGACGACAAAGTCCTCCAGGATGCCGATATAATCGGCCGCCAGGAATCTTTGCGCAAAATCTATCGTAACGCCGCCTTCCCCCTCGTGATAATAAAGAAGGTTGCGCTTTATAAAATCATAATTCAACAGGATGCCGCCGTAAAGCTTGGCCAGGTCATAATAAAGATCGCCCCACTCCACATTCCCGCCGAAGTCCTGGCGCCAGTCCAAAAGGGTGAACCTCCCCTTCTCCCTGGAATAAAGGATATTATCGAACTGAAGATCCCCGTGGAAAAAAACAGGAACGCCGCTGAAAAGCTCCTCCCACGGGACCCGCTCCAGAAGCTCTCCGGTCGGGGCTATCTTCCTGCCGTTCACCACGGTCGCGCCGTCCCCGATCGCACACCGTTTATAAAAAAGCTCGAGCCGATCCCTGGTTTTATCATAGTAAAAACGGCGGCAGGTCTGATGCACGGTCTCGGCGCTTATGCCGGCCGGCGTCCAAAGATCGGTCTTCAGCCAATCGAGAAGCTTTTTAAAGATCGTCCCGTCGTTATAATCATAAAGCGTACCGCCCGCCACAAGGCCATAAGAGTAAAACTGCCCCTTTAAAGCTTCTATAGTGGGGAAAACCCCGGGTTTCAGCCTGGATTTAGCCACCCGCTTTTCCGCGATAGCGCCGTCGCCGAAAAATTTGATCACTTTGTTGTTGACGAGGTAGAGGAACTCGTTCGTCTTGCTGAAATCAAAGTTCTCGTGTTTTTTCACCAGGTCCTTGTAATCGTCCTCATTGCCTATATCCGTCCAGTCTATATTCAGGGCCTTCGTCCGGCCCGTTTTAATAAGAGCCCGCAGGCCGTTCGAAACCTGAAGCTCTCCTTTTATAAGATCCTTGGCCCCGAGGCCTTCCCAAAAAATATCATGATCCTGGACCCTCATCAGGCCGACAAAAGCCTTGTAAGGCGGCCATTCAGCCGTTTCCTTGTCCAAGATGCCGGTTATCCCGCCGTCGCCGTCGATTTTAAGATTGCAATACCGCAAAGAATCTTCGCGCGACGTCTCCGATACGCCCAACCAGTTGCCGCCCTCCCGGAGCTGCACGTCGCCGTTCCAAAGCGTATCGCAGGAAACAAAATAAAACGGCCTGTGAAGAAAGGGCTTACAGCAAAGCATGGAATAACCCGGTCCGCTCCCGGGCTTGTCCCAATTATCCACTTCCACGAACCTGATGCGCCTGTCGCCGTGAGCCAGTTCAAGATAACTCCTAACCTGTTCGCCCAGATACCCGAGGGCCACAACATATTCGGAGTTTTCAGGAAATTTTTCGATGATATAAGAGATCACGGCTTTTTGCCTGACCGGCAGCAAGGCCTTATTGATGATCTTGGAGTAAGCCCCCATCCTTACGCCTTTGCCCGCGGTCAGGATACAAACCGTTACGCGCTCTTCAGCCATGGTTCTTATGCTCCTCTTCTATCCTGCCGTTGCTTCTGTTCTTATCGTCCGAAACCCGTATCACATCGTCAAGATGGGGCGTTGAAACTTCGTAAAGCAGTATATCGCCGACCGACTCCAGTCTATGCAGCACCTTCGGGGCCAGATTGATGACCGCCGGGGCCGCTATGGCCGCCGCCGCAAGGTCGGAATCTTTTACGGCGTCATTGGCGATATTTTCATGTTTTTTATAATGGAGCACGGCGTTACCTTCGACAAGGACATTTGTTTCGCGTTTAAAGTTGTGATATTGCAAACTTGTGCGGAATCCGGACTTTATACATATTTCCTTAAGCGCGTAGCCGGAGTGGTCGCCGTTAATCCATATTTCATGCCCCCAGGGCTTTGAAACTTTCTTGCAGTCTTCCCGCGCAAAAACTCGCAGGAACGCCTTATCGGAAAGAGGGTTCCTTACCCCGGCCACCAGAAGGCCCACCGCACCTCCGCCGACCTTTATTTCCAACGGAGTATTTTCAGATTGTATGGTCGCGCCGCATACCGCGCGCTCCTCCCTGCCGGCCAAGGTAAGGAATGCCCCGGGCTCTCCCTTGTAAAAAAAAACCGTAAAAGAAGCCAGATCTTTTACCGGCAGGATCTCGCCGGCTCTTGCACGAAAATAAAAATACACATAGTCGTCGTCCGCGAAAAGCTGCCGCCCGTAACCCTCCGGAGAAAATGTGGTTATATGGTTGCCGCCATAGTTATTATCGGAAAGCCCCGGTTCGCTATTCATCTATGATCCTCCATAAGCTCCAGCCATAATCCGATCCGGCGGTCAAAACCCGTCAGATCCTGTAGGCTTCGTATTCCGGATGGAACTCCAAAAATTGGTCGTAAAGGAATTTTACATGCCGCTGCATCACCCAGCGGCTGTTAAACCCGTACTTGCGGCGCATCCAGCGCCGGCCTTCTTCCAGATACAGCGCCAGATTCTCCTCGTAGGTCTCGGTACGGATCAGGTCCGCTTTGGTCAGCAGATGCGTTTCGTTTTCTTCCGCCCAGACCCGCGTCGTGATCGCCGCGGCCCAGTCGTTCGCGTATCCTTTCGCTATAAGCTCGCTTTCGGTGCCGTACCCGCGGAAATTGGCGCCGTCAAAAAGACAGTTCATGTGGTCCGGGTTCTCCTTTTCCATGACATCCTCTATGAACTGCCTGCGCAGGAGATACGCCGTATTGTGGATATACCAAAAATAACGGGTCGGTTGGGTCTGGAGCAGAAGTTTTTCTCCCCACAGCCTGGAACAGGGTGACAGGATCCCGACCCGCGGATGCGCCGCAAGGACCCCCATCAGGGGCTTAAGGACCGCCGCTTTTTCAAACTCGGTGTCGTTGGTCAGCAGAAAAAAGGCGTCATAACCTGAGAAACGGCCTTCCTTTACAAGCCGGCTGAGGCCGAAATTCATGCCGCGCGGGTACCGGAGGCCGTGTTCCTTCGCCTCCGGCCAATCGGCGTACCAGGTGCAGCGGCGGGAAAGCTTCCCCGCGTCGGAGCCGGCCTCCACCACGAAAATATCCGTCAGCTCACCGTCAAAGCGTTCGAGATGCCCGCACAGGGAATCCGTCACCTCCGGAAGGTTGCGGTTCAGGATTATGGTCGCTATTTTCTTCATGCGCCCCTCACAAGGCGGAAATCGCGCATATAACGGAGAATGCAGCCCCCGATGCTTCCGCGCAGAAAAGCTTCGAGGTCCCCGCCCTTCGCTTTCAGTTTTTCCCGGGCTATATTTTTTATCTCCACGCATTCCGGGTGGGAAAAGACATAATGCCCGGAAATAACGGCGCGCTCCTTCTCGGTCGCTTTCGTACCGGACAGCATCCATTTCTCCCACTTCCCCGATTCGTAGGAAAGCCGCAGGAAGCGCTCGGAAAGGGCGCGCAACCCGTTATTTTCCAGGATCTCAAGAAGCGCCCTGGTTTCCGTCACGCCGAACTCAGGCGCGACATTGGCGGCGTGGATCCCCAGGCGAGGATGCCATTGAAGAGACTCGTCGGACAGATAATCGGTATTGTGCTCTTTCATGAAGATCCGGTATTTATTGCAGATCTCTATCATCTTGGGCACCTGGATCTCCGCGGGCAGTTCGTTGGCCACGCGTATCGGAGTGTCCAGGGACCCGACATTTCTGGTTTCGACCACGCGCGTACCGGTCTGGATCACCACAAAACCGGGGTACGGAAGCCGGCTGCGGTCGCAGAATTTACGCATGGACGCCAGGGTATATTCCAATTCCTCCTGGCCGCTGGTGCTGCCGCTCTGCTCCTCCGTCCCTATCTCAAAAAGCACCTTGCGGCCTTTTTCCTGCGCGTAAGAACAGCAGAACTCATACAGTTCGTAAACCCTGTCCAGAACATCGTCGCGGGTCGGCTTTTCATGGATGTCCAGGCTTGGATCTATGTGCAGGATCTGGAAACCGGCGTCGATATCCGCGCGATAGGAGGACTTGGCGGATTCCATCGCCCTGCGCAGGCTTAAGCCCGCTTTTTTTTCCACTTCGCTCTGCCAGGGCCCGCCGTGGTCGCGGGCCAGAATGATCCTGTCGTTATCGTCCCTGTCTATCACATACCGGGCGAATTTTTCCGTGGTCCAGTTATTGACATATCCGCCTCCGAACTCCGCAGAGTCCACCTGGCGGCGGCTGGCGATGAGCAGGAGCGGGACGCTGTGCGTGTTAGCCAGCTCTATCGCCGCGTCCACGCAGTTCGCGCTCATCGGGCCCACGCCTAGGAGCGTGCAGCGCCGGTTGAGAACGCTTTCCAGTTTTTGCCTGATCATATGCTCCACTTGCCGCTCGCCTTAACGCAGGCGGGCGGGAGTTTGGCGCGGTTGAACGGCGTGAAGAACCGCGCGAGGATGTGCAGCGAGGCTTCGGCGACAGCGCGCTCCGCTCCCTTGCGTTCCGTCACAAAATCCGCGCTTCTCCGCGCGTAAGCGTCGGCATCGGCTGTCGCGATGGAATACCCCACCCTGGCGAAAACATACGGGTCGAAAATGCCGTCGCCCATATAGATCACCTCTTTCGGATCGAACCTTTCGGAGATCCAGTCGATCCGTCTGACCGTGCTCACCAGCTCAAGAGGCATCTTCATGTCCCCGACTATGCGTTTTTTGGTTATGGCGAACCCGCGATGATCGCCCGACACGAACAATATGCCGAGATGGGGTTTAAGCAGCGAAAGCGCGTCGTGATCGTCGGGGCCGAAGACCTTCATCGCTTTGCCGCTCTTCGTGTAGTATAGTTTTCCGTCCGTCATTACACCGTCCACATCAAGGATAAAGTGTTTTGGCGCTATCCGCATAAGATCCTCCGGAACCGGACCGACATTCCAACTTTAGCACATTTTTCCGCAAAAACCGAAGCGCCGGCGCGAAAATCCTCAGCCGTTCCCCCGCGTCCTGCGCAAGCCTTCGTACAGCGCCACTCCGGCGGAGGTGGAAAGGTTCAGGGACCGCACGCGCTCGGACCACATCGGGAGCCTGTAAAGCCGGTCGGCGTATTTTGTATAGATCCAGTCGGGGAACCCCGCCGTTTCCGCTCCGAAGATCAGGCAGGAATCGGGGGTGTACGGCGCCTCCCAATGGGTCGCGCGGCCCCGGGTGGAAAAGAACAACAGCGAAGGATCCTCCGGCAGCGACGCCAGGAAAGAATCAAAGTCGGGATGGATGGAATATTTAAGGAATTGCCAGTAATCCAGGCCGGAGCGCCTTATTTCCCTGGCGTTCAGGTCAAAACCCAGCTTTCCCACAAAAACCAGTTCCGTCCCGGTGGCGACGCAGGACCGGCCTATATTGCCGGCGTTCCAGGGGATATCGGGGTTGATCAGAACGATCTTCATATATAATCGCGCGACCCGGGGCCCGTAATTTCTCCGCCGGTTCCGTTTCCGGCGAACCTCGGGCGGTCAAGGTATCTTAAAGTCATCAGCGAACTGCTTGTGCCATAATTCCAGCATCAGGAGCGCCCAAAGCTTATAACCGTGATCCCGCGCGCCGCTTTGATGCTCGTCCCACAACCTGAAAAGAGCTTCCTTGTTGAAGTACCCTCGGTCCAGCGCCTTTGCCGAAAGGCAGGTTCCGGCCCAATAATCCTTCAAGCCGCCCCTGAACCACGGCCCCAGCGGTATGCCGAAACCCATCTTGCCCCGTTTATAGATCTGTTTGGGCAGCATCTCCCTGAAAGTTTCCTTAAGGATCCACTTGGTTCCGCTCAAACCTCTGAGTTTCAGGCTGTCCGGCAGGCTGAAAGCGAACTCTATCACCTTCTGGTCCAGGAACGGGGACCTGGTTTCCAGGGAATTAGCCATTGAGGCTATATCCATTTTGACCATGAGGCATTCCGGCAGATAGGACCTGAAATCGACGTAGGCCAGTTTGTTCATAAGGCCCTGTCCGGCGGAAATCCCGAACAGGTCCGTTATATATCTCTCCGCGTACCGGATATCTCCGCCAAGGGCGTTCTCAAAAGCCGGACTGAACAAGCCCTCTTTTTCATCCGGCCCGAAGAACGAAACGGTGGAAAGGTAGCGCAGCGGCAGGTTCGGGTGCAGCGAGGCCTTGATAAATTTCCCGGCGCGCCAGAAAACGCCGTACGGCGCTTTTTTGGGGAAAAGCCGCGTAAGATCCAGCAGGGCCCGCTTGACGCCTCCGGGCACGGCGCCCCAGTAGGAATCCAGTTTCATCGCGACATAGCGCAGATAGCCGCCGAAGTCCTCGTCGCCGCCGTCGCCGTTCAACGCCACGGTCACCGCTTTGCGGGTCTCGCGGGAAACGAAATAAGAAGGCAGGGCGCTGGAATCCGCATACGGCTCTCCGTAATGCCGCACCAGCGTTTCAAGGACCTCCGCCATCTCGGCTTCGACTATGAATTCGGTGTGCTTCGTACCGTACATTTCGGCCACTTGCCGCGCATAGCCCAGTTCCGAGAACTTGGCTTCTTTAAAACCTATGGAAAAGGTCTTCACCGGCTGATCCGAACTTCTGGCCATCAACGCGACTACGACCGAAGAATCTATACCGCCCGACAGGAAAGCTCCGAGGGGGACCTCGGACATCAGCCGTATTTTAGTGGCGTCTAGAAGCTCGTTATAAAGCCTTTCCTTAACTTCGGCCAGCGGTAAGTCCAGTTTTTCGGCGCCCAGCGGCAGATCCCAGTATTTTTCGACGGTAAGGCGGCCGTTCTCCAGCGTCAGGATGGAAGCGGGCTCCAGCTTTTTCACGCTTTTAAAGATGCTGAGCGGACTGGGGATGTACTGGAGCGTAAGATAGGCGTCCACGGCGCGCAGGTCGATCTCGCGGGAAATACCCTTTACCGCCAGCAGCGCGTTCAGTTCGGAGGCGAAAGCGAGGAACGACCCGTTCATGGAGTAAAACAGCGGCTTTTTGCCCACCCTGTCGCGGGCCAGCACCAGCCTTTTTTTCCGGCCGTCCCAGATCGCTATGGCGAACATGCCCCGTAGCTCTTTGACAAAATCCGTCCCAAGCTCCTCGTACAGATGAAGAATGGTCTCCGTGTCGGACTTTGTCTTGAAGAGATGCCCCTTCCCGGCGAGCCTGTCGTGCAGGGACTGAAAATTGTAGATCTCGCCATTGAAAACTATCCAGATCGAACCGTCCTCATTGGAAATGGGCTGGCGGCCGGTGGAAAGATCTATGATGGAAAGCCGGCGCATGGCCAGCCCGAGATTGCCGTCGGCATGGAAGCCCGCATCGTCCGGCCCCCTGTGCGCCAGGAGATCGTTCATTTTTTGCAGCTCTTCCCTGGTTACGGGCTCAAAGCCCGCGTAATTATATTTTCCGCATATTCCGCACATGATCTGTCCTTAAAAAGCAGAATTCGCCGCCATGCGCCCGCGCCGCTATCCCTTGTAAACTTCCATCAGTTCGTCCAGGACCCTGGCCATGGAATATTTTTTTACCGCTATTTCGCGGGACCTTTCCCCCATCTTAAGCGGCATGGTCCTGTCGGACATGAATTTTTTCAAACAGGCCTTGATAGCCTGGCTGCTCTCCGGGTCGAACAGGAAGCCGTTAAGGCCCTCCTCAACGGCCTCTTTGGCTCCGCCCACATTGCCGGCCATGATAGCCGCGCCCGAGGACATGGCCTCCAGCATGGAATTGGAAAGGCCCTCGGTGATCGAAGGCAGGACAAAGACATCCGCCGCTCCATAATAAGGCCGCAAGTCGTCTTTCGCACCGGCAAGCGTGACCGTTCCGCCTACGCCCAGATCCCGCACCGCACCCTCGATACTTTCCCGCTCCGGGCCCTTGCCCACGATCACCAGCCTCATTTTCGGTCCGGCGGGCCCTTCCGCTAAAAATTCGGCCCAGACCTCCACAAATTCCTTGATTCTTTTCTCCGGAGCCAGTCTGCCGACAAAAAGGAAAATCGTGGAATTATCAAGGTCCAGCGCCGCTTTGGCCCTTATCTTTTCCTGGTAAGAAAGCGGAGAATACCTGCCGGTATCCACTCCGTTCTTGAAGCGGCGGAGCTTAAGACGGGAAAAGGCCGGGTCGCTTTTAAGCCAGTCGTAAACATCCGAATTCAGCAGCAGCAGCTCCGGCCCCGCCCACTGGAAGAACTTGAGCTTGAGCCGTCCGAGCCTGGTCTTCATGGATAAAGTTATCTCGTCCGCGCCGATCCCGCCGCCCATCGTTATAACCGTTTTACCGCCCGTAATGCGGCCGGCTAAAACGGCCGCCACGGCCGCCGAAGAGGCCAGATGGACATGCACGACATCGTACTTTGCGGCGTTCCTAAGGAGGTAAAAAAAACTTTTCACCATGAACAGGAGGGAGTCCGGAACCCCGGAACCGGCGACGGCCAGCCTGAGGACCTTAACGCCGTCCATTATTTCTTCGGCGGGCGCGCCTTCTATCCTTCTGGTCACTACTGTAACCTTTACGCCCCGGGAGACCAGCGCGCGGGAGAGTTCCAGCGCCTGTTTTTCCGCGCCCCCTATGGCGGGATAAAAGGTCTGGCTCAGCATCAGTACGGATCTTATTTCCATCATGGTTGAAAAGCGGCCGGCGGCCGGTAAACGCCGGCGCCGGCTAACGGCGGCGGAGAGCTCAGCGGGGACCGGCCGCTTCGCTTTTTTTCCCCGAGAATTGGGCCCAGACCCTGCCGACCGACTGTCCCATCTGGTAAACGAATATCATGCCGCCGGCCGTGATGAACACATAGCTCAGCACATGGATGCAGGTGGCGTAAGCGAAACCAATTTCCCTGTCCACCCCCCAGGTCCCGGCCACTTTGGCGATAGCGAACTCAAAATTACCGAAATAACCGGGCACGCCGGGGATGGAAGCGGCTATCGCCGCGCTGAAAAGCAGGACCACGCATTTAAAACCGTCTACGATATCGCTTATGCCGAATGCCCGCGCCACGATATAAAAGCTCAGCGCGTCCAGCAGCCACTGCCCCGCGGCCAGCGCGACGACCGCGGCGGCGGTCCTGAAAGAATGAAAGGCCCTGACGCCCAGAGCCAGCTGCCCCAGCCCGGCGGCAAGGCGCGGGAATCTGTTAAAGAACCCGGAGAAGAACCGGTGGGTAATAATCTCGTCGGTAAAGATCAGTACCAGCAGGCCGGCCGCAAGGCCGCCGAGCAGAACCCAGAAGTAGCCTCCATAGTTCAGAAGGCCGCCGGTTACCCCGCCGAACTTCGCCGCCAGGGCGAACAGGATGACGAGGACTATGGTGTCCAGCGCGCGTTCCACCAGGATAGAGGCGAAGACCGCCGCCACCGGGATGCCGAAAAGCCCGGCGCCGAAGGTGCCGCGGGCCACCTCGCCCAGGCGCAGCGGCAGCACGTTCGTTAAAGCCATCCCCGCGGCTTCCAGCCGGAAAGCGTCCCAGAACCGCACGGGCGCGGCCGGGTCCAGCAGAAGCTTCCACCTCAGTCCCCTGAAGGACATTTCCACCGCCGCGATCAAAAAGACCGGGAGGACCACCAGAAGAGGGACCCGCGCATAGATCTCCGCCAGCCTGCCGAACTCGATATTCCGGAAAGCGAAATAAAGCAATACCGCGCTGACCGTCAAACCGGCGAAAATGGACAACTTTGTTTTCATACCGCGCCTATGCTCTTGAGGAACGCCTCTTCCGCCGCCGGGCGGCCGAGGAATTTCTCCACCTGGCCCGCCTCGTCATAGCTCCTGCCCGGAGCGAGGATCAGCTCGCGGTACCGCGCCCCGGTCCCGGGGTCCAGGATCCCCTTCTCCTCGAAAACCGAGAACAGGTCGGCGGCGATCAGCTCGGACCAGAGATAACTGTAATATCCCGCCTCGTAGCCGCCCATCAGGTGCCCGAAACTCGCGGCCGGGTGGGTGCCGGGGCTCATAGGGATGAGGGAGATCTTTTTCATCAGTTTCTCGTAAAGCCTGGTCGTATCGACTTTCCCTTTGGCGGTGTGATATCCGAGGTCCAGGAGGCTGAAGAAGATCTGCCGGAGATAGACCAGCCCGGAATCCATGTTCCTGGTGCTTATAAGTTTCTTGATGAGGGAGTCCGGAAGCTTTTCCTCCGGCCGCTTATAATGCCCCGAAACCTGTTTCAGCACTTCGCCGTAATAAGCCCAGTTCTCCAGCATCTTGGAGGGTACTTCCACAAAATCGCGGGAGACATTGGTGCCGGAGAACTTGCCGTACCTGGCCTTTGTAAAGATGTTATGCGTGACATGGCCGAACTCGTGGAACAGCGTCACCAGGTCGTCGAATTTCATCAGCGACGGCGTACCGGCCGAGGGGCCGGGAAAATTAGCCACTATAGCCGCGGCCGGCAGGATGTAAGACCCGTCCCGGTCTTCACGCCCGTGGCGCAGGCCGAAACAGGCGGCGTGCTTGTACTTTCCGTCGCGCGGGAACAGATCGAAATAGAAATAAGCCGCCGTGGTCCCGTCGGCGTTCTTCACCTCGTAGGCGCGCACATCCCTGTGCCACACCGGCAGGGCCGCGGGCTCGAACTTTACGGAGAACACGCGCCCGAAAATGTCGAACATGCCCCTGATCACGGTTTCCAGCGGAAAATACTCCTTTATCTTTTCGTGGTCCAGCGCGTACTTCTCTTTTTTAAGCTGATTGTTGTAATAACGCCATTCCCAGGCGGCCAAAGACCTGTCCGCGCCGCCATGGCGCCTGTTTTTAAGCCCGGTCCGCTGGCGAAGCTCCTTACGGCCTTTTTTCCTAAGCCTGGCCCGGGTGCGTTCCAGGAACTCTATGACATTGGCGCTGTTGCGCGCCATGCGGTCGTCCAGCATATAATCCGCGAAACTGCCGTAACCGATAAGTTTGGCGATCTTGCGCCTGAGGGCGATGGCGTCCTCCATCAGCTTCACATTTTCCGCCGCGCAGCGGTTATTGAACATAGCCTCAAGCTGTTTGCGGGCCCCGTCCGATTCGGCGTTGTCCATGAACGGAACATAATCGGGGTAATTCATGGTGACGATATACTTGCCGGCCTGGTTCCTGGCAAGACGGCTTATAAAATCCTCCGGCATCCCCTTCAGCTCCTCCAGGGTGAGCGATAAAGAGTCGTTGACCTCGCGCAGGTTCTCGGAGAACCGCAGTTCCAGCCCGATGAGCTCCTTCAGGAACTTTTTAACCTGATGCTTCTTCCGCGGTTCCAGCCCAAGGCCGCTCTTCCTGAAATCCAGCAGGGTCTTTGAAAGCAGGCGGCTCTCGACTTCGCCCAGCTTTTCGCCTTTTGCCGCATATTCGTTAAGGGCGTTGAAAATATCCTCCCTGGTGGAAATATCCACAAAATACCGGCTGATCCTAAGCTCCAGTTCCTGCGCGGCCTTGCGCACTTCGGCGTCATCCGAAACATAAGCCATGACTATGGGAATACCGACCGTTTCGCCGAAATCGCTCACCGCCCGTTCGAATGCCAGCAGGGTGTTCTCAAAACTGCGGTTTTCTTTGGGAATTTCCGCGAGCCCCTTTACGGCGGCCTCGAAATCATAGACGGCTTTGTCGGCCAAAACCCTGATGGTCTCCGGCGTATAATCAAAAACGGGCGCTTTACTGTCCATAACTCCTCCCTCCTCCGCGCATGTGCTCTTACGATCCGCCCCGGCTTGAATATTATAGCCCTAATTCCCTCCGTTGGCAAACACCGTTACAGGAACGGACCGGAGGACTTTTTTTATTGTAAAATATGCGGGGCGCAGGATTTGCCGGCTGCGGAACCGCGAGGGCGGGGTATGGTAAAAGTTTTTGCGGCGAAAATTTTTAATGAGATCGCGCGATAATAAAACGATAATATATATATTTTTGGCGGCCCTGGCCGTGCGGCTGGGCTATATCGTGTTTTCCTTCGGACTGGCGGCGGTACCAGACCCCGATTCCACGGACTACCTTAATTACGCCAAAAACCTTGTCGCGGGCCTTGGGTACACGGAAGGACGTTGGCTCGCGTTCCGCGCCCCAGGCTACCCGGCTTTCATAGCGGCGGTGTACGCGGTTTTCGGACAATCCATCCCGATCTTGAAACTAGCGCAGACGATCGTAAGCGCTCTGGTCCCCGTGCTTGTTTATCTGATCGGCCTCAGGGTGGCCGCCGGGAGGACCGCGGCCGCAGCCGGGGCTTTCGCGTGCGTGTATTTCGGGCTTGTGTACGAACCCGCCCACATTTTAAGCGAAGCGACTTTCACCTGCCTGTTCGCCCTATCGCTGTTCCTGCTGCTGGAAATCCAAAAACACAAAGCGTACTCCGCGGCCTGCGGGGCGGCGCTGGCCCTTACCGCGCTGACCAGGCCGGTGGGCCTTTTACTGGCGCCCTTCGCGCTGTTATGGCTGTTCATAAAGTTCCCGGCGAAGGAAGCGGTGAAGACCGGCTCTCTGCTTGTTCTGGTTTTTACGGCGGGAATGGCGCCCTGGTGGGTCAGGAATTACCGCGTGTTCGGAACATTCGTTCCGGTATGCGTTGAAACCGGCTATGTCCTGCAAGGGACCCGCGTCCCCGAGCGGCTGCAGTGCACCAACGACGATCTTCCCGAAATAGAAAGGGACAGGAAAAGCCTGAAGGACGGGATAACCTATCTGAAGTCGCAAGACGCGCGGACGCTGCTGAAAGGAAGCGTCGTGAATTTGTCGCAGTTTTTGTATCCGTTCACCCCGGTATATGATCTGACCTACGCCTTTATAATACCGTTCTGGCTCTTCGGGGCGTATTTTGCGCTCAAATCGGGGAATATTCAGGCCATGCCGCTGTTCGCCATGTTCCTATATTTCCCGGTAGCCTTCGTTTTTTGCGGCACCGCCCGCCACAGGCATTCCATGGGGCCGTATTTTATCCTCCTGGCCGCTATCGGCGCGGAGGAGCTCTGGCGCAGGGCAAAAGACAAACGCCGGGGATCCGCAGCCCTGGCCTTCGCAGGTTTATGGGCCGCGCTTAACGCCGCCGTTTTTATTTATTCCGAACCGATCCGCCTCCTGGTCAAAAAAATCGTCGGGGCATGCCCTTGATGAAAACCGCTGAAAGCGTCTCCTGCCCTGTCTGCTCCCTGCGGGAGACGGATTTCCATTCAAGCGGCTATGATTATCTTGCGGCTTCCGGCCGGGAATTCTCCCTTGTAAGGTGTCTAGGCTGCGGCCTGGTGTACCTTCCCTCCGGGCCGGAACCCGAAGCCGCCGGGGCGCTCTATCAGGCCGCCTATTACCGGAAGATGCGCGGGCTGTCGAAATTCCTGGAAACGTTGTTTTTGCGCGAAAGAAGACGGGCCGTGGAAAGGTTTAAAAAAGCGCCCGGAACGCTGCTTGACCTCGGCTGCGGGACGGGCGAATTCGCGGCGGCGATGAGGGACGCAGGCTGGGACGCGGCGGGGGTGGAGCCCTCTCCCGCGGCAAAAGAGAATGCCGCCGGAGCGGATAAGATCTACCGCCGGGACCTGCCGGACCTCAAGTTCCCGGCCGGAAGTTTCGACGCCGTCACCCTGTGGCAGGTGCTGGAGCATCTTCCCGACCCGGCGCGGTATCTGGCCGAAATACGCCGGCTCCTTAAGGCAGACGGCCTCTTATTGGTGTCCGTGCCCAACATAAACAGCCTGCAGGCCGTGTTCAGCGGCGACAAATGGTTCCATCTTGACCTGCCCCGGCACCGGTGGCAGTTCACGCCGGAAACTGTTTCCAGGCTGCTTGTCCGCGCCGGCTTCCGGATCAGGGAAATAAGACATTTTTCCCTGGAATACAACCCTTTCGGATGGTGGCAGAGCCTGTTTAACCTGCTGGGGTGCGAGATCAACTTCGCGTACAAACGGCTTAAGCGCGGCTCGGTCCGGAAGGACTCTCCGGCGGCGAAAAGGTTCTACACGGTCCTGTGCACGGCACTGTTCGCTTTACCTCTGCTGCCGGCCGCCTTTATTCTGAGTTTCCTGGAAAGCGCCCTGCGGCGCGGCGGTGTCATAACCGTGTCGGCCGAAATGGACGGGGATGGAAATGAACGCTAGAGGCGGCCAAAAGAAAAGGATCCTCCTGCTCGCTCCTTCGTACGGCTTTATCTATAAAGGCTCCATGATCAAGCCCGGCGCGATGTATTCCCCGCACCTCGGCCTGGCGACGATCGCCGGCGCCCTGACCACCGACGGGCATTCGGTCAGGATCGTGGATCTTAACAAACAAACCGATGAAACGCTGCTGTCCGAACTGAAGGACTTCAAGCCGCACTACGCCGGGCTCAGCTTCACCACCATTCTGGCCGAGGAGTCGTTCCGCCTGGCCCGGCTTGTGAAAAACGCCGACGGCGGCGTCCTCCTCATCGCGGGCGGAGTCCATCCCACCAGCATGCCTCTCGATGTGCTGGAATCCTCCGTCTTCGACCTGGTCTGCCAGGGCGAGGGCGACGAATCCGTGGTCGAGATCGTCCGCGGAACGCCGCTGGAGGAGATCCCCGGCATAGCTTTCAAACGCGGCGGCAAATGCCATGTCGCGCCGCGCAGGCAACTGATCCGGGACCTGGACTCCCTCGCCTACCCGGCCTGGGAATTGTTCGATCTGAGCCGGTACCACACCACCGAACTGCTCACAAAAGCGAACCCGGCGGGCTGGATCGAGACCAGCCGCGGATGCCCGTACGGCTGCGTTTACTGCAACAAAAATGTTTTCGGCAAAAGTTTCAGAAAAAAATCGGCGGCGCGGGTGGTGGCGGAAATGAGCCGGATGCTCGACCTCGGTTTTAAGGAGATCCACATAGCCGACGATTGTTTCACCGTCGACCTGGACAGGGCCAAGGAGATCTGCCGGGAGATCCTCCGGAAAAACCTGCGCTTCCCGTGGGCCACGGTGACCGGGATCCGGGCCGACAGGGTGGACCAGGAACTGCTGACGCTGATGAAACAGGCCGGCTGCTACAGGGTGTTTTACGGGATAGAAACGGGAAGCGCGGAGATCCTTAAGCTCATCAACAAAGGCGAGACCCTCGGGGAAATACGGCAGGCTGTGACCATGGCCAAAAAAGCCGGTTTGGAGGTGTACGGATTTTTTATGCTGGCGCTCCCCGGCGACACCGAAAAAACGATGCAGGAAACGATCGAATTCGCGCGGGAACTGGACCTGGACATGGCGAAGGCCGCCATCACCATCCCCCTTCCCTCCACCCCGTATTTTGAGGAATTGGACAGGGCCGGCAGGATCAAAAAAAAGGAATGGTCTAAGTACAACCTCTATTTTCCCGCAAGGGACCTGTATACGCACCCGAACCTTGACTGGGCCGTGGTGGAAAAATACCAGCGGAAGTTTTACCGCGGATTTTATTTCAGGCCGGGCTTTATTTTTAAACGATTCCTGAGCAGTCTGCGCGGCGGACGGCTGCTGAACGACCTCAGATCTTTCCTTCAGATAAAATGGTGACAAAATGAGAGAACACAAACCGCTTCTTTACGGCGTGCATTTTCTGGCCCTGGGATTTTTTCTCTTCCTGCTGCAGGTCTTCGGCTCCGCGCTCGGCGTTTTTTCGCTCGCCTTCTTCCGGCCCGAACCGGTGCTGAAGCTGGCCGATATTTTTTTTATCGCGGGCGCGGCTTTGGCGCTCCTTGATCTTGCGATGTCCGCCGTTAATTCAGGGGAAAGGAAGTCGCTGATCTTTTCGCCCGTGACCGATCCGAAGGTCTCGGTAGGAATGACGGCCTACAACGACGAACTCGCCATCGGCGCGGCCGCCGGGGATTTTTTATCCCAGGAACATGTGGTCTCGGTCGTAGTAGTGGACAACAACTCGATCGACGGCACCACGAAGGCCGGGCTGGCCGCGGGGGCGAAAGTGATCGGGGAGACGGTCCAGGGTTACGGCGCCTGCTGCGTCCGCGCTTTAAGGGAGGCGATGAAAGCCGGCGATGTGATCTGCCTGGTGGAGGGAGACTGCACCTTCTCCGGAAGCGATCTCAAGAAACTGCTGTCGTATCTTGAAAACGCCGATATGGTGCTGGGCACAAGGACCACAAAAGAGCTGAATACCCCGGATTCCCAGCTGAATTCATACATTCTTTTGGGCAATGTGCTGATGGCCAAGCTGCTGCAACTGCGTTTTATGACGGTCCGCCTGACCGATCTCGGCTGTACCTTCAGGGTCATAAGAAAACCGGCGCTGGAGCGGATCATAGACCGGCTCGAAGTGACCGGAAATCATTTTTCCTGCGAGATGATCCTTACGGCCCTGAAAAACCGCCTTATGGTCATTGAAATACCGGTAACGCTTAAAAAAAGGGTCGGGGAAAGCAAAGGCGTGGGCGGGAATTTTTTCAAAGCGGCCGTGACCGCGATGCACATGTGGCGCCTGATCATGTTCAAATAAAACGCCGTAAGACGGCATTTTACGGCCTTCAGCCTTCAGCCTTCAGCCTTCAGCCTTTAGCCTTTATCCCCTTGACCACGGAAGGCGGGACTAATTTGGAGACATCGCCTTGAAAATGCGAGATGTCGCGCACCACGCTTGAGGACAGGTAGGAATACCGTTGGCGCGGCATAAAAAAAACGGTCTCTATCTCGCGGTAAAGAGTGCGGTTGATGCCTGCGATCTGGAACTCATGCTCCAGATCGGAAATGGCCCGCAGCCCCCTCACGACTATCTTGGTCCTTTTTCGCCGCACATAATCCACCAGCAGCCCCTCAAAACTGTCTATTGTTATATTCTTTCTGCCTTTCAGCACGGTCCTGAGCATGGCCACGCGTTCCGAAACCGTGAACATGGGTTTTTTGGCGCTGTTCACAAAAACGCTCACGATAAGGTGGTCGAAGATCTTTGAAGCGCGGTCTATGATATCCAGGTGTCCGAAGGTGACCGGGTCGAAACTGCCGGGATAAACTGCCGTCTTTTTTTTCATGCGTTCTCCTGCAATCCATTATACAAATTTGAACAAATGATTCCCGCGCCTGTTTTTGGTATTATAACGCTATGCCGGCCCCCTTCCACAGCGCAATGCTTTTAACCTGCCTTGCCGTCGGAGCAACGCAATTGCTTATCACCCTGCGGTTTTTTTTTCGCGCCCGCAGGCGGCCCCCCGGCTCCTCCGGCGCCGCTCCGGCCGCTGTCTCGGTGATAGTCCCGTGCAAGGGGGCCGCCGTAAATTTTGAGACCTGTATTCTCTCCCTCCTCGAACAGGATTATCCGGGCGAGGCCGAGTATCTTTTTGTCGTCCCGTCCCGCTCCGATCCGGCCTTCGGGCGGCTGGCCGCCGTTCTTGCGGGCAAAAGCACCGCAAAACTGCTGGTAAGCGGGGCGGAGCCTTCGGAATGCAGCGAAAAAATTTTAAACCTGCTGCACGGCGTAAGGAATGTTTCGGAAAGGTCCCAGATACTGCTTTTTGCCGACTGCGACATCACCGTGCCTCCGGGCTGGCTGACCGCCATGGCCCGGCCGCTGGAGGATCCCTCCGTGATAGCGGCCACCGCCCACGCCGTCCCCGCGCCGCCGCCGGACAATTTCCCCGGACAGGTGATGAAAGCGTGGGTTTGCGCGGGGATCGTTTACCTGGATCTTATGCGGATAATCTCCGGCAACTCCATGGCCATAAGCAGGAGGGATTTCGCGCTTCTGGGAGTTGAACGCGCCTGGAAAACCTCGCTTAGCGAGGACCTGACCCTGACCGCCTTGGCGAAGCGGTCCGGAAGAAAGATTTATTTCGCGGCCGGGGCGGCCCCGCGCTCCCCCGGCCGCCCGGATCTGGGAGAGGTTTTTACGGTCCTGAACCGGTGGATGGTCTATTTCCGCTTCTACGCCAAAGCAGTCTGGTTCCAGGGCGCTTTGCTCACGGTTTTCAAATTTTACTCCGTCTGGTGGGCGTTGTCCCGCGCCGATCTTATCCCTCTGGCGGCGCTGGCTTCGGCCGACGCGGCAAATGTCGCGCTTATCTCCCGCGCTTTCAAGCCTTATAGCGGCGGCCGGGGGGATTATGAAAAGCTCTCCGGCGCAGCTCTCCTTCGCGCGGCGGTCCGCTGCTCTCTTCTGGCCGCCGCCCTACAGCCGGTTTACGCGGTTAATTTTCTCGTTTCAATGTTTCGCCGCGAAGTAACCTGGGCCGGCCGCCGCTACCGCATCGACGCGGCCGACCGGATAAAGGTGATCGCCGCGGTATGAGATCATCGGCACGCTCCGTCCTTGCGCTTGAATTCTGCGCGCTTGCCGCCTCCGGCATAGCGGCCGGGATCTGTTTCTGGCCCGGGAATTACGGCCTGTTGTTCTGGTTCGTCTTCGCGCCGTTCTTCCTGATAATAATGAAGCGGGACTGGAAAGCGGCTTTTTTCAGGGGCTGGCTTTTCGGCTCTTTCGCCTGGATGTCGGGGATGTACTGGTTCGTCCCGCCCCTTTTAAAATTCCTGAACATCCATCTTGCGGCGGCACTGGCCCTGTTCCTTGCCGTCTGCGCCTGGCACGGCCTTTCGTTCGCGCTCCTGGCAGGCGCGACGCGCGCCCTGAACGGATATCTTGCGCCCCGCCTGGGCTGGACCGATGGAACGATCCTTCTCCTTACCGCCGCGCCGGTAATGGCGGCGATAGAACGCTTTTTTCCCATGCTGTTTCCCGTCTATTTCGCCAATACCCAGTATTTTCATCTTCCGCAGGTACAGCTCCTTGAAATTTTCGGGCCGGCAGGCCCGCTGTGGCTTATAATGGGATTTAATGTCGCGGTTTATATGCTGGTAGAAGCGGTCCGGGAGCGAAGCTCCGGGACGAAAAGGGACGGAGCGGGCGGCCTTTCCTACCCCGCCTCCGTCTTCGGCGCGTTATGCGTTCTGGCGCTGCTTAACGAATATTACGGCTCGCTGAGGATCCGGCAGCTGGATGAAGCCGTGAAAAAAGAAGCGGCGCGCGGTCATTCCCTGAAGGTTTCGGCGATCCAGGGCTCCGTCCCCGTCGATTCCGGCGAAACCCTCGCCGCATACCGCTCCCTGACGGCGGAAACTTTAAGGACGAACCGTCCGGAACTGATCATTTGGCCGGAATCGGTATACGGCCGTACCGCCGTATACGGAGCGGGGCGCGGGCCTTCCGGACAAGAAACGGTCTTCGAACCCGCTTTCGCGCGCGCCCTGAGAGCGGACGCCCCCTGGAAAACATATATGCTTATGGGAGCTGGGGGCCGGTTGCTGGACGGCCCGGAGCAGGCGGCCAAACGCAACATAGCGTTCCTTACAGGCCCGGACAGGGAGCTTCTCGGGTTGACGGAAAAACGCCGGCTTTTTCCCTTCGGAGAATACATCCCCCTGGGCGGAAGCTTTCCCGCCCTGTACAGGCTGTTCCCCCGTTCCGACGATATTTCCCCGGGCGGCTCCTCACAGCTGTTGAGTTTCGCCGGCGTACGGGCGGGGGTCGTGATCTGCTACGAGGACCTTTATACCGAAGCTTCCCGGGAATTCGCGAAAAAAGGCGCGAATGTTTTGTTTAATATCACCAACGAGGCGCGCTTCGGCTTCGAGGTCTCGCCCGAGCAGCATTTGAATTTCAGCGCCCTGCGGGCCATAGAGAACAGGAAATTCCTTGTAAGGGCGGTAAACACCGGCATAAGCGCCGTGATAGATCCGGCCGGCCGCATCACGGACCGCCTGGCGGTAAAAGAGCGCGGCGCCGTCACCGCCGGCATACAGCTTATGGACCGCCGGACCTTTTATTGCGCACATGGCGATCTTTTATGTCTTTTCGGAATTTTGCTGGTCTTAGCTCTGGTGTTGTTCGCGGGAATCAAATGTCGTTTTACGACATTTTACCGTAAAAATTTTTGATCAGCGCACAATTATGAGGCCTGTTTTATTTTCAACGATGGGGTTCGAATTGTACGCCGCTCCCGTTTTCGCGGGACTGGCGGGTTTGGCCGCGTTCTTATGTTTCAGAAGCCTTATGCGCCGCAGGGGGCTTGCGCCGGACGAGCTCTGGAGCCTCGTATTCCTGCTGGCCGCCGGCGTGGTGGCGGGCTCATACCTGTTCTATGCGCTCTTTTACAACGGCGGCCCTGCGGGAAATCTGCCCTTCCTGCTCAAATATAAAAGGCTCCCGGGCGGCTCCTTCTGGGGAGGGTTCTGGACGGCTTTGGTTTGCGCGTATATTTACTGCCGCGCCGAACGGATAGATTTCAGGCGGGTGGCGGACGCCGTCGGTTTGTCCGCCATACTCGCCCTTGCCGTAATGCGCCTGGGCTGTTTCCAGCACGGCTGCTGCTACGGGACGCCGACCGCGCTGCGGTGGGGCGTCGTCTACACGGATCCGCGCTGCGCCGTGGACGGCTCCCTGCTGGGAAAAGCGCTGCATCCTTCCCAGCTCTATGAATCCCTGGGGTGTTTAGCCGCATTATTGATCATATACCTGGTCTTTCTAAAACGCGAACGGCTGAAACCCGGGGGCGCCTTCGTTCTTGCTGTCGTGTTTTATTCCATGCTGCGTTTCGCCGTGGATTTCTTCAGGGGCGGAGACTCCGGGATCCTCCAGGCCGGCCGGCTTACCACCGCGCAGCTGATCTCACTTGCGGGCGCCGCCGCAAGCGTCCTCTGGTACCGCCGGGCGGAAAACTTATGACGCGGCGTGATCATGGGAGGCCGTATCCGGCGGTGTTGATCCTGCTATTGGCGGGCTTGGCCCTGCTGAGAACGGATCTGGTGACCCGTTCCATCGGCTCCGTTTCAGCGGGCCTCGCCGCGGGCTGGGGCCCCCGGCTGCATGTTATTTTTGGAATTATTTTATTCGCGGCCATACTGTTCCTGGCCGCCCGCGCGCTCCGGACCGCTTCGGACCCCGCGATGGACGGCCTTATCGTTTTAACGGCCTCTATTTTCGGCTTCCTGGCCGAACTCTGGGGGACACGTTCGGGCCTGTGGGCCTACTATACCGGGGAAAAACCGCCATACTGGATAATTCCCGCCTGGCCCATAGGCGCCCTGGTGATCGACCGCCTGGCGCGCGGATCTGCCGGAACATCCGGCGGATTTTTCGCGAAGATAGCGGGCAACCGGCTTTATTGGTCGCTGGTATTTTTGTTCTATTGCGTTTTTATACCGTTCCTCGCGGCCGGACTTGGCGCGGCGGCCTGCCTAGCGCCGGCGGTTTTGACCGCGGCCGCGCTTTACCCGGGCGGAAAAGACCGGACCGGGGATGCCGCGGTCCTTCTTACCGGAGCGGCCTGTGTTTTCTGGGCGGACCTTTGGGGGACGACCGCCGGCTGCTGGTCCTATTACACGAGGTCCTCCGCCTTCGGCGCGGCGCGCGGGATCTTGTTCGGAACCGTATTCGACCCTGTTATAGCCCTGGCGGCGATAAAAGCCGCCGCGGTCCTGGCCCAAGGCATCCGCCGGCTGTTCCGGCTGACCGAGCCTCCGGGAGGGATCAAGGAGCGGCGGTATTGACGGTATAACTCCATTGTTATATCATTACAGCGGCGGCGGCCTTCGGCGGGAAGAATATGGAAGAAAACCAAAAAAGGAACTTGGCGGTATTGGTGGTCCTGCCCGTCTGCGTCCTGGCCACCGTCCTGGTCACAAGATGGCTGATCAAAAGCAATTCAAATTCCCCCGCCGTTTTAACGGAAGAATACAATGCCGAGGAAGCGCCGGTAACCGATGACGCGGCCGCGCCGCCGTCGAGCGAAGAGACGCTTCCCAAATCCGAACAATACGCCGGCCGGGTCCGGGACGGAGAAAACGGGAGGCCGGCGAAGCCCTCCGGCCGGGCCCCGGCAATAACCGCGGAAAACAAGGCCGAAGCGGATTTTTTGCGCAAACATGACCGCGAACTCAGGGCCTACCAGACTTATCTCAGGCGCCTCGGGCTGAAATACAGGGCAAAATACCCCGCGCTTCGCCGGCTTGACGCCGATTTCGGAAAAATGGACAGGTATATGGCGCTGAAAAGGCGGTATGAGACGGACAGGAACGCCTACAACTGGGCTCGCGGAACCATAGCCTTGCCTGAAGTGCGCGGCAAAATACTAAGCGCCTCAGCGAACCCGGAAATAATGAAGGCGATGATAGAGATCTCGCTGGAGGCCCTGAGGAATCCCCCGCCTTCCTCGATCTACAATGAAATACTGCGGTTTTTAAGTTCGGACAAGCGGGCGGCGCCCTTCGTGGGAGATATGTCGATGAAGCTCGTAGGGAACATGACAGCGGCCATCCCCTACGCCGCGACGCCCGGAATGGACCTCACGCCTCTTACCAAACTCGAACAACAGATCTCAGCCGGCGCCGCAAACGCAGGGAACCGCTGACAGGACCTCAACCGCAGCACCCGAACTTCACGCCCCCGAGACTTCCGCTGATATCCCCGACATTCACGTTCACGGCCGGCATGGTAGAAGCTTTAATGGTTTTTTTGGCGTCGTTGGCGGCGTCATTGGCGGTTTTTTTGGCCTGTTCCGAGGTCAGAGCTACGGCATTTCTGGTCTGTCCGATGGAAACGGCCATATAAACCAGCACGGCAAGAGTAAAGACGACGGTGAAACTTTTTATTATCCGCGTTTTCATATTTGACCTCCACTGCGTATCATTTATATAGCATACAGTCCTATCCCCGCAAAGTCAAGGCCCCTTGCCCGCGGACCGATTTGAATACCCGCAAAAAAGGTGCTAAGATAAAATGTCGCGCCGTAGGGCGACGTTTTATCGCAGGTAAAAATTTTTGCCGCAAAAATTTTTAATGAAAACACTTATATTCTCCGTCATTTTACTGCTGCCATGTCCCGTCCGGCTCCAGGCCCAGGGACCGGATGCGCCGCTCATGCCCTACCGGGTGGGCCGCCTGTGGGGCTACGCCGACCGGGCAAAGAAGATCAGGGTCCAGCCGCGTTTTGATTTTGCCTGGCCGTTCCGGGACGGCAGGGCCATGGTGCTTTCCGGAGGCAGGTACGGGTTCGTGGATCCCGAAGGCGGGCAGGTCGTAAAGCCTTCCTACCAGGCGGCCGGAGAATTCCGCGAAGGACTGGCGCCCGTAAAATTCAAAGGCGTCTGGGGTTACATAGACAAGGACGGGAATACCGCCGTCCCTTTTGAATACTCGGAGGCCCTGCAGCCGAGCGAAGGGCTGGCGGCGGCAAAAAAAGACGGGCGTTGGGGGGTGCTGGATCTCGCGTCAAAGCAATTCACTCCCGTAAAATACGACGAGCTCTTCCCGTTCAGCCAGGGTCTGGCGAGGGTCAAAGCCGGCGAACTGTACGGTTATATAGACAGAACCGGCGCCGAGGCCGTCCCGCCGGTTTACGCCGAAGCGTTCCCTTTCCGGGACGGTTTCGCCACGGCCCGCCTGCGCGTGCAGTACGGCTTTATCAGCCTGGCCGCAAAGAATTTCAAATCAAAAGATTTTTTCAACATCGGTCCCTATACCGAAGGCCTGGCGCACGCGGAGAGCAGGACGGACGCCTCCAACCGGTGCGGCTACATCGACGCGGAAGGGACCGTAAGGATACCGTTCTCTTATTTCATGTGCGCGTCGTTCAGCGAGGGACTGGCCCCGGTCCTGAGATCGCTGACCGGGAAATGGGGGTTTATAGACAGGACGGGGAAGGCGGCGACAGCCTTCAAATACGACGAGGTGTCGGGCTTCAGCGACGGCGCGGCGAAAGCGGTCGTGAAAGGAAAAGTGTTTTATATCGACAGGACAGGCGCGGAATACTTTCGCAGATAAAATGTCGTAAGACGACATTTTATCGTACCCGACACGGGTTTTTATCCATCCCCGTGTCGGAAATGTCGTAGGACGAGCCGGCCTACCGCCGGCCGTTGTCCTTGTTCTCAAGCTGCTTTTTAAGCACCTCGCCCAGCGAACCCATACTTTCAACCTCGGCCGAATCCCCGCGCTGGTAATTCTTCAGTACGGCGGCATCGATCTCCGCTTCGCGGCTTATCTCCGCCGGTATCAGCGAGATCCTTTTATTCTCCCTGTCCACCGCTTCCACCTTCACCTCTATGGTCTGCCCGACCGCAAGGACCTCCGACGGGTGCTGGATCTTCTTTTCCACGCCCAGCCTGGAAATATGGATAAGCCCGTCCACGCCCTCGCCCAAAGTGACGAAAGCGCCGAACGGGGCCAGCCGGGAAACGACGCCGGTCTGATAGGAACCGGCCGGCCAGGTTTCGGCGGCCAGGTCCCAGGGATTGGGCAGGGCGTCCTTCAGGCTGAAAGACAACCGCCCGTTCTCCCAATCCAGCTTTTTAACAATAACTTCCACCTGCTGCCCCGTGGAAAGGATGTCGCCGACATTTTCGGTCCTGTTCCAGGCGAGCTCCGAGACCGGAAGCAGTCCCTCGACCCCGCCGATATCCACAAAAGCGCCGAATTTTTGTATGGAAGTCACCACGCCTTTTATTTTGTCGCCTTCTTTCAGCGAAGCTTTCAAAGCTTCGGTTTTTATCCGGCGCTCTTTCTCTACGATATTTTTACGCGAAAGCACCACATTTCTGCCGCCGCACTCTATTATC
Organism: Elusimicrobiales bacterium; assembly: GCA_041665305.1. Lineage (GTDB taxonomy): Bacteria > Elusimicrobiota > Elusimicrobia > Elusimicrobiales > UBA9959 > YA12-FULL-51-18. The sequence continues at coordinate 78,299 of JBAYJD010000003.1, forward strand.
TCGAACCTCAGCGGCCTGCCCAGATAATTCTCTTTGTTCTCCTCGCGCCGGACGCCCATCTGCGAAAAAGGGCAGAAAGCCCGCGCCCCCCCCAGGATCTCGATCTCGAACCCGCCCTTTAATTCTTTGACCGCCGTTCCTTCCACCTGAGTACCGTTGCGGAAAGCCTCCTCAAGCTGCGCCCTGGCGGCCGGACCGGAGCCTATCCTGGTGGTAAAATGCATCTCCCCGTTCTCGGAGAACAGGAACCAAGCGGCCACCTTGTCCCCCTCTTTAACGGTCAGTTTCCCGTTCGTGTCCAGCAGTTCTTTTTTATCCAGATAACCTTCGCCTTTGCCGCCCACCGCAAGAAAGGCCCAATCGGCGGTTATTTTAACGATAACGGCCTCTATCTTCTGGCCCGGTTCGAGTTTCGAAGGTTTTTTATAGGTTCTCTCCAGCATTTCCGCGAAATTTTCCTCGCCTCCGGCTTCTTCAGATAAATCGTCATTTTTCATATTGGTTCCTTTTTCGCTATTTATTTTTATCGCACGGGTCTATTTACTACCTTACCCGGTGCGACGCCGTAGGCTGCGTAAATTTTGTCCGGGATCCGCGCGGGGCGTCCGGTCCTGTAATTTATCCAGACCCACAGCGTGCATCCCCGGCATACAAGCTTTCCGTCGGCGGCGTCGGTTATCTCATACCGGCGGACCGAAGAGGCTTTTTCGGCCGTCTCTATCCAGGTCCTTATTATGACGGAATCTTCGGGCCGCACCTGGGCCAGATAATCTATCTCATGGCGGCGCACCACCCAGCCTTCGCCTTCCTCCAGCATCAATTCGCCGGACAGGCCGCAGGCCGCGGTATGCCCGGTCGACGCCTCCATGAACCAGCCCAGGTAAACGAGATTGTTGACATGTCCCAGGCCGTCTATCTCATCGGGCGAAACTTTATGCCGCAGTTCAAAATAATTGGCCATGCTAATAAGACAATTATACTATTTTGGGGAGCCCGGTTTTATCCTTCTCCGCCGTGGACCGGAAGGCCTACCCAGCATGGGCCGTTCTGTGCGGGTGCAGAAGGGTACAAAGACCCTTTCCGCCTTTTGTTCCGGAACATATACTATATGCGTCGTACGGCCGGAACAATCTTTGCGTGAGGTCGCATCTTATGAATAGAACCGCTGTTTCCTTGATGCTCGCAGTCTCGCTTATACCATGCGGCGCGTTCGCCGATTCCACCCTTGAATCGGTCGCCGAGATATCTAAAAACGCAGCCGTCAGCGCCGATCTTACAGAAGCCGCCGGACTGGCCTCGCGGCCGCTGGACGGAGCTGCGCTGAAAAACGCCGCCCCGGCTGTGGCTCTGGCCCTTGCTCCGGACAAAAACGAGCCATTAAAATTAAGCGCCGCCCGGCAACATGAAGTACGGCCGATACCGGCCTTATCCGCCGTCAAAGACCCCGCGCCGGCGCAAAGAGCCGGACACAGGAGCTTCAGGGAAAGGCTGGCGGACGGTTTTCAGGCGGCGGCGATGCTTCCGGCGGGCACACTGCTGATGGTTTCCGAAGCGGTCGGCATCCCCGTTTTGGGCGATATTATCGCCGCCGCAGCCGCCATCGCTTCTATCGCGCTTACGCCGGTGGCGTTCATAGCTAATTTCTTCTGACTCAGATATAAAAATATTTGGCTTTCGGATTATGAAGTACGAAAGCCGAAACGGAGGCTTCCGGGTCCATCATAAAATTATCCGTCAGTTTCATCTTAACATCGCCCTCAGGCCTGAGCAGATTAAAAAGCTGTTTCTGGTCGGCCAGGTCCGGGCAGGACGGGTAACCGAACGAATAGCGCCGCCCCCTGTAATGGACCCGGCGCAAAGGCGTGTCCGAACGGGGTTCGGCGAAGCCCCAGTCTTCCCTTATCTTGTAATGCAGCGCCTCGGCGAAAGCCTCCGCCAGGCTTAAGGCCAGGGCTTCCACGATGTAAGAGCGCAGATAATTGCCTTTCTCCCGTTCGCGGCGGGAAAATTCGGCCACCCCTTCGCCGCAGGTAACGGCCATCAGCGCCAGGTAGTCCTGTTTTCCGTTCGGGGCCGCAAAAAAATCGGCCAGGCAAAGCCGCTCCGCGTCATGCTGGCGCGGAAAATCTATAGTCTCCACGATCTTTCCGTCCCGGCCGTAAAAAAGCAGGCTGTCGCCGTCCGCGGCCGCCTTGAAGAACCGGTAAACCCCGCGCGGTTTTATAAGGCGTTCGCGCAGCACCTCTTCCTTCATGCCGTCCATGATCTTTTTTGTCGCGGCGGCTTTTTCCTCGTCTGTCTTTTTCAGCTTCAGGAAGCGCAGGTTGAACAGGTCCGGGTCCATCTCGGCGAACAATTCAGCCAGGTCATAATCCCCTAAAAAATGCCTCTCCAGGTCCTTCGGGACCGGAATCTCGTCCGGCCGGAACCTCTCGCCGTATTTCGCCGTTACGGCCCCGGGGGCGGAGGCGCGCGGGGCCGCAGCCTGCGGAACCGCCTTCAGGCTTGCGCTTGCCGGCCTTCCGCCGACTACATAGTTAAGCGCGCTGTTAAGTCCATCCATGGCGTCGGGCGCGTAGAAAACAGGCCCCTTATAAACCGGCGCCATATTGGCTGCCACGAATCCCGCCGTCAAAGCCGCGCCGCCGGCCAGCAAAGGGGCCGTCACGCCGGCTCCTGCAAGTTCGCGGGCGGTAATTGTCATCTGCTCGGTGGAACGGACCAGAAGTCCGGAGAGGCCGATAAAATCCGGCTTCTCTTTGAGGGCCGCGGCCACTATGGCCTCGGGAGGCACCTTCACGCCCATGTCTATGACCTCAAAACCATTGGCCTCGAAGATGATGTTCACTAGGTTCTTGCCTATATCGTGGACGTCGCCTTTGACCGTGGCCAGCAGGAACCGGCCGCGCTTCGGGATATTACCGGCCTTCAGCGCCGGTTCCAGCTCCGACACCGCCTCCTTTACCACCTCGGCGCTCTGGAGCACCTCGGTGACTATCAGACCGCCCCCGGAGAACAGCCTGCCGACCTCCCCCATAGCCTTCAGAACCGGCCCGTTGATCACGGCCAGAGGTTCCATGCCGCCGGCTAAAAGCTCTTTCACCGCCTCCCGCGCCCCCGCCCTGGAACCGTTCAGGATCATACCGTAAAGCCTGTCCTCCGGAGAAGACGCGGCCGCCGCAACGGCGGCCGGCGCGCCGCTCTGTTTTTCCCTGAAATAAGCGGCAAAGGTACCGGCCGGGTCCGGCGCGCGGGCAAGCAGAAGGTCTTCGGAAAGTTTTACTTCGTTCGCCGGGAGCTGGGAGTACCGTTTAAGTTTCTCTATGTTTACGATGGCCAGATCCAGCCCGGCCCTGATGGCATGATGCAGAAAGACCGCGTTCAGGACCTCCCGCCCGGCCGGAGGAAGGCCGAAAGACACATTGCTCACGCCCAGGATCGTTTTTGAAAGCGGGAATTCCTTCTTCAGCCGTTCCAGGGCCTTCAAGGTCTCACGGGCGCTTTGGGAGTATTCCCCTCCGACGCCCACCGGGAACACCAGCGCGTCAAAAATCATATCTTCCGCCGCCAGTCCGCATTTTTCAGTAAAGAATCCGTAACCGCGCCGGGCGATCTCCAGTTTGCGTTCCGCCGTCAGGGGAATACCTTTTTCCTTATCTTCGTCGATAAGCCCGAACACCAGCTTGCCGCCGTAAAGCTTTATGAGGCCCGCGGCTTCGCGCGGCCGCCCCTCTCCGAACTCGAAATTAACGGAATTCAGGAGGCACTGTCCCGGAGCGAGTTTGAGCCCCTCTTCCATCACCCGCAGATCGGTGGTGTCTATCATGACCGGCGTGCGCACCGCGTGGAACAGCTTGGGGAAAAAAATTTTGGCGTCCTCCAGCTCGTTCCTTTCGGGATTGGAAAGGCAGACATCCAGCACATGCGCCCCGGCGCGGACCTGGGCCTTGGCCATCTCCACGGCCTTGTCCCAGTCACCCGCCGCCGCGATGTCGCGGAATTTTTTGGAACCGATGGAATTATTCCGCTCCCCGACCATAAGCGGCGGTTCTATCTCGCGGTAATAAAGCGCTTCGATGCCGGAAACCGCCCAGCCGCCGCCTTGTCCCGAAACCCGGGGTTTCAGGCCCTTAAGCGCGGCAGCAAGGGCTTTTATATGCCCCGGCCCCGTGCCGCAGCAGCCGCCGGCGGCGTTCAGCAGTCCGGCACCGGCATACCCGCCCATCACGGCTGCGAACTCTTCCGGCGTCTCGGCATATTTTCCGTTCTCGTCCGGCAGGCCGGCGTTAGGCATGGCCAGGACCGGGAACCTTGAAACTTTTGAAAGAGTCTCCAGCCGCAGCGCCAGGTCTTTGGGCCCGGTGGAACAGTTGAACCCGAGGGCGCTTAAAGGGAAATGTTCCAGCGAAACGCAGACCGCTTCGATATCCTGCCCGCTCAACATGGTGTTTTTGCGGTCCATGGTGACCGAAACCATAACCGGCAGGCGGCGGCCGTTCTTTGAAAAAGCCCTGGAAGCGGCCGCCAGCGCCGCCTTGATGTTGGAGATATCATGGGCGGTCTCCACCAGCAGGAGATCCACCCGCCCTTCCATCAGGGCGCAGATCTGCTCGTAATAAACATCGGTAAATTCGTCGAAAGTCGCCCCGCCGGTCACAAAAAGCGCCTTGTTGGTCGGCCCGATGGAACCGGCGACGAAGCGCGGCTTGTCCGGAGTGGAGGACGCCGCCGCGGCCTCCCTGGCCAGGCGCACGGCGGCCAGGTTCAGCTCTTTTACTTTGTCCGGCAGGCCGTATTCCGCGAGCACAAAGCGGTTCGCGCCGAAGGTGTTCGTCTCCACTACATCGGCGCCGGCGGACAGATAATCCAGATGCGCCTGTTTTATGACATCAGGCCTTGAGAGGGAAAGGTACTCGTTTAAGCCCTCATAGCCCTTGAAATCCTCCGGCTTGAGCTTTAACTTTTCCAAATACGAGCCCATGGCTCCGTCGAAGATCACGATCTTCTCTTTAAAAATCTTATGGAATTTTTCTTCGGTTGGCATTTATAGATTATATAAAATACCGTCCTCCCCAGGGCGGCCGGATTAAGGATCCTTGCTTGTAAAGGTTAAAAAAAGAGCTCCGCGGCGTTGGCGGAGGTATATTCGGCGAGTTCTTCCGGCTTCACTCCGAGATATTCGGCCACGGCGCGGCCTATTTCGGGGATCCAGGACGGATCGTTCCGTTGGCCGCGCCTGCTTTGCACCGGCAGATAGGGACAATCCGTTTCCAGAACGATGTTCGTTAATCCCGCTTTTTTCACGATCACGCGCAAGTCATCGTTCTTTTTATAGGTAAAGGTGCCGTTGACACCTAGGAACAATCCAAGGTCCAGGCCCGTCTTGGCGTCTTCCCAGCTCCCGGAGAAGCAATGCAGCACGCCGCGCGCCCGTTTGCGGACGCCGAGCGTCCATTGTTTCTTTAGTTCCAGGGCCAGGTCCAGATACGCGTTGTCGGTTTTGACCTCTTTACCGTTGCGCGCGTGAAAAACACAGATCTTGGCCGCGGAATTGGACATCGCGAGCTGCGCTTCCAGCAATTTGAACTGGGCATCTTTTTTGGAATTGTCGTAGTAATAATCCAGCCCTATCTCTCCGAGGCCGGAGCAGCTCTCTTTTTTCAGGAAGCCGGAAAGGGCCTTAAGATTTTCAGGCGTTAATTCCTCCACATATTGGGGATGGAGGCCGAAGACGGCGGTTATTTTGCCTTTATATCCGGCGCAAAGCGCCTCCGCCGGCGCCCACTCCCCGGCGGAACAGGCGACCTCGATCATTTTCTCCACGCCGCTTTTAAACGCCCGTTCTATGACCCCGGCGCGGTCCGCGTCGAAGGAACCGTCGTTAAGATGCGAATGAGTTTCAATAAAGCGCATAAAATGTCGTTTTACGACATTTTATTAAGCACGGCTAGTCTTTTATTCACCCGGCCTATTTCCGCCGCAATGATCCAGGTTTGCGCTTCCGCCACACCCGAAACCAGGCTACCGGATAAACCTGCGGACTCTTCGCTGTCGCGCGATAACCTGGAAGACTCCGCTTTAAGCAGCCGCTTTATCTTGCCAAGCTCAGCTTTGTCGGATGAGCGGACGAGAAGCTCATGCATTTTTTGTTCCACAAGTTTCTTGTCCTTCAGATATGTGAATTTGTCGTTTATCCATGTCTGGTACAGGTTTGCAAGGGACTCCTGCGCCATTTCCGGAGCCTGGACCTCCGGCACAACTATCTGCACCATGGCCCCATTCGCATCCGCCGCCTTAAGGATCCGGAGATCGGTGAACTCCTCCGCATATGCCGCGCCGGACGCCGCCGCAAAAACCATCGCTATCAATATTTTTTTCATTTTTTCTCCTATGATACGACCAAAGCACCGGGGAGGCGTTCCCTTACCCCCGATCATTTATATTGTAGTTCTACAACGGCTGTTCAGCATGGGTATAAGGACCCATAACCCGGTAGTTTTTGGACCTACCCGGTTCGACTAAATTTTCCCTGCTGGGTTGAAATAAGATAATCCGCAGATTCCACAGATTTTCGCAGATTCGTAAAGGTACGGTAAAAATTTTCGCGGCGAAAATTTTTAATCCCGCTTTTTGGCGGCGGCGCGCCAGCTCAGGTAGGAATGCATGAAGCCGTCCAGATCGCCGTCCATCACGGAGTCGATCTGGGAAGTTTCAAAATCGGTGCGCAGGTCTTTTACCAGCTGATAAGGCATGAAAACATAGGACCGGATCTGGTGGCCCCAGCCGATATCGCCTTTGGCGTCGTAGTGGCGTTCCATCTCGGACCGCTTTTTATCCATCTCTATCTCGTAAAGCTTGGCTTTGAGCATCTTCATGGCGGTTTCGCGGTTCTGGTGCTGGCTGCGCTCTATCTGGCAGGCTACTACGATGCCGCTGGGAAGATGCGTAAGGCGCACCGCGGTCTCGACCTTGTTGACATTCTGTCCTCCGGCCCCGCCGGAGCGGAAAGTGTCGAGCTTGATGTCCTTGTCCTCGATTTTTATTTCTATCTCCTCTCCTATATCGGCAAGCACATCTATCGAAGCGAAAGAGGTATGGCGCCTTTTATTGGCGTCGAACGGAGAGATGCGCACCAGGCGGTGAACCCCTATCTCGCTCTTAAGATAGCCGTAGGCGTATTTGCCCTTTACAAAAGCCGTAACGCTTTTAACCCCGGCTTCTTCGCCCTGTAGGATATCGGTGATGCTGAAGGCAAAACCCCTGTTCTGCGCCCAGCGGGTGTACATCCGCAGCAGCATCTGGGCCCAGTCGCAGGCCTCGGTGCCGCCGGCGCCGGAATGGATGCTTATGATAGCGTCTTCCTTATCCAGCGGATCGGAAAGTTTAAGCTCAAAATCCAGGCCGGAAAGTTTTTTTTCGGTCTCGTTGAGGCCCGCCATGACCACGGCCAGCTCCGCGGCGTCGTTGGAATCGCGGGCCAGCTCGAAATGGACCGCAAAATCCTCCAGTTCGGCCTTTATGCCGTCTATAAGCGCTATGTCCTTTTTAATATCGTTCAATTCTTTCAGATGGGTCTGCGCCTTCCCTGTGTCCGTCCAAAAATCGGCCGAAGCCGCGCCGGCTTCCTTTTTATCAAGCTCTTCGCGCTTCTTTTCAAGGCCGTAAAGCTGCGTCACTTCCCCCAAAAATTTCACAAGACGCTCCAGCTTGTTGGCTATATCCTTGAATTCCAGTTCCGCCATATCCATATTTTAGCAATTTATTAAGTCCGGACGGCATGTGCCGATTTGCACGCGCCTGCCGCGACCGCTATAATATCCAAGAATAGAGGTTAAAATGAGCGTGATAGTTACCAGGCTTTCTTTTCTTGACCGTTACCTGACCCTGTGGATCGTCCTCGCCATGGCGGCGGGGGTGGGGACTTATCATGATAGGCCTGGCCCGCGGCGACTGCCAATATTGCGCCCGCACGACGCACTGTCCAAGGCGTCCCGAACTTCTCCGGTTCCTTGACCCGGGAAATTTAATAGAATTACCTTATAATGGCAAACCCGCTGGAGAAAAAAAGGGGGCGGATCGACGCGATCGACGCCCGTCTTACGGGCCTGCTGGCCGGACGGCTTTCCCTGGCGGCCTCGATGACCGAACTTAAAAAAAAGGTTCGGGATCCCGGCCGTGAGGCCGCCGTGCTCAGGCGCGCCGCGCGCCGCGTAAAAGACCGGACCGTACGCCCAGCCGTTGTGGCGATCTACCGCGAGATCATAAAACAAAGCCGCCGGCTTCAATACGGCCCGGCCGGATCGCGCCGAGCGCGCCGCGGCAAACGCATGAAAAAACATGATCCTAAAGCTTAAACCCGGAATTAAAGCCAAAAACCTGGAACTCCTGCGCCGCGCGCTCACCCGGCTTCTGCCTGACGCGGTGTTCTCCGGCGGCCGCAATTTCATCGCGGTGCGTACGCCCTCGCCTGAACTCCTGAGCGGGCGCCTGGCCGCCATTGAAAACCTTCCGGGCGTGACCTGCGCCCAATTATCGATAAGCGAAGCCTGCCCCAGAGCTTTCAGGGCCGCGCCGCCCGACCTGGACGCCCTTTTTAAAAAACCGGGGCGCAGGGATTTTATCCTGATAGCCGGCCCCTGCGCCGTAGAGGATGAAGCCTCCTACCTCGCCGCGGCCCGGAAGCTTAAAGCGGCCGGCGCGGGCGCCCTGAGAGCCGCGCTGTTCAAACCCCGCACCTCGCCGTACGCTTTTCAGGGCCTCGGCGCAAAAGGCTTCGGCATAATCGCAAAAGCCCGGCGCGCCACGGGGCTTGCCGCGGTCACCGAAGCCACTTCCGAACGCCAGCTTGCCGTCATCGGCAAATTTTGCGACATAGCGCAGATAGGCGCCAGGAATATGCGCAATTACGAGCTCTTGAAGGCGGCCGCCCGCTCGGGCCTGCCGGTCATGCTCAAACGGGCCCCGGGGGCCACGCTGAAAGAATGGCTGCTCTCGGCCGAGTACCTGCTGAAATACGGCAATGGCGAGATCCTCCTCTGCGAACGAGGCGATTCCTTCTCACGGCCCGGCCGCGGCCTGAACCTTGAAATGATCCGCGCCGCCGTTAAAACCACCGCGCTGCCGGTAATAGCCGACCCCAGCCACGCGGCCGGGGACCGGGCGGCTGTTCCCGCGCAGGCCCTGGCAGCCGTTAAAGCCGGCGCCGACGGCCTTCTGATAGAAGCCTCTTTGAACCCTGAAACGGCCCTGGTCGACGGCCGCCAGACCCTGAGCATCCCGGAATTCGCTTCTTTGGTGAAACAAATAAAGAATCTCCTGAAAAACGCCTGACACCGGCTTCTTTTCAGAAAATACGCGGCAAAATGAACCATACCCGGATAAAAGCCGGACTCATCGGCTGCCCTTTAAACAAGTCCCTTTCTCCGCGTCTTTTCAGGCTTTTTTCCTCCCTGCTCGGCGAAAATTATTCCTACACGCTTCTGGAAACGCGCGCGCGCGGACTGGCCCGGACCCTGAAAAAAATCAAAAACCTCGGCTGGGCCGGCTTCAATGTCACCTTGCCGCTGAAAGAAAAAATTATTCCCTTCCTCGACTCCTTAAGCCCCGAGGCCGGCGCCATCGGGGCCGTTAACGCCGTCAGGATAAAGAACGGGAAGTTTGAAGGGCACAACACGGACGCGCCGGCCATAAAACTTGCCCTCAGGTCCTCCGGCTGCCGTATTCGCGGCGGGGCCTGCGTTATCTGGGGAGCCGGAGGCGCGGCGAGAGCCGCCGCCTGGGCGCTGGCCTCGGACGGCGCCGCGGCGGTGGAGATCCACAACCGCTCTTTCTCCGGAGCCGCCGGCCTGGTGAAAAATTTTTCAGGCCGCTTCCCGCACACCAGGTTCGCCGCGAGGAAACTTACCGATATTCCCCCCGAAGGAGCGGCCCTGTTCGTGAACGCCACCCCTCTTGGTATGTATAAGCCGCTGCCCGCCTCCCTGCGGTTTTCGGGCGGCCCCGGCGCCTTCTATCTGGATTTAGCCTATGCAAAAGGCCTCACGCCTTTTTTAAAAAACCGTACCGGCGCGGCGATCTCCGGTCTTGACCTCCTTATCTACCAGGCACTTAAAAGCACGGAACTATACGGCGGGCGGCGCATCAGGCCTTCGGAAATTGTAAAATTGAAAGACAAGGCGGTACGGCAGCTGCATTTTGGGTAAAGGTTTCAGCATATCAGGAGAGCTCATGCTAAGGTATCTTACAGCCGGAGAAGCGCACGGCCCGGCCCTTGTGGGGATCATGGACGGCTTCCCGGCCGGCGTAAAGATAGACAGGGACTATATCTCGCGCAGCCTCGCGCGGCGCAGGACCGCGCCGGGCAGAAGCGCGCGGCAGGCCCTTGAAACCGACGCTTTTTATATCTCCTGCGGACTTTACAAAGGCGTCACCACCGGCGCGCCGGTGGCTGTAATGCTTAACAATACCAGCCGGTTCGCGGTCCTGGACCCTTCTTCAACGCCCAGGCCCGGCCACGCGGACCTCGCCGGCATGTTAAAATACGGCATTTCGGCGTCGGCCGTTATCCGTGAAAGGGCCAGCGCGCGGGAAACCTCGATGCGCACCGTGCTGGGCGCGTTCTGCCTGCGGCTGCTGGAACTGCTGGATATAGAGATAACCAGCCGCGTAATAAAACTGGGGCATCTCCGCTGCGAAGACTCCGGAACTCTCCTGCGGGAGCTGGAACGGGCCAAAAAATCCGGCCGTTCGCTTGGGGGAGTCTTCGAAGTAAAGGCCGGGAACCTGCCGGTGGGACTGGGTTCCCACGCCCAGTGGGACAGGCGCCTCCCCTCCCGCCTAGCGGCGCAGCTCCTGGGGCTCAACGGAGTGAAGGGCGCCGAATTCGGCTCCGGCTTCGAGCTGGCCGCCATGCGGGGAGAAGGAGCCCTGGACTTTTTTAAAAAAGGCAGACCTCTCGAACGCCTGACCAATCTGGCCGGAGGCCTGGAAGGCGGAATGACCAACGGAATGCCTTTGGTGCTGCGGGCCGCCGTAAGACCTGTGCCCGGGCAAGGCTCCACTGTCAGGTCCATCGACCTTAAGACCGGAAGGACCTCGGCCGTCGCGCCCGGCCGCTCCGACATCACCGCGGTCTTCGCGGCGGCCGTCATCGCCGAACATCTCATAGCCTTTGAACTTGCGAACGCCGTTCTGGAAAAATTCGGCGGCGATTCTCTTAAGGAAATAAAGCTCCGCGTGGACGCCTGGCGCAGACAGACCGCTAAATTATCGCGGTAAAAATTTTTAATGAAAAATATTTACCTTCTCGGTTTCATGGGCTCGGGCAAAACCCGCACGGGACGCGCCCTGGCGGAAAGAACGGACCGGGTCTTTACGGACACCGACCTGGAGCTGAAAAAAATTTACGGCCTTGCAACCGGGGAGTTTATAAAAAAACGGGGCTTAAAAGCGTTCCGTGCGGCGGAGGACTCGGTCTTCAGGACCGTCGCCCGCTCCACCGGCCGCGTGATCGCGCTGGGCGGCGGCATAACGCCGACCAAAGCCCGGCGGCGGCTCCTCAGCGGTCTCGGCGTAACAGTGTATCTCAAGTGCCGGGAAGCCGTGCTTTTTAAAAGGCTGAGCAAGGATCCCGTCCGCCGCCCCCTGCTCGGCGACGGCCCGGAACAGGCGAAGCGGAATATCTCGCGGCTGCTCAAAAAACGGCGGCCTTATTACGAAAAAGCGGACCTGGAGCTGGACACCTCGGACCTTACTCCGGAAGCGGCGGCCGCCGGGCTCGCGCGGCTGCTTCGCCATAAAATGTCGTAGGACGACATTTTATTTTTGCGTCAAACATTTTAAATGAAACGACTTGCTCTGGATTTTTCATCGTCGAAAAAGGTTTCTCTGATCTGCGGGCGGGGTCTTGCCCCGCTGCCGGACCTGTCGCCGCAACTTTTCGCCGGGGCGGACAAATTCTGCCTGGTCACGGACCGCCGGTGTTTGCGGACCTTTAAACGCGCCTTCAATAGAATGCTGGGCGGCGCCTCGGGCCGAACGACGGTCTTCGAAGCTCCGGACGGGGGCGCGGCAAAAAATTTTATGACGCTGGAGCGCCTGCTTTCATTTATGTTTGAAAACGGGCTTTCGCGGCGCTCGCTCCTTATAGCGGCCGGCGGCGGCTCGGTCACCGACCTCGCCGGCCTTGCGGCGGCGCTATATATGCGCGGAATAAACTGGCTCAGCGTCCCCACCACCCTGCTGGGGCAGGCGGACGCCGGAATAGGCGGTAAGACAGCCGTGGACCTGGCCGGCGTAAAGAACATAGCGGGCGCTTTTTACCAGCCGTCGCTTACCGTCTGCGATTCCCTTTTCCTCGACACCTTAGGCGCGCGGGAACTGCGGTCTGGAGCCGGCGAACTGATAAAGTACGCGCTCATCGCCCCCAGCAAACTCGGCCGCGCCGTTCTAAACGGCCTGCCCGCAGCCCTGGAGGGCGGGAAAAAAGAACTGGCGGAGGTCGTTTCCGCCTGCGCCGCCTTCAAACTGCAACTCGTCTCCCGGGATGAGAGGGAGGAAACCGGCCTGAGGGAAACGCTTAATTTCGGACATACCGCCGGACACGCCTTCGAAGCGGCTTCAAAAGGCTCGCTCAGCCACGGAGAGGCGGTGCTCTGGGGGATGCGCTATGCAGCCGGGCTTTCCCGTAAGCTAGGGCTCATGGACGGGAAGCGGGCCGGGGCCGTAGAGGCCGCGCTCCGGCTGGCGGAGCCCCCCGCGCTTAAAAAAGCGGCCCTGGATTTCGACCGGTTCAGCGGACTTGTCCGCCGAGACAAAAAGAACGGCGCGCAAAGCAACAGGTTTATTCTTATAATCAGGCCGGGGCTACTTAAGACGGTGGAAAATATCCCCGGCGCGGCGTTAAAGCGATGCCTGGAGGAATTGGAAAATTTTCGCGGCGGAAAATTTTTATGAACATACTTATCATACACGGTCCCAATCTTAATTTCCTGGGGAAAAGAGAGCCGGAGCTCTACGGCAGGCTCACGCTCAAAGAGCTGAACGCCCTTATAAAAAAACACGCGTCCTTAAAAAAAGCGCGGGTCCGCGTCTTCCAGTCCAATTGCGAGGGCCGCATCATAGATCTGATCGCCGCCAACATGAACTGGGCCGACCGGCTTATCCTCAACCCGGCCGCCTACACCCATTACAGCTACGCCATCAGGGACGCGATAAAAGCCTCGGGGCTGCCGGCGGTGGAGGTGCATCTGTCCGACATCTCAAAGCGCGAGCCGTTCCGGAAAATTTCCGTCACCGCGCCCGTCTGCTCGAAGGTGATAAAGGGCCTGGGGCAGAACTCATATCTTAAAGCTATAGATCTTTGTTTTACAATAGGAAAAAATGACAAACGACTTAAATAGGAGCTATACTCCGCCGCCGGACAAATCGGTCACCCATCGCGCGCTGATCCTGGCCGCCGTGGCCGACGGTTCCACCGTGATCTCGAACCCTTCGGACTGCGCGGATACGGCCTCCACCGCCTCCTGCCTGAAAAAACTGGGAGTGAAGATCTCCCCCTCCCGCGGCGGCCTGACCGTCAAGGGCGCGGGCCTGCGCGGCCTGAGAGCGCCGTCGGGCCCCCTCAACGCGGGAGAGTCGGGGACGACCCTGCGCCTCCTGGCCGGCCTGCTGGCCGGACAGGAGTTCGACTCCGTCCTGACCGGGACCGGCACGCTTTTAAACAGGCCCATGGACCGGGTCTCCGGACCGCTCTCGGCCATGGGCGCCAGGATAAAGACCCGAGGCGGGCGGCCCCCCCTGCAGATCCGCGGCTCGGCGCTGTCCGGCGCGGACCACCGGCTGGAGATCCCCAGCGCGCAGGTCAAATCGGCCATTCTGCTGGCCGGCCTGTATGCCGAAGGCCCCACCTCCATCACGGAGCGGCTGTCCACCCGCGATCATACCGAACGCCTGCTTAAATATCTCGGGGCGCGCATCTCCTCCGGCGGTCCGAACCTTTATTTAAGGCCGGGCCGTTTCAATTCCAGGAACATAAAAGTGCCGGGCGACATCTCGTCGGCCGCGCCCTTCATTACTACGGCCTGTCTGCTGCCGGGTTTTACGCTGTCGATAAAAGGGGTCGGGCTGAACCCGGGCCGCATGGGCCTGATAAGCGCCCTTAAAGCCATGGGGGCCAGGATAACCGTAAAACCGGCCGCGGCCTGTAACGAACCGGAAGGGGAGCTCGTAGTCCGCGGCGCGGCCCTCAAAGGCGTAAGGATACGGCCCGACGAGGTCCCGGCCATGATAGACGAACTGCCGCTGCTGGCGCTCGCGGCCTCGCGCGCCGTGGGCTCCACCGTTATAAACGGCGTCGGTGAGTTAAGGCACAAAGAATCCGACCGCCTGAAAGCGACCCTGGCTTTGTTCAAAACCCTGGGACTTCGGGCCGAAACCGGCAAAGACAGCCTTATCATCAGGGGCGGACAGAAGATCTCCGGCGGCAGGCCGGCGGAGACCTTCAACGACCACCGCATCGCTATGGCGGCGGCGGCGGCGGGGAGGCTTGCGGCGCGGCCCGTAAAAATAAAGGATCCTTTCTGCGTTAAAAAATCCTATCCGGATTTTTTCGCCGACTTTAAAAAAGTATTTTACTGAGATTTTATTATGCGCTTGCTCCTCAAACTCCTTCCCGCGTCTACGGCGGCGGCGATCCTGGCCTCGGCCGTTTATATCCTGTGGCTGCCGGATGTAACTTCCCTTAAAAAGAAGAACCCGGAGGTTACGGCGTACATGCTGATAAAAGAGCGCCAGGCCGCGGCCGCCGGGAAAAAGCTGCGGCGCGACATGACCTGGACCGGCTGGGAGGGCATCTCGGAAAATTTAAAACACGCCGTCCTGGTGGCCGAGGACGGCTCGTTTTACAGGCATAGCGGCGTCGAATGGGAAAGTATGCGGCAGGCCCTTAAGGCCGACTGGCGGACCAAAACCCTCGCAAAAGGCGGCAGCACCATAACGCAGCAGGTGGCAAAAAATCTTTACCTGTCGCCTTCAAAAAATCCGCTGCGCAAGATAAAAGAGATCCTGATAGCGCGCAAGCTTGAAAGAACGCTGGGCAAACGGCGCATTTTCGAGATCTATCTGAACATCGCGGAATGGGGAAAGGGCATCTACGGGGCGCAGGCGGCCGCGCGGGCTTATTTCGGCAAGAACGCCTCGGAACTCACACCCGAGGAAGCCGCAGCCCTGGCCGCCGTCCTGCCCAGCCCCAGGCGCTACAGCCCGACAAAAGGCACCCGTTTCATGGAAAGACAAAAAAGCCGGATAATCGGGAGGATGCGCGCCTCCGGCTACCTGCCGGACGAAGCGGAAGGAACGGACCTGGACGGGACGCTGGCGACCATAACAGCGGACACCGCGCCCGTCACGGGGGCCCAGGACCCTTTAAACCCCGTTCTAACCGCCGACCCGGCCCTTATGCAGCCTTCAACCATGACCGCGGCAACCGGCTCCCGCTGACAAGCCCCCCGGCGCGACAACCGTCAGCCCCGCGCCTCCTCCGCCCGCTCCAATTTATTAACCTGAATTCCGCAGTTTAACCGGGTTTTCACTATGAAAATCAGGAAACAGAATTATTCTGCGTAATTCCCCGCAAAACGGGCGTCGGGCCCAGCGCTATGCGGGCGGAAAACTTCAACTGAAGTTTTCAGGTTAAAAATGTTTGCCGAAAGAAATTTTTTCCTCAACTCCGACACGGGGATGGAGACGACCCCGTGTCGGGCACGATAAAATGCCGTCTTACGACATTTTATTTCAATAATTCCGCCAGGGCCATTCCGTATTTTTTGGCGGGGAGAGGACCGCTGGCCGTCACCAGCCTCCCGTCGATCTCAAGATCGCTGCCCGTATATTTCGCTCCGGCCTTTTCAACCTCTTCGGCCCCGTCCGGAAAACATGTCACCGTTTTTCCGTCCAGCAGGCCGGCGTGCGCCAGCACCACGGGAGAGATGCAGATGGCGCCGATAAGCTTGCCCTGGGCCGCCGCCTGTTGAAAAAGCTTATATACCTTTTCATTGTCCAGGTTCGACAGCGCGCCGGGCCCGCCCACCAGGGTTAAAGCGTCGTAGTCGGCGGGATCGATCTCGTCTATGGTCCTGTCGACCTGGGCCATGACGCGGAACTTCCCGCGGGCGACCCCTTTGGCCGTTGAGACCGTCGTAACCTGCACTCCGGCGGCTTCAAGTATCCTTTTAGGCTCCGTATATTCCTCGTCCCGGAACCCCTGGAACGCGATGAACATGGCTGCTTTTTTCATTTTCCCCTCCTGTACGCGTCATTAAAATTTCTCTTTACTCCTGCCGGCGCCGCCGCAGAACACGGCCGTGCGTTCCGGCCCATCGTCGGTGGAAGTCTCGAACAGTTCATGCAGCAGCTCGTCCGGCATAATAGAATGTTGTAAAACAACATTCTATCATACCCGCCGTGAGGGTTCGTCCATCAATACAATCGGCAGGTGAATAAATTGGAGCGGGATGACGGAGGTGTGGGACTGACGGGTCGTCGCGCAGGGGGAGGCTTGCATAAGCGCCGAACCTGGCGGGAGCGCGGCCACTGTGTGGACGATAGCGTGCCCGGCAGTCCCATGCCTCCGGCACGCCCGCGAGCTCGCAGACCTGCCGTTTCCTTAAACCTTTTTCGGGCAACCGCAACCTATACCTTCCAGACGGCCGAACTCCCTCTTACCGCAAAGCTTCCGCCGGTTTTCACCTGACAGGCGTCTTGTCGACCTGGACGGCCAGGATCAGAGCCACGACGGCCGCCACGGCCTTTTTTGAGTAGTGCTTCCCGTCGTAATTGCCGCTTATGCCGCTGCGGGTCACGCTCATATTTAAACCCGTGCCGCTCACACTGAAGGAATAACCGTCAAAGCCTTTGTAAAGATCGAGCGCGATGCGCCCGGTTTGGCCGTGTTCCCCGACAACGCTGCCGGAAATGCCGTAACTGCCGCCATAATCGTCCATGCGGAGGTCCGCGGCGGAACAGGAAAACTGGAAATTTACCCCCGACTTATTGATATTGCTCCTTTCACCGATCGTCTCCACGCGGGAGTCCACGCTGAACAGGCGGTCGAACACTTTTCGCACGCGTACATCTATCCCGGCCGTGTTGTCTTCGGCCTCCGTTTCCTGCCAGGAAGGAGAG
Source organism: Elusimicrobiales bacterium (assembly GCA_041665305.1). Lineage (GTDB taxonomy): Bacteria > Elusimicrobiota > Elusimicrobia > Elusimicrobiales > UBA9959 > YA12-FULL-51-18. Next base: position 95,480 of record JBAYJD010000003.1, read on the forward strand.
CCGTAAATGTTCATTCTTAGCTCCTGAAGCTGCTTCTCTTCAGGCGCGGCGGCCGCCGCCGGAGGGACCGGGGCGCCGGCGGTTTTAATGTCCGCGGCCCTGAGGGACTGCAGCTCAAAGGCGCCGGCTGGGAACGCAAGACATACAAAGGCGGCAACGAATATGATTGTTTTCATGGCGTAAGAGCCTCCGGATAATAATTTATTCATACAGTATACCAAAACCGGCCCACCGCATGGGCAGCCGTTATCCTGGCTTCCCAATTGGAACGCCCGGACGCGAGTTCCCGTCTTTCCGGCGAAAATGGATTATTGTTCCTGTTGTGTCTTATCATATAAAGGTTAACGGACGAAGTTATCCGCAGATTACACAGATTTTCGCAGGTTGGATAAATGAAAATTATATTGAAACGCAGGATTCAGATTAAAGAACGGTTTATGATGTACGGCGGGGCAAAACAACGACGGCGGTTTTTATTTAATTCCGCCGTAGGGACATTCTTTTTTATCCTTTTCCAGAAGCTCTTTAAATTGATCCCAGGTAAGCCGCCCGACCGGATGGGGCCGGATGGGAGCGGCCTGCATTTTAGCGCTCAACAGGGTTTCAAGCTGTTTTCGCCGCTTGAGGATCGCGGCGTCCTTCTGCCTGAAATAATCGCTATCGGCCGCTTTAGATAAATCGTCCAGCAATACCCGTCCTTCGGCGCTAAGGAAGTAAGTTATCTGTTCCGAAAGGGCGGCTTTGATCTCCAAGAGATCTTTTTGCCTTTTGGGGATATCTTTCAGATAGCCGTCCATCTCCTCTCCCAGAAGACCGAATGCCGCGGGGTCCATGCCGTGCACACGCACAAAATGGTCGAGTTGTTTCTCCCATTCTCCGCCCTTTTCAACATCTTTGCGCAGCTGGAGCAGTTCCAGATCCGCTTCGGCGAGCCGTTCTTGGTAGACGGGCACTGGGTCTTTCATTTCGTCGCCGGTAAGGGTCAAGCTATATGCGGCGGACCGCATTTTGATCAGCTTGCCGTAATCCCCGGGATGCCGCGCATATTCCCAGACTTCCTCTTCGGGCCGGTCCCCCAACTCGATCTGCACCAGCCAGCCGATAAGCTTGGAATTTTCCTCCTCATTTTCGTTATACCCGTAAACATCGCGCAAAGCGCCGGCCTGTTTTCGTTCCAAGACATGTCCTAATATTTCGTGCGTAAGAACTCTTGACCCTTTGTCGCGATCATACTGCATAAAAAGCTTATTTAATTTGACGCTGGGTCGATCAGTGGTTATTGTATAACCCAATGCGCCCGAAACAGTTTTTTTGCCGGCCACTGTCGCGATAACGCTGTTCGGCATCTCTTCAAAGGAAATCTCGGCGGTCGCCCCCGCTTTTATGAATTGCAAGGTCATTTCCCTGGCCGTGGCACTGTCCATCATTCGCGAAAGCATGGCCCCGAGCGCGGCTCGTTCAGCCGGAAGGCCGTGGTCGTTGATAGTTATATGCTTTTTAAATTCATTTTCCACCCGCGTTTTATCTTCCGGCGCGGGAGAAGCGCTTATCGCTTTTGAGGGATAACTGCGCGTGCCGTCAAAAGGCGCGCCGCTTGCGGATGAATCGGCGGCAAGGTCCTCCGCCTTCAAAACCCGCATGGCGCAGGCGCAGAGGATCAGGCCCGATATTATGACGGCCGTTCTGTTTTTCATACCTGACAGATTGTAACCGCCACCTCCCCGTTTGTCAAGGGCCCGAATTGTCCCGGATTCTCGGATAAGATTGCCGTTACAGGCTCAAAACTAATAAAATTGCCTCACGTCCCGTCGTAAGGACCGCTCCGGAAGAGCGGAGGTGAAAAGCGTCAACTTTTCACCCGTGAG
>JBAYJD010000004.1:0-95274 GCA_041665305.1 Elusimicrobiales bacterium
AAGTTCTTTCATGGAATTATTAAAGCCGCCTTGATCAAGCCGGGCGGCTTTGTAGATTAAAAATTTTTGCCGCAAAAATTTTTAGAGGATAAATTATATGAGCGGGGGGGGACCTGAGAGAACATCTAATTGTGTCAGTCCGCTAAAGCGGACTCCCACCCGAACCCCTTTTCCGAAGCGGGGGTTCTCGCCCCCCCCCACGCATTTTGGGGGGATAAATTATATGCGCGGGGGGGGACTCGAACCCCCAAGCCGTTAGGCACACGCCCCTCAAACGTGCGCGTCTACCAGTTTCGCCACCCGCGCTCTTGTCACACCCCGCACAAAAGGCAGCGTCTGCCTTTTTACACCTTTTAACAGGGCGCTGATACTATTCTAGTAAATTTAAAGGGCTAAAGGCAAAATGGTAGAATATCCCCATGACCTATGTGGCCGAACTTTTCATAGCTTTGATCTTCCTTTTGATGAACGCGGTTTTCGTTCTGGCCGAATTCGCGCTGGTAAAAGTCCGGTTCACCAGGCTGGAGGAGCTCGCCGCCGCCGGCGATCCGTCCGCGGCGCTGGCCAAGGACGCAGTCCAGAACCTGGACGGCTACCTGGCCGCCATCCAGCTCGGGATCACCATGGCCAGCCTGGGCCTGGGCTGGATCGGCGAACCCGCCATGGCGAAGCTCCTGGCCCCCTGTTTTCACGCGGCCGGCTTCGGGCTCACCGCCGCGGTATCTTATTCCATTTCCTTCGTAACCGCTTTCTTTATCATCACCGCCATGCATGTGATCCTGGGCGAACAGGTCCCGAAGTACATGGCCATCCTGACTCCGGAAAAAACCGTGCTCTGGCTGATCCTGCCGCTGCGGTTCTTTTACCGCTTTACCTATTACCCCATGCTGGCGATCAATAAAAGCTCCCATTATTTCCTGCGGCTTTTACGGGTCAAAGCGGGCGAAAGCGAACTTCTGCACTCGGACGAAGAACTCCGCATGATCCTGGGCCAGTCCCAGGAGCACGGCAGGCTTTCCCTGGGCAGACTGATGATGTTCGAACATCTCTTTGACTTCGGCAAGACCCATGTCAGGGAAGTCATGACGCCCAAGAACGCCATAGCCTGCATCTCGCCGGCCCGTCCCTGGGCGGAAAACCTGGCCCTCATAATGGCCAGGAAATATTCCCGCTATCCGCTTGCCGACCCGGACCTGACGAACCTGGAGGGGTTCGTTCATTTCAAGGACCTGGCGCTAGATTTCCTCAGCAGCTCCGCCGGCTGCGGGGCCCCCGAACTCCTAAAACTGAAAAGACCGCTGCATATAATTTCGGAAACCATAACCGTGGAAAAGGCTCTGAGGGACTTCCAGGAAAAGCGCGTTCAGATGGCGCTGGTAAAAAATCCCCAGGGAGAAATTACCGGACTTCTCACCATGGAAGATATTGTGGAGGAACTGACCGGGGAGATCCGCGACGAGTTCGAGCCCCCCCCCACGCTGACCCTAAGCCGCAGCCTTGTCTGGGAGGCTTTCGTGCCGGAACTGAAGGGGACCGGCCGCGCCGAAGCGATTAAGGAGGTTCTGGAAAGCCTTCACGCCGCAAAGCCCGTCTTCGACAAGGAAGAAGCCCTTAAAGCCATTCTGAAAAGAGAATCCAATTTTTCCACGGCCCTCGGCCATCAGACCGCTTTTCCCCACGCCCGGTTGCAGGGACTCTCCAAGCCGTTCATAGCCGTCGGCATGAGCAAGCGGGGCATCGACTTCCCCTCTGCCGACGACCAGCCGGTCAAAGTGATCTTTTTGATCCTGACGCCGTTCAACGAGCCCACTTCCCAGCTCAATATTCTTTCCCAGCTTTCCGGCCTCATCTCCAACCTTACGCTGCGCAAGCGCCTTTTCTCCGCCAAAACCCCCGCCGACCTCATGGACATAACCAGGACTTTCGAGAACAAAGTAATGAAATAGCGGCGGCCGGAAACCGGCCGCCGCTATATAACAGCACCGCCAAAAGTCCCGGATCACACAAACTTCCAGGCCCGCCGTTTCCTTAAAAGCTGGGTGCGGGAAAAATTTTCGCCGCGAAAATTTTTAATCACTTTTTCACGGGAGCCGGGCTCGCCGGAGCCGCCGCCGGAACGGCGGGCTGCCCGCCTGGCGCGGGAGCCGGAGCCTGCTGGGCCTGGGGAGGCGCGCCCAGCGGATACTGCTGCACCACCGAACGCATCCTGTTGCTGTTGGACATCACGGTCAACAGCAGGGAAGTGGCCGCGAAAATAGCGGCCGCGCCCATCGTAAACTTCTTGATAAAGGAAGTACCGCTGGCGGAGTTGAACAGCGCGTCCCCGCCGCCTCCGAACATCGACAGGGCCGAGCCCTTGCTTGTCTGGAAGATCACGATAGCGACGATCAGCGCGAACGCCATCAGCACATGGACCACCATCAAAAAGTTGTACATTTCATTCCTCCTAACATATCGAACCTCACGCCGGGCCGCCGGAAAAACGGCAGCAGGACTATTTCTGCGACAAAGCCACAAGACCGGGCAGGAGCTTGCCTTCGATGAACTCAAGGCTCGCCCCCCCGCCCGTGGAACAATGCGAGATCTGGCTGGTCTTCACTCCCGCCGTCTTGAGCACCGACAGCGTGTCGCCGCCTCCCAGTATCGTAGTTGCGCCGGCCTTGGTGGCGTCTGCCATGGCCTTGGCCACGGCTATGGAGCCTGAGGCGAAAGCCGGGGTTTCAAAAATGCCTACGGGGCCGTTCCAGAATATGGTCTTGGCGCCTTTTATCTTTTCCGTAAACAGCATCTCGGTCCTGGGGCCGATATCCACTCCTATCCACTCCTCTCCGATGGCCATGGACTGGGTGACCTCTTTGGCTGCGTCGGGGTTGATCTCCTTAACCACGATGTGGTCGGCGGGCAAAAGCATCTCGACATTATTCTTAAAAGCCTTCATAATGATCTTTTTGGCCTCGTCCACCTTTTCGGCTTCAAGCAGGGACTTGCCGATATTGGTCTGCTGGGCGGAAAGGAAAGTGTACGCCATGCCGCCGCCTATGATAAGCGTATCGACTTTGTCGATCAGGCTGTAAAGCACATTGATCTTATCGGAAACCTTGGCGCCGCCTATTATGGCGACAAAAGGCCTGACGGGATTGACCATGGCCTTATCCAGGTACTCCAGCTCTTTCTGCACCAGAAACCCTATCGCGCCGGGCAGATACTTGGCGATGGCGGCCGTGGACGCATGAGCGCGGTGCAGGGCGCCGAAGGCGTCCTGCACGAAGAACTCGCCGTGCGCGGCAAGGCCTTTGGCGAAGGCGTCGTCGTTCTTCTCCTCTTCGGCGTGGTAGCGCAGGTTCTCCAGAAGGACTATTTCGCCGTTCTTGGCCGCTTTCACGGCTTTCGCGGCTTCGGGCCCCACGCAATCGGCGGCGAAATGCACCTTGACGCCGGCCAGTTTTTGCAGATGGGGCGCCACGGGAGCAAGCGTATACTTGGGATCCACCTTGCCTTTAGGCCGGCCCAGATGCGCCATCAGGACCACTTTGCAGTTGGCGTCCAGCAGGTATTTCACGGTCTTCAGCGTCTCACGGATACGGGTGTCGTCCTTTATCACGCCGTCCTTCATGGGAACATTGTAGTCCACCCGGACAACGACGCTGACATCCTTTAAATGCGAATCCTGAACCTTGGCAAGCCGCAGCATGGTCTTATCTTCCGTAGTCATTTCAGTCTCCCGTTCAAATATTCGAAGGCCGGAGGGCCGGGGCGCCCGAAACCGGCCCCGCCCCCGGACCTTCGTACCGGCCCTTACACCGTCATTTTCTCCTGCTTTAACAGCTTCACCAGGATCTCTTTCAGGCCCGGCGTGGTCCTTTCCTTCAGTGAATAGGTCACCCGCAGGGAAGGCTTGTTGAAGTGCAGATGTTCAGCCAGGTCTATCGGCGTGCCCACCAGCACCAGGTCCGCCGGAACGGCGTTGATGGTGTCTTTCAGTTCCTTCATCTGGTCGTCGCCGTAACCCATGGCCGGCAGGATATCCTCAAGCTGCTTGAAGTTCTCGTAAACCTTCTTGATGGTTCCTATGGCGTAAGGCCGGGGATCGACGATCTCCTTGGCGCCGTACTGTTTGGCGGCCACATAGGCCGCTCCGTAATCCATTTCCCCGTGCGTGAGCGTGGGGCCGTCTTCCACGACCAGCACCTTTTTGTTCTTCACCTGGCCGTTCTCCCCTTCGATCGTGACCGGAGACTCGGCCTCTATGATCCGGGCCTTCGGGTTCATCAGCTTTACATTCTCCTTCACATCCTCCACGGCGTCCGGCTCGGCGGTGTCGACTTTGTTGATGATAACGACATCGGCCATGCGCAGATTCGCGGCGCCGGGGTGGTAAATCCCCTCGTGCCCGGGGCGGAGCGGATCCGTGACCACGATATGCAGGTCGGGTTTATAGAAAGGCAGGTCGTTGTTCCCGCCGTCCCAGAGGATGACATCGGCCTCTTTTTCGGCTTCCGCCAGGATCTTGCCGTAATCCACGCCCGCGTAAACGATGACGCCCGCGGCTATGTGCGGCTCGTACTCTTCCATTTCTTCAATGGTGCATTTATGCTTTTTAAGGTCCTCAAGCGAGGCGAAGCGCTGGCAGGTCTGCGCCACCAGGTCCCCGTAAGGCATCGGGTGCCGTATGGCCACCACCTTCTTCCCCATGCCCTTGAGCATGGAAGCTATGAAGCGCGTGGTCTGGCTCTTGCCGCAGCCGGTGCGCACCGCGCAAACGGCGATAACCGGCTTTTTGGATTTTATGTAGGTATGCTCTCCGGAAAGCATCGTGAAGTCCGCGCCGCAGGCCAAAGCGATGGAACCCTTGGACATAACGGTGTTGAAAGCCACATCGGAATAAGAGAACACGACCTCGTCCACCTTCAGCTTCTTTATGAGGTCGGCAAGTTCCTTCTCTTCGTGGATGGCTATGCCGTTGGGGTAAAGCTTGCCCGCCAGCGCGGCCGGATATTTCCTGCCCGCGATATTGGGGATCTGATAAGCGGTGAACGCCACCACTTCGTAGTCCGCATTGTCGCGGTAATAAACATTGAAGTTATGGAAGTCGCGGCCCGCGGCTCCCATTATCAGCACTCTTTTCTTGGTCATAAGCACTCTCCTGCAAACACTAACAAGCCGGGCGTCTTAGAGTCCGCGAGTCCGTCCGAACCTGCGGACGGACTCCACTTAAGAGTCGACCCCCAGGCAAATCGTTACAGCCCCTTCTTGATCATGTAAAGCGCCAGGTCGATGATGCGGTTGGAATAACCCCATTCATTGTCGTACCAGGCGAGGATCTTCGCGAAGTTCCCGCCGATCACCTTGGTGCTCTTGCCGTCAACGACCGAGCTCAGCGGGCAGTGGTTGAAATCTATGGACACCAGAGGCTCGTCCGTGTAACCCAGGATCCCTTTAAGCGGCCCCTCGGCGGCGGCCTTGATGGCGGCGTTGAGCTCTTCGGCGGTGGCGGGCTTCGCCAGGGTCACCGTCAGATCGACCACGGACACATTTGGGGTGGGTACGCGGATGGCGAAGCCGTCCAGCTTGCCTTTAAGCGCCGGAATGACCAGCGCTATGGCCTTGGCGGCGCCGGTGGAAGTCGGGATCATCGACAGCGCGGCGGCCCTGGCGCGGCGCAGGTCGGAATGGGCCATATCGTGCACCTTCTGATCGTTGGTGTAGGCGTGGATGGTGGTCATCAGGCCTTTCTCTATCCCCCATTTGTCGTTTATTACCTTGGCGAAAGGCGCCAGGCAGTTGGTGGTGCAGGAGGCGTTGGACAGCACATGGTGGTTCCTCGCGTCATATTTATCCTCATTGACGCCCATAACCACGGTCAGATCCTCGCCTTCGGCCGGAGCGGAAATAATAACTTTCTTCGCGCCGCCCTTGGTGATATGGTTCTCGGCGCCCTTAACTTCCTTGCCCTTCTTGTTCACGCCGTCCTTCTTAACGGTGAAAAGGCCGGTGGCGTCCACTACGATCTCTACGCCCAGCTCTTTCCAGGGCAGTTCCGCCGGGTCTTTTTTCTTAAGGACCTTTATGGTCTTGCCGCAGGCCACGATGGCATCTTCCCCCACGGCTTTCACCTCGCCGCAAAGCTGGCCGTGCACGGAATCATATTTTAAAAGGTGCGCGTTGGTCTTCGCGTCGGTAAGGTCGTTTATCGCCACCAGTTCAAGGGCTTTGTCGCCGCGCTCAAGGATAGCGCGGGCCACAAGCCTGCCTATCCTGCCGAAACCGTTAATGCCGATTTTAGTTGCCATGTTAAGTTCTCCTTGTTTAAGTTAAACGATAACAAATCCGTTAGAGCTTCAACTAAATTATATCAAATTACACCCCTCCGCCTCCACAGCAAGCGGGTACCCGCAAAAAAGGGCCGGCCGCCGCACTTCCGGCCTGCGGACCGCAGGCCGGACGGCATCGACCTCGGTCATACGTTCAGCCGCGCCTGATCTTCAAGATTTAAGGGTTTTAACCCCCAGCACAAGCTTCCGGGGGAGGATCTCTATCTTTTGGATGCCGTTGGGGAGGTTGATGGGTTTTGTCAGGTCCATGGGCGGTCGCTGTTTGTCGCCGATCATCTTAAGGGTCCGCTGGACAAGCGCGTCCGGCAGCGGGATGCTTTTAACCTTTAATTTAAGGGTGTTGACCACAGCTACGCCCTTGTCCGCGCTGACGCGGCATTCAAGCTCCACCGAATTATCCATGGTCAGGTATTCCCCGAGCTTCCTCATCACAAAGGAATCCGAATCCGACCTGAGCGGTTTAAGGAAAGCGGCGCTGAAACTGGCGACGCCGGTCAAAGCCAGCGTCTGAGCGTCTTTAAGGCAGATCGAAGCCGACTTCACGGTCATGGATTTATTCTTTTTTCCCGCCGCCTGCGCCTGGATCCACCAGGTGATGTAAGAATTGAGTTCGCTTTCCGTAAAGCTGAAGGACCTTACAGCGCCCGCTTTTTGAGCGCCGGTATTCCCGGGCTTATTTTTTTTGACAAAATCCACGGCGGCCTGAAATCCGGGGACCGGCGCGGCGCTTTTGCCCGTGGTCGCAGTCGCGCCGGCCTGAGGCGCGAGGAATGCGAATATTAAAAACGCTGTTTTGATCATATTGGTGTCCTGTGTATGTGGAATTAGCGAAACCTGCTCGTTTTGCGACGCTTCAGCCCGGACTTAAAACCGGCAATTTTACCTTAAAAGCCCAATGCCGGACAGGCTCCTGCCGTACCTGATTTTAGCATTTTTTAAAAACCGCCGCCCTCCATCCGCGATCCTGAAGGACCTCTGCCGTTCCTCCCGTCGCCTCAATAACTTGTATAATCCTCATTATGTTCCAATTGACCAAAATTAAGAACAGGCTCGGCATAGCCGCGCTCTTTCTCGGCGACATCCTCTGCCTTCTTCTTATTTTCCAATTGTCGGTCATTTTGCGAAAAAGCCTGCTGCCGGTCATTTTTCACGACCTGCCGCTTTTCCTCAACGATCTTTCGATATACAGCTGGATCTTCCCCATCTGGCTGGGCATCATGACCTACGAAGGCGCTTATTCAAGGCGGTTCGCCGTCTGGGACGAAGTTAAATTCCTCTGGAAATCCTCCTTTTTCGCCTGCGTGGCGGTGTTCACCATACTTTTTATAAGCAAAAAAGGCCCGGAATTCTCCCGCACGCTTATGCTCATCATGGGAGCCCTTTCGGTCCTGCTCTTTCCCTTTTTAAGGGCCGCACTTAAAAAAGTGATATATTCCGCGGGCCTCATGAAACGCAAAATGCTTATCGTCGGCTCCGGCGAAGCCGCCGTCTCCGCCTTTAACGCCGTGCGGAACGAACCCAACCTGGGCTATGATGTCGCAGGCTTCGTCGACGACTCTTCCGCTCATGAAGAACTCTGCGGCTTAAAGGTCCATCCGCAGCTGGACCAGATAGAACGCTACATAAACAGCGCCGGCATCCACGATGTGATAGTGGCCAAACCGGAACTGGACAAAGACGCGCTCAGCCATCTCATCAACGCCATACAGCACAAGGCCGAAAACACGCTCTACATCCCCGATTTCAAAGGCCTGGCCGTTTCGGGGACCGAACTAAGATATTTTTTCCGCGAGCAGGCCATGATCATAGAAATAAGGAACAACTTATCCAATCCGCTGAATTACGCCGTCAAACGGAGCATAGACTACCTGGCCGGACTCCTGCTGTTCCTGCTCTCCCTGCCCTTGCTGGCGCTGATCGCGCACCTGATCCGGCGCGATTCCCCCGGCCCGGCCTTCCTCCTCCAGCGCCGCATCGGCAGGAACGGCCGCCCCTTCAGGTGCTACAAATTCCGCACCATGTACCTGGACGCGGAAGAAAGACTTCACGCCATTTTAAAAGAAGACGCGAAAGCCAAAGCGGAATGGGACAAATTCTGGAAGCTGAAAAACGACCCGAGAATAACCAAAGCGGGACAATGGCTCAGGGCCACCTCGCTTGACGAACTTCCCCAGGTCATAAACATCCTGAAAGGCGAAATGAGCCTTATAGGCCCCCGCCCCTACCTGCCCAGGGAAAAAGAATTCCTGGTCGACGAAGGCGAAACCATACTCAAACTTCCCCCCGGCATAACCGGCCTCTGGCAGATAAGCGGCCGCAGCGACACTTCCTACGACTTCCGCATAACCATGGACAGCTGGTATGTAAAGAACTGGGACCTCTGGCTGGACGTCATGATAATCTTCAAAACCATCGGCGTAGTCCTGAAAAAAGAAGGCGCCCGTTAAAAATTTTCGCCGCAAAAATTTTTAGCGCATTATACTGCGATAAGTTTGCGAACTTCGTAAACTTGGCGACCTGCAGAATAATTTTGTTCTCCTGATTTCTCTAACGGAAACCATCCTAAACTGCAGGATTACCAGGTTAATCTTGCATGTATTTTTAATCTGTGTTAATCTGCGCAATCTGCGGACACCCAGCTTCTATCCTGTCCATCCTGTCTATCCATGTTGATTATCCACAAAAATCTGCGGCTTTCAACTTCCCAATCTCGAAAGCAGGATTTGTTTCAGATTCACGGCCAGGTCGTCCACATAGTCCCTGTCGGCGATAAGCGCATCCAGATCATACTTTATGCTTGCGGCGTCTATTTTTTCCACAGCGGCAATAAGCCTGGAGTAAAGTTCTTTTTTATCGGAAACATTTTCAATGCAGGCCAGATTCGGCTCAATACCCTTCTGCAAATACCACATAAGGTCAAAATAGTCGCGCCCCTTAACCGTCGCGAGCGTTTCGCCTTTTTTGCCGGTTTTCGCCCATCGCCTATTAAGAACAGCACGGATCTTGGTGGCCATAAGCGTCGGCAGATCGAATGTTCTTACCAATACCGATTCCCCATGCTCAAAAAGCGGAATTATTTCCGTCTTATACTCGCGGCAAAACGAAATATCCGTATATAACTCCAGTTTTAAAAATAAAAGATCCGATTCCGGATACGACGCAAGTCCCAGATCAAAAAGCACGGGGAATTTCAGCAATACGCGAAACTTCTGAATCTTTGTTTCAACTTTAAAGCCGTGCCTGGCTGAAAAATACGCCTTTAAATCCCTCGCCAGAGCGTCCAGAGATACCACACCGTGAGCATCCACAAAATCCAGATCTTCGGACAGTCTCGGCAGACCGTGGCAATGTTTCAGCGCCGAACCTCCATAAAACACAAGGCCCGAATAATCCTTCCGGGAATATATAAAAGCCAGCGCCAATGTCTGCAAATATTCCTTTACAAGGTTGCGCCGGAAAACCGCGGACACACCGCCGTTATCTGCCAGCAGACTTTTAAGATCATCCAGCATTTTTTATCCAGTCCGCAGCCACGGTCATTTTAGCCGTTTTTGAAACGGCGGCATATTTCCTAAACTCGGCGATGTCGGCTCGGCTCAACCGCTCCAGGTTCAGGCGCAGCGCCTTAAAAGCGCTTTCACCGGCAAGCAGTTTGCGCCGTAAATAAATGAAATCAAACAACGCCTTTATTTTTGAGGCCCTGCATACTGGGAAACCGCCTTCCGCCGCAGTTTCATATCCCCAAAAAAGCGGTTTTTTAATTTTGTGATAACTGAAAAGCCCCAGAGCGTTTTTATATACCGCCGTTTTATTGGCGGTAATCAATGTGAAGTTAACCGGCGCCTCGGTCAGCAGGTTGTGCTTATAAAGCACATAATCAAGGCTTAGGTAAGCTGGACTGTAAAGCTTGACGGCAAGGAACTCAAGATACTGCGTCCATATACCCTTGATTTTTACGGCATCGCAATATGCCCGGCTGACATAAACACCCCGCTTAAAACGTATAATATCGCCGCGCTTTTCCAATCTCGAAAGCAGAAGCCGCAGATAATCGTTTTTCAAATTAAAAACACTAAGCCCCCCCACAGTAAAATACGGCATACGGGCAAGCTGCAAACGAATCTCTTTGGGTTTGGGTGTCATTTCTGATAATATACAAAAAATGATTGCTTTTGGAAACAACCTTCAACCATTTCTTCTATAGTGATTTATTTTCCAGAATTCGGATGACTTCACAGCGCCGCACTCAATCTGCATAAATCTGTGAAATCTGCGGATTCGGGATCATAATCGGCGTTAGTCTGCGGATAACCTGGGTATGCTTCTGATTCCTGTCTTAAATCGTGTCTATCCATGTCGATTGTCTTAGCGTGCAGATTTCAGAATTGAGTATTATGTCACCGGAATTAGGCGGCTACGCGCGGACGATCGCCTTGAAGATTTCAAGGTGCTCCTGCGCCGTTTTTTCCCAGCTGAAAAGTTTCGCCCTTTCAAGACCGGCAGAGCTTAAAGTTTTTCTGAGAGAATCATCCCCCGCCACTTTTTTAATTCCCTGAGCGATGCCGTCGATATCGTGCGGGTCGATATAAACCGCCGCTCCGCCGCACACTTCCGGCAGGCTGGCCGCTTTTGAAACCACCACGGGGCAGCCGCAGGCCATGGCCTCAAGCGGCGGCAGTCCGAACCCCTCATAGAATGAGGGATATAGAAAAAAAGAGGCAAGATTATATAACGCTCCCAGCTCCGCGTCCGTTATATAGCCAAGGTAAACCGCTTCGTCTTTAACTTTTGCCAGCAACTCCATGATCTCCTTGTTTTCCCAGCCTTTAAACCCGACAAACACAAGCTTAAACCCGGCCCTGGCGGACCGGTCAAGGCTGGAATAAGCTTTTAAAAGGCTTATAAGGTTCTTGCGCGGCTCCATGGAACCGACACAAAGAATAAACCTGTCCGGCAGGGAATATTTGGCCTTAACGGGGGCAAGCTCCTCCGCCGACATAAGCCGGAACACCTCTTTGTTAAACCCGAGCCGCACCACGCGCAGCTTCTCCGCAGGCAGGCCGAATTTATTAACAGCCTCGTCCCGCACAAAGTCCGAAATAGCTATGATCCCGTCGGCCCTGCCTATATTTTTCCAGAACTTTTTCCTGAAATAATCTATGCGTTCGCGCGGGTGCCACTGCGGATAATCCTCGAAGGAAAAATCCATTATCGAAACCACCGTCCGCCGGGCCCGGACGCGCAGCGGAATAAAATTAGGCTCAAAATAAAGGTCGAACGGCTTCAAGGTTAACGGGCAGATATTGTCTTTTATGGACCGGGCGAACTTCTTCATGGCCGGGACCTGTTTAACCAGTTCCTTGATCTCGTAAAAAGCGCCCCTGTTTTCCGAGGCGAAAAGTTTTTTGGAAAAATACCCGTAATAATAGGAATAGTCGTTTTCCGGGGCCAGCAGGGCCATAGCCCTGGCGGTCTGGTAGGTGTAATTCCCCACCCCGGTAAGCGTGGAAAGCAAAGGCGTGGTGTTTATCGCTATTTTCATCTGAATATCGCGACGCTCAACCTTACAAATTCTCAGGCTCTCCCGCCTGGGCGTCATTCCTGGTTCTATATAATCCCACGCCTTCCTTAAACACCCCTATCACAAGGCAGTAATATACCACTATGGCCGCCTGTTCGGCCACAGGCTGCATACCGGTTGAAACAAACCCGGCCGTGAACACAAGGCCTAAAATGGCGGCGGCAAAATAAGGCTTGGCCGGATCCGTCTCCAATTCCTCCGCCAACCCGGGACCAAAACGGCGGATCACAGGCGCCAAAACCGCCGCCAGATACCGGCCGGCAAAAGCCAGCGCCAGAGCGCCGAAGGTAAAATAGTAGTTTTCTCCGCCAGAAACCGGCGACCGCAGACCGGCCCCATACAATCCTCCGGCTGCGGCGCTCCAGAATGCGGCAAGAGTCCGCGCTTTATTACTAGACAAACAGCGCAGGAGGCGCGCGCCCTTCTGTGCCCCGTCCGTAGCAAGCCAGGGCAAAAAGAAGTAAATAACAGCCGACAGCGGCAGAAGATTCCATCTGACCTCAGAAACCAGCCTGCCGCGGCCCGCCGTCCAGACCGCATACAACGCCGCCAGGACTCCCAGAATTTTTAAAAACGGCGGCAGCCCGGAACCGTCCGCGAACCACCAGCCGGAACTTGCCCGGCCCGTATTGCGCAGGTTATGCCAATAAGCCCCCGCTCCCAGAATAATAAAGAACATGACTCTGGCCCCGGAGGCGGGCCCCGCCAGGCCCGCGGCGTACCACAAGCCCGGACCAAGCGCGGCGAATAAAATAATTTTGTTCGCTAACGCAAAATAATTTTTCGCATATTCCCATGCCGTACCGGTCCCCGTTTTAACGCCCCCCCACAAGAGGCCGGAAAGGCTCCCCGTCTTCACCGCAAACCAGTTCCATGGGATCTTTCTAAAACCTTTCCAGGCTAGGAAAGCTAGCAACGCGTATACCGCCAGCTTCAGCAATTTAACCGGCAGCCCGGGGCCGGCCGCGGGGACAGGCGGGGTAATAAGCCTGTCCCAGGCTTCCGACGAAACAGCAGGCAACGGCTCCACGACCGCAGAATCAAGTTGAAACCAGGGATGTTCCGCCGGCTCCAGCCTGCCGGAAGCCGCCAGCCTGGACGAGGCGTCCGGCTTACCGATAAGCTCTACCGTTTTTTCAGGCAGCTCTTTGAAGCTGTTCGCGTCCCTATAGAAATCCAGGCTCCGGCCAAAGGCCGAAGCCACAGGCCAATCCGCAAAAGAGTCCGCTACAGAAACCATCTTATAGCCCTCGTAGACCATGCCGAATTCAAAGCTCTTGTCCGGAGAAAAACTTAGCTCTCCAAGCTCCGCCTTGTACGAAGCCCCTATAAATTTGCCGATATCTTTGTTGCCTGCTGAAAGTTCGGAAGGGGTCACAAAAATGCGGCCTTGCGCGCCTTTAGGACAAAGGGCCGCGGTTATGGCGGACTTTTCTCCCTCCAGGGTCAGCTTAAGCCAGCACGGATTTGCCGCGGCCGTTCTTGCAGGCACCCGGTATGAAAAGCCGACGCCTTTAAACCATTCGACAGGCTGCCCGGCGGCGGCCCGCCAGCTAAGCGCGGCCGAACCGGAATAACCGGGAGGCAAGGAACCTTGCAACATACCCTTTGAAGCCGAAAGCAAAGCCCCTGCGGGAGCGGAAACACTTCCGGCCACGGGGAAATCAGGAAATTCTCCCGGCAATTTAAGTTCAAATGCCCGGACTCCCTCCATCAAAACAGGCTCGAAAAGCGCCAATTCCTTAAACTTCAGGCGGTATGCTCCCCCGGACAACAAGAAGTTGAAGCGCAGGCTTTTAAGCCTGCCCGCGCGGCCCAGAACCTCAGGGCGATTGTGGTTGATACGCAGGCTGAACTCCCCGTCCTCAAAAACAGCCGTAAGCTCGGTCGAAAGGATCTTGTCCGCGCCCTCCGGCAGAGACAAAAACAGCCTTGTATCGGCCTTGATCTCCGAGGGTAAAGACAGGGAAAGCCGTAAATGACGCCCTTCGCCCGCAAGCACAAAACCGTCAGGGGAAGATTCGACGCTTACAAAAGGCTTGCCGGCTGAAAAGCCGACGCCGTGGTCAAGAATAGCCATGCGGCCGCGATCTTCAGGGTGCGCGGAGGCCTCGGCCCGCAACCTTTGTTCTTCGCTTTCGTACTTATCACGCAAAACAAAAGGTAATGTGGCGGCTTCCTCGGGTTCCGCAGTTTTAACCTGCGAAGCCAAAAATGCCCGCACCTGTTTTTCATACGGCAGAAGCGAAAGGTCCGGCAAAGGCTTCGCGGCCGGCAATTTCGCGCTTAAAACAGCGAAAGGGAAATAGCCCCGCATCACCGGCCAGACCTCTCCGGTTTCAGACGGCAGCGGATTTGAAACTTCCTCCCCCCAGCGGCTTAAGAAGGACTCTCCATAGCCGTAATAAAGCGGCGCTTTAACCTCGCACAGGCTCACAAGGCGGACATCTTTAATTGAACCAGCCGATAGCGCGGCGGGCGCGTCAGGAGTTAAAATTATTTTCCCGTCCTTAAAAAACACTTCGCCCAGGCGGGTCAAAGGCCGGAGATCCACTACCATCCTTGTGATCGAACCGTCCAAAGCCGTAAGATGAGCGGGCAAAGGCTCAAACCGGACTTTAGATCGTCCCGATGTAATTTCAGCGCCCCGCGCCGGTTGGCCGGCCGCGGGAAACAATTCCTCTTCCTGCCGGCCAAGTTTTTGAAAGACCACCCGCTCAAGCGGGCGGACCGAGGCCACGACTTCGGGCGAGCCTTTGACAAACACTATTATTTCCTGCAAAAAAGCCGTGTCTTTGCCCGCAAAACGGTCTTTTAAAAGAGCCGGCAGAGCTAAACGCCAAAGCGTACCCTCAGAGGTGTAACCAGCGGGCAAAGCGCCAAGTTCAGTCATAACTCCTGGACTGTAATTGTCTTTCGCGGCAAGCCGCACATTGACGCCAACCGGTTCCGTACCCGGGGCAAAAATAAAGTCCAGATATTCAAATCCGGTTATCTCCATATGCATACGGCGCTGGATCACGGTCGCGTCTCCCAGGCCTGTATAACGCCAGTGTTCGTCGGGCTTTCTCCGGAGAACGCGGCCAAGGCTATAGGAGTATTTTTTTGGCAGCCAGACGGACTTGGCGGGCTCAAAAGTGACAGCCGGGGACAAAACGCTTTGCCCCGAAAAAGCCGCCACGCGCTGGGGAACCCCGCCGTAATAATCCGGGATTTCGCCGGAAATTTGCGCCGACAAATTCACCGGCGAACCGGGAATGAGGTTCTGATAATCGATCCACAATTCGTCAAAACCGGTAAGCGCCTGCGAATCCAAGGCGGAGCTGGAGAATGAAAGGTCAAAGTGCCGCGGTCCGGCGGCCGGCAGCCAGCCGTAATTTTGACCCATCACGCGCCAGCCCCCCGCGTCCGCCACGGAAGCCGGTCCGGCGCACGCGCCGGAAGAGGAACTCACAGCCAGCGGCAGCGTCTCGCAAACAGCCGCGCGCTTCTCCGTCTTCAGCGAAACCGCGGCCTTAAGAGTAAAAGCTGCGCGTCCGTCAACGGGGAGCTTAGCGAGCGCGGAGAAAAAGCCGGAGGCCGCCTTTTTTGTTTCCACAGCGTCCGAATTTCGCGCGTAAATTGCAAACGACCTGTCGCCTTCCACCAGGTACGCGTTTAACTGCGGCAGGGCCACAACCGGTATAAACAAAACAATCTGGATTACTATAAATTTAGATCTGTTATTCATAAAAAAGGAGTTCACGACTCATTTAAAAAGAATATCCATGCCGGGATGATACTGATTTTCACGCCTTCCGCACTTCATCTTCAAACATCATAATTATTATAACATGCTAACCAATATTAAATATAATTTACCCGAGGCGGCGGGATCAGCTCTACATTTTCTTAGAGACGTCACCAGAAATTCTACAATCTGTAAACGACATCCACACCACATATCTTGTAAGGCTTTATAAACCGGCCTATGAGCGGGGGAACGCCGTTGTTATAAGCAATGCCGGCGGCCTCCGGCGGAAAATGCCTCTTAATATAAGCCGGAATCGGGCCTTCTTTATACATTTCGGGGTGAACTATCAAATACTTAACCCCGGCTTTACGCAATAAGTCCATAGTCTGCCTATTTGCCGGATAGTTTACCTTGTTATAAAATGCCCAGGCTTCCTTTTGCGCCGGACCGGCGCCGTTCACAAGGCGCTTTCTATGCACTATTTGCCACAATAGATAAGTTGAGAACGCGCCTTCATCGTTGGGCATCATGGGATATTCGGCCACAATAAAATCCCCTGGTTGGGCGGCCAACCATTTATAAACCTCCGGAGGATTATTAATCGGCATAGCATAGTTCGGCGGAATACTCCAATACTCAAAAACCAGGACAATCAGCACCACGGTCACCAAACCCCTATAGCGATTTTTTGAAAGGACCCCGGACAGGTGAGTCAACACCACCGCCGCACCGCAAGCCACAAACATATTTACAAGTATGCCAAACCTGGCATAAACCCTGAACATCGGCGCAATTTTATGAGCAAAAAACCCGATCAAGGGAATTTTAAACGGTCCAAATGGAATGTATGGCGGGAATGACATAATGCACATAAACGCCGCGGCCAGAGAAAAAAATAAAAAATAAAACTTGTGTTCCTGGCTGAATCGGTTCTTAAACCAAAATACAATCCCTGTTAAAAAGAGTCCTAATGGAACCAAACCGAGATAAAGGGTCTGTTCCGTGGTGTTACTTCCGTGCAGGTGAGTGCGTATAAAATTTTCAAAGTAATGGCCTAGCACAGGATGGTCTATAGATGGAACAAAATACTCCCACATCCTTACCGAATAAACGACAAGAGCGCCAAGCGGACGCGCCGGCCCGATTGGCGCAAGGTCTCCTTCAGTACGTGCAATTATCTCCAGTATAGCTTTATATTCAAAAGGAATGACAAACAACGCTGCAAACAATACGCAGCAAATATAGTTGAAGACAAAAGCACCGCAAGTCTGTACAGGACAAGGGTTTAAGGCTTGCCCGCCTGACCGGCTTTTGGACGCCGTCCAGTCAAAAAGCACAAACAGCGCCGCTACATATAGGCAAAAATAACCGGTGTATAAGCTGGTAAGAGCAACTAACACAAAACTTCCGCCGACCAAGGATGCCGAAAAAACCGTTCGTTTTAACCGATTATGAAAAAGGGAAATTAAAAAAAAAGGGATAAACGCATTGAAAGCAAAGCCAATATGTCCCCCCCCGCCATGCGCAACCGCTGCGGGGCAAAACCCGAAGATTAGGCCCCCGATAAACGCCGCTGTTTTATTCTGCAGGGTTCTGTCCAGAAAAATGAACAGCGCCGCAGCCGTTAACGGAAAGCTTACTAGCGCAAAAAAGTTATATCCCCGGACGGTGTTCAGGAACATCGCCGGTAAAATCAGGAAGAAATCGTAAACCGGTTGTACATATATCGGCCCTAATGAAAACCCAAACGGGGCTGAAAGCAGCAGGGTCCTATGCGTGGCGATAAATCGCGACCAGATCCCCCATACCACTCCGGCGGCGTCTCCGGGAGCGCCGAATAAAATGGAATCGGATTTTAAAATAAGCGGCCATGTCAAAAGCGTGCTCGCGCAACAATACAACATAAAAAAATAAATAAATTTACGGCGTGAAGAGCTCATAAACTATGCGAACAATTCCAATTCATCTATATAGATACAGCGCCCATCCTGTGATTCATCGACCTTCATACGGTAATACAAAAAGCCAAGTGTATTGGGAATCCGGAAAATTCTGACTTTGCCGCCCGCTTCCCAGCTTATATCATTTTTAACGGTATCCAAAGTATCCCATATTTGCCCGTCATTTGAAGCCTGCAATTCCCATGTTTTAGGAGCCTGGTCAAGGATGTCAAACCGCGTAGTTACCGAATATGCCTTTACGATCGCAGGACTATTTAAGCGCAAACCGAGAGTCGCCTGCGCGGCACATTTGCCGTTTTTAGCGACTACCGGCTGCCAGCCGGTTTCACGCACTATCTTATCAAAAGCCCTGCTTGCGACATATGTCCCGTTTATATTCCCGAACGGCGGCTCGGCAAAAGGAACGCCCTTGGCGACCGGCTTTAACGGCAGCATCGCGTGTATATAAGCGTCTCTGATATTGTAAAATGATTCGACAGTGGTTTGCTTAGGCTTTAAAAGCTTGCCCGTAGCGCTCCAGGACGCATCATTGTAAACATCCCCATTAATCAAAAATTCCTGCAAATCGCCGTAATAATCATATTTCCCTTCATGATAAGTATCCAGCCAGAAGTATCGTTTGCGTTCCGTTGCGGGGCAGTCCAACATTGACCGTCCCTGAAAATCTCCTTTATGCCCAAGCAGTTCCATCAGGGTTTCAGGTATATCGCCTAATCCCACGGGCGATGTTGAAATCCTTAAAGGCCCGGAACTATTAGCCGGTTTAATCAGCACCAGCGGAATAGCGCACCCCTTCACCGAATCGAAATTCAGGCGCAGAGATTGGGCATCCAGCTTCTTATGCACCGGACCGGATGAAGGATTTACCGACCTGGCGTTGCCATGGTCGCCGATTATCACCATAGTGGAATCATCATAAATGCCTAACTTCCTGAATTTGTCCAGCAGCATGGACATAAGCTTAAGGGTACCGCGCCCGGAACCGGGCATACTGTCCACATTTTCGTTCAAAGCAGGATCATACCTGAAATTTTCATCGAAATTCCTCGGAGGATGCAATCCCTGCAGATGAAAGAATTTGAAGGTCTTCAGTTCGTTGTCGACAACAGCCTCATTCAACAGGCGGCTGATAAATTTGATATCGTAGTGCTGGTCCATGGGGAAATCACCGCAGCAACCGGCAAGTTTGGGGACCGGAGCGCGGCGGCCGGACCGGAGCGTCCTGGCGGGGACCCGGCTGGTTTTTTCAGCGCGCAAAAAAAGAATATTTAAAATCTCCGCGGCTTTTTTTTGTCCGCCCCAATTCCCCTTGTAATATATCTTTTTCTTGACCATCTGGGGCATAAGGCGAAAAACAGAAGCGTCGATCAACTTCAGATATTCGGACACATGCTCCCTATGCGAAGTCGTCCTGCGGACATTATTCCACAATGTCGGTTCCAGCGGCAAAAAACCGTAGCCGAAAACATCGTAATACCCGGTCCGATACCCCAACTTTCTCATTCGAAGAGGCAAAGACTGAGTTAAAAGACTCCGCCTCTGGTACTGATGCACCGTAATTGAATTATCATATGGCACGCCGCTCAGTATATGCGGCAATGAAATTTTGGTGCTTGGGATGGCGCATAATGCGTTCCTGAAAAAAGTGAAGCCGTTGAAAATCGAGGCATAAGCGGGTGTTTTTGTAATGATCTCGTCAAAAACCGAGCCCTGAAAAGCGTCAAGTATGATTACGATAATGTTGTTGCCCGCTGAGAATTTGAATTCATCGCTTTCATCCATCACATACAGCTTATCCAGTTCGGGAGGCAAAGCGTTTTTCCGTATAATCCAGCCATCCGCCGCCTGCATACAACAGAGGACAATAAGCGGATACGGCATCAACCTGTGAAACCTGCCGCCGAATATCAGCGCAAAAATCAGGCCGGAACACCAGGCCGCGATTTCTATTCTATTTTGAACGGCGAATCCGGACCAATCTATAGCACTGGCATCCAATACTCCATACGGCCAAACGAACAAATTCCCCTGCGCCCATAACAGCGATACGAATACGAAGATGAGAACGGCGAGGGTGCGGTATAAAGGCGTAAACCAGCCCAGCAGCAGAATAAGAGCAAGCCCAGCGCCCGCATAAACGACTGCATATAAAAAAGGAACGGTCAGATCATGCAGAGGGAAACCGAAACAGGAAAGATTGCCGTAATAAATTTTCAAAGCAGGGAGAAGACATACCGAAGCTAACGCGGAGATCAGGAGAATAAAATCCGAACATAACCGCCGGAATGGAACAGGCCCGCGACGGGGGCCCGAGAAAAGATGTTTAACGCGAAAATTCATACAGAATCCTTCCGTTAGCCAACATAAAACGATTGACGATATCCGCCCGCCGTCGCAGGCATTCCTCAAAAACGGTTTGCGTATAGTCTGGGAAAATGTCCTCGCGATACCGCATCATTATCCGTACCGTCAAATCCTCCTTGGGGACGAACTCTATAACCCCGCAGGGAGCGATACCGGCCAGCCACTCCACAACCTGATCCAGAGGAATATTTCCGGAAAGCGCCAGATGGTGAATGACCGCAAGAGCAAGAATCGCGTCAGGATTCCACTCAATAATTCTCTCGGAAAGGGCCTGTCGCTCAATACCGTTCCAACCCTGCGAGGGGCTTGGATTTTTAAAATCCTGCAATAATGGCAGCAGGGCCAGTTTTTTAATTTCTGCGCGATTGAAGGCCAAAGCCACCGCCCCGTGGTCAAGGTCAAGCCCTACCACCTGACCGGCGCCGCTTGATAAGGATATTTCGGAGAACTCACCGGAATTGCACCCGATATCCAGCAATCTGCGCGGGGTTCTTCTGGCGCAAAAATCGCGGACTGCGGATCTTTTCCGCTCATTACTTTCCCGCGTATAACTGTTGGTCTTGGAGTAATCCTCCCACAATGTCTTTTGTGTCCGCCTTTCAAGGCCGGCGATAAAAGAACGCAGCGAGGAAAGCATCGTCTCCAGGGCTTTTTGCGGTAATTTTGCCTTTTCCCCGCGCCCCGTTTGCGGGGAAAAGGTTTCCGAACCGGCGCCGGAGGACTGTTTCAGACTGGCGCGGTCAAAATGATCTTTCAATACCACATGCGTAAGGATTTGCGGCGAAAACTTTGCACGCCACGGCAGGATACGATTTGTGTCACAGGTTGAAATGCCCCCTAAAGAGCCCTTATACCAGGTTTGATACTCCAGTCCGGCTTTGGAAAAAAGAAGCAGCGGATTTAAAAATTGCTCGCAGAATTGATGATGTCCCGCCCAGATTTCACCTTCTTTGTAACGGGCGAAGGACAAATAATCTATAAAAACCGGCTTCGTATTTTCAAATTGGATGTTATAAGCGCTCGCATCGCGCATAGTAACGCCATATTTTAGCGCCAGCAAGTGAAGATCCAAATGAAGCAAAGCCGCCTTTTTAAGCTGTGAGAATGTCCATTCATACGGGAAAGTTATAAAAGGGACGCACTCATGCTCCAGCACCATCCTGGCACCCGGGAAAGAAGCAAGAATCCCGATGTCGGCGACTTCTTTTGTCTTTATCAGACAGCCTCTCTCTTCGGCCTGTAAAAAGAAACCGCTGTTCCGGCAAAAAACCATATCGTCAAGTCCGGGGCCCAAAACAGTGCGGAATACGCGCCCGTTCAATTTATACACATGGCCCCTGGGGTCTCTGTATGACCCGGGAGCAGGACCGGCGGACGCATGGCTGGCAGGCATTATAATATCATCTTCTTATCAGATCTGAGGATAGTGAATTGCATTAGTTTTCGGTTCCCGGTGTCATTCTTTCCCCGATCGTACCCGCTTCCACAACGCGGCCAGCTTTGCGCGAAAACCCACTAATGCAGCTATCGCCATGGCGATGGCGCTTATAACGCCTTGCAGCATAATACTGCCGGAACCGGGATCGATGTACGCCGACGCGCTTGGCGGAAACATAAGATACACGACAGATATTGTACTCAAAATCGCCAGTATATTCGTTCTATTTCGACTCATGGACCGTCTCCTTTTCCACATCAGCCGGGCGATGCGCGGGGAATACGCCGCCCCGTCTGGAATAAATAAAAAATAGACACCAGAACAATGTCAGAAGGGAAATAGCGAGACCTATATAAAAATACTTCTGCGGCTCGAATTCCACTATAAGTTCAAGATCATATGTCCCATCGGAATTTTGCCTGCATATTTTTTCATTCGTGGAGCATATTTCCGCCGCTTTAATTATCCAGGCGTTCGCATACCCATTGGCTTTGAAATGGTTTTGTTCGGACAATGCCGGACCGCGCCATGTTTCCCAGACAGTCCCTGAAGGCAAATTATCATTCTGGATGGTCCCACCGATTTTTTTTGATATATATCCGATTTTATAGTTTTCAATATAACCCAGTTTGTCCGCTCCGTTTTGCCATACGCGGTGGCTGAAACTTTTATTTTTCAAGTCGCCCAACGATGTTACCAGGCCTTCTCCGAGATACTCGCTAAGCTCTTGGGTATCCGCCTGCTCGCCCGAATTTCCATCGAGGATGCGGTATTCCTTAAGAGCTTCTACCGATGTCGGGGAAGCACTCATTCTCCGGGGATATGCTTTCCAGCCCGCATGGAAACTCTCCGCGAACACCAGCGGCAGCTCCGCCTGCGCCCCGTGAATTCTGACGCGATATTTTGTCGGTACTATTTTACGGTATTCGACAGTCGCCGTTGATGCCACTGATAACTGCAGGAAATCCATAACATGTTCGGGAAGCACTAAGAGCCGCTGCCGGGGATGGGATTTTGCGGCTTCAGCCGCGAAGAATTCGGTTGCGGTATCGGACCGTACTACGGATAATGGGGTATAGAAATGCGGCAAGGAATCGTTCACTATATATATCGCCATCTTACGCCCGGCATAATACGGGATGAAATACTTTTCGCATTCTTTAACGGCCTTGCGCATATTCATCCCAGAAACCATATTCTTACGCAGGATGATGTATTTCAAATTGTGCGTCAACGCCAGCCGGTAAATATTTCCTTCACGCAAGGCCGAAACAACGGCCGTCTCATAATCGTTATCTCCGAGTTCCCTGCTATTAGGGGCTAACGAACCGGGAATGGGCGAATCGAACGCGAAGATATCGGCAAAAGAATTAAACCCCCCGTTAAACTTGACATTATCGGTAAATTGAGCATATGAACCGAACGGCAGATATATTCCCCTGGAATCCCTTTTATCCTTTTCCAGTAAATTCTCGGCTTTGAAGTATTCTTCTGAAAAAACATTGTTTCGCAGACGGATATCCGGGCCTGAGGAACGAACCCAGTCGGAGGCCCCGCCAGTCCACCAGGGGGACAACGAAATGAGCCATATAAATACGCAAATTAACGCTAATCCTCTGGCCGATTTACGGTCTTTTTTAAGAAGGGAATCCAGGGAGATCCCCGCCAATAGGGAATATCCTACAGCCGAAAATACTGTAAATCTCGGAAAGTCGCGGATAACATTGGCAAAAGGGATGTGGGCAAGCACATCCCGGTAATGGCTCAAAATCCACATGCCAAAGGGAAATTGGGAGATCAGAAACAGG
Organism: Elusimicrobiales bacterium; assembly: GCA_041665305.1. Lineage (GTDB taxonomy): Bacteria > Elusimicrobiota > Elusimicrobia > Elusimicrobiales > UBA9959 > YA12-FULL-51-18. Next base: position 23,218 of record JBAYJD010000004.1, read on the forward strand.
GAAAAGAGGATTTTTTTAGGGGTTTTAGAAAAAAAAGCGGCGACAGCCATAAGAGGCAATATGAAATTGAAGAACTCAAAGCCCGATCCGCTAACGATAGTTTCAAATTGATTATTAAAAAGTCCGCCGAAGCCCCTCATGATATTAAGCGGATAAAAAAACGCCATCGTACCGAGCGTATCAGTGGTATTGATCAGCGAGGAACCGGACGCCGCCGTATCAGGTATCATAAAAATATGGAGAAGAAAATACTGCGACAATAAGCCAAATAGCAAAAAAATCCCCAGCGCTTTTATTGAATATTGCGCTAACTCCTTAAGGCTGCCGATCAGGATCGGGGCTAGCAGAATAAACAACAGTGGGACCCAGACCACTGCCTGGGATTGGAAGGAAGCGACCCAGTACAGGAGGGCGACTAAAACCACCGACCCCCAGTCATTATTCTCAACGGCCCTTATAAAGTATTTGATAATCAGTGGAAAAACACCAGCTGCCAGCAGAACGAAGGTCCACCCCATTAACGAATAATTAAAAAAAACGGGGGTGGTGATGAGCACTAGGCCGCCGAAGATAGCAGGCAAACATTCGACTTTAAGAGTTCTCAACAATGAATACGCCGAATAACCTGAAATGACAAAAATAAAAATCAAAAATATTTTTCCGAAAATCCCGCCGTTTATCCCTAAAGGCGCCAAGCCGGCCCAGGCCGAATAAAAAAAACAACCTATGGTATTTATATTCCGGAATTGCAAAAAACCGTTAAAAAACCATGTTGATCCTGATATCTCAGCCAGTTTTCTGATCTGCGCCAGTGTTAAAGGAAAACCCCAGTCGCCGCCTGAAATCAACCCAGGGGAAAAAATAGCGCCCTTAAACAATAAAAGCGCAGTGCACAGGAATGCGGTTATCGCGAATATTCCGAAGCATGATTTAATTCTTTTAATCATATCATCCCATCATTATCCAGGTATCACACCTGCATACTGCGATACAAAAATAGAATTTTCTTAATAATTAATTTGGGGAGCGATATGCTGGCGGCCAGATAAATCATGAATTTCGGATTAATAACGGCGCTCCTGTTGTTGCCGACTATAATGGAAATCACTTTGACGAAAACACCGAATGGGGCGAAACACCTATACGGAAGTATATTGTCTATCAATCCGTTAATATATTGCGTTTTCAGAACCTCCGTCGCATGTCTGTCGTTTTTCAATTCATTTTTATATAGCATGGATAAGCTATTGATCAAAAACAGTATTTCATTTATGATATCCGCGGACAGGTACTGTTTATTAGCGAGTTGCGACTCATCTCTTGACAGTCTTTGAGCGAAAGACACGACCGGGACATGCGATACGCCGTGCCTGCAGGCGATATATGCGCCAAGATATAGCTGAGGGACGATTGTAACGTCGGGGATTAAGTCTACAGATTCATACACCACGGATTTTCTAATTAAATACCCGCCTATGCTGCCGAGAGCCGAATTCAGCAGCCAGTTACACAGGGCATCATCTCCCGCAGAAAAAATTTTCTCTTTGCCGCTGAAATGCACAAGCTTCCTAGTCGGCATATCAGGATTAATATAAAACACATTCAAATCGCTGGTAACGATTGCCTCATCAGGATGATTTTCCAATCTGTTAATCAGGACGGATAATCCCTCATGATTCAAAGAATCATCCGCACCGATAAAAAACAAATATTTCCCCGACGCTTCTTTTAAACATTTTTTATAGTTTCCAGCAAAACCTGTGTTTCTTTCGTTTAAAATCAGTCTTATCCGATCCGGATATTTCCCCTGATATTTTAAAACTACATTTCTCGTGCCATCTTCGGAAGCATTGTCGGAAACCAGTATTTCCACGTCCAAAGCATGGATTTTCAAAGCGCTCTCAAGAGCAGAAGAGATCGTTTTCTCCCCATTAAACACAGGTATACAAACTGTTACATCTTTTTTTTCCGTATTATAAGCTTGAATGTTAGAGCGCATGATGTGCAGCTATAGGGTATTCTTGGATTTACTGATATTTTTCCCTGGCTTCTTTAACCATTTCACGAATCCCTTCATCCAGCGGCACTCGCGCCGCCCAGCCCGGCGGCGTGCTGAATTGAGTCCACGGGGACATTACCTCGCGGGGTCTGTAAGAACGTCCGCCGAACTCCACTGGCATCCCGCAACCGATCACTGTTTCGAATCTCTTTACCAAGTCGCGCAGGGAAATACGATTTCCCATTCCCATGGACACACCGTATTCGTTGTAACTTCCGATATTCCCCGATAACAAATACTTTCGCGTGGAGATAAACGCGCCTACTACATCATTAATATGTACTATATCCAACAATTGCTCTCCCGGCGACATTGATATTGTTTTTTGCGTGACAGCCGCTTCCGCCAGAATATTAATAAGTTTTTTACGCGGATCGCCTGTTCCATAGGTGTCAAAAAGCTTCAATGTGACCGACTGCATGGGGGAAGTTCCTAGGTAAAATTTCAGGATATCTTCAAAAGCCTGTTTTGTCGCCGCATATAAACACACAGGGTCATACACGGCGTCATTATAATGCTGCCAATTCGTACCTGTATTCACAAAATACGATGTGCCGGACTTCACCGCACCCTCGCATAACTGGGTTCCAAGCAGAATATTGCTTGCCACCATATTTGCAATATCCTTCGTTTCATGAGAAGCCAGGAACACGGAGGCAAGATGAAACACGCCTAACGGCCTGATGTTGTCGAACAATCCGATAACGGACTCCGTCTTCCCATCATATTCATGGACCGCACATTGCGGCGCTAAGTCTCCAAGCAAATGGCGTGTATCAGGCAGGATTAATAAATGAACTTTAACGCCCTCCGCCAGGAGGGCCCGCGCTAAATGAGAGCCGATAAATCCAGTTGCGCCTGTAATCAGCCATCTTTCACTCATTAAAAGGGGTTCCTTTTTGTAAATTCCTCAAAAGAGGCGAATGCCATATCTCTACCGGAAACTACAGGTTTGCCGTCGCCCCAGTCGAATTTTATGGAGTTGAACAGCACCCCCATATCATGCGCCTTTGAATAGCATGAAGTTTGCGCATAATTAACAATGGTGCCGTTTTCCAACGACTTGAATCCATGCGCTACGCCTTTCGGTATATACACAAATTCCCCGGACTCACAATCCAGGCGCTTTGAAAATATTCGTCCGAAAGTCGGAGACATTTTGCGCAAGTCCAGTAAAACATCCAGAATACATCCGTAACTAACACATACGATTTTATTGTAATCGTATGGCGGAACCTGGAAATGCAGTCCTCTGATAACATTTTTATTCGATCTGGAGAAGTAATACTCCTTAAAATCCGTGCTCATGTTGTTTTTATCGAACAAATCATAATTAAAAATCTTTTGAAAAGCTCCTCTGTCGTCATTAAAAACGGCAGTCCTGATAATATACGCTCCTTCGATATTTGTATCAAATATCTCCATAACACACCGATCCTTTCATTCAATATTATTCATCAGCAAGATTTTTTACGCAAAACAGCTCGAACGCCAGAAAAGGCATATAATAGGTGATCATCTGGCTCAGCGCAGCAATCACAAACCAGAATGACTTAGGCCAAAACCGCATTGAAGAAGTCAAGTCGTCGCCCATAGTTTCACTTTCAACTTCCTGACGCAGGACTTTCAGACCCGCCAACCCCCGACATTTAAAACCCAGTTTCCTCATTCTGGCGTAATTCCAGCCGGACAGATGTTTTTGCAGGGAATTGCCGTCAAGCTCCTTCTGCGGAATAAAACCATTGGGCGATGAAATAATAACTTTTTTAACGGCCCACCCTTCAGCCTTCTTCAGCATACGCAGTCCAAGTTCGTCGGGCAGATGCTCCAGGACCTCCGACATAATGACGATGTCAAAACTGCGGGGCGGGAATTCCACATCCTCGATACGTGAAGCGATATACTCCGAGTGAATTCCCTGCTTTTTAGATTTTTCCAGATATGGGGCAAAAGCCTCCACCCCTATGCTAAATCCCACATCGCAATACTGAAGCGGAGAGGACGGCCCGCATCCGAGGTCCAAGACTCTTCCAGATCCATTAACCTCCCGGCGGAATTCGGTGAGGAACGTTGGGATAAAAAAAGAAAAGAAAGCGCTATGATAAATTGTTTTAATCATTTCATATGTTTTCATATTAATAGTTGAATTTTATATTCCGCAATTCTTTTTTTCTGGAATTAAACGAATCTTTATACAAATCCACTACCGGAGCCAGGATTTTTCTGGGAACAAGCAACGCACCCAGACTGAAAAGATAAAACAGCGGATTAAATAAGTTAGGGCGGTAGGCCTTTGCCATTATTCTAATCTCCCTCGCCAGAACACCGGGTTCCGCATAATTTTTTAATTGGGCCAGGCCCAGGAAATGCGTAGCCATATGGCGCCGCCCCCACAAACGCTGCTCCCTGAATTTGTCTCCCGCAAAAACCGTATCATACATCCGCAACCAGGAATCGGTCGGGGAAATGGAATAAATCGAGGAAACGGATCTCGTCTGACTGTCGCGAATCCCGACCGCGACCGTAAAATCTTTGAGAAAAACGCATTTATGGCTTCGGAATATCCCAGCGAACGGGTAGATATGCGCCGGAAAACACTCTTCATTAAACCGGACATCAAGGAACTCTCTCCGGTACGCAAGTCCCGTAAGCTGGCCGACAGAACCGAAAACGGCGCGAAAAACTTCCTCTCCGTCTTTTAGGGATAAAATGGAATCCTTTTGGGAATCGTGCGGAAATATCGCGCGGACGGGTTTGAGCATATCATCCATAAAACAATAAAAAGGCCGCGTTACGACACCGATATCGTCGTCCAGGAGAAAGGCATTATGAGTTTTAGATAAGGCGTCCTTGGCGAGGAAATCGTCCTGAGCCATAAGGAACAGGATATCACCGGAAGCCCTAGAAACGATATCGCGCAAGTTAAGGGCATATCCCAGGTTCCTAGCATTTTGCGAATACTTAATGCGTTTATCGCCGAATGACGCGACAATATCGCGTGTCCGGCTTAACTCTTCGGCGGCATCCGGAGGAGTATCATCTCCGATGATGATCTCATAAAAATCAAATCCCTGCCTATAAATGCTTTCCAGTGCGCCGCGCAGCAAATGTGACCCTTTATAAACCGGCATGCATATACTGAGAGAAAACTGTTTTTTTGCGTTACTCATCTTGAGTCCTATATCTCTATCTTCAATTTGCGCAGAGCATCTTCCTATGCTTTTCCGCGATCATTTCCCACGAATACCGGCCGACAAACTGCTTCCCGTCTGAAATATTTTTGAGAGAGCGCGCGGAGCCCCGCTCTTCCAGGATTTCGACAATCGCCGAAGCGAACTGCTTTAAATCATACCTTTTGACCGCAGTTATGTGCCCGCCAAACACCTCATTGTAGACCGGCAAATCCCATGCGACCACTCTTAACCCGCAGGCAAGGGCATCCGCGACCGCAATACCAAAACCCTCTTCATGACTTGGGAACAAAAAAACCTTTGCCCCGCGCATCAGAGCGCGCGCCCGCTGGTCCGGAACATATCCCAGAATAATTATATTATCTTCCAACCCGTTTTCACTAATTTCACGCCGCAATAAACCGATCGTGCCCGCATCCCCCCACCCGACAATCCCTAATTTTGCCCCCGGCGCCTTATTTATAACATTCTTCCAGATTTCCACAAGCTCCCGAATTCCCTTGGTCGGGCTCATTCTTGCCAGAAAAAGCCCGTCATATCCTGGCTCGGAAGCTGTTTCCGCCTGATGCGAGGCAAGATCGATTCCCGGAGTGTTAATAACAATCTTTTCAGCGTCAAATCCTCTTGAAATCAACTCATCCCTGACCAGTGAATTAATATTTACTATGAGATCCGCACGCCGGATAAACCACAAAGACATCTTCTGCATGCTCTGGCCGATAAAGCTTCTGACACGACTGCCGGGCCTTGTCCGCCAATCGGGATATATATGAAAAACGCATTGAACCCACTTAACGCGCGGATGCGTAATCCGGTATAGGCATGCCGGAACCACATCCGGAAAAAAATCCGAACTCGAATATAAAACGTCCACCCCCGGCTTAAAACATATAACCGCTGCGTGAATTGTTCTGAACAGATAAGCGCCATAAATCCCCAGTAAATCGTAGAATCTGGGCGAAACAAGAAACTCAATCCCCGGGATTTCTTTGCTTACCGCTTCCCGCCCGCTGTCATTCGTGCAGCAATATACCTTCCGAAAAGAGCTGCGGATCCTTTTGAATATCTGGACCAGCATCTGATCGCCGCCGCTCATACCTTCACCGAAAATCCAGAAAGCGTTTACAAATATAAGAATATTTTTGTCAGGTTTTTTCATATCGTCCACAATATTCCGCTTGAATCTTTTAAGCGTCCAGAATAGCCCGCTCAAAAGCTATGGTCTTTTTCAAACCTGCGCTCAAAGATACCTGCGCTTTCCAGCCTAATTCTTTAATGCGTGATAAATCGGTTTCAGATTCCAACACCTCTCCCTTGCGATATGGGATAGCGCCGAAATTAAGCGTGGTATTATTATTTTTAATTAAACTCTTCACATGAGTCACGAAATCACGGATTTTAATGGATTTATCCGCACCGATTTCATACGGACAATATCCGTTTTCCAGCAAAGCCGAAGATTTAATAACCCTTAAAAACGCGTCGACAACATCATCTATGTAAATAAATTCCCTTTTCTGGTCGCCGCTGGTCAGATTTAAACTCCTGCTGTTTTTCAGCAGTGCCCGGATAAGCCAAGTTACAAACTTTGACTCATCGTCGCCCGGACCATAGAAATGTTCCAAAGCAAGATTGACGCAAACCAAGCGGTCCGAATATACTTTCAACCACTCTTTAAATTGAGACTTTGACAACGAATAATGGCTGAGATTCATCCCCAGGACCGTATCGGTATTAATGAAACAGTTCAACCCATTCTCAGCTCCGATCTGCAGAAGCTTAAGCGGGAGCACAAGATTAGTGTCAAGGATGGCCAGCGGCAATTGGCCCTTGCGCCCATAATTAGTCGCGCAATGGATGACGCAGTCTATCTTGTTTTGGGAGAAAAATTTCTCATAATTAGCATTCTCGGAATAAAGCAAGGAGACCTTACCCAGCATATCGGAAATCTTGGAAAAATTTGAGGTATACCTGACCAGCAATACTACATGATATCCGACGGCTGTCAATTTACGGAGAAGGTTCGAGCCCAAAAAACCGGTCGCGCCAGTCAGGAGCAATTTAGGCTGTTCCCTCATACGCGGTGGGCCCTTTCCGGTAAACTTCCGTTACCGGGGAGAATAAAACTTAAAGCATATGTCCCGACCATCAGGAACAACGCGATTGGGTGTAAAAACCACGCCCCGTTTTTAGTCCTGGCAAAGCCAAGCAGGCTTCTGAATACGGGCTCCACAAATGTCGCGGCGCATACTATAGTCCACAAAAGTAAACCGCGATCGCGCACTGAACCCGCATCAAAAACTTTATACCTCCGCATTTTGTTGAACTTGTCATGATGCATTTGTTTATAGCTTAACCTCTTTATGACACCCGCCCAGAGATTATGTTCCGCTATATGCAGAATGTCATTCTTTACAATACCATAACAGGCGTCAGGATACTGCCGCAACAAGTCCACATGAATATCAATGTGAAAAAATTGCTCCGGACTTTTCAGTTTCAATAAATTCAAGAAATCTCTTCTTACCAGAAAACCGTTACATCCGATTACCGGCAATTTTTTATAATCGAATCTAACCTTAAGATATCGCCCACGGTCTGCTACAAGTTCAGCTCCCCTGGGGAGAGAGTTCTTCATGTATGGGGCGCGGTCATTCTTGCCTAGATAATAAACCACCGGATCATTGCCGCCGATCATTGAGTAATACCTATTTGTCAGAGACATCATATTTTCAATACCATACCACTGCGTAAACGAAGCCATTATAGACGCATCATCAAATGGCCTCGTCATGTCCTTCAGCCAGTGTTGATTCGGCATAAGATTGTCCGAATCAAGATATAGCACGATTTCATTCCTGGACCGCAGCAGGCCGACATATCGCCGCGGCTCCTGATTATCGGGGAACCCGCCGTTAACAACCTCCGCTCCGTTAGCCGTCGCGATCTCCCGTGTTTTATCCGTAGAGCCTCCATCAACGACTAACACTTCGACTTTGGATAAGTCATAGTCTTGGACAGCGAGGCGGTTCAGACATAATGGCAGAGTCTTTTCCGCATTCTTGGCGACGATTATCACACTCATACTTTGCATATGTTCTCCGGCCCGGAGCCGGTTCCCCGCAGGATACAGCGTTTCGATACTCCTATACCGAGTCAGGTTCTTCTGATAAGGTCCGTTTTATGTGGTTTCTCCAGCGTTTTAAAATTGTTCATGGCTGACCGGCAGCTCCTATTCCCATGGACGCCTTCAGTTATTATTAATCTTGGCCTTGGATACTCGTTCGATGTCGGAGTCAACCATCATTACAACCAATTTCTCAAATTCAAGCTCAGGTCGCCAGCCAAGCATGTTATTAGCCAGTGCTGGATCACCTTTCAAAATTTCGGATTCCACCGGGCGAACAAACTCGGGGTCAACTTTCACATATTCTTCCCAATCGGCCACACCAATGTGTCTGAAGGCTATATTTATAAAATCACGCACGGAATGAGTTTCTCCGGTGGCTATAACAAAATCAGCAGGCTTTTTCTGCTGGAGCATAAGCCACATGGCTTTAACGAAATCGCCGGCGAAGCCCCAATCCCGCTGATTATCCAAATCCCCAAGCATTATTTCGCGGGCAAGTCCGTATTTTATTTTAGCCACACCGTTTGAGATCTTGCGGGTAACAAAACTCATTCCCCTAATAGGGCTTTCGTGGTTAAATAGTATAGCGCTGCTTGAAAAAAGGCCCTGACTTTTTCTGAAATTAACGGTCATCCAATGGGCATACACTTTGGCTGCGGCGTACGGAATGCCTGGATTAAAAGATGTTGTTTCACTTTGCAGCCCCCCATCGTTATTACCGCCGAACATTTCGCGGGAAGAAGCCTGGCAAAACCTGGACCCTGGCGAAAACTGCTTTATAGCCTCAAGCAAATATAAAACCCCTAACGCATTAACCTTTGTGACAAGCTCCGGATCTTCCCATGGTTTACCGATAAACGATACCGCCGCCAAATTATACACCTCGTCCGGTTTCACAAGCCTGACCGCATTTGTGAGAGAGGCTTTATCCGTCATGTCACCGGTCACATACTCAAGTTCTTTTGTGATGCCCAGATAATCAGTATTTTCAAAATCCGGCTTCGGCTCTTTTGTGACCAAACCATAGACTGCATACCCCTTCTCCAAAAGTAGCTTGGCGAGGTAGGCTCCGTCTTGTCCGGTCACACCGGTGATAAAAGCTTTTCTCATATTTTTAATATTTTAGCAAGTATCCCGTAGGCAGGGAAAGGGCTATTCCGGCCGGGTTTAAAATTCAACGAAGTTTGCTGACCAGGTTTTTTGTCAGGGCAAAACCTTGTATAAACCTGGCGCCATAAACCAGATGCGTTAAGAACATATAGAGCATCGAACATAATGAAACCGACAATCGCTCATATTTAAGGAAATCCCTTAAGGCAAGCAAAAGTGCCGCACCGTACAAAATCCAACCGGCAAAAAATAAGTTTTCGGCGATCGACGGCATTAATGGCAGGAATACCGACAAAACAACAAACAATAGAAAGGCCGAAGGGATAAAATATTGCAATTTAAAAGAGGTTTCAGGGTATATCCTGGCAAAGTAGCCACGATGCAGGCCATAAGCGCCCAACTGTTTAAGGTGCGCCGCCAGCCCGGGACGTCTGTGGTGCCAAACTATAAGGTCCGGAGCATAAATTATTTTTCTGCCTGTTTTTACGATATCAAGGCAAAGTTTGGTGTCTTCGCCGGGCCAGTATGGGACACTAAATCCACCCACCGACATAAAATCAGCCCGTCGCATCATCAGATTAACCGAAGGCCAGTCGTCTACTTCGCGACTGGGGCCGAACGGAACATAGCGTTCAGGCGAGCCACCGGCAAAGCGGCTGAGGAATACCGCACCGGAAACCCTGGCCCAGAATGGGTCCTGCGCCGGGGTTATGGCCGGGCCTCCTATAGCCGCGATTTTGTCATTCGCAAAATATTTCAACGCCACATCCAACAGATCCTTGCGCGGATAAGAATCATCATCCAGGAAAACAAGTATTTCCCCCTTCGCTTTTTCAGCACCCAGGTCCCGCTTAAGACCGGGACCTACTCTGCCGGATGGAATAACGCGGATCCGTTCATCCCGCCATTCCGTCACGGAGGATTCGTTCGGAATAATCAACAGTTCCCAGGCGGTTTGATTAAGCTTAAGAATATATGACACTGTTTCCAGCACATACACGTTGATCTCCTTCACAGGAATGATCAGCGTGAATTTAGGCATCTGCGGCATGTTAGGCGGCATAACAATAAATCCTGCCTGAAACCGGAAAAGACATCTTAGGCATAGCGATAACCATTTGACCTCTTATCGTTTAAAATCTGTGAGGTGCCCCAGAAGTTTTTTTCCGGCCCGCAATAGGAACTTCACATCAGCCGGACTTCTTACGGATGCGATTTTGCGAAACATGTAGCCGGGCGTGGCGAAAGACTTGTATAGAGCGCGGGTCAGGTTTTTTGTGTCCTGTTCCGTGATCGGGGAGGCCATTACAGCTTCGCGCATGTCGTATCTGTCCCAATCTTCGGTAAGAAGCCAGCCATTTTCTTTACACTCCTTAAAAAGGGGAGTTCCGGGATATGGGATCACTATGGTCGCCTGGAGTGTATCCACGAACCCGCGCTTGAACAGATCTTTGGCGAATTCCACCGTCTTCGCGGCATCTTCCCTGTTTTCCCAGGGATAGCCCATCATAACAGTGATATGCGGAGAAAGCCCGGCCTTCTTAGCCATCCTGGCGCCTTCGGCTATCTGCTCAACCTTAAGATTCTTGTCTATTCTGTCCAGCGTGCCCTGGTTGGCCGATTCCAGACCGAAAAGCACGAACCGGAAACCCGCTCCGGCCATAAGGTCATAGTCTTCCTGCCCAAGGGCGCCAAAGCGCATATTGCAGTCCATTCTGACCCGTTTGTTATAACCGCGGGCGATCATGCCTTCGCAGAATGATTTCAGCCATTGTCCGGCGGGGAAGGAGCCGCTGTCGTCCATTATTTCCTTCACACCGTAATTTTCAATAAGGTTTCCCACCTCGTCCAGCATTTTCTCCGGGGACCGGGAGCGGTATTTCTTGCCGGGGAAAAGCGTGGTCCAGGAACAAAAGGAACATTTTCCCCACCAGCAATCACGCGCGGCCATAGTGTAAGTGCCGGGAAGATATTTGTAATTGCCGTTCTTCTCGCTGTAGAGCCGCCATTTTGTAAGGTCGCGGTCTATCGCGGGAAGCGAGTCGAGATCGTTATTCAATTCGCAAGGCCCGCTGTTTACGATTTTTTCCTTCTCCCTATGCCAGACCCCGTGAGGAAGCGCCGGAACGCCGCCGGATAACCAGCCGCACAGACCGGCGAGCAGAAAATCATAATCCCCGCCGGTCAACACATAGTCGACCGGGCAGTTAAGCATTGATTCTTCCGGCATGGCCGTAACATGATCGCCCATCAGGACTATTTTGGGTCGCCAATTCCCGGTTGCAAGGGACTTGACCTCTTTGATGATCGCCCAATGCCGCTTCACTACTGGAGTTTTGGTTTCAAACGCTATAACATCCGGCATTTCGCACTTAAGACGCTCTATCCAGGCGGCGTAAGAAAGCCCCTCCGCAATGGCGTCATCCCATACAACGGCGTGCCCTTTTTCTTTCAGCAGGGTGGCGGCATAAGCCGGAACCATGGGATAGATATAGGTGGGTTCGCTGAACCACTGGAACTGCCGATTCTGGCCCAGAAGCGGGATACCTTTTTCTGACTCAAGCGGCGGGTACGAGATGGAGATTTTCATTTTTTCTCCGCAGCCAATGTTTCTTTGAAATATGAAACGGTCTTGACAAGGCCTTCGTTAAGCTTGATCCTGGGCTCCCAGCCCAGTTTCTCTTTCGCCAGCCGGATGTCCGGCTGCCTTTGCCTGGGGTCATCCTGCGGCAAGGGTTTATACACCAGTTTACTTTTGCTTTCGGGAATAAGTTTAAGGACTTTTTCCGCCAGTTCTTTTATGGTGAATTCGTCGGGGTTGCCTATATTCACAGGGCCGGTAAAGCCGGAGGTGTTGTTCATCATGGCCGTCATACCGGCTATCAAGTCGTCCACATACTGAAAACTGCGCGTCTGGGAACCGTCGCCGTATATAGTAATATCCTTGTTCTGAAGAGCCTGCACGATAAAGTTGGACACTACCCGTCCATCGTTGGGGTGCATGTTCGGGCCATAGGTGTTGAAGATCCTTATCACCCTTATCTGCAGCTTGTGCTGGCGATAATAATCGAAGAACAGCGTTTCAGCGCAGCGTTTCCCCTCATCGTAACAAGCCCGCGGGCCTATGGTGTTTACCCGACCCCAGTAGGATTCCGTCTGGGGATGGATATCCGGGTCGCCATAGACTTCGCTGGTAGAGGCCTGGAGGATACGGGCTTTGGTGCGCCTGGCCAGACCCAACATGTTGATGGCGCCGTTGACCGAGGTTTTGGTGGTATGCACCGGATTGAACTGGTAATGGACAGGGGAAGCCGGACAAGCCAGGTTATAGATCTGGTCCACCTCTACGCAAAGCGGGGAAGTAATATCGTGCCGCAGGAATTCGAATCTTTTGTTGTCCATAAGGTCGGAAATGTTATCTTTATTTCCGGTAAATAAACTGTCGGCGCACAGGACATCATGACCTTCGGATAGAAGCTTACGGCACAAATGAGAGCCGATAAAGCCCGCTCCGCCCGTAACAAGTATTTTTAGTCTGCTCATGATTTCTCCTTTACAGTGTGAACACCTAAATCTTATGCCCCTGCCCTTGCCCGCACGGCGCGGGCAGGCAATGCCCACTGCGCCGCTATGCCCGCCAGCAAAGCCAGAGTCCCGCCAGCCGACATAGCCTTGACAATATCCAGAGGGACCCCGTGATACAAATACATGGCCGCTATTTCAAGCGCCGCGCCCGCCGCCATGATGTATGCGAAAAGCGTTTTTTCTTTGGCGACCAGATAATTCATAAGGACCATAAGGAACGCCATGGGCAGCATAGCCAGGCCGAAATACTTCAACAAAGGCGCGGCTTCTATGTACCGGGCTCCGAAAAAAGAATGTATGATCCATTCCGGCAGGAAATAAAAAAGAAGCGCGCCGGTGCCGGAACAACCCAGGGTGGCAAGCATCGCTCTTAAAAGCAGGTGGCCGCTGGACTTATTAAGGGCATTGTTCTCACTGACCATCGGGAACATAGCCAGGACTATGGATCCGGGTATATACATCACCGCCCGGCCCAGGATCGCGGCTGAAGCGTACACTCCCGCCTGATGAGCCGGGAAATATCTGTTTACAAGCACCATGTCGGCCTGGGTCATAACGGTAAAAGCTAGATTTGCCAGAAAAACGGGCATGATCTGCCCAAACGGCAGATGCCCAGCCCTGTGAGGGGCGCCGCCCATCAAAAGATACTTTTTAAGCGGGAAATAAGTCAGTGCCCACATAAAAACGGCCGTCACAACCAAACCACCCGCCGCCCCGTTCACGCCAAAGCCGGCCAGGACCAGCGCCGCGCAAAAAAACAATCTGACCGGGCCGCCAAACCCCATGCTTATCCCCAGCCATTTATAATCCTGCAGGCCCTGCAGTAAGGCTGTGTTGATAGGCCCGGCCAGCGAGGCAAAAGCCGCCAAACCGATAAATATCACCGGCAGGGCGGAAGGAGCATGAAGATAGGCGCTGATATAAGCGGAGCACAACATAAAAAGCACAAGTCCTAAACCGCCCGCAGACAAGACAGTTCTATTCACCTGGGAAAAAAGGCCGTGTATGCCATTGTAATCGCTTCTGGCTTTGTACTCGGCCGTTTTTCTTGAAACCACCATCAACAAAGTCGCTATGGGTATACCCAGCACCGCCATCAGGGCAAGAAGAGCGTTCAGGAATCCGTACTGGCCGGGTCCCAGCAGCCTGCCCATAATTACCTGGAAAAGATAGTTGAAAACACTGGAAATCATAAAGGCGGTGAACATAAGTCCGCTGGACCTGATAAGGGTGTCCGAAAGTAAAGCGCGGGTTTTTTTAAGCATCGGATAAATATAGACCGCCACTGCCTCTTCCCAGGCTACCGGACCAGGGAGTTTGGGAAATCGCTTGCACGCCGGCTGTTCTCACGGGTCGGCGCGGTCATATTAACGCGTTCCCGCACTATATACAGCGGGCGGTTGGTGACTTCCGTATGGATGGTGCCGATATATAGAGCTATCACGCCCAGTGACATTAGCACCACGCCGATCAAGATGGTATTAGCCACCACCACCATAGCCAGCGGGGTAAAAACTCCCGGAACGAGACCGACTTTGGCCAGCATCATCCAGGCAAAAAGGATGCTGGATATCGCGGTTATCGCCACGCCGAGGTAACTGGTCATCTTCAAAGGGACCAGAGAGAAAGAGGTTATGCTGGATAAAGCCAGGTCCCAGAGTTTGCCGTAGGAATAAGCCGCCACGCCCGACTCCCGGCTGTCGGCGTGAAACTCCACATATTCCGTCTTAAAGCCCATCCAGTCGATTATGCCGCGGAACATGCGCTGCCGTTCGGTCATACGGTTAAAAACATCCATAACTTTTTTATCGAAAAGGCGGAAATCAGTGGTATGGGCTACCATGTCGAGGCCCGACATCCACCCCATGATCTTGTAATACAGCCAGGAAAACAGGCGGCGCGCCGAGGAATGTCCACCCACGCTCAGGCGGACAGTAGTAACAACCTCCGCTCCCGCGGTCCAGGCGTCCACCAGCTTGGGGATAAGCTCAGGCGGGTGCTGCAGGTCCGCGTCCATGCAGATCACCGCGTCCCCTGCGCAGGAATGCACACCGGCGGTCAGGGCTATCTCCTTGCCGAAATTCTTTGAAAAATCCAGCACCTTCACGCGCGGATCGCGGGCGGCCAGAGCCTTAAGGACGCCGATGGAATTGTCGGGGCTGCCGTCGTTGACGAACACATATTCCCACTGCGCTTTAATCCCGGAAGTGACGGCCTCCAATCTTTCATAGAACCTGGGCAGATTCTTCTCCTCGCGGTAAACCGGCACGACTATTGAAATACGCATTTAAAGTTTTCCCTCCCGTAGTTGCTAAATATCATATAAGCGGCGCGGATCCGGCGTACTTCAGCACGACTTCGCGCGGAACGCCGCTCATTCTTATGGTTTTGTTCTCTATCCACAGGACGCGGTCGCAGATCATTTCCACGCTGGACATTGAATGACTGACAAACAACATGGTAACGCCCTTTTTTTTAAATTCCTTCATTTTGTTAATGCACTTTTTCTGGAACTCCTCGTCCCCGACCGCCAGCACCTCGTCGATAACAAGGATCTCCGGCTCCAGCTGGGCCACCACGGAAAAGCCCAGCCTGGCCAGCATGCCGTTGGAATAGATCCGTACGGGCTGGTCGATGAATTCGCCCAGTTCGGAAAATTCGATTATGGCGTTTATCTTCGCCATGACCTCCGTTCGGGTCAAACCCAGCAGGATCCCGTTCAGGATTATATTTTCGCGGCCGGTCAGATCGCGGTGAAAACCGGCGCCTAATTCCAGCAAAGGGGAAACTCTTCCCGTTACACTTATCACCCCACAGCTCGCTTTCAGCACTCCGGCCACAAGCCCCAGTATGGTGCTTTTTCCGGCGCCATTGCCGCCGATAATGCCCAGAGTCTCCCCGGCCCGGACCTCAAAGGAAAGATCTTGAAGCGCCTCAAACCGGGTTTTCCTGAGCGCTTTTAACGCGGCCGGCATGTTAATGATAAAATTTTTTATCCCGCCCGTGAAATGATGATAGAGGGGATAGTTCTTACAAACCTTGTCGAACACTATCGGAGGCGCTGTCACAGCACCTCCGCGAACTTCCAGACCAGTTTCCTGTATATCAAAAAGCCCGCGAGTAAAGCCAAAGCGGCGTAAATAGAACTTATCAGCAGCAGAGGAGGGTCCAGCCTGCCGTCCAGAAAAAGGTCGCGCCAGCTTACCATGAGCGGCGACATGGGATTAAAATTGATAAGGCCCCTATACTTTTCCGGAACCATGGACTCGTTATAGATCACCGGGGTAAAATAAAAAAGAAGCGCCACGCAGATGCCGGCGATGCGTTCCAGATCGCGGAAAAAAATATTCAGCGAAGAGATCGCCAGCGAGATGCCGTATGTAAATACGAGCTGTATGATCAGGAGAAGCGGTATCCCATAAAGCCAGGAAAAATGGGCGGTCCTGTGATACACGAACACAAAAAACGCTATCACGGGGATGGAAACGGCGAAATGTATGGTTTCGTTCAGAACGGAAGCCAGCACTATGGCGCTTCGCTGGAAATTCACTTTTTTTATTATAGAGGAATTGCTCAGGAAAATGTTCGGTGACATGTTGACTGAATTTGAGAACCACTGCCACGGAAAAAGTCCGGCTATCAGGAACAGGACATACCCCTCCATCTGCACCCGCATTATGACCTTAAAAGCCATGAAAAACACAAAAGCAAAGGCGAGCGGGTGCGCGATGGACCAGAGATAGCCGAGAAAACTGTTTTTATACCGGACTTTCAGCTCTTTCTGGGTCAAAACAGTTGTCAAGTCGATAAAATAGCGCATGATGGTACGGAAAACAAATATAGACTTTAGGCCGGAGGTTTGTGTTCGGCATCTTGCCTGCGGTCTAAGCCCACAGCCTATTTACCTGGATTCCACTTTTATTTTAGCAGTATATAAGCGGGTAATCAAATTTGAAGGCTAAGAAAGCCGGGTTACAAATATCGGCTCGGAAGGCCGCGAATCTTTGCCACAAAATCCGCGAACTCTTTTTTAAATCTTTCGGTGGAGAACAATTCGGCGTTTTTCCGGATCTCGGACGGCAGGAAACTTTCTTCTGCCGACTCGAAACGGCGCACGGCGTCTACAATGCTTTGAACGGACTGCTCGTCAAAGAACAAGCCCGTCTTCTCCTCCACCACGGTTTCGCGCACCGCGCCGTGACCATAGGCGATAACGGGGGTGCCGCAAGCCTGCGCCTCCAAAGGCGCGATCCCAAAATCTTCCTCGGCCGCGAAAACAAAGGCCTTCGCCCTTTGCATATAATCCCGCAGGACCTCATCGGGCTGATACCCGAGTATTTCGATGTTCCCAGCGGACTTGGTCCTAACTTTGTCGAATTCAGGACCGTCGCCTATAACCACAAGCTTCTTATCCGGCATAGCGGCGAAAGCTTCGACAATTAAAGGTATCCGCTTATAAGGCACCATCCTTGACGCGGTAAGGTAAAAATCCTCTTTTTGGCCGCCCGGCACGAATTTGTCCACATAAACGGGCGGATATATCACGGAAAAATCCCGTCCGTAATTATGTTCTATCCTTTTGCCTATGTATTCGGAGATCGCAATAAAATCGGTCACCCGCGGCGTCACTTTCAGATCCCAGGCCTTCACACGGTCAAGCAGCCGGTTGACAAGCCACCCCTTGACGCCGGTATTCAGGCCGGATTCTTCCAGATATTGGCCGCGCAGGTCCCAGGCGTACCGCATGGGAGAGCAGCAGATACAGATATGTTTTTGTCCGGGGCGGGTTTTAACGCCCTTGGCGACCGCGTGGGAAATGGAAACTACCAGGTCGTACCCGCCGACATCCAGCCGCTCTACGGCGTAAGACATCAAAGGCAGGAAACTGCGGTATTCGTTGCGGATAAACGGAAAATACTGCAAAAAAGAGGTTTTAACTTTTTTATTCTTAATGAAACCCCTTTTCCCTCGGGGCAGGAAATCAATAAGACTGAACAGGTCAGCCTCGGGGAGAACCTCAAGCACCTGTTCCAGAACCCTTTCGGCGCCGGCGTAGGTCACCAGCCAGTCGCAAACGACGGCGACCTTTTTGCCCAAAAGCTTCCGGTAGCATCCGCTCACACCGGCGACCATTTTTTTCTCGGAAAATTTCTCAAGGAAGAGCGAAGCTCCGGCGCCGGCCAGTTTGCGCGCGGCAGCCGGGGAGTCAATCAGCTTTTTTATCGCCACCGCCATTTCCGGATAACTCCCGGCCTTGACCAACAGTCCCGTAAACCCGTCGGTTACGATTTCGCGGAGGCCTCCCGTGGCGGCGGCCACGACCGGTTTTTCCAGGGAAAAAGCCTCGACAGCGACATAGCCGAACGACTCAAAAAGGGACGGGATCAGGATAATATCCATCGCGCACATATGCGGCGCCGGATCCGCAACCTCACCGTGAAATACGACTATCTCCATGATGCCGAGTTCCGAGGCCGCGCTCCCTAAAGCGCCCAGGTCCGGGCCGTTGCCGAAAAAATGCAGGCGGAGCCGCGCGCCACCTTTTTTAAGTTCGGCTGCGGCTTTAAGGGCGTACAGTTGGCCCTTCTGCCTTCTGAGCACTCCGAACACGCCGATCTCAGTTATCTCACTTTCGGGAGCCGGAGCGTATCCCAGATTCCGCGCTTCTGCTGAGAGAGCCGGCAGATCCGGCTCCGAAATGCCGTTATAATTGACGATCCAGTTTTCGGATTTCCTACCCACCTTGCTGAAATAGGCCTCGGCCGAGTAATTAGATTCAAAAATAAAATAATCCGTAAGCCGGAAGAGAAATTTTTCCGCCGCCGTATACACGAATTCTTCGGGTCTGGAGAACATCTTGTGGACGGACCCTCCATGCGGCGTATAAACCGTTTTAACATTACAAAACAGCTTAAGAAGACGGGCGTAAGCGCCGCCTTTAGCCCCATGGCCGTGGACGATCTGGATCTTGTTATCCCTGACGAATTTAACAAGCCGCAATAAATTACGCAGGTCCCCCGGCGCCGGCCGTTTGCGTATATCCTGCTCAAGCAGCCGGCCCCGCAATAACTCCGCTAGCCGGGGATAATCCTTTTTAAACCCTTCATCCAGCAGGTTGTTGGAAAAAGTGTAACTCTGCTCAAAAACGCCGGAGTCCAGGCCGAATAACAGGGAATGAACATGCTTCCGGATGCCTCCGGTAGGCGCGCCGAGTATCTGCAACACCCGGATCTTATTTTTTGTTTCCATGCTATCCATTATGTCTTACCCTGGCCAAAAAATTCCTCCCCTGTGCCCCAAGAGGAACGAGAGAAAGAACCCACGCGGCCAGCCCGATGGCCAAAATCCTGGTTTGTCCCCGGCTCCTTAACGAATTTCTAATATTTTCAGGCTTGAGCGCCGGAGCGAGCAAACGCCGGGCACAGGCCCTTTCACCTTTGATAAGCAGGTTTATAGCGATGTTGATATCGTCCTTAAGCAGAAGCAGGCGGTAATCGGTCATCTCGCTTTGACCGATGAATGAACCGGAGTACTTTTTTAAATAAAAATCCAGCACAAGAAAGATGGCATGTCTTGTGGTTTTAAGCCTTGCGAAATTGTAACTATAACTACTCGCGCTTACGCGATACTTCATAAGCGGGATATTTATAAAACCCAGCGGGTGCCGCTCGGCTATCCGCAGCCAGACATCCAGATCGGCGGAGGTGGAAAAGTGTTCGGGATCCCAGGCTTTTATTTCATCCTTATAAACGCGGGTCCGGACCATAGCGCTGGGGAAGACCATAAAGTTGCCCATTTTAAGCGCCGTCCTGAATACCTGCTGAAAATCAAATACGCCGCCTTTGGCGATACCGCCTTCGGACGGGAGCTTCCTCGCAGCTATAACACGCCCGGTTTCATCGATATCACGCGCTGCACAGAAAACAGCTCCGGCTTCTTTATGTTCCTCCAGGAACCTGACTTCCCGCTCTATGATCTCAGGATCGTAAACGTCATCCGCGTGGTAAATCGCCGTGTATTCCCCCCCGGCCAGGTTTATGCAGCATGTAAAATTACCTTCACCCCCTAAATTGACCGGATTTCTTATAATCCGAAGCCTACGATCTTTTTCAGCAATTTTCTCCGCTATTTTGACAGTGGCATCCGTGGAGGCGTTATCGACCATCATTACTATGAGATTGGCATAAGTCTGATCAAGGATAGAGCTAAGGGACTCCGCTATGGTAGCCTCCGAATTATAAGCCGGCACGCAGACGCATACAAGTGGAGAGTTTTCGGTCATTAGCGTTTGAATAGCATTTTTTTAAGCCGGCGCAGCCTGCCCATATTTTTTTTCACGGCAGCCACCGGGTGCAGAATATGGTTGAACATCCGCCTGCCCGCCTGCCGCCACGGCGTGCAGGCGAGGGTTATTCTGGCTACCATCATGTCCAGGCCTTCCTCACTGTGTTCAAGCGTAAAGAACGGGACATTCCGATCGGTAAGCCAGAAAGCGTCGTCTATGCGCCCACCAGCTTTCATAATATCATATACCTCCGTGTTCGGATAAACCCACAGACGGGCCACGCCTACGAATTCGAAATATTTTATTTTTTGCAGGGTTTTCACCAGACTAATGGTCTCGGCGACTGTTTCGTTTGTTTCACCTGGGAAACCGACCATCAGGTAGGTCACGGCATTTATTTTTATGCCTTTGAGCATCTCAAAAGTTCTTACGACATCGGCTTTGGTTATATTTTTATGTATCGAACTGAGCAGCCTGGCGCTGCCGGTTTCCAGCCCGAACCCTATATGGGTAAAGCCGGCCCGCGCCATAAGTTCGAAGAGTTCGACGCTGGCTGGTTTTATCCGCGCCGAACACAGGAATTTAACTTTAATGTTCCGTTTGATTATTTCCCTGCAGAACGCTATGGCCCGCGGCTGATCCAGGGTAAAAGTATCGTCGGCAAGCTGGATGGATTTTATATTTTTAAAAGTTCCCAGTATGTATTCGATTTCATCCGCCACATTGCCGACGGACCGTTTGCGGAATTTGCGGCGGGAAATCGTGTGAAGGCAGCAAAAACTGCATTTATAGGGACATCCCCTGGAAGTAAGGATGCAGGCCATTTCGCGGTCCGGCTTTATGAACAACTCGTGCCTGGGGAACGGAATGGAGTCCAGGTCTTCGATAAGAGGCCTGTCCGGGTTCTTTATCACCTTCCCCCCTTCCCGGTACGCCGCGCCCGCGATACCGGCGGCCGATCCGCCGGAGGAAAGCGCGTCGAGCAATTCTACGACCGTCGCCTCTCCCTCGCCTATAACGGCGCAGTCGACTTCAAAATTCTTCAGCAACTGGTCGTAGAAAATGGAAGCGTGGACGCCGCCGATAATTATCTTGACCCCGGGCAGGATCTCCCGCGCCATCCTGATAAGTCTGTAGCTTGCGACCCTGTTCATGGTGAAGATCTGAATAAGAAGGAAATCGGGGCAAAAGCGCGCCAGATCGGCGGCCATTTCGGCTTCGGAAGCGGCCAGATCGCTGTTGTTGAAGTTTTTGGTAAGGATCTCATAGCCGGCCTTCTCAATAACGGCGTGAAGATACCCAAGCCCCAGGCCGTAAGAATTGTCCTTTGACGGGGCCTGGACATCGGGCTGAAGGGCCGCGCTGAATAAAATAACTTTACGCATTGGTTATCACACGTGAAACAGTCTCCGCAAAGCAGACATCGCTGAAAGGATAAGCCGCGGGACTCGCAAGAAATTTTTTTATGGCCTGGAGCTTAAGCTGGTAATCTTTTTCGCTCATATTTTTCATAAAATCGTAAAGCTGTTCATAAGTCGCGAATTTTCTTTTATCTATAAAACAATCTTCCGGGACATACCGCGAGATGTCAGGCGCGCCCCAGTAGACAGGAACGCAGCCGGCAAAAAAAGAATCAAAAATTTTTTCGGTTATATAGCCCGGGATCTCGCGGGCGTTTTCATAACAGATGGAAAACTTATAAGCGCGCATTATTTCCCGTTTTTCTCCGATCTTGCCTTTGTAGGACGGGAACCTTGGGCGCAGCAGCCCGGTCAGCGGTTTTATCCGGTTCAAGCCCCTGATCAGCCGCGGGCCGTCAAAAACGAAGCTATCCCACCCTACTCCGTAGAGATCGAACTCTTCGGGATGATTTTTTTCAAACCACCGTACCGCTCTTTCCCGCTCCGAGTACAGTTCCAAAGGGTGGGAGCGTTTTTTATGCGCCGCTATCATCAGGCAAAAAGCTTTTTTTTCTTCCGGCTGCACAAGGGATTCCTTAGGGAAAGCGTTGGCGAAATGCATCTCAAAGCAGCGTTTGTTATCCACCAGACGGGTATCCCAGGTAAAGATCGCGTCGAACTGACCCTGCCCGGCCGTCTTCCAGTTTTCCGGACGGATCACCTCGCATTCCGATAAAAGCGCGATATTCCTTGTTTTCCCCAGCCAGGCGCCCATGATTCCGGCAAGCGGGACACGGGGGATCTCCAGGAACAGAACCGTATCCGGGATCTCACGCGAGGCGAGGAAGATATCCTGCGTATGGCAGATCCAGCCCGAATGCGACAGCGATTCCTTGAGCAGCCTGAAAGCGGAAAGGCAATCATCCCTGTTAACGGGACTGCCGCTATTGAACAGCTCGTCTTGCCGGTACGGCGGTTCTACCCAAATAGCCAGTTTTCCGTGCATAATTCACCTAAAAATGGAACCGGTTGATCTTTGCATACAACTCGGCTTTAAACTGTTGCGGCAGCCACTTATGCAATAGCACGGCATAAGCAAGGAACAAAAACGCCGTGGAAAACGCCAGGAACACCAGGGACCGGCCCATAACCGTTCCAGGCCCGCCGCCCCACCCCGCTGAAAAACGCAACGCCGCTAGCGGGACCGACAACAGCGCCGCGTGCGCGATCCCCCCCCAGGGCAATTCCACGGGCAGAAGTTTGCGCATACTGAAATACAAAAGGATTCCTGACACTATCCAGCCGAAAACGATAGAGCTCCCTGCCCCGATAAAAGGATTTAAGGGCATAAGGACTGACAAACCGCAAAGCAAAGTGAGCGTCCCCGCGACTCCCGGCAATATTATAGGCGACATTTTCAACTTGGAATGGGAAACCAGCGAGATCATGGAGATTATCATGCGCAAGCCTTCCGCCGCTGCGCCCCAGATAATTATATCCCCACCGCGCCGGAATTTTTCCGAAGCGACGATCCGGGCTATGGCCCCGCCGTTGGCAGCCACGAATACGGCGGTGACTATAACCATCGGGATAAACGCCGAGGCGTATCTGTTCCAGGCGGCGGTTTTTTCCTCATCGGAGCTGTGGGAAATTTTAGAATAATATATCGGCTGATAGAACTGGTTGAAAAGGCTTTCAAAGGCGAGCATCAGGCTGCTGCCTATCGCAAACCCCACCACAAATATGCCCAGGGCCTCGGAACCGGCGGCGCGCTGGAACAGGAACCTGTAACCCTGGGTGTGGATCCAATACAGGAACACGCTGACGGACAGCGGCCATGAAAAGTTCCAGACAGGCGCCGCCGCGCTGAAAAAAGGAAGCGGCCCGGCACGGTCCGGCACGGCCGGCAACGCTTTATAAAAAAACCACAAGATCAGGACAAAAGCCAGGGCCTGGCCCAGCAACTGCCCGCTTAACCAGAATTCGGCCGAGGCCGTAAAGTTTTTAACCAGCAGCGCGGACAAGGCAAGTCCTGACCACAGGGTCAGCACGGACCCGGCGATAAAATAAAAACGATGCCCCATCAGGTTAAGAAAACCGGCGTATGAAATGTTGCCCATGGTGATGACTATGCCGGCCGCCACGAGCGCCGCAAGCCATAGAGGATGTATCGCGATACCCAGAAAATTCCGGTATACCGGCAGCAGTATAACGCTAAACACGGAAACACCCAGAAGATAAACGGCCCAGCTGTTAAGGCCGCTTCTCAGCCGGTCCTCCTTCTCCCACTCCAGCAGGCGGCGGTTCATATACATACCCACAGGATTCAGCAGGACCAGCCCGAACCAGCCGGAGACGGTAAGGATAATATTCATCCGCCCGACTTCGGCGGGGCTTAACAGGCTGGTGAATACCCGTATGTAGAGAACGGAGGTAAGAGCTATTACCCCCCGGCCGAAGCCTAGAAGGATAAAATCCTTTATTCGTTTACCCATTTGTCGGAAACACTCTCGAATCCCAGATTTCTAAAGGCTGCCCTGCCTTAGCTCCGATAGCGGAGATCTTCGCCGCGCACCCCGCGATATCGGTTATACCAAGATCGGAGCCTTTAATACGCTTGGCGCCGGCATGCCCGATGTACCGCCGCAGCGCGTCGAAAAGTCCCAGCTTCAGCAGCAAACTCCGCAAGCCCAGTTTAAGCTTCAACAACAGCAGCCTGCGCCGGACGCTTCTCCCGGTCTGCAAGGGCAGTTCGCCTAATTTTTCATAGAACTCCGCAAGGTCGCGGTTCACATCGCCGCCTGCGCGCGCGACCTCCATCAGATCCTGATAATACAGCAAAAAATATTCGCCCATTGGAAGCGTATATTTACCGAAATTCTCGGGTTCAAGTTTTTGCAATCTTAACAATGATTCCGCGAGCGCGTTATATGTATATTTCCCCTTGCATGGGGTATGCCGGAAATCCGTGTCGGCATTCTTCCACATACTGGCCGGATCGTGGATTTCCTGCGCCACCTGGGAAGTGTTGCCGCGGCCTATAACTGCCAGCGGTTTGTCTATGACATACATTGCCCCCGTCCGCCTGATCAGCCAGGGAACGGCTATAATTTCGCCAAGGGGCGTAAGGTAAAAGGCCCCGCATTTGGCCTTTAAGCCTTCAGCCGTTTTTTTACGGAACACCATGGCGGAAGGATGCGGAGGATACCCAAGGCCGGATCTAAAAGACAAGTAATCGGAAATAACCTTTTCCGCGTCATGCCTGATAACTTTCCCGCTGAAATCCCTGGCCAGAATGGTGTTTTTAAGCCTCTCCTCGAAATAAGTGGAGTCGTAATAAGTGACTACCCCGAAAGACAGCAATTGGGCCTGCCGCTCTTTTATGACCGCGGCCGTCTGCGCCAGGGCGCCCGGCAGCAGCATATCGTCATCGCCCAGAACAAGAAGATATTCACCCAAGGCCCTGTCATAGCAGGCGTTCCAGTTTTCATGGGTAAGCAGAAAACGGGAGGAACCGGCGTATTTGATCCTGGGGTCGGAAAAGCCGGCTACCGTCTCTCTGGTGGCGTCAGAGGACGCATTGTCGTTTATAACCACCTCAAAATCGGTAAAATCCTGGTCAAGGACCGACTCCACAGCGTATGCCAGCAGGCGCGCCCTGTTGCGGGTCGGTATTAAAACAGAAAAAAAAGGCATAGTCACTGTTGTCCTTTCCCCCAGACGGCGGCAAAGATCTCCTGGAACCTTTTGAAATATGTATGTTCGTTTACCGCGCGGGAACATCCGGAAGAGGCGATGGAAAATCGTTCTTTCTCATTGTCGAGGTAATATCGTATAAGTCCGGCGCAGTCCTCCGGCGTGGTATAAACCGAAACTTCTTCGCCTATCTTCAGATAACGCTCCAGGCCGGGAACATAATTCGTAAGCTGAAAACCTCCGGCGAGCGGGATCTCAAAATTGCGGGCTTTGATCTGCTCCGCCGTCTTCGGCGAGCGCAGAAATCGCGCCAAATTCATAAACGAACCCAGCGCGAACCTGAGATCCCTGCTGACGCTGTTGGAAAGGTTCAGGTTTATCCGGCTCTCGCGGAAGATCTGCGACATTTCCTCAAAACTTGCCTTGCCGTTCGGCCAGCCCCGGCCGAAGCATTCCACTTTTACGCCTAGCCCGGCCAGCGTTTTAATAAACCAGCCCCGGACCTGGTTATACGCCCCCACAAACGAAACTTCATAACGGAATTCGGACCCGGAAGGCATGGGTCCCGCGCAAGCGCCGAAGATCTGCCCGGCCCATTGGGTTAAGAGCGGTTCTACGCCAAGCTTCCGGTATTTTGCGACACTGAATAAGTCCGTGGTGCAGACATGCGTGAAATGCGGGGCAAGTTTTGAGGAATACCGTTCAAAGCGCCAGGTATCATCGCCGAACCAGGCGCAGGTGGCCCATTTTGCCTTTAAAAAGTCCAGGGTCCCGGCGTCGAATTGATCGGTATAAGGCAGGAAGAAGATCAGGTCGGGGTTAAAACTTTCCGCTTTTTCCATAAGCGCCCTGCGCAAGGCGGGGATATCGTGAAGATAAGCGTCGTACCAGAAGGGTTCGACATTTCCCACAAGCTTTTTAAAATTCTCATAAAAGCACGCCGCATCTCCAGAAGGACCTCGGGACTTCTCCCCATAGTCCCATTGCATCAGTACGGCCAGTATTTTTTTATTCCATTTGGGAGTCATTCTTAACCTTGCTCAATATTTCCGCAGGCAGCTTTTGAGCATTGCCCGGGCCGGAAACAGATTATTTCAAGCGGTCTAAAACTCTAAAGACTTGATATAGGCCTCAAACATCCTGACTTTGTTACTGTCTCCACTGTTGACAAGAAAGGGTTCAAGGTCTCCCGCCAGCTCATTAAGATTTAATTCGGAAGTTCTGGCCAGAAGCCGTTCTTTTAGGCCGCGCCCGTCGGGAATGCCTGTTTTGTCGCGAAGATATCGGTAATTCGGTTTAGTTTGAGGCATGAGGAACGCGATATCATAAAAATCCCTTCCTTTGGCGCGGGGACGGTTTAACGCCGCGTAAATCTTCTGCGATAAAAGAAGATCGATCGGGGAGGCATAGATCTGGGTAAACACATCGAATTTATTAAGGATCTTCAGGTCCCTCGCGTAATCAAACGCATGAGGAACGGTATCCATTTGTATCAGGATCTTTTCGTCACGCAGGCCGGAAATATCGTTATCGAACAATACTCCGGGGAACCTGATATAGGACCGGTACGCCCCCTTAAAGACATTCTTTATTTCCACCGCATAGCCTTGCAGTTCCAGACCGCGTTTGACCGCCCCGGCAAGATCCGCGAACGCCCGCTCTGTAAGACCGAAATTATCAAAATCCAGGTCTTCTGAAAACCGATTGTTGCCGTAAACTATACGCAAAGCCGTTCCGCCAAGAAAAGCCAGGCCGCGGCCGGTCTCAGTATTAAACACTATTTCAAGTATCTTGCATTGTAGGTATTCCCGCAGGATATTACGTTTAAAAGGCCGTTCCCTGGGCGGATAATACTTTTCAATGTTCACAAGACTAAGCATGGTTTATAGATCCAGGAACCGGCCGACTCTGGACGACAAGGCTCGCACGCCGAAAGCGTCAAGATATTTATTAAGCCTGCTCGTATCGGCTTTAGCTTTAAACTCGGCGGAATTAAATCGTAAACTTTCAAAATCCACGGCATCTTTTATGCGCGGATTAAGATATAAAAAATCAAGCAGGGCCTTTTCAATTTCAGCCACCAGCACCCGGCGGCCATTTTTCTCTCTGAGTTCATATCCGAACATCAGCGAAGGCTTGAGCTGCTTATAGGTAAAAACGCCTATGTTTGTTTTAAACTGATTTGTTTTTTGCGAAGTCACCGAAGTTATGGCATAAACGGCTTCCGGAATAAGCCCATACAGAGAAAGCGCCATCTCAAGAGAAATATATGACGGCTTATAGATAGTATTGGCGATCAGAAACAACTCATGTTCATCTAAACCGGCATCAGAAAAAATATAGTAGCCTCTCCTGACCTTATTTATATAACCTTTTGCCATCCATTCGTTTATGCGCCTGAAATCAAAATCTGGCGCAATTTTTCTAACATCGGCCAGACCAAAAACATCGAAGCCTTTTAATTTTTCTTTGAAATTTAAAAATTTCATATCATATAATTCCATAACATGTGTTTTTTAACATGTTATGGAATTATATCATAATTAAGCCTACACTCAGAATTTTCCAGCTCAATATATTTCGGGCGTACCGTTATACCATACTCAATATTTCCGCAGGCAGCTTTTGAGCATGTCCAGGTCGGCTTCGGTAAGCTCCGGGTAATTGCCGAAGTAAAAGCCGCATTCGTGCAGGAACTGGCCGCCTTTAAGCTGCCAGTCGCCTTTAACATACTTGGCGAAAAAGGGCTGATGCTGCATATTGCCCGCTATAACAGGACGGATTTCCACACCGTCACCGGAGAACTGCTCGATGTATTTGGCGCGCAGTTCCCTGGTCTTGCAAAGCACCGGAAAAGCGAAATTGGAAACGAAGGAAAGATGTCCGTGCTTTATCGGCAGCAAGTCCGGATTATTATTGACCTCTTCTTCAAGCGCCAGATAATTTTTCTGACGGACCTGACAATTTTCATCCAGGTATTTAAGCTGGGTTAAACCCAAAAATCCTGTGATCTCGGTAGGCCGCAGATTAAAGCCGAGGTCATAAAAAGTATATTTGGCCTCAAATTCGCTCTTTACGCCGTATTTTTCCCGCAGGCGGCGCTGGGCCGAGAAGTTAAGGTTGCGGTCCCAACCGTTGGCGCGGGTTATACGCAGCATTTCGTCCAGCTCGTCGTCATCAGCGCAGGCGCAGCCGCCTTCTATGGTGGACATATGATGAGCCACAAAAAAAGAAAAAGTGGAGGCCAGGCCGAAATTACCGGTTTTCCCCCCTGGCAGGACCGTGCCGAGGGATTCGCAATTATCCTCTATGAGCAGGACGCCGTTTTTTTTGCAAAGTTCGCGGATCTCACCCAGGTCACCGGCGAACCCCAGCGCGTTGGTGATAAAAAAAGCGTTCAATTTTACCTTTTTAAGGGTTTCGGAAAGGTTGGCGGCCATGCAGTTAAGCGTCTGAGCCTCGCAGTCCACCGGCACGGCTTTCATGCCAAGCTGAAGGATGGGCATAACATTGGTGGACCAGGTAAGGGCTGAAAAGCCCACGGTATCGCCGTCTTTAAGACGGCCCAGATTCTTAAGGGCCTGGAGCAGGGCCAGGTTGGCGCTGCCGCCGCTGTTAAAAAGGATGCAATGCCGCCGCCCCTGCGCCTTGGCGAAAGCCTTCTCGAACTCCCGGCATTTTTCGCCCATGCTAAGGATTTTGGCCTTAAGTATAAAATCCACCAGTTCTTTTTTGGTTTCATACTCGTTCAGGAATGTGTTCTTCATTAACGGGATCATAAGTATTTTCCTTCGGGAAAGCCGCTTGCTTTACGCAGAAATTGCTTTCTTCCAACCTTCCAAACCTCTAACCTTCTAACCCTCACCGTTTCCCCTGACCTTCCAGTCCTTTAAAAAACTCATAAGCCTTGGCTATTCCGTCCTTCAGCGATGTGGACGGCGCCCAGCCCCAGGCGGCCTGACGGGCGGTGTCTACCAGCTTTTGTTTCATGCCCGCCGGCTTGGACAGGTCGTGGGTGAACGCGCCTGTATAACCGACTACTTCGGCCACGGTCTGATAATAGTCGTTGACTGAATGATCGAGCCCCAGTCCGGCATTCATCAGGTCCGGCAGGGTGTCGAAATCGGTTATGGCTTTATGGATGCAGCCGGCGATATCACCGGCGTACATAAATTCCCTGCGGGTCAGGCCGTCTCCCCAGATCTCTACCGACTTGCCCCCATTCAGCTTTGCCAGATGCAGTTTACGGATGACAGCCGGGATCATGTGGGAGTGCTCGGGGGAGAACTTATCCCAGCGGCCATAAAGGTTGCACGGAATAAGGGTTTTATAGCGGAACTCCGGGATTTCTTTTGAAATATAGGCGCACAGCCTGGAAACCACGACCTTTGCCAATGCGTAGCCTTCATTGGTAGGCTCAAGTTCGCCCTGTAGAACCATTTCCTCTTTAAGAGGATTGGGGGCGTTGCGCGGATACATGCAGGAACTGCCCAGATTTATAAACTTTATAACGCCGCAGTTGCGGGCGGCCCAAACGGTATTGCGGCCCATATCCATATTTTCAAGCAG
Source organism: Elusimicrobiales bacterium (assembly GCA_041665305.1). Classification (GTDB taxonomy): domain Bacteria; phylum Elusimicrobiota; class Elusimicrobia; order Elusimicrobiales; family UBA9959; genus YA12-FULL-51-18. The sequence continues at coordinate 53,243 of JBAYJD010000004.1, forward strand.
GAAAGCCACAGGGTTGGCCATATTGGCCTGTATGCCGCCGACGCGGCCCGCGGCGTGGATAATGATGTCCGGCTTAATTTTTGCCATGTAGGCCCTGACAGCTTCGTAATCAAAAAGATCAAGCTCCGGGAGATCCGGCGCAAAAAACTCATGTTTCGAAGCGGCGGGATGTTCAAGGATATTGCGCCCGACCATCCCCGAACCGCCCGTCAGCATAACTTTCATAAGATCACCCTCTAATACCGTGGTCACCGGCCTGGCGTCGATCGCGGTAACTTTGTTTAAACTCCGCCAGCGCGGAACAAACTTCTCCCTCTTCGAGGTCGTTAACTCTTAACATTTCAAGATCATCATTAACCATGACCAAAGCCAGCTGCGCGCCGGTCCGTTTTTTGTCCCGCCCCATAGCGGAGATCATCTCGGCCTCTTCCAGACGAACCTGCCCAAAATCAAATTTTAAGATCGGCAGCAGAAGCTGCGCTATGAATTTTTCGGTTTTAACGGACAAGAGCCCCCGTTGCCGCGCAACGATGTCAGCCAGCAGGATGCCTGCCGCGACCGCGACCCCGTGAGGGACAAGAAAATCGCCGGCGGACTCTATCGCGTGCCCGAAACAATGGCCGAAGTTAAGCATGTTCCTGCGCCCTGAATCGAATTCATCGTCCTCTATATAATCCTTCTTGATCTCAAGAGCCGCCTTGAGAAACCGTTCCAGAGAACCGGGATCCCTCCCTGCCAGTTTGCCGGAGGTGTTGGAGAAATCTTCGGCACGCCGCTTCCCGCCTATTATGCACAATTTGGCGATCTCTCCCAAGCCGCTCAGATAATCTTCGTCTTTCAGGGTTGAAATAAACCTCGAAGAAATAAACACCTCGGAGGGCGGATAAAAAGTGCCTATAAGGTTCTTATAGCCTCTATAATTAAGGGAGGTCTTTCCCCCTATACAGCTGTCGGCCTGGGCCAGCAGCGTAGTGGGGACGAACGTCCATTTGATCCCCCTGTAAAGGGTAGAGGCGGCAAAACCCGTAATATCCTGCGTTATTCCCCCGCCGATGGAAACAAGACGCATATTCTTTTTAGTGGCAAGTCCGGCTAGGCGATCATACAGCATCTGCACGGAGTTCAGCGTCTTAACCTCTTCGCTGACGGGGAGGATGATGTTCGGAAAGGCCTCCAAAAGCTTTAGCGCGGAATTTTTGTGCAAGCGCCAGACATTTTCATCGATCACGAACACACAACAGGGGTCTGCGGCCAGACGGGGTAGATATGCTTCCGTCTCCCCGAAAAAAACGCCGTAGTCCCTCAGCCTGGAGCCGACGATAAAATTATCTAAAGGCAAGTATAGCCCCCATCGGCGACAATTGTCTGCCCCGTAATATAGGTGTTTTGGGCTGAAGCCAAAAAGGATACGATCTCGGCTATTTCCGGAGGCTCAGCCAGGCGTTTTACGGGTATAGCCTGTGAAATAACCCGGATAGCGTCTTCGGAATTATTTCTGCGCGTGAGTTCCGTGTTCACAAATCCTGGCGCCACAGCGTTAACCAGAACCCCGTACTGGGCGCATTCGACAGCGGCCGCCCTGGTCATGCCGTTGACAGCCGCCTTGGCGGTGGAATAAACGAACCTGCGCGGTTTTGCCACGAGGCTCCAGACCGAACTGATATTTACGATCCTGCCGTATCCCCCGGAGCGCATTGAAGGGAGCACGCCGCGGATAAGCCGCATAGGAGCCGTAAGGTTCACCTGCATGATCGAGATCAAATCGTCATCCGAGTACTCCTCGGCGGAGCCGATAGGATTTATTCCGGCATTGTTTACCAGGATCTCGACAGGACCGGCGATACCGCGGAGATATTCGTCTATGGATCCGTTTGAAGACAGATCAAGTTCGGCGCGCGGAGGCGTAAGCAAAACCGCCCCTTTTTGCCTGAAGGCTTCCGCGATGGCCCTGCCGATCCCCTTTGAAGCGCCTGTGATAAGGGCCGTACGGCCTTTCATGTTATTTTCACTCCGGCCTCTTCAATAAGGCGTTTGTATCGTTTTTCAAGCATATTTATGCGTTGTTCGTCTTCAGCATATATCCCACCGTAAAAATTGCGTTTATTCATAAGCCACATCAACTCAAAACCCACGGCTTTAAGGATGCCGCTGGGGGCGTCGTCTTTTAAGGATTCAGGGCACTTAAATATAACCTTGCGGGTTTCATACCGGTCCAGCAGCCCGTTGGGAAGTCTTTTAAAGAAAGGCAGGGAATCTTTTGAGACTCCGCCGCCCACCACGCACTCAAGGCCTTTTTCTTTGGCTTTGGTGAAAAGCTCTTTGGTGATCTCAAATATCGCGTCGGAATTAATATCTTCCCGCGTCATTCCGAGAGAACCTGTCATATCAACACGCCCCAGCACAATACCGTCAAGTTCCGAGATCCCGTCTATTTTCAGCATTTCATCAAAATTTTCGAAGCCCATCACCGTCTCTATATTCGCCAGCAAAGACACCTGCTGCATCTCATCTTTCGGAAATACCATTTTAGCGGCGCTCAGGTATTTCTTCAGCGCGTAAGGGGATTCTATCATGGGCGCCACTATTCTACAGGCCCCTATAGACCTGGCATCATACATGTCTTTCAGGGCTTCACAGCCGCCGACCTTGATAGTCAGTTCAAGACCGGCGCGGGTTACAACTTCCTTAAGGCGCAGCGCCTCCTCAAGACGGGTGCCTTCGGCCTCAAATTCGGCTTTGATGCCGGCTACATTATGATTCGCCTTCAGGTCCTGAAGCACTTCTACCATCTGCCTTTCCAGATTATTCATAATACTCCCGCCTTTGTGATCGATTCCGGCCTCCGGCCGCACTCACATCTTACAAAACATTAGAAATTCCTGCCGCAAAAATTTTTAATCAATAATGTTGCGCTGGAATTCTTCCCTGTCCAGAAAAGGCCACATATCCTCCAGCGGCTTGGAGACCATGCCGCCGTCGGGCTTCTTTTCCGATGATAGTTTGGGCATAAATTTATGATCCGCAGGCAATCTCACATCGCAAAGCGCCGGACCCTTTACCGCCAGGATCCGCGCAATTTTTTCGCTCATATCGGCGACGCAGTGGATGGTCTCGGTGTACAGGCCGAAAGCTCCGGCTACTTTGACAAAATCAGGAAATCCGACCCCCGATCCGGGATCGCAGGCTACATAACGGCTTTCAAAAAAATTTTCCTGGGTTTGTCTGATGGAAACATAACCTTCGTTGTTCAGAACGAATATTTTCACCGGCAGCCTGTAATGCGCGATGGTGGCGAGTTCCTGTATATTCATCATAATGCTGCCGTCACCCGCCAGGCAAACCACTTCTTTTTTACCGCCGCCGATGCAGGCCCCTACCGCCGCCGGAAGATCGTATCCCATAGAGGCGCAGCCGGAATTCCAGAATATCCGTTGTCCTTTTTTAACTATCCCTGCCTGGAACAGGCAGACGCAGGCGGAGCCGTTGCCCGCCGCCACAGGGGTATCCGGCGCAAGCATGGCCGTAAGAGTTTCCATAAAATGGTATGGATTGACTTTGGTTTTAAGTTTTTTATACTCTTCAAGAACAACCGGGTACCTGACCGACCGCTCCCGGCACCAGGCCAGCCAGCCGGAGAAGTCCCCAAGCCCCTCAACCGGGATCTCCGATAGAAGACCGGCTATGAAATCCTTAACATCCGCAAGTACAGGCAAATCCGGTTTTACCGTGGGCTTGGCCAATTCGGACGGGTCGATATCCACGATTATTTTTTTAGCTTTTTTCGCGTAATTGTCCCAGTCATAACTTATCTGGCGGACATTGTTGCGGGAACCCAGCGAAAGCACCAGATCGGCGTTCTGCAGTGAAAAGTTTCCGCCCCTGGTGCCTACGGTGCCTATCCTGCCGGCGTACCAGGGGCTGTCATTGGGCACGAGGTCAAAACCGGCGAAGGTCGCCAGCACGGGTATTTTTAAATTATCAGCCAGTTTTTCAAACAACTCTCTGGCGCCCGCTAACGCTATACCATGTCCGGCGATCATCACCGGCCTTTTAGCCGATCTCAGCATTTCAACCGTTTTGCAAATCTGGGCCTTACAGCCGTCATCGGCCGGAACCGGTATTTCAGGTTCATAGGGAACAAGTGCATCCTCGTCTATCAACGCCGCCTGGACATCCAGCGGTATATCTATCCACACAGGTCCCGGACGCCCGGTCATGGCCGTATGAACCGCCTTATCAAGCACATACTTTACCTGATACGGATCCGTCAGCATCTGGGAAAACTTTGTAACCGGCTTGACTATCTCGGCGATATTAATTTCCTGGTCGCCAAGCTGGCGCAGCCCGGTTTCAGGACAGAAGGCGGTCGTGGTCTTGAACTTCACCTGGCCGGAAATGTACAACGCCGGGATCGAATCCAGCCACTGGCCTATAACGCCGGTTAAGGTATTGACGCCGCCCGGACCGGTGGTAACGATAGAAACTCCAAGTTTATCCGAGACGCGGGAATAGCCCTCCGCCCCTATAGCGGAAGCCTGCTCATGATGATTACAGATATATTCCAGCCCTTTGCACTTGCCCACGGAATCGTTGAGATGCATGGCCCCGCCGCCGGAGATCATAAACACATGCTTTACGCCGTGTTCCACAAGCCTTTTGGCCACATAATCGGATAGTTTTATCATGTATGGTCTATTTGTCCACAAGCAACGCTTCCCTGTTTATGGACTTCTTATTAGCGTGATACCATGAATAAAGTTTTTTGATAGCCGCGTCAAGCGGAGTGAAAGATATAGTTTTTACCTCTGTTTTCAATCTGGAATTATCGCCGCTGTATTCGGCGCCCAGCCCCGGCCGGGCGACTTTAACAGGCAAATCTTTGCCGGCAACTGAAAGGACCCGTTCGGCCAGCTCTATAAGCTCCACGGATGTATCCGGGGTGACATTATAAGCCTGGTGCTCCGCCATGTTCTCCAAAAGGTATTCTATAACAGGATAGAGGTCGTCGATCCACAGATAATCGAACCTGCGGTTCTGTTTTATCGTAAGCGGCAGGTCGAAAATAGCCTTGCAGATCATGTTGGAAATAAAGCGGATGGAATAATCCTCGTATTTGCCGTAAATACCGAAAACGCGCAAGTCGGTTATCTTGCCGGTTTTCTCCATGTATTTGCCGCATACATATTTGCAGAACCCGTGCTCATCGGCGGGGACATGCGTATCAAAATAATTTTCTTTCATTTTCGGCCGGTAATAGCGCATATCGTATATGGCGCCGGAACCTATCACCAGCATTTTTTTAAAATATTCCGCGTTGCGGGCTAGATTAAAGAACATCCGGGTGTTCTCATACAGGACTTTCCCCGGCTCCTCGGAGTTGCGGTGTCCCGGCTTCGCGGCGGCGTGTATAACAAAATCAAAACCCCCGTTTTTCAAACAGTTTTTTACCGCGTCATCGTTTAAAAGATCCAGATCGGCATGCCCTGGAGCGGCTATGCGGTATTTCCGGGCAAGCGGAGATTCAAGGAGATTTCTCCCGATAAACCCGCTTCCTCCTGTAAGAAGGACCTTCAAGCGCGCCCCCGGAAACCGGCTATGGCGGGGTGTTTGTCACGGCAATCCTGGCATATCAGCACGGTCAGAAACGCCAGAGCGATGGTTTTTAAATACGCGCCTTCGGCGTCAATTTTAGAAACAGCGGTCTTCACATACCGCCACACGAACCAGGTGAATACCAAGAGCATGGCGACAAGCACAAAGTCATGGTGGACATCTTCTTTTACGATAAAATCCACGACATAGTCGGATAATTTCATTGGTCGGGGGCTATTTATTCAACGGCGTAAAACCGCTGAAGGATTTAACCATATATTCGAGCATTTGCTTTGTCATGCCGGGGTAGACGCCTATCCAGAAGGTGGAGGACATGATGGTATCGGTAACGGGCAAAGCGGAAGGGCGGCCGGAAGCGGAAACCACACGGAAGCCGCTGCCGGAGCGGCGCATTTCGTCGAAACAGGGGTGCTTTATAAGATTGCCGGCGAACAGCATGCGGGTCTGGATCTTGTTCTTCTCAAGGTGCGCGACAAGCTGATCGCGGGTAAAACCGGCGTTCTCTTTGACAGTCAGCATAAAACCGAACCAGCTGGGATCTGAATCCTGCGCCGGTTCCGGAAGGATAAGCCTGTCTGAAAAAACATCGAGGGCTTTGCGCAGATATTGCCAGTTCTTTTTGCGGGCATCTATGAATCCCGGGAGTTTTTCCAGCTGCGCCAGGCCTATGGCCGCCTGCATCTCGGTGGCTTTGAGGTTATAGCCGAAATGGGAATAGACATACTTATGATCGTAACCTGACGGAAGTTCGCCGAACTGCTGCGTGAATCTTTTGCCGCAGGTATTATCCTTGCCGGAAGGACACCAGCAATCGCGGCCCCAGTCGCGGAAAGAATCCACCAGCCGCTTTAACTGGGGATTATTGGTGTATACAGCCCCACCCTCGCCCATAGTCATATGATGCGGCGGGTAGAAGCTGGAAGTGCCGATGTCGCCGAATGTCCCGGTGTATTGGGAACTACGAGGGTTGGATGACCTGCCGGATAAAGGAATGCCTTCTTCTAACCCTCCAACCTTCCAACCTTCCAACCTTCTGTATTTACTCCCCAATGCGTCGCAGTTGTCTTCTATCAACCAAAGGTTGTGTTTTTCGCAGAAAGATTTTACGGCTTTAAGGTCGAAGGGGTTGCCGAGGGTGTGGGCGGCCATTACGGCTTTTGTTTTTTTGGAAACGGCTTTTGCGAGCAGGGAACAATCCATGTTATATGAGGGCAGACTGACATCCACGAACACGGGGACCGCGCCGTACTGGATGATGGGGGTTACGGTCGTGGGGAACCCGGCGGCGACGGTTATAACCTCGTCTCCGGGGTTTATCCGCCTGGCGCCCAGTTTGGGAGAGGTGAGGGCCATGAAGGCCAGCAAATTGGCCGAGGAGCCGGAATTAACCAGGGAAACATGCCTGACCCCGAGGAATTCGCCTAATTTTTTTTCGAAAGCGTCAACATAGCGGCCGGAGGTAAGCCAGAAATCCAGGGCGGAATCGACGAGGTTCGCCACCTCTTTTTCGTCAAAAACCCTGCCGCCGTAAGCGACATGGGATTTGCCGGGCTCAAAATCTTTCTTTTTATGGAAAAGGCGGTGGTATTGCGAAACTTTGCCGAGTATTTCTTTGCGCAGCTGTTTGTCCGTTACGACCGTCTTAAGATTCATGTTCAGTCCCTCAAATCGCTTATTATATAGTTAATTATAGCAATTTGGGCTACAGAATGAGAGCCGCTAAGGAGTTGCGAGTTTCGAATGCCGCGAAATTATTTTTAAAGCTTGATGCGGAGCCCGTCTACGGCGGCCTGGGTGTTTTTAAATATTTTCCGGGCTATTTTCTGGGCGTTAGCGCGGTCGTTCATGGCGGGGTATCTGTCGGCGCCGAAATGGGCGAGAGCCAGTTTTTTAGCCCCGGCCTTTTTTGCAAGCGCCGCCGCGCTTGCGGGGTCCATATGGGGCCAGCCGGGATTGGTTTCCCCCGGTCTGTGGGCGCATTCGCTTATCAGAAGGTCGGCGTTTTGCGCCAGTTTCACGGAGTTGGCGCAGGGGCCTGTGTCGGTGCAATAAGCGACCGCCTTGCCGTCTATCTCGAATCTGTAGCCGAGTACCGGGTCCGCGTGGACCAAAGGCAGGCATTTCAGGGTAAAAGGAAGCCTTGCGGCGTCCGAGGGCAGTTCCAGGACTTCGGTCTTATATTTCAGGTTTTTCAGCGGCACGGTGAACGGACGGCGCAGGATCAGGGCCAGCGTTTTCCTGGCGCCTTTGCCCGCGCAGATAGTGAGGCCTTTTTTGAACCTGGAATTAAATTTCACCAGTATATGCAGACCGGCGATATGGTCCAGATGAAAATGGCTTAAGAACAAGTAAATGGGTTTGGAGCCGTCCACATATTTGCCCAGCTTATAAAGGCCGTTGCCGGCATCCAGGACAATATCATATTTTTCGGTTTTAACCAGCACGCAGATAGCGTTGCCCGTTTTTGTATCATACCAGCCGTTGGTTCCGAGGAAGATTATTTCCATAATAAAAGCACCTTGTTTACTATACGCAGATCTTAATGGCTTCTGATCGGAAATTCGAGCGCCCATTTATAGAAGGGGAGCGCCCGCACTGTTACACCGTCCAGGCGCTCCTCATACTCTTCCGACCAAGTTACTATCTTACCCGCCGCAAGATTAAGAGATTTACAGGCTTTAATCAAGCCGCTGAACTCCCTTTTCTTTGTTGAAGGAGAAGTGAGATCACAAGCCGCCTGAAACACCTCCGGAGGGCCCTGCTCGTTAAGCCGCACAAAATCACACTCGCTGCCGCCTTTTATATAGTAGATCTCACTTCCGGCGGTGTGAAGCTCCGTAAAAACGGCGTTTTCAAGCAGCTTGCCGCGATCTTCGGAAAACCCGAAAGACACGGAGGTCGCCAGCCCGTTATCGACCACATATATCTTTTTCTCGGAACCTTCCCGTTTTATAAGCGATTCATTATATTTTTTCAACGGGAAAAAGAAATATATCGCGCGCAGCTCTTCCAGTAATTCGTATAAAAGATTTTTATCGGCTTTATAGCCCTGTGAATGGAGCTCATTATAGATCTTGTGCACGGACACCGGGGTCGAAATGCAGGCTAAAAGACGCTTTATAAAATACTTCAGCAGATGCGCATGCGGCTTGCGTTCATACCGCTCGATAAGGTCCTTAAACAACATCACATTAAAATATTCCTGCAATGTTTTCACTCTCAGCCCCTCCTCCATTGAAAGGACTTCGGGAAAACCGCCGGCACGCAGATATTCTTCGGATTTAGCCGCCACCCTGTTCCTTGAAGCGGCGGGATACATCTCCGCCGCCGTTCCGGAGAAAGACAGATATTCCCGGAACGATAAGGGGTAGACTTCATAAGTCAGATTACGCCCGCGTAAACTTGTGGAGATGTCGGTGCTTAGTAATTTAGAATTGGAGCCCGTCAAAAAAACATTTTTAGAAACGGAGTCATACACCCGGCGGACAAATTTTTCCCACCCCTCGACATTCTGGATCTCGTCAAAAAAGAAATAAGATTTCGAGAGATCCGCATCCGGATAAAGCTCACCATAAGCCTGCAGGATCAGGTCCAGGTCGTCTCTCCCGGCCTCTAAACGCTCATCTTCAAAATTCACATATATAATGCCGCGTATATCCGCGCCGCGCGCTAAAAGCCGTGAAACAGCATCCAGAAGAAGGAAGGTTTTTCCGCTGCGGCGTACGCCGGATACAGCAACGACCTTACCTGAATCCAAAGGCACGCTGATAAACCGTTTTTTAACGGGAGGAACCGGTCGTGTCTGGAAAGAGCGAATTATCTCTTTAAACACTTCTTTCTTGACCATAAAGATATTATATCACAAAATTTCTTTATATTCAAGAAATTTAACGCAATAGGAGAGGCATTGTACAGTCAACTTAATATATGACAATATTCTTCGATTTGCTTAATACACACTTCCCGCATGTCTTGACGGCGCTCGCAGGCTATCGTCCATTCTATGATCTTATCGATAGCCCGGCCTATATGCCACCGTGGGGCCCAATGGAGTTCTTTTCTGGCCTTGGAAGAATCCAGTTTTAAGTAATGAGCTTCGTGGGGATGGGGACCTTTGTCTATGGCGTAGCCTGGGGCTTCGGGCCATTTGCGGAACATCCGCCTGACTATCCATTCCACATTTTTAGCGTCTCCGGCGTCGGGTCCGAAATTCCAGGCCTGGGCGTAGCGGGGGCCGTGCTTATATAGTTTTTCGGCCAGCATAAGATAGCCGTTCAACGGTTCAAGGACATGCTGCCAGGGACGGATGGCGCGCGGATTGCGGATATGAACTTTCTCTCCCTTTAAAGCCGCCCGGATAATGTCCGGGATAAGCCGGTCCGCCGCCCAGTCCCCGCCTCCGATAACATTGCCGGCGCGGGCGGAGGCGAGCGCTATATGGTGGAGCGAAGGTTGGAGGGTTGGAGGGTTGGAGGGTTGGAGGGAGGCGGAGTAATTTTTGGGATTAAAGAAGGAACTGCGGTAGGCGGAGGTGACAAGCTCGGAACAGGCTTTGCTGGACGAATAAGGGTCGTAACCGCCCAAGGGTTCGTCTTCTTTATAGCCGCGCAGGTGTTCTTTATTCTCGTAGCATTTGTCGGTGGTGACATTGACTATGGCACGGACGGAACTGCATTTGCGGGCGGCCTCAAGCAGGTTTATAGTGCCCATGACATTGGTTTCGTAAGTTTCGCGCGGATCTTTATAAGACAGTCTCACAAGGGGCTGGGCGGCCATGTGAATGATTATGTCCGGCTTTGCCGCTAATACGGCTTTTTGCAGGCGGACTGCGTCGCGCACATCGCCTATGGTCGTTTTTGTGATCTTTTTAAGCGCGCACAATTCATAAAGACTGGGGTTCGTATTGGGCTTTAAAGCGTAGCCGTAAACCTTCGCACCGAGCGCGTGCAGCCAGATGGAAAGCCACGAGCCTTTAAAGCCGGTGTTGCCTGTTAAGAATACTTTTTGGCCATGCCAAAAAGTATGAGGGTTGGAGGGTTGGAGGGCTGGAGGGTTGGAGGACATTTTTATTTATCTCCTGTTGTAAATGTCGTTAAAGCGGAGAATGTCGTCTTCTCCGACATATTCCCCGTTCTGGACTTCTATCAGTTCCAGCGGGACTTTGCCGGGATTTTCCAGACGGTGGCCCATGGATTTGGGGACATAGGTGCTCTCATTCTCGTGCACAATAGAGGTTTTTTCGCCGATGGTGACTTTTGCCGCGCCTTTGACCACTATCCAATGCTCGCTGCGGTGGTAATGCAGCTGATGGCTGAGTTTCTGGCCGGGCTTCACGACTATGCGTTTTATCTTGTAGCGGGAGCCCTCTTCCAGTACGGTGTAGGCGCCCCACGGGCGGTAGGTGGTGGTGTGCTCCACGACCTCTTTTCGCTTGCGCTCTTTAAGCAGCTCCACGACTTCTTTAACCCGCTGCGCCTGGCCGCGATGCGCCACCAGCAGGGCGTCGGCGGTGTCTATTATGATCAGGTCCTTTACGCCTATTGTCGAAATAAGGCGGTTTTCCCCCAGCACTATGGTCTTTGCCGTATCCAGCGCTATCACATCGCCCACTTTTACATTGCCGTCCGCATCCGGTTTTATAACTTCCGGCAGGGAATCCCAGGACCCGACATCCGACCAGAGCAGATCTATGGGCAGGACGGCGGCTTTTTTGGATTTTTCCATGACCGCGTAGTCTATGGAGATGGCCGGCATATTTTTAAAATCCGCGGTCATGCGGGCCAGGGTCAGCCCCATTCTGCGGCTTATCGCCGGGGAATGGGCTTTAAACTGCGACAGCATCGTCCCGATAGTAAAAGCGAACATCCCCGAATTCCAGTAATAATTACCGTCCTTGACATATTTTTCCGCCGTCTCCTGATCGGGCTTTTCGGCGAACCTGGCGACATGGTAAAGTTCTCCGTATGCGGAGCTCTTCAGCACACCGGCCCTATCCGTTCTCCCCCCCGCCGCGGCCCCCGTTTTTATATACCCGTAGCCGGTCTCAGGACGGACCGGTTTTATGCCGAAGGTGACAATGCTCCCGGCTTTGGCGGCGGTTTCGGCCTGCCTTGCGTAACGGGCGAATTTTTCGACCGGCTGGATTATGTGGTCGGAGGGACAGATGAAGATCACTTCGTCCTTTGCGCATTTAAGCTTTTCAGCGCAATATTTCATCACCAGCGCGATGGCTGGGGCGGTATTGCGGCCCACCGGCTCAAGGATAATATTATGTTCGATGTCCGGGGACACGGCCTTCAGGTCTTCCTGCACATGAAAGCGGTAATCCTCGTTGGTGATCACAAAAATATCTTTCAGCGGCAGCACGGCCGCCAGCCTCTCCACCGTGCTGCAAAGCAGAGATTTACCGCCGTTCAATTTTATGAACTGCTTGGGCAGGCCGTAACGGGAAACCGGCCACAGGCGCGTACCGGAACCACCGGCAAGGATTATCGCTTTCATAGATCGCCTCTAACAATTCTTCAGGCCGGCGTAACCGGCTTTTTTAAGGCACAGTTCGCTTAAGGCCAGCTTAAGGTCGGCTGCGGCCATTTCGGAAACAAGCTGTCCGAAAGAGATCTCCGGCTTCCAGCCCAGCAATTTTTTCGACTTTGCGGGATCGCCCAGCAATGTATCGACCTCCGCAGGACGGTAGAACCCGGGATCCACGCGCACTATCACATCGCCTTTTTTGATCCTTATTTCTCCCGCAAGGCCGGGCAGCGGCTTGACCGAGCTTACTATTCCCAGCTCTTTTACGCCTTTGCCCTGCCAAGCCAGCGTTATGCCCAGCTCTTTGGCGGCGAACTCGATAAATTTGCGCACGGAATATTGCCTGCCGGTCGCGATAACGAAATCCTCGGCTTTTTTTTGCTGGAGGATCAGCCACATGGCGCGCACATAATCCGCGGCATGGCCCCAGTCGCGCAAAGAATTCAGGTTGCCCATGTAAAGGCAGGGCTGGGCGCCGAGCAAAATGCGGGCCAGAGCGCGAGTGATCTTGCGGGTGACGAACTCTTCGCCGCGCAGCGGGCTTTCATGGTTAAAAAGGATGCCGTTGCTGGCGAAAAGGCCGTAAGCCTCGCGGTAATTCACGGTTATCCAGTAAGCGTACATCTTGGCCACGCCGTACGGGCTGCGCGGGTAGAACGGGGTCTTTTCGCTCTGGGGTATTTCCTGGACCTTGCCGAACAGTTCCGACGTGGATGCCTGATAAATGCGGGTCCGCTTCTGAAAACCCAGCAGGCGGACGGCCTCAAGCAGACGCATGGTGCCCAGGCCGTCGCAATCGGCGGTATATTCCGGCTCTTCAAAACTTACGGCCACATGGCTCTGCGCTCCGAGGTTGTAAATTTCCACGGGCTTCACCTGCGCCACAAGGCGGATCAGGTTGGTGGAATCCGTCATATCGCCGTAATGCAGCTTCAGACGCGGATGTTTTAACATGTGGTCTATGCGCACGGTGTTTACGGAAGCGGAACGGCGGCGGATGCCGTGCACCACATAGCCTTTCCCTAGCAAAAGTTCCGCAAGATACGAGCCGTCCTGTCCGGTGATCCCTGTAATTAACGCTGTTTTAGACATTACATCTCCTCGGAAGTATTACTCTGCCGCCGGCCGTTATTATCTTTTCCACGGGGCCGTATTATCCCGCCAAAGTTTTTCAAACTCGACTTTATCCCTTAAAGTGTCCATGCATTTCCAGAACCCGGAATGTTTGTAAGCGCCCAGCTTGTTCTCCCTGGCCAGGCGTTCAAGCGGCTCGCGCTCCCAGACGGTGGAATCTCCGCCGGTTATATAATCCAGGGCTTCGGGTTCAAGCACAAAAAAACCGCCGTTGATCCAGGCGCCGTCGCCTATGGGTTTTTCCCGGAAGGCATTGACGCCTCCCCTGGCGCCTATTTCAAGCGCGCCGAAGCGCCCCAGGGTCTGTACGGCCGTAAGCGTGGCGTAGTTTCCGCTTTTTTTATGGAATTCAACTAGAGCTTTTATGTTCACATCGGAAAGTCCGTCGCCGTAGGTAAGAAAAAAAGGCTTGTTGCCGGTGTACTTAGCCACTTTTTTTATCCTGCCGCCGGTCATGGTGTTCAAGCCGGTGTCCACCAGGGTAACTTTCCAGGGTTCAGCTTTCTGGTGGTGGATCTCCATTTTGTTGGTCTTCATGTCTATGGTGACATCGGCCTGATGCAGAAAATAATTCGCGAAGTATTCCTTTATCATGTACCCTTTGTAACCCAGGCAGATGATAAAGTCGTTAAATCCGTAATGGGAATAAAGCTTCATGATGTGCCAGAGCATGGGCTTTTCGCCTATTTCCACCATGGGTTTGGGCTTCAGATCGGTCTCTTCGCTTAAACGGGTGCCCATTCCGCCGGCTAAAATGACTACCTTCATAGGTCTCTCCTTGATCCCGGAAATCTTAATCTCCCAAATGAAGACTATATTGAATCATGCACTCAGACTAATATTGTATCAAAAAAATATTTGCGGAGTTCCCTACGGAAACAAGAACGGATATTTCCCCGCATGAACTATCTCGTATAGTTTTTATTAAGCCAGTTGCGATAAGCTCCCGTTTTTACATTCCTAGTCCATTCCGGGTTGGCCAGATACCAGGCCACGGTACGCGCCAGTCCCTCTTTAAAGGTTACGGAAGGGCGCCAGCCCAGTTCTTTTTTTATTTTGCCGAAGTCTATGGCGTAACGGCGGTCGTGGCCGGGCCGGTCTTTGACATAGGTGATAAGGTCGGCATAGTTTTTGCCGCCGAGGGCCTTGTTGCGGACTGCCGGAACGGCGCATTCCAGGGCGCGGCAGATGCCGCGCACCACTTCTATATTTTTCATTTCGCAATTGCCGCCCACATTGTAGGTTTCCCCGGTCCGGCCTTTGTTAAGAATGCGCCAGACGGCCGCGCAGTGGTCCTCTACAAAAAGCCAGTCGCGCACCTGCAGCCCGTCGCCGTAGACTGGCAGGGGTTTGCCCTCCAGCGCGTTAAGGATGGCCAGCGGAATAAGCTTTTCGGGGAAATGATACGGTCCGTAATTGTTGGAACAGTTTGAAATAGTGACCGGCAGGCCGTAAGTGTGATGATAGGCCATGACAAGATGGTCGGAGGACGCTTTTGAAGCCGAGTACGGGCTGCGCGGGTCGTAGGGTGTGGTCTCCTTGAATTTCCCGGTCCTGCCCAGCGAACCGTACACTTCGTCGGTACTGATATGATGGAAACGGGCGCCGGGTCGCGAGCTGCCGGCTGCGGATCGCCAGCTCTGCCGGGCGGTTTCAAGCAGGGCAAAGGTTCCATTTATATTGGTCTCTATAAAATCTTTGGGTCCGAAAATGGAGCGGTCCACATGGGACTCGGCGGCAAAATGCACTACCGTATCCGGCTTGTGTTTTTTAAACAGCTTGTCGAGAAGTTTAAAGTCGCGGATATCGCCTTTTTCAAAGGAATACCGGCTTTTATATTTGCGCGCGATATCGGACAGATTCTCAGGATTGCCGGCATAGGTCAGCCTGTCCAGATTGACTATTTTTCCCCTAAAGCCGGTTTTTTCGAAAACAAAACGGATAAAGTTGGAACCGATAAATCCCGCTCCGCCGGTGACAAGCATAACGGTGTTGTTCATTTACTCTCCTTTATAAATTTCCGCACGGAATCCTGCCATGCAGGTATTTCTATACCGAACTCTTTTGAAATGGCGGCATTGGACATGGCGGAAAAGGCGGGACGGCGGGCCGGAAGCTTGAACTCCGCCAGGCTCGCCTGTTCGATCTTTTTATCTATGCCTAATTCCTTCAAAGCCAGTTTTGCCCAGTCATACCGCGAACAATACCCGCTGTTCGTCAAATGCCTGACGCCGGTAAGTCCGCGCTTTAAAGCCGCCGCGACGCCGCTTACCACATCTTCGGTATAAGTGGGGACCGAGATCTCGTCGAAGGAAACCCGCAGCGGCCCGGGACCGGCAGCCCAGCCTTTAAGCTTATGGATAAAATTCTGTTCGCCGCGGCCGTAAACCCAGCTCAGGCGCAAAACAAGGCTGTTGACAGGCAGGCTCGCGTATTCTTCGCCTTTCAGTTTGGAGCGGCCGTAAACATTGAGCGGGTTCGGCTTGTCCCGCTCGGTATACGGGACCGTCTTGGCGCCGTCAAAAACATAATCAGTGCTGAAATGCACAAAAAAAGCCTCCAGCCGGCGAGCAGCCGACGCCAGGTTGCGCGGGCCGAAGGCGTTGACCGCGAAGGCTTTCTCGCCGTCGGTCTCAGCCTTGTCTACGAGGTTGTAAGCGGCGCAATTTACTATCAGGCCGGGTCGGTAGGCCGTAACGGCGTCCATTACGGCGTCCGGATCGGTTATGTCAAGGATGTCCAGGTCGGCCGCTTTGTAATCCCAGCCGTTCCTTTCGAAATATTCCGCAAATGCCAAGCCCAACTGGCCCTTTGAACCTGTAAGGAGCGCGCGCATCAGGATCGCATCTCCTTAAGCCGCGGCAGAAGCTTATCTTTGGCGGAAAGCGCCGGGTCTCTTATCCCCCATTCCACGCCGATATCGGGGTCGTTCCAGATGATCCCGGCATCGGCCGAGGGGTCGTACTCGGTCGTGCATTTATACATTATTTCAGCGGTTTCGCTGAGCACCAGGAAGCCGTGGGCAAAACCGGGCGGGAGGTACAGCATCCGGGCGTTGGCGGCGCTCAGTTTCACCGCGGTCCAGCGGCCGAAACCGAGCGAGTCCCGCCGGATATCCACGGCCGCATCCAGGATCTCGCCCGCCGTGCAGCGCACCAGCTTGCCCTGGGCGGCCGTTCCGCGTTGGTAATGCAGGCCGCGCAGTACGCCTTTGGAGGAGCGGGAATGGTTGTCCTGGACAAAACTTTCTTTTATGCCGGCTTTTTCAAAATCGCTTTTTTTATAGCTCTCTACAAAAAAACCGCGCGCATCGGTAAAAACGCGGGGCTTGACCAGCACAAGACCGTCCGGGTTCAGTTTTTCAAATTCAAAAGGCATGGCTTTTTATTCCCCGTCCGCCACTTTCCTGAGATACCGGCCGTAGCTGTTCTTGTTAAGTCCGTCGGCCAGGCGCAGCAACTGCTCTTTTTTTATGTAGCCCATGTTGTAGGCGATCTCTTCTATGCAGGCTATCTTAAGGCCCTGACGGCGCTCGACGGTGGAGATGAACTCGCCCGCTTCAAGCAGGCTTTCAAAGGTGCCGGTATCAAGCCAGGCATAGCCGCGGCCCAGCAGCTCGACCTTAAGGGCTCCGCGGTCAAGGTACGCCCTGTTCACATCCGTAATCTCAAGCTCCCCCCGGGCAGAAGGTTTTATGCGCCTGGCGGTTTCCACAACATCGGCGGGGTAAAAATACAGGCCGGTAACGGCATAGTTGGACCTGGGCGCGGCGGGTTTTTCCTCTATGGAAAGCGCGCGGCCGGAGCCGTCGAAGTCCACCACGCCGTACCTTTCCGGATCGGTCACATAATAGCCGAACACGGTAGCGGCTTTTTCTTTTGCAGCGGTTTTTACCGCCTTAAGAAAGGCTTCCGGCAGGCCGTGGCCGTAAAAAATATTATCGCCCAGCACCAGGCAGACTTCCTCGCCCGCGATAAAATCCGCGCCGATAAGCAGGGCCTGGGCTATGCCTTCTGGTTTGGGCTGTTCCTTATAGCTGAGCTTCAGGCCCCAGGGAGTTCCGTCGCCGAAGATCTCCCTGAAGCGCGGCAGGTCTTTCGGCGTGGAGATGATCAGGATTTCCCGTATCCCGGCCAGCATCAGCGCGGACAAAGGGTAATAGATCATGGGTTTGTCGTAAACCGGGAGCAGTTGTTTGCAAACCGCGTTGGTAATAGGATAAAGCCGCGTACCGCTGCCGCCCGCCAGTATTATTCCTTTCATATTTCCTCCAGAATCTCCCCTCAGCCTTTAGCCTTTAGCCTTCAGCCTAAGCACCCCATATTCCAGCAGTCCGCACCTGTGAAGGACCTGCCGGAAAATGACATACAACGAACACAATCCGTATTTAACGCTCCTGGAAAAATTTATCGAGGAGGCATCTTTAAAGTACCTGGCGGGGACCGGAACATCGCCGATCCTGAACCCGGCTGAAACGCATTGCACCAGGAACTGCGTGTCAAAAACAAAATCGTCCGAATTGTTCTCCCAGTTTATGGTCTCAAGCACTTTCCTGGAATAGGCGCGCAGGCCGCTGTGCCACTCGCCGAGATTCTCGCCCATGACCAGGTTGCTGAACAGGGTAAGCGCCCTGTTGGCCAGGTATTTATAGACCGGCATCCCTCCGGCCAGGGCTTCCTTTCTGGTGCGGATCCTGTTGCCGAGGACCACATCGCAAATGTCGTTCTCTATCAGGCCGCGCAGATACGGCACGACCCGCGGGTCATACTGATAATCCGGATGCAGCATGACCACGATCCCGGCGCCCGCCTCCAGCGCCAGGCGATAACAGGTCTTCTGATTGCCGCCGTAACCCGTGTTCTTTTCATGCCTGACGGCCGGGAGTCCGAGCCGGACGGCCAGTTCATAAGTGCCGTCCGAAGAACGGTCGTCCACCAGCAGGAAACTCTGGTCCGGACTTTTCGGGATGCCCGCGAAAGTTTTTTCAAGCGTTTCGGCGGCGTTATAGGCCGGGAACACTATGACTGTCTTCATATTCATTTCCCGCCGCCGGCTACTTGTTCAGCAGCACTATATCTATGCGCTGCTGGGGAAAGCTGTCGTCCATACCTTCGGCGCTGATAACGCTTTCTCCGGCCATCAGCTCCTTTTTAAGGAATCCTTTGATCTGATCGGCCTGCAGTTCCGCCAGGTCTTTCGTCTGGGCGTAAACCGTGACCTTGACCGGCATATTGTAATACCGCCGCTTTATAAGGTCGCAGGTGGCGGAGAGCAGCACTTCGCCCTGCGTCTTGTCGATGGTTTTCATGGACTTCGTGGGCCCGAAAAGAGCCGTCGAATCCAGGCTGATATTAAGATTGCTCCCTTTTTGAAAAACGATGGCCGTGAACTTGATGATCTCTCCGATCACCGTCTTGGGCGTTCCGGCCTCGTCCACGAAAACATAGACCGGGGCGTAATTATGGCCGGCGCTCAGCCATTCCTTCTGGTCGTTCTCTCCGGTCCAGCTTATGGATTCCGGCGGCAGGCCTGAGCCCGAATACTTGTGAAAGATCTTCCCTTCCTCGTCCGTGACCGAAAGGGTCCACTGTATCTCTTTGGCGGCCTTTTCCGTGAAATTTTTACTGAAGACCTCCTCGAATTTTTTCAGCGGATAAAAAACTATCACTGTCTTGTCGCTGAAACCCGCCCTCCAGGGCTGAATGACGCCGTCCGTGAACAGTTTGTCCGGATAATTGCGGGACAGGCTTATGAACTCCCCGGATTCGAACAGGAAAAGGTCCTTGTCCGGCTCAAGCGATTTCCTGATGCTCTCAAAATCATCCGTGGCGATCTTCAACGGCGGCTTGGCCGTGCGGAGCTTGTCTTCGCCTTCTGATTTGACGACTATCTCCTCGGGGACTTCATTGTAGGTCACGGTCGAGGCGGCGACCTGCGCCTCCTGGGCGCGCGCGGCGGCGGGCCACGCTCCGCAGGCCGCGAACTGGCCGGCCAGGAATAAAGACAAAACGCTTAAAAACCGTCCGTGAATATTTGTCGTCATAATTGTTTTCCTTTTTCCTGAAACATCAAATGTCGTAAGACGACATTTTAAAGAACAATTCCCCTCTAATCCGTCACGAACCTGAAGGTGATTATTCCCCACTGGCGGGAGGCGGCGCCGGAGAACGGTTCGAACCGCCACCGTTTTATAGCCTCCATGGCGCTCCGGTCCAGAGCGCCGTAGCCGGAAGTTTTTTCAACCGAGGCGTTGTCCAGGACCCGGCCCGTATTGTCGACGTAAAACTTGATGGCCACCGAGGCCTCAAGCAGGCCGCGTTCGCGCGCCCAGGCGGGGAAGTCCGGCACGAAATATTTAAGCACCTTCCGCTTTGAAAGCGGCCCTTCTATTTCCACTTTTTTCGTTTCTTCGGCCTGCTTCATGGAAGCGCTTTTCAGCCCGCCCAGGCCGGCGGCCGACAGCGACGGTTTCGCCCTTAGCCCCCTCGTCAGGCTTTCCGCCGGAGCGACGCGGGCCTCGGCCAGCCGCTCCGGCATGGCGGGGGCGAGCCGGGCGCTTTCGCGCATGGCGGCCGCGCCGCCCTGCCTTTCGGAAAGCCCCTGCGGCAGGGCGGAAACTTTTTTGGCCCTGTCCACCGCGATATTAAGTTCCTGCATGGTTTGCGGCGTGAAGGACCGGGCGTTCTCGTCGAATTTGAGATTATCGGGGAGCGTCGGCGCCCGCTTCATTCCCACTTCCTCCAGCTCTATTTTAGGCGCCAGGGCGGCGGCGGAGCGTTCCGCCTTGATGCCCAGGTCCGCGCTCAGGGCCGAGGTTTCCCGCCTGGCGGCGTTCATATCGAGGCGCTCCTGAGCCTGCACGCGGCCGGAGCGTTCCAGTAATTTTTGCGGCAGTTCAAAATTCTTCCTGCGCGCTTCGGGCGCTTTTATGTCGATCACCGGCGGTTTGGGGGCCGGGGCGGCCTCTATCTTGGGGATCTTGGGCAGGGCCAGCTTTAAAAAATCCAGCGTTTTGTTGCCGGGAGCCCTGGGAACACGGGCCTCTTTTTCCTGAAGCAGCAGATCCACATTGCTTATGACGATATTCCTGGTCTCCGGCGCCAGCAGCACAAAATTAAGATAAAGGAAGAACAGAAGCCCGTGGAATAGAACGGCTCCGATCGCGGCGTATATGAGCGTTTTATCGGAATCGGAATGCATAATTAAAATACCGGCCTGCGGCGCGCCGCCCGCCGAAGGAACAGCCGCGGGCTATTTCTTCTTTGTCTGTTCCGTGGCTATCGTGATACTTGCGGCGCCGGCTTCTTTTGAGCGCTGCATGACCTCCGTAAGCAGCCCGTAACCGGCGGCCTGGTCGGCCTTGATGACCACGAGTTTATAGCCGCTGTCCCGGATCGCGCGGTCCAGCGCCGCGTAAAAATCGTCTTTGACCGTGAATTCCTTTTCGTTGACGGCGTATTTGGCTTCTTTGGCCAGGGAAACCACTATTTTTTCCTTCTCCTCCCCTTCCTGGGTCCGCGCGCGCGGCAAGTTCACCTTGAAGACCGGGTCCGACAGGAGCGGGGCGGTGACCATAAAAATTATGACCAGCACCAGGCAGACGTCCACCAAAGGCGTGACATTGATGCCGGTGACCAGATCCGTGTCGTCCTCGGTTTTAAAAGCCATATATTAATTTTTCATCAGCGCCATTTTCAGGGCGCCGGCCTGTTTTGAGAGGTCCATCAGGCCGACCACCTCGCCGACCTTGTTGCCGTCGTCGGCTTTGATGATAACGAATTTATCTTTGCTGGCCGTAAGCGCCTGCGCTATGCGCGCCGGAAACTCCAGGGCCGGGACCGCCGCGCCGTTAAGTTTTATCTCTCCGGCGGAGTTAAGTTTTACCTGAATGCTTTCCGATAACGAAACTTTGCCCACCTGGGCGCTGGCCTTGGATTGAAGCACTTTGATGCCGGACTGGATCGCGAACGGGGCCACGGCCATAAAAATAATGACCAGCACCAGCGACACATCCACAAGGGGCGTGACATTGATGTCGGTTATCGCTTCGTCTGATTTGCTTGTGGAAAAACCCATAAATTCACGATGCGTAAAGCGCGGCTTGGCGCAAAACGACGGGGGTTTTCTTTACGCTTTGTTCCCCGTTGATCCTATTTGGTCCCCATCGTTATTATCAGGCGGGAGGAGAAGATCTCCAGTTCGCTCATGATAACTTTTACGCGGCGCGTGAAATAGTTGTAAATAACGACCGCGGGAATAGCCACGGCCAGGCCCGCCGCGGTGGCGACCAGGGCTTCGGCTATGCCCCTGGCGACCACCGTGGGGCCGCCGACGCCGGAAAGCGCCAGGTCGCGGAAAGCCTTTATGATGCCTACCACCGTGCCGAAGAGCCCGATGAACGGCGCGATATTGCCCATGGTGCCCAGCACTCCGAGCAGCCTTTCAAGGTTAAGCTTCTCTTCCTGGCGTTTGGTGGCCAGCAGCTCTTCTATATCGCGTTTGGGCATTTCGCGGTGGCGCAGGGCATAATTGAACAGCCTTGAAACCGGGGAATCTATCCTGGCGGTGTACTCAAGGGCTTTGTCCGCTTTTCCTTCTTTAAGCAGGCCGCTTATATGAGCCAGGAAATCGTCGACTTTACCGTGCCGTGCTTTCCTAAAGAACCACCAGCGTTCGAAAGCTACTGTAAAAGAAAGCAGGGAACAGCAGATCAGGATGATCAGCGTAAAACTATCCCTTAAAATGTTCAGATAATTGATGTTTTCCATAATGACCTCCGCACCTAGTGTAGCGTCTCGCAAACGGCTTTATTGCGGTGAAATTTAGTTCCCCGGCTCCGTCCCCGCGCCGCGCAGCCCCGGCAGGTCGTCGACCTTTACCGGGGTTTTGGTTTTGCCGCCCCGTTTTAAGGCCTTTTCAGGAGCCGCCGGTTTTTCCTCGGCGGCGGCGGACGGCTTCTCTTCTTTCTTTGCGGGGCCGGACTTTTCCGGATAAGTCATGCGGATAAGCGCCTTGGCCCGTTCGGCCGCGGCCTTGGCCACTTCCGGAGCGGCCGCGTTCTTTGAAATATCTTCGTAGATCCGGGCCGCCTCTGGGTAGTTCTTCTCCCCCTCGTAAATTTCGCCGAGCTTGACCAGGCCCTGGAGCCGCCAGGCGCTGTTGGAGGGTTTCTGGAGCGACAACCTCTCCCAATAGTCGCGCGCCTCGTCAGCCTGCTTGTTCTCCAGGCTGATCTCACCCATCTGGTAGAGCGCTTCCAGCGCGTCTTCCTTGCCTTCAGCCTCGCCGTAGATCCCGGAGAGTGTTTTAAGGGAGCCTGCCAGGTCGCCCCGGATCTTCTGGATGTTGAAGATCTCCCAAAGGGCGCTTAAAGCCTCTTCCGACTTGCCCGACAGCTCATAATACCGGCGATAGGTCTCCTCCGCCAGGTCGGTGGCGCCGGTGTTCTTATAGCAGAGCGCCAGGTTAAAAAGGGCGGGCTTGATATATTCGTTATCCGGATAGAGCTCGGCCAGTTTGGAGTACGCTTTGGCGGCGGGCTCGTATTTTTTGCCGTTATAATAGGCGTTGCCCAGCCTGAAAAGAGCGAGCGGGTGCTCCTTGGCTTCGGGGTAATTGGCCGCGAAGCGCTCGAACACGCCGGCGGCGTTCTCCATGTCGCCGGTCTGGAAATACGCCTCGCCCAGGTAGAACTGAGCGTCCTTGACCGAGGAATGGTCGATATATTCTACGCAGAATTTTTTCAGGTACTCGACGGCGCCGGGATAATCTTTCTTCTCGAACAGGCGGCGGCCCAGGCGGAACAGGGCCTCTCCCGAAGATTTGGTTCCGGGCCCAAGGGCGGAAAGTCCGAGGAAATAAGCCTTGAAATCCATGGCGGGGGCGCGGTCGAAGACCACTTCCGCCAGGTCGAATGCGTCATAGGCCTCGGGGGCGTCCGGGAAATCGGCGACCACGGTCCTGGCCTGCTCCACCGCCTGGGCGTCCTGCTTCAGGTTATAATAGACCTGCGCCACGCGCAGATAGGCGAGCGGAAGCTGGCGGCTTTTGGGATACCTGGCTATGATGGCGTTGTAAGCGGCAATGCTGTCGTCGTACTTCTGGGCCCTGAAATAAGTGTCGGCGGTCTGGAAATCGGCCAGTTCGGTCTCGGGGGCGGACGGGTAATTTTTCGAAAGTTTGACCCACTGCTCCACGGCCTGGGTATAGTAGCGCAACCGGTAGAGCGCGAGACCCGCCCGGTAAAGCGCGCCGGCGGCGTAGGAACTGGCCGCGTTCTCGGCGGCGAACTTATCGTAAAGCTGATAAGCCTTCTCGAACTCCTTCTGGTTGAAGTAGCTGTCGGCCGTCGCCAGGGACTCCACGCCTTCGGCTTTCGGCAGATCGGGGAAGGCCGCGCGCATGGTCTTAAGTTTATCCCCGGCCTTCACGGCCGCTTCGGCGTCCCCGGCCAGGGCGTTGCACCAGACCAGGCCTTCCTGCGCGTAAATGGAGGAAACATCATTGGGGTAGATACGCGTCACGGTGTTATAGATGTTCCGGGCGTCGTCCGTCAGGTTAAGCGCCATATAGGCCTCGGCGACATACAGGAGGCTGAGCGCGCGCCACTTGGAGCCCACCGGGGGCAGGTGCTTGAAAATGAACTGGTAGGAGGTGAGGATATTGTTATAGTTCCCGCGCGCGTATTCGGTCCGCAGGATCATAAAAAGCGACTGCTCGGCCGTCTCGCTGGAAGGCGACAGGTCGACCGCGCTCTGGAAAGCCCGCAGGGCCTCCTGGTTTTTTTTAAGCGCCAGATAAACGTTGCCGGAAAGATACCAGGCGTTCTTGGCCAGGGCGTGGCCGGGATAGAGGACGAGAAAATTCTCCAGCGCGTGCACGGCCTGGAGGTAATCGTTGAGGAGATACTGGCACCAGGCGAGCTTATACTGGGAGGCCGGGGCGACCGAGGAACCGGCGTAATTCACGGTGATCTTCGTATAGGCGAACAGCGCGTCCCTGGTCTGGTTGTTCTCCAGATAGGACTCGGCGATGAAGAACTGGGCGTACGGGGCGAAAAAATCCTGGGGGCTCCGGTCTATGATGCTCTGAAAATTGGAACGCGCGCTGGGATAATCCTTCTTGTTGAATTGCGAGGCGCCGATGCGGAAAACAGCGGCGCTCTTAAGCTTGGAAGCCGGATATTTTTTAAGGAAACCCTGGTACTTGGCGATGGCCCCGTCGAAATCCTTGGCGTAAAAGAACGAATCGGCCGTAAGGAATTCCGCCTCTTCCCTGTAATCGGACTGGGGATAATCTTTAAGCAGTTTTTCGAACACGCCCGCCGCCATATAGGTCTTGCCCTCGTACAGATAGGACTTTCCGAGGAAGAACCGGGCCTGGACCGTGTCCAGTTGGGCGAACATCTTCTGCGCGGCGACATAATTCTTGCGGTTCATTTCTATGACCGCCTTGGCGAAGATCACCGACGGGTCCCGCGCGTAGGGAAGGTAGGTTTCCTCCAGATGAAAAAGCATGGACTGCGCCGTCTGGAACCTGCCGGCGGCGATATTGGCGTACACCACGCCCAGAAGGCTGACCGGCACGATGTAGCTGCCCGGATACTTGTCCTCCACCCGCCCGAATTCCTTGATCGCGCGCTCCCAATACCCCATGTTATAATACGCCTCGCCGATACGGTACTGGGCCGAAGCTTCCAGCCCCGACTTCTTATAGTCCTCTATGACCTTAAGGTAGGCCGCCGCGGCGTTGTTAAGCTCGGCTATGGCCAGCGGATTGGCTCCCGCCAGCACCCTGGCGTCGGAAGAGATCTTGGAAAGCTTTTCCTGGCGCAGAAGCCCGAGGCCTTTGGACATATACGCCTCGCCCTGCATGAACCGCGCGTCCACGGCGCGCAGGCTCTTGGGGTATTTTGCTATGAATTTGTCGAAGGAATCCACGACCGCGGACCGGTCGGAGGAGGCGCGATAAATGTCCGCTAGGTTCTGAAAAGCGGCCTCATCCTCGCTAAGCTGCGCGGAGGCAGGCCCCGAGCGCGCTACGACCGGCGCGAGCAGGAGTAAAGCCAGGAAAATAATTTTCATATCACCCCGCATTAACAATAGGAACCGGCAAGCCTTCTTTCGGCGGCCTCTTTAACGAGGTTAGCCGTCACTTCTCCGGGGTCCAGGCCGTAAATATTCTTATTGCCCCGCAGCCGCAGGGAAACCTTCCCTTCGGCCCGTTCGTTCTTGCCGACGATAAGCGCGTAAGGCACTTTTTCGTTCGCGGCGGCGCGGACCTTGGCCGAGATGGTATCGGAACGGAGATCGGCGACGGCTCTAAGACCCGCGGACTTCAACCTGGCCGTGAGCTCCCCCGCGTACCCCTCCTCGGCGGAAGTGATGTTCAAAACCTTGATCTGCACCGGGGAAAGCCAAAGCGGAAAATTGCCGGCGAAGTGCTCTATCAGGAAGCCTATGAACCGCTCATGCGTGCCCAGCGGCGCCCGGTGGATGCAAAGCGGGATCTTTTCCGAACCGTCCGAATCCTTGTAGGCCAGGTTGAAACGGCCGGGAACCACGAAGTCCACCTGGTTGGTGGCGAGAGTGAATTCCTTGCCGATGGCGCTCCAGATCTGGACGTCTATCTTGGGACCGTAGAACGCCGCCTCGTTGGGGACTTCCTTGTAGGCAAGGCCCCCCTCCCGCAGGCATTTGAGGACCATCGCCTCCGTGCTCTTCCAAAGTTCCGGTTCGTCCACATATTTCTTGCCCAGCCCCTCCGCCGCGTGGGTGCTGAACCGCATCAGATATTTTTCAATGCCGAAGATCCTGAAGTAGTCGGTGTACATCCGCGCCACGCCCAGGAATTCCTCCTGGAACTGCTCCGGCGTGCAATAGATATGGGCGTCGTTCATCTGGAGGGACCGGACGCGCATAAGGCCGAACAGCTCGCCGGATTGTTCGTAACGGTAGCAGGTGCCGTACTCCGCCATTCTTACGGGCAGGTCGCGGTAACTGCGGGGCTTGGAACCGAAGATCTTGTGATGGTGCGGACAGTTCATGGGCTTAAGGCAGTATTTCACGCCGTCGATATCCATGGGAGGGAACATGCTGTCGGCGTAATATGGAAGATGCCCGCTGCGCAGATAGATGGCCTCTTTGGCCAGATGGGGGGTTTTCACGCGCACATAGCCGGCGCGGCCTTCGGTTTCCTTGGCCAACCGCTCTATTTCCTCTATTATGACCGCGCCGTTGGGCAGCCACAGAGGAAGGCCGGGGCCGACCTCTTCGTCGAAGGTAAAAAGTTCCAGCTGTTTGCCGAGCTTGCGGTGGTCGCGTTTGGCGGCCTCTTCCTGCTGCTTAAGATGGGCGTCAAGTTCTTCTTTGGTTTCAAAAGCCACGGCGTAGATGCGCTGGAGCATGGGCCGCTTCTCATCTCCGCGCCAATAGGCCCCGGCTATGGAAACAAGTTTGTATGCTTTGAGCTGGCCGGTATGCTGCACATGAGGGCCGCGGCACAGGTCCTCGAAAGGGCCGTTCTTGTAAATGCTGATGGGTTCCGAGGCCGGGAGATCGGTGATAAGCTCGACCTTGAACTTCTCCCCCCTCTCTTCGAAATGTTTCAGCGCTTCTTCCCGCGGAAGTTCGACGCGCTCGAACTTCTGGGCCTGCGCGATGATGTGCTTCATCTTCTTTTCTATTTTGGGCAGGTCTTCGGGGGTAAAATGGTGCGCGGAGTCAAAATCATAATAGAAGCCGTTCTCAATGGACGGCCCGATGGCCAGCCTGGTGCCGGGGAACAGGTCTACCACGGCCTGCGCCATCACATGCGCCAGGGAGTGGCGCATCGTTTCGACAAAACCGTCGTTTTTTTCTTCAGCCATAATGAAAAGATAGAGGGCGGGGCAAAAGGGGAAAAAATCCTTATTTCTCTACCCTTTCCCCTCCGCCCTCTACCCTGCCGTTAAAATGGTGCCCAGTATAGGGATCGAACCTATGACCTTTCCCATGTCAAGGGAACGCGCTACCGCTGCGCCAACTGGGCCCTTGTCGCACCCCGCGCGATGCACATGCGCGGGGCGGATCGCCGCCGGACCTCTAATGGAAATCGGTCCGGTAAATTGATGGTATCATATACTTTACCGCGTTGGCAATATGACAAACTCGCATTTCGGCAATTCCGCGGCCGTTCGCGGAATTGCCGGGACGGACTGGAATACTTGAGGCGATTAATGATGTAATTTATGCGATATGGACCACCGTGACGCCTCCAAACTTGTCAGCTGGCTTTATGTGGATATGAACTCCTTCTTTGCGTCCGTGGAACAGGAGCTTGACCCCTCGCTGCGCGGCAGGCCCGTGGCGGTGGTGCCGCTGCACGCCGATTCTACCTGCTGCATCGCCGTCAGTTACGAGGGGAAGGCTTTCGGCGTAAGGACCGGCACCAAGGTGGGCGAAGCGAAAAGATTGTGCCCCCGGATGATCTTTATCGAGGGGAACCACGGCAACTATGTCAGATACCACAATCGGATCGTCGAAGCGGTCGAGTCGTGCCTGCCTGTGGAGGCCGTATGCTCCATCGATGAAATGGCGTGCCGCCTGACCGGCTCGCAGCGGGAGCCGGAAGCGGCCGAAACCCTGGCTGTCAAGATCAAAGCCGCCATCAGGACCACGGTAGGCTCGTCGCTGAAATGTTCCATCGGCGCCGGCCCGAACCGCTATCTCGCCAAGATCGCCGGGGATATGAAGAAACCGGACGGTTTTACGGTTATCCGCCCCTGCGACCTGCCGGAGATCCTTTATCAACTGAAGCTTCGGGACCTCACCGGCGTCGGGGCGCGGATGGAGGCAAGGCTGAACCGGGAAGGCATCCGCAGTCTGGAGGCTCTCTGCTCCCTGACGCCCGGGGAACTGGGCCGGGCGTGGGGCAGCGTCTGCGGGGAGGAGCTGTGGCATCTTCTGCGGGGCATGGAACTGCCGGAAAAATTAACACAGCAAAAATCCATCAGCCACTCCCATGTGCTGCCGCCGGAACTTCGCAATCCGCAGGGCGCGATGCGGATCCTTAAAAAACTTACGGACAAAGCCGCCGTAAGGCTCCGGCAGGAGGGCTTCTTTGCCTCCGGGATCCAGATCTTCGCCGGGTTCGCGGGGCGGGACGGCTGGAAAGCCCGCTGCGGATTGATGGAAACCCAGGACACCCTGGCGTTCATCGACGCCGTAAAAACCCTTTGGGAGGAGCTGCCGGAAGGCCCGCTCTTCTCAGTGGGCGTGGCGCTGACGGGACTTGTGCCCGAAGCGTTCCATGCCCCGTCGTTGTTCGAGAATTACCGCCGGATCAGTCTGATCAAGACGCTTGACCGGCTGAATGTGAAATACGGGAAGGACGCCCTCCATTTCGGAGCGACCCACGAAGCCGCGGGGCTGATCCCGCTTCGCATAGCCTTCACCAGGATCCCGGGCGAGGACGAAGGCTGTTGAGCGGCCGCCGGTTACTTTTTATACGGATACCGGGCTTCTATCACCGAGCGGAGGCCGCCGCGCGGCGTGAAGTCTCCGGTGACGGTGCAGGACCTTGGGCTTACGGCCTTAACGACATCGTCCAGCACGCGGTTGGCGATATTCTCCATGAAGATGCCGCGGTTACGGTATTGCAGAAAATAATACTTGAGGGATTTGAGTTCCAGGCAAAGTTTTTTCGGCACATACTCTATCGTCACCGTCCCGAAGTCGGGCAGGCCGGTCTTTGGGCAGACCGAAGTGAACTCCGGATGCACGATCCTGATGGTATAGGCGCGCCGGTACTGGTTCTCCCACGCCTCTATCGTCGGAAGCTCCAGGTCGTTGACGCTCTGCGCCTGGGCCGAGGTATAACCGAATCTGGTCGAGGTGTTTTTCATAATACGGCTCTCCTTGTCCGGGCGGCTCTCCGTCAAAGTTTCATCTTCCGGAGCCTCAGGGAATTCATTACCACGGAAACCGAACTTAAAGCCATCGCGCCGCCGGCGAAGTACGGAGGGATGACCAGGCCGAAGGCCGGGTAAAAAACGCCGGCCGCCAGAGGTATCAATACCACATTGTAGGCGAACGCCCAGAGCAGATTCTCCATTATGACCTTACGGATCATCCTGGCGAGCTTTACCGCTTTGGCCACTCCGGAGATCCCGCTGTGCATGAGCGTGATATCCCCGGCCTTTACGGCGATGTCCGTGCCGGACCTTAGCGCGATCCCTATATCGGCTTCGGAAAGCGCCGCGGCGTCGTTAAAGCCGTCCCCGACCACGGCGACCTTCCGCCCAAGCGCCTTATGGCGCAGGACGATCTGTCGTTTTTCCTCCGGAAAAACCTCGGCGTAAAATTCGCTTATCCCGAGGGCCGCCGCCACGGAAGAAACGGCGGCCCGCCTGTCGCCGGAGGCGATCACCGGGATTATGCCCATGGCGCCCAGTTCCCGCACCAGTCCGGCCGCCTCCGGACGGACGGCGTCGGAAAGCTCGACGTACCCGATAAAGCGTCCGCCGTCGGCGGCGAGCAGCAGCGAAGCGTCTCCGCCCCGGAACTCCTCCTGCACCTCGGCCGGCAGTTCTATGCCTTCCTCTATGAACCATTTAGGGCTGCCGGCCCTGATCTCGCGGCCTCGCAGCCTGGCGATTATCCCCTTGCCGGGCACGGCCTCTATGGCGGACGGGGCTTCATAATCCCGCACGCGGCCTTCCGCGTACAGCCTGACCGCCTGCGCAAAAGGATGTTCGGACTTGGATTCGGCGCTTAAAAGAAGCGTAAGGAATTCGTCCTCCGGGATCTTCCAGGAGCGCAGTCTGGATACCGTAAGGCGGCTTTCGGTTATGGTGCCCGTCTTGTCGAAGATCACCACATCGACTTTGGAGATGCGTTCCAGCACGGAACCGTTGTTGATAAGAATGCCCAGGCCGGCGGCCCGGCCGAAACCGACCGCCACGGCCATAGGCACGGCCAGCCCCATGGCGCAGGGGCAGGCCACAGCCAGCACCGCGGCGAAAACGTTCACCGCGCGGGGGATATCGGCGTAATAAAGCCATAAGCCCAGCGCCGTAAAGGCCGTCAGCAGGACGAAAGGCACGAACCAGGCCGAGATGCGGTCCACCAACCGCTGGGTGGAGGTTTTAGCCGCCTGGCTTTCCTCCACCGCTTTGATGATCTTCATCAGGACCATATCTTCCCCGACCCCGGTGGCGGTGAATTCGAGCGCGCCGGTCTTATTTATGGTCCCCGCGTAAAGTTTGGAGCCGGGCCCCTTTTCCTGGGGCAGGGACTCGCCGGTCAGGAGCGCCTCGTCCAGGGCGGAGAAGCCGCTCAGGACCTCTCCGTCCACGGGAGTCTGTTCCCCGGGCCGGAGAGTGAGAATGTCGCCGGGCAGTATTTCCGAGACCCGCAGCAGTTCTTCCTTTCCGTCCCTGAGGCGGCGGGCGAACTTGGGCGCTATCTTAAAAAGACCGGAAACGGCGTCCGCGGCCCTGCTCTTTGAGCGGGCCTCAAGCCAGCGCCCGAGATTTATAAAGGTTATCAGCATGGCCGCTTCATGCCACTGGGCATGGTAATGCACGGGCATAACGGCGGGGAAGACGGTTATGAACACCCCGTAAAAGAACATTACGCTGGTGCTCAGGGACACGAGCGTGTCCATATCCGCGACATGCGCTTTAAGCGAACGGAGAAAGCCCTCGTGAAAATGGGAACCGCACCAGCCCCAGGCGAAGGCGGCGGCTATCATCATGGTATACGGCGAAGAGTCAAAAATTCCGCCCAGCAGCAGCAACCCCGTGACCGCCGCCGAAACGATGAATTTTTTCAGGAAGTAATATTTTTCCCGCTCCAGTCCGGCCCCCGCTATGTTCCCCGCCCCGGCCGACGATTCCGAAACGGCGAGAGCCTTGTACCCAAGCTCGGTTATCTTGAGCGTGATCCCCTTTGAGGTAGCGAGCTCGGGATCGTAGGTAAGAAAAGCGGTCCTGGAAGGAAGATGCACGGAAACCCGCCGGACACCGGGCATCCCGGACAGGCCCTTCTCTATGCGCTGCACACAGGAGGCGCAATGGACTCCCTCCAGCGGAATTACCGCTTTCTTCATGATTTTTTCTTCAGGAACGGAGATTGCCGGCATAATTCATCCTGGATCGGGTTCAGCTTTTTATGTGAAGCAGCCACGCTTTTTCCAGATCGCCGGGTTTTTTCCAGAGGTTCGGGAACGCGTCTCCGATGGCGGCATCCGTGGCGGCCCCGGCTTTCAGGCTGGTGATAAAACTAGAGAATCCCAGCGTGCTGCCTTCGTTTATCATATAAGCGACCACGGAATACGCCTGGGCGTACCAGCGCTCTACCGAGCCGATCTGCTCGCTCTGCGGGGCCAGGTTGATCATCTGCGCGAAAGGGATCGGATTGGGCGCGACCTGCGAAACCAGCCGTTGGTTGTAGACGGCCTGGGAGGCGGCGGAGGCGCGGGTCTCTTCGTATACCGCCAGGCCTTCATTGATCCATTTAAGGTTCACGCTGTTGGCCGGCCCCATGAACTCGTTGAAGATAAGGTGCGTCATTTCGTGCGCGAGCGTGCCCGCCGCTCCTTCCGACTCGTACACCAGTATGGCGTTGCCGTACGACAACCCGCCCGACCACTCGGGCTGGTTGGTCTTCTTCCGGTATTCGTCCGCGTCCTTATAGACGACTATGTTGTAAGGTTTGGCCGGAGCGAACGAATAAAGCCCCACATCGCTCATCACGCGGCTGTAGTTCGCCTCGCAGATCACGGAATACGCGACCGCCGTTTCGCTGGAATAAGCTTTTACCATGAAATGAGCGCTCTCATAGGTCTTGTAGCCCGGGGCAAGGCCGGCATACGGCGGTTCGGTCGCCTGCGTGACGGGCGAAGCGGCGGCCATGCTCTTTAATGTTTCTTCGGGCAGGGGCACGCAGCCCGCCGTAAAAAGGCACAGGGCCGCGAAAACGCAAAGACGCGGCGCCGGGGCGGTTCCGATGATCCTGCAATTTTGCGTCTTTGCCATATTGACCTCCCTGACACCCCGGTCCATGCGCGGCTTTTACGAAATTTCCAGCATCTGATTGTTCATGCTTATGCGGCTGAACCGGAGGCGATAAGGCAGGCCGGACAGGTCATACCTGAACCGGAGCATCTCCAGCAGGAAGCCGGGCATATCATAATCGCCGTAAGCGAAATCCTTCAGCCGGAGCTCCAGTTCCGGCGGCTTCGCCGAAAGCGCCAGTTCCCAGTATACGGGGGTTCCTTTGCGTTCGCCGCTGATCGTGATCGTCTTGTCCAGCTTAACCTCTATTTTTTTCAGACCGCCGTATTTGCCGGTCAGATACCGTTCTATGGCGTAGTTGGTGATCCTCGCCGAAACGATCCTGACGGTATCGGCGCCGGTCACCCGGATACCGGCGACGCCGCCAGCCTCCGAAAAACAGGAAAAACCGGTTATCTCGATATCCAGGCCGTATATGTCGAAATCACCAAGCATGGCGTAAGGGGAAAAGAATTCCGCCCTGGCGTAAACGCCCCGCGCCGGATCAAAACCGGAAAGTTCGAGGGAACCGTCCTCCATAAAAATCCCCCCCAGATCGAGCTTATGGACGGGATATTTTCCGGGCGGAATGGGAGGCCCGGAGACCGGCCTTTTAGCGTAAATAACGAGTTGTGAAAGATCCGACAGATTGAATGCGGCCGTACTGAAGAAAACCTTTGAGAACCAGGGCCGGGAGATCTCCCGCGCCAAAGCGTTCGAACCGCCCGGCTTGATCGTCCCGAAAGCGGCGGTTTTATAGGCCACGAAATCAGCCAGGCCGAGCGTGCCGGGCTGGTAGGCCGCGAACTTTATACCGGTCCTGTCCGTCACATCCGAGAGCCCGGCGAGGTTCGCGTGGCTGAAGCTTTCGTCTTCGTCCGCGCCCGCAAGCGCCACCATGGCGGTCTTCCGTCCGGCGGTCCTGGACTTAATTTCGGCCATAAGTTTCGGCATCATGTATTGCCCCCCGGAAGGCCTTGGGAGGCCGGCGACGCGCGCGCGGCCCAGGAAAAACGGTCCCACCAGCCCGGACTGGTTGACCAGCAGGAAGGCCAGGGCCAGGCCCGTCAAGTATGCGCGCACCCGGCCGGGCGTCATCACCGCCACCGCCAAAGCCAGGGGCAGCAGCGCCGGATACATATATTCGGTCCGGCCCGCGAACAGGAAATAAACCGCCGCGAAAGGGACCCAGAACCAGGCGGCGACTATTTTCTTGGAGGAATACGGCATGAAGACGGAAAAATACATCCAGACCAGGGCGATGGCCCCGAGAAGAAAGAGCGGAAGTCCGGCGGCCCCGGAAAGGCTTACCAGGTAAAGCCATAAGCCCGGCCTGAAAACCGCGGGCGCGGTGGAACCGGCATAATATTTAAGCGCCCAGGAAACGGAGGCGAAAGCGTACCAGGGCAGGGCCAGGACCGCGCCGGGCAGCAGCCCCCTTAGAATGGGCCAGCTTGACAACCGGCCCGAAAGGCCGCTCACCATAAAGGGGACCAGCGGCAGCATGTAGACCCAGAACATGGTGTCCGCTAAAAAACCGATGCCGAAAAAAATGCCGCATAGGGTGCTCCACTCCGGGTATTCGAATTCCTCCGAATTTATATAGGCCGCGTAGGCCGCCGCGGCCAGCGCCATGGAGGCCAGGCTGTGGACGGGATGCCTGGCGGATTCCAGGACGAACGGCAGCGCCGCGACAAAACAGGCGCCGAGCCAGCCGGATTTGTTGTTCCGGTTTTTTTTGACGGCGGTGAAAACGGCCAGGGTCAGCCCCGTCAGGTAAAAACTGTTGACGAGGATCATGGCCCAATTGAGATCGGAGGTGACGAACTTCAGAACCGGCACGAAGGTGAGATAATAGAGCGGCGGCACCGGCGCGGCGCCGAAACCGCCCGAAAGCGGCACGAAAATATTCCACACGCCTCCGGACCTGAAATGCTCCACGGCCGCGGACACCATCTGAAACCCCGCGGCATCCGCGGCGGTGAATAAATATCCCTGCCGCAGCACCCACTGGGCGGTAAGAATGGACGCGAAAAGCCCCACGGCAAAGGCCCCGGCCAGGCCCTTAACAAGACTCTCCCGCTCCCGGACCACCAGTTCCTTTTCGAACAGGATGCTTTCAAACGACATCCTGTTGGCCAGGAATCTTTTGCGCCAGCCGGAAAGTTCTTTTTGTTCGGTCATAAGTTGTCCCGTTGGAAACGGCTCAGCTTACCGCATGATTACTCCGCCCTAAAGGGCGGGGTATGGTAAAAAATTTTTAATCACCGCACTTCCAAAACGCTTTGTTTCTTACGACGCTTCGGCGCGGACATGCGCGCCGGAGCGGGATGGTCAAGAAGGGCCAGTCTGGCCCGATAGAAAACGCCGTTGGCGGGGTCGAGAGACAGGGCCTTGGCGTAACTTTCACGCGCCGCCGGCATGTCCTTCAGAAGCGCGCAAAGATCGCCTTTTAAAAGCCAGGCGCGCGCGTAGGACGGAGAGGTTTGCAGCGTCCGCTCCAGGCCGGCCAGCGCGTCCGCGAGGCGGCCGGCCTTAAAAACCGCCAGGGCGCGCCAGTAGCCGTAGGCCGCGGCGCCGGGCTTGAGCCGCGCGGCTTTTTCAAGATCGTCCGCGGCGCCGGCATAATCTTTTGTATCGTATCTGAGCCGGCCGCGCTCGAACCATACCGCCGCAGCCGCGGGACCGGCGTTCAGCAGCAGATCCAGGTCTCCGAACGCCGCCGCCGGGTCGCCGAGCTTGATGGAAACCAAAGCGCGCTGATACCTTGCCAGCCCGAGTCCCGGATCCAGCTGTATGGCCCTGGAAAGGTCGCTTCCGGCGCCGGCATAGTCGGAAAGTTTATAACGGGCTATGCCGCGGTTAAGGTAAGCCTGAGCATAGGAGGGATCTGCGTCCAGGGCGGACGACAGATGCTTGACGGCTTCCGCATACTCTCCCGCGTCCAGATACAGCGCGGCAAGGTTATTGCGGGCCGGACCGTAGGAGGGGTCCAGCTCTATGGCCCTGCGATAGTCGTACGCGGCCTTCTGCTTGTCCCCCAGTTTCTCATAGACCATTGCGCGGGAGGTGAGCGCTTCCGGATACCGCTTCTTAAGCAGTATGGCCCTGTTATACATTTCTACGGATTCCATGGCCCGGCCGGACAAAGCCAGGCGGTTTCCCCGCTCGAAATAATATTCCGGCGCCCTGTTGCAGGCGGCCGCTAAAAGGACCAAAATAAGAACGAGCTCATGCTTCATAAAGTTCGGGAACCGGCGGTCTCGCAGCCCCCGGTCCTCATGCCTAAGGTCAAAAGGACCGCACCGGCCGTTATCGCGCTGTCGGCGATGTTAAAGACCGCCGGGAAAAAAGAAAGATCGAAAAAATCCACCACAAAACCGTAAGCCAGCCTGTCGTAAAGATTCCCCAGGGCCCCGCCCAGCACCAGAGCGAGGCCCGCTGAAACGGCCGGGCCGCGCCCGGAACACTTCCGCCTGAAAACAAGCAGGGCCGCGATAAGTACCGCGGAAAAAACTATAAAAAAATCATTGCTGTCCCTGAACATGCCGAAAGCCACGCCGGTATTCTCGACATAAGTGAGCTTGAAAAAAGGCAGGACCGGCTCCGATCCGGGATACAGATATTTGAGGACCAGCGTCTTGGACAGGCGGTCCAGAAAAAAAACAGCCAGGATCAGCGCCGGATCGAGCGCCCTGATAAAAAGGCCCGGCTGCGCCGTGGTTTCGCGGACATGCTTGAATATACCCATAAACTCCGGTTCAGCTCTTAAGGAGCGCTTCGGCGCAGCGGCCGCAGACTCCGGCGTGCTGCGGGCCGTGCGCGCCTATATCCGTCGTCCACCGCCAGCACCTCGGGCACTTGTCGCCGCCCGCATGTTCCACCCGCACTTCCAGTTCCCCGGCGCCCGGGTCGAACTCCAGCGCGCAGGCTGAAACGATCAGCACCTGGGGCCAGAAAGGCAGGGTCTCCGAAAGGAACTTGTTCATGCCGGGGCTGGAAGTACGGAACACAACGCCGGCTTCGAGCGAAGAGCCCACCACGCCCTCGCGGCGGCGCTCCTCTATGGCCTTGGTGACGGTTTCGCGCAGGGCCATGATGCGCGCCCATTTTTCCCCCAGCGCGCGGTCCAGCCGCGAAGCGGGAAATTGCGGATAATCGGCCAGGAAAACGCTTTCCTCAGCGCCCGGCGCGATCTCGGACCTGAACGCCTGCCAGCCTTCTTCGGCCGTGAACGACAAGACGGGGCTTATCAGCTTCAGCACGGCGCACAGGATGTCATAAAGAGCCGTCTGCGCCGACCGTCTTTCCAGGGAATCGGCGCTGTAAGTGTACAGGCGGTCCTTAAGGGCGTCCAGGTAAAACGCCGAAAGGTCGAGGATGCAGAAATCCGTTACGGCGCGGATAGCCTGCCTGAACTCGAAGGCCTCGTAATGCTTCCGGACCGCGGCGGAAACCTCGGCCAGCCGCATAAGCATATAGCGGTCAGGTTCAAGAAGCCGGGCTTCCTCAAGCTTGTTTTCCGGTTTAAACCCGTTCAGATTCCCCAGCAGATAACGGATGGTGTTGCGGATCTTGCGGTAGGTATCGATGGGCCCGGCCAGGATCTTCTCGGAAATGCGCACATCCTCCGAATAATCGCACAAGGCGACCCACAGACGCAGGATCTCGGCGCCGTACTTGGAGATCACTTCCTGCGGGGACACGACATTGCCGGCGGATTTATGCATGGCGCGGCCGTTCTCATCCAACACCATGCCGTGGGTCAGCACGGCGCGGAACGGCGGTTCCCCCAGCAGGGCCACCGACGGGATAAGCGAGGTCTGGAACCAGCCGCGGTGCTGATCGGAACCCTCCAGATACAGGTCGACGGGCAGGAAGTTCCCAGGACCGAGCATCCCGTTCTTCACCACGGCGTACCAGCTGACGCCGGAATCCAGCCAGACATCCAGGATATCCTTTTCTTTGGAGAATTCCGTTCCGCCGCAGGAACATTTATGCCCCGGCCCCATCAGTTTTTCAACGGGCTCTGAAAACCAGAAATCGCTGCCTTCGGCGTAAACGCGCTCTTCCATGCGTTTGAGGAAGGCGGAGTCGGTCCGGACCTTGCCGCATTCCTTGCAATACACCGCTATTACCGGCGTGCCCCAGTAGCGCTGGCGCGACAGGCACCAGTCTGGACGGGTTTTAAGCATGCCGATCATGCGGTCATGTCCGGTCTCCGGCAGCCAGCGCACGCCGTCGGCGGCCTTCATAAGCTTGCCGCGAAGGCCGTTCAGGTCCACTTTAAGGAACCACTGTTCGGTGGCGCGGAAGATCACGGGCTGTTTGCAGCGCCAGCAGTGCGGGTAGCTGTGCTCTATCTTTTTGTGGCCCAGCAGAAGTCCGTCGGCCCGCAGGGTTTCCACGACCTTATCGTTGGCTTCAAAAACCTTCAGGCCCTCGAAGATCCCCGCGTCGGAATTGAACCTGCCGTCTTCCTTGACTGGGCAGAAGATGTCCAGGCCCCATTTCTTGCCGGCGTGAAAATCTTCCTCGCCATGCCCCGGGGCGATATGCACGATCCCGGTGCCGGTGGACATATCCACGAAATCGGTAGAGATGATAGTTCTGGGGAAACGGCGGCTCTCCGGCAAATGCGCCGCAAGGCAATGTCCGTACTTCAGGCCCACCAGCTTTTCACCGGATATCAGCCCGCCTTTGGAGGCGTTAAGGCCGGTCTCGGCCAGGAAAGCGTCAGCAAGTTTGTCGGCCACTACCAGACATTCCCCGTCCGCGTCCAGCAGGCGGTAGTTTTCTTCTTTCGAAACGGCGGCCGCCATGTTGGACGGCAGCGTCCATGGCGTGGTGGTCCAGATCACGATGGCAGCCCGGCCCGGAGCCGCGGCGCCGAAAAGGCCGGACGGAGGGTCCTGGAGCGGGAATTTAACATAGATGGACGGCGAGGTCTTGTCCTTGTATTCCACCTCGGCGTCGGCCAGGGCGGTCTCGCAGGAAACGCACCAGTAAATGGTCTTCTTATCGCGATGGATGTAGCCTTTCTCCATCAGTTCGCGGAAAGCCCTTATTACCGTGCCCTCGTAGGCGTTGGACATGGTGATATACGGTTTATCCCAGGCGGCGAACACCCCCAGCCGCTTAAAGCCCTCGCGCTGGATGTCTAGAAACCGCCCGGCGAAATCGCGCGCGCTGCGCCGGAAAGCGGGGACATCCTCTATGTGACGCTTCCCCATCTTCATTTCTTTCAGAAGCGCCTGCTCGATCGGAAGGCCGTGGCAGTCCCAGCCGGGCACATAAGGGGAGTAGTAGCCCATCAGGGTATGGGACTTCACCACGATATCCTTCAGGATCTTATTGAGCGAGGTGCCTATATGCAAAGGACCGTTGGCGTACGGGGGACCGTCATGCAGGATAAAAGGCTTGGCTGCGCGGCGCTTTTCAAGCATTTTGCCGTAAAGGTCCATTTTAGCCCAGGCCTCAAGAATACCGGGTTCTTTCTTAGCAAGGTCCCCCCGCATAGAGAAAGAAGTATTAGGCAGGAAAACCGTCTTGGAATAGTCCGCATTTTCAATAGTCATTTATAGCACCCTCGCGCGTTATGAATCAACCTGAATTATACTAAATAAAAAAGGAGCCAGCCTCCTTTTGGGCATTTTTGAACTAAAAACATCAAAAAGGAGGCTGGCTCCTTTTGACTCTTTTTGAGTTTTTTTGTGCTACAATTTGGGTATGCCACGGAAACCAAGGATTTTTTTCGAAAACGCCCACTACCATGTAACGGACAGGGGCAACGACAAGCACGATATTTTCGTAGATGACCTTGATAGGCGGGAATATCTGAAACTGCTTGGGCAAGGAAAACGGGATTTTGGATTTTTGATCCCGGCCTACGCCTTACTGACAAACCATGTACATCTTTACCTAGTTACTCCCAAAGCTAATCTGGGAGAGGCCATGTTCTGGCTGAACAATACATACTCCCACTACTTTAACCACCGACACGGAAAAAGCGGTCACCTGTTCGAGGGAAGGTACAAATACAAACTTATACAGTGGGACCGCTATTCCATGGCTTTGGCCCGTTACATACACTTAAACCCGGTCAGGGCAGGGATAGTAAAATCTCCGGAAGACTATGAGTGGTCAAGCCACAGACAATACCTCGCGCCGTGGGCAGGCGGACTTTCCGACCCGTCCCTGGTCCTGGATCTCTTTGGCAGCACGCACGATACCGCGCTTGCCGGCTACACAGCATTCATGAACGAACCGATCCCCCCGAAATTGTGGCGGATTTTTGACAAGAACCGCAACGCCGTTCTCGGCTCCCCCGACTTCCGCAAAGCCCACTCCCCCCATTAAAAGGAGCCTGGCTCCTTTTGACCTGTTTTGGCCTCAAACCCCTTAAAAGGAGGCTGGCTCCTTTTGAGGGGTTCCTTTTTGGGAGGGTTATTCGGTTTTTAGGAGGGAGATCTCTATGCGGCGGTTTTTGGCCCGGCCTTCTATGGTGGTGTTTTCCGCTACCGCGCGGTTTTCACCATAACCGCTGCCGGCGAGTTTCTTGGGGTTCATCCCCGTTTCTTCCAGGAATTTTATGACGCTGTAGGCCCTGGCCATGGATAGTTCCCAGTTGGTGGCGTAACGGCCTTTATGTATCGGGACATTGTCGGTATGGCCCTCGACCAGGACATCGTTGGGTAGTTTTTTAAGTTCCTCGGCTATGGGTTTAAGGACCTCCTTGGCCCTCTCCTTCAGGTCGGCCTTGCCGGAGTCAAAAAGCACGGCTTCGGTGAGGACAAGTTTCACCCTTCGTTCGTTGGAATCGATCTGGACCAGGCTGGACATCTGGTTGTTCTCCATGCTCTTTTTGATCTTATCGGCTACGGTGTCCTCCTGTTCCTGGACTTTGGCGCGCTCTACGCGCCTGTCGTCGGCCTTGCCGCCGAAAGCCTTCTGGATATTGACCAGGGATTCCTCATATTTGCGGCTCTTGGTCTTGTCGGTCCTGGCTATGGAAAAAGAAAAAAGAACGAGAAAGAATATCATCAGGTAACTCATAAGGTCGCCGTAAGTGACGGCCCACAGAGCGCCCTTATTCAACTGGTTTTCCAGCTCATCCCGCCGGCTTCTGTATATCATGAAATCGTCCCCGTCGTTCTTCTCAGGCGCCCGGTCCGGATCTGATCTTCTTCAGATTCGTCTCTATCTCCGCTTTAGCCTTGGCGAGGGCAAGGGCGGCATTCTCCAGCTCGGCGATCGACATTTCCGCGGACTCGAAACTTTTCCGCATCATGGCGCCGGAAACCCCAAGTATCGAACCCATGTTTATCGAAGCCGTTCCTTTGACGAACGCCTTCAATCCTGCCAGCACGCCGGAAAGCCGTTCCTCGACCGCGGCAATATTTTCCGAAACCGCGGAGATCGCGGACAGGTTCGAGACCGACAACCCGTATATTTCGGTAACTTTTTTCAGCTGCCCGGCGTTTTCAGCCCGGGCGTCCGCGGCCGCGGCCGCTATCCTCTCGCGCAGCGCTCTTTCTAGCTCGTCCCGCGTCCGCGCGTTTTCGCTTTTTACGCCGGCTTCAAGGGCGTCCAGTTTAACGCCGCCGTCCCTGGACAGCATGGCAAGGCCGTCTATATGACCGATCACCAGTTTTGAAAAAACATCCACGCGCTCCCGCTCGTCAAGCGCGGATGCGTCCACATGTTTTATGAGCGCGGCGCCGGCTTCGGCGAAGGCCTCGCGGACCGAGGACAGCACATCTTTTTTAATTTCCGCGATGATATCCTGAACCTGTTCCTTTCCAGCGAAAGCCTCGATATGCAGCTGCCTTATATCAGAAGCGAAACCGGTAAGACGCGCGTCGACGGACGCGGAGAATTCACGGACGCGGGTTTCCACGCCCAGAACGACATCCGGGACCGCGTCGAGCCTGGCGGTTACGGCTTTAAAGGAGGATTCAAAGGGGCTTAACCGCTGTTCCAGCGCGGCCTCCATTATTTTACAGCTGTCGGCGGCCATCTCCGCCGGCTTTTTGGAGATCGCCGTGTAAAAATCCATCAACTTCTTTTCCAACTCTTCCACGCGGCTCCAGGATTTTTCCAGCTGGTCGTGCATCTGGCGGTCCAGCTCGGAATACTTCTGCTGTTCCCGCACGACTTTAAGCAGTTCCTCGATCTCGCGCCGGGCGCCGATCTTGGACTCCTCGATATTTTTCATCTGGACGGAGGAGACCATGGCGCTGCGGGTAAATTCCTCCAGTCGTTTGTCCAGCTCCCCTATCCTGGCCAGCAGGGATTGCACGGTCATCTCCTGCGCCCTGGAAGCGCCCGGCGGGGGCGGAGGCGGAGCGGACGGCTTCAGGTATTCCCCCATCTTTTTTTCAAGCTGGCCAACGATATTTTTTTCCATGGCGTCGATCTTCTGTTTTAACGCCGCCACATCCTGGTCCTGAGCGGCCGGCCGGGGCGAAGGCACGGGCCCCTGCGCGAACGACGGGGGAGGAACGGGGTTCAAACCCGCAAAAATGGAGTCTTTCTTTTCCATAAATCTTCCACGGAACTATCAGCGCAGCTTCAGACCGCGGCCAACCGCTCCGGTTTCGGCGGCTCGGGCCCGCCTGCCGCCGGACCGGACAGCATCACGACCTCGCTTTCAAGCGGATTAGCCACCCGCCCTTCCTTCATCAGCGACAGGGCCGTTCCCACCAGCTCTTCCACC
>JBAYJD010000005.1:0-86829 GCA_041665305.1 Elusimicrobiales bacterium
AAGCCGAGCCGAAGTTGCGCGAAACGCGCAGGCTCCAATGAACCTGTAAGTTTCGCGCAACAAAGGTGCAGGCAAAAAACGGCGATTGCAGCCAAAATTCCTTATGTCGGACAGGCTCCTAGCCTGGTAATTCCGCTGGCGATAGCCGGTGGCCGGTCAATAGTGCTAGAATAATAGTGACGATAAGCTTTATTAAAAATTTTTGCAGCAAAAATTTTTACCATACCCCGTCCTAAAGGGCGGAGTTACTTTACGGTACGATAAAATGTCGTCTTGCGATATTTTATTTCCGCGCGTTCTGCCCCGAACCCTGTATCCTTTAACTTATGGCCGGAGAAAAAGGACTTTCGATAAATATTTCAAAAAGGATAGGCGAGATGCTCGCCTCCTCGGGCCTCATTACGGCCCGGCAGCTGAGCGAGGCGCTGGATCTGCAACGGTCCGGCGGCGGCAAGCTCGGGCAGATCCTTGTCCAGAAAAAATTCATAGAAGAACGGACGCTGCTGGAGTTTTTGAGCAAACAATTCGGCATAGAATTCATCGACCTGGCAGGAAGGGAAATAAAGGACGACATCCTGAAAATTATTCCCGAAAATATCGCCCGCCGCTACAACCTTATTGCCGTAGATAAAGTAGAGAACAAACTGAAGGTCGCCATGGAGGACCCGCTTAACATCGTGGTCCTGGACGATCTTAAAATGA
The DNA here is from genome assembly GCA_041665305.1 of Elusimicrobiales bacterium. Lineage (GTDB taxonomy): Bacteria > Elusimicrobiota > Elusimicrobia > Elusimicrobiales > UBA9959 > YA12-FULL-51-18. The sequence goes on from JBAYJD010000005.1 coordinate 703, forward strand.
TGACGGGTTTTGAAGTTAAAGCCGTGTTCGGTTCCGAGACCGACATCGTGGCGGCCCTGGACAAATACTACGGGGCGAAAACCTCTAAAGAGGCGCTGGATGAGATCCTTAAACACAGTATAGACGGGACCACCGAAGTTTCGCTTGTGAAGGATGAGGACCTTTCTAAGGGCGGCGACGATCTTATTTCGCTGGAGCAAAAAGGGGAGGCGGCTCCGATCATCCAGATGGTGAACCTTATTATTTCTTCGGCCATCCGCGCCCACGCCTCGGATATCCACATAGAGCCCTCCTTCAAGGAGACCAAGGTCCGGTTCCGCATAGACGGCGTCCTGCACGGGCAGCCGGCGCCTCCTAAAAAATTTCATAACGCGATAATCAGCCGCATAAAGATCATGGCGGCCCTGGATATTTCCGAGCGCCGGCTGCCGCAGGACGGGCGCGCCAAGCTGAAGATAGACGACCGGGAGATAGACCTGCGCATTTCCATCCTCCCGTGCGGGCCGGGGGAAAAGATCGTAATGCGTATCCTGGACTCTTCTGGGCTCAAGCTCAAACTGGACGACCTCGGTTTTGAGCCGGAAAACCTGGCCATGTTCTCCAAATCGATGAAGGCCCCGCACGGGATCATCCTTATCACCGGCCCAACCGGTTCCGGCAAATCGACCACGCTTTATTCGGCGCTGGCCACCATGAACGAGCCCGATGTGAATATCGTCACCATAGAGGACCCCATAGAATACCAGCTTGAAGGCATCAACCAGGTGGGGGTTAACGCCGATGTGGGCCTGACTTTCGCTTCGGGCCTGAGATCGTTCCTGCGCCAGGACCCGGACATCATCATGGTGGGAGAGATCCGCGACTTTGAGACCATGTCCACCGCCATTAACGCCGCCATGACCGGGCACCTGGTTTTTTCCACGCTGCACACAAATGACGCTCCCGGCGCCATCACCAGGATAGGGATGATGGGCGTGGAGCCCTTTTTAACCTCTTCCACGCTGCTTATGGTGGTGGCCCAGCGTCTGGTGCGGTCCATCTGCAAAAATTGCAAGGAAACATACGAGATAAAACCGGAGATGATGCTGAGCCTCGGCGTCCCTAAAACTATCCTTGATAATAACGCTAAAAATGGTAAAATAATCCTGTCAAGAGGCAAGGGTTGCGACGCCTGCGCGCAGACCGGTTACAAGGGCCGCATGGGCATTCATGAGATCCTGGAGGTTAACGACGTTATCCGGGGCCTTATCATAGAGAAAGCGCCGCTTCTGAAGATAAAGGACGCGGCCCGCAAGAACGGCATGATCACTTTGCGGGAGTCCGCCGTCAGAAAGCTGTTTTCCGGCTCCACCACCGTCGAGGAAGTTATCAGGGTAACGGCTTCCGACATGGATTGAGGGCTTTCGCGGGGGAAATTCCAGCCGGCGGCGTTTTCTTAGGAGACAATTCATATGGTCACAATGAGCGAACTCTTCATAATGATGCACGAGAAAGCCGCCTCCGACATCCATCTTACCGCCGGAGCGCCGCCCATGCTCCGCATAGACGGCGACCTGGTGCCCACTCCTTTTGAAAAGCTTACCCCGGAGATGTGCCAGACCCTGGTCTTCTCCCTGATGACGGACGCGCAGCGCCAGCGCTTTGAAGCCACCAACGAACTTGATTTCGCGTTCGGCATAAAAGGGATGGGCCGCCTCCGGATGAACGCTTACCGCCAGCGCGGCGTGGTGGGCTCCGCCATCCGTTCCATCCCCGGCAAATACAAGACTTTTGAAGAGCTGAACCTCCCTCCGGTGGTCTATGACCTGATGAAGCTGACCAAGGGCCTGATCCTGATCACGGGTCCGACGGGCTCCGGCAAATCCACGACCCTGGCCTCCATGATAGACTACCTTAACGAGAACAGGAACTATCACATCATCACCATCGAGGACCCGATAGAGTACGTCCATACCCACAAAAAAAGCATCGTCAACCAGCGGGAGGTCGGGTCCGACACCGAAACTTTCGGCGCGGCCCTGCGGCATGTGCTCCGGCAGGACCCCAATGTCATCCTGGTGGGTGAAATGCGGGACCTTGAGACCATCAGCGCGGCCCTTAACATAGCGGAGACCGGCCATCTGGTCTTTGCCACCCTCCATACTTCGGACGCCGCGCAGACCATCAACCGCATTATCGACGTTTTTCCGCCGCATCAGCAGGAACAGATCCGCGTGCAGCTTTCCTTCGTGCTTCAGGCCGTCTTCGCCCAGCAGCTGCTCAGCGCGGCTTCCGGCACGGGCCGCGTGCTGGCCTGCGAGGTCATGCTGGCCACCTCAGCCGTTAAAAATCTTATCCGCGAACAGAAAGTGGAACAGATCAACACCGTTATCCAGACCGGCGGCAAGTACGGCATGGTCACGATGAACCAGGCGCTTGTGGACCTTTATAAGAGGCAGAAGATAACCTACCAGGAAGCCATAACGCGCTCGGCAGATCCGGAAGACCTGAAAAAGCTGCTCCAGAAAACCCTTTCCGTAACCAGTTGACCGGTATCCGGTATCTCGCCGCAGGGGCGCGGAGGTCGCAGAGATGCAATTCGCCTATAAAGCAAAAGAATCCAGCGGCAGGCTTGTGGAAGGTCTTGTGGAGGCCGCGGACCAGAAAGCGGCCCTGGCCCGCCTGCGCGACCAGCGGCTGACCGTGGTCGAGATAAACCAGAAAGCCAAGAAGTCCAAATTTTTCAAGCCGAAAATACACACCAACGATGTGGTTATTTTTTCCCGCCAGCTTTCCACCCTGGTTTCCGCCGGCGTGCCCATAGTCCAGGGCCTTAACATCCTGGAAGCCCAGGCCGAAAACCCAGCCTTTAAAGTCGTCGTGACCGGGCTGCGCACGGATATAGAATCGGGACTTTCCATAGCCGACGCCATGCGCAAACATCCCCTGGCTTTTACCGAGCTCTATGTTTCCATGGTCAAGGCCGGAGAGGTCGGCGGCATTCTTGATACCATCCTGGAAAGGCTTTCCGCCTATCTGGAGTCGGCGGAGGCGCTGCGGGCCAAGGTCAAATCCGCCATGATGTATCCGGCCGTGGTCGGCGGCGTGGCCTTCCTGATAACCATTTTTCTGATACTTTTCGTTATTCCGGTCTTTAAGAACATCTTCGCCGGTTTCGGCGCCGAACTCCCGTTCGCCACCAGGGTTATGATCGCTATTTCAGACACCCTGCGCCATTACATCCTTTACCTGCTGGCCGCGGGCGGCGTCGCCGGCTGGAGCATCAGGAAATATATCAAAACGGAAAAGGGACAGGAGAAGGTGGACGAGATCTCCCTAAGGCTTCCGGTGATCGGCATCCTTCTTAAGAAGGTCGCCATAGCCAAATTCACCCGCACCCTCGGCACCCTGATCAAATCGGGCGTGCCCATACTGCAAGGCCTTGAAACCGTCGCCAAAACCTCCGGCAACAAAATAATAGAGCGGGCCATCTATAAAAGCCGCGACTCCATCAAGGAAGGCGGCAGGATCTCCGATCCTCTTAAAAAGGCCAATATCTTCCCGCCCATGGTCATACAGATGATCAGCGTGGGAGAAGAGACCGGCGGCCTCGACACCATGCTTCACAAGATAGCCGATTTCTACGATCAGGAAGTGGATACCGCGGTAAAAGGCCTGACCTCGATGATAGAGCCGCTGATCATGGTGGTCATGGGTTTTGTCATAGGCGCCATCGTCATCGCCATGTTCATGCCCATGTTCAGCATGGGCGAGCTGGCCGGCAAGGACGCTTAAAAATTTACGCCGCGTAAATTTTAAAATAACTAAAAAAACTCCGGCCGCTTTTAAAAAAGCGGCCGGAGTTTTTTTACCACGGTGCGGCCGATAGCGTGTCCGGCGGCCCCATGTCCCCGGCACGCCCCGCGGACTTGCAGACCCGTCGTTCCCTTAAAAATTTTTGGGAGAACTGTGGACCGTATGATGGTGTTAAAATGAGTTTTCCGCGACAGTGTCAACATTAACAACAGTGTTTGTTATAAAGTTGCAGAAACCGGCGGGCGGGTTAATTGTGCTGTGTCATAATTCCAGGGCGGGATCATGTTAAATATTGAGTGAGCGGCAGGTGAATAGCTGGAGCGGGATGCCGGGGGTGTGGGGCTGACGGGTCGTCGCGCAGGGTGAGGCTTACGCAAGCGCCGAACCCGAGCGGGAGCGCGGCCGCGGTGCGGCCGATAGCGTGCCCGGCAGCTCCATGCCCCCGGCACGCCCGCGAACCCGCAGACCTGCCGTTTCCTTAAAAATTTATAGGACATCAGCGATTGCGCGTGTTTGTCTTAGGGGCTGGATCGAAAACCCGCCTTCGGGTCAATCCTCATATTTCAGGGTGTCCTTGTCCCTGAGTTTTTTGTGATAGGTTACGGCGAAGCGGTGGACCTCGTTCCTGACGGCTTCAAGGAGCAGCAGGCCCGGATGGTCCCGTTCCAGGCGCACGGGATGAGGCCTGCCGGGAAGATGGATCTCCTCCAGCCGCTTGGCGAGCGCGACGACCGGCACTTTAAGGCCCAGTTCGCGCATGGCGGCCAGCGCGGCCGCAAGCTGCCCTTTCCCGCCGTCGATAAGCAGGAGGTCGGGCAGGGGCTCCCCGCTTCCGGCAAAATGCGCCAGGCGGCGCTTGACGGTCTCCTTTATCATCGCGAAGTCGTCGGAGCCGCCCGGAGCGTTCTTAAAACGCATTTTGTAACGCCGGTAGTGGGCGGTGTTCTTCAGGCTGTTTATAAAACAGACCGAAGCGGCCACGGCGTGGGCGCCGTGCAGGCTTGAAGTATCGAAGGCCTCTATGTGCGCCGGCGGTCCCGGCAGTCCGAGATCTTTCATCAGCGCCGTGACCGCTCCTGTCTTTGAGAGCTCTTTCTCAACCAGGCCTTTCCTGTATTCCTTTATCAGCACCCTTTCGGACATGTGTTCTATCGCCGCGATAAAATCCCTGTAATTGCCGGCCGTTTCATATTCCAGGGCCTTTGAAGCGGCCGTCATCCCCGACCGGAACTTTTTCAGGAGTTTGGCGAAGTCGCCTTTGAAAAAATCCGCGATCCGTCCGGCCAGGGCCCGGTACGCGGCGGGGGAGATCTTCCCGGCGCACGGGGCCGGGCACTGTCCGGTATGGTAATACAGGCAGGCGCCTATCTTTTTCGGGTCCAGCGGTCTCGCGCCCGAGAATTCCCAGCGGCATCTGCGCAGGTTTATAAAGTTGATGCGCCGCAGATAGCGCAGCAGGTTCTTGACGGGTTCCACTTTCGGGTAAGGACCGAAATAGCGTCCCCCGTCGCCGGTCTTTTTCCTGGTGAAGAAGAGCCTGGGGTATTCTTCTTTTGTTATTTTTACAAATGGGTAGCTCTTGGCGTCCTTCCAAAGGACATTAAAAAAAGGCTGATACCGGCTTATAAGTTCGCGTTCCAGCACCAGGGCTTCCCTCTCGGAGGCCGCCGCGATATAGTCTATCCGCCTGATAAGGGCCGCCAGGTTCGGGATCTTCGCGTCCCGTTTCCCGGCGCCCTTCATAAAATACTGCCCCACGCGGCGGCGCAGGTTTTTGGCTTTGCCGATGTAGATTATATTGGCGGCGGCGTCGCGCATCAGATAAACGCCCGGCCCCGCGGGCAGATGTTTCAGGTCCATAATAGGTCCTTAGAACCACGGCTGGCCCACAAACTTTTAAGGAAACGGCAGGCCTGCAAGTTCGCGGGCGTGCCGGGGGCATGGAGCTGCCGGGCACGCTATCGGCCGCACCGCGGCCGCGCTCCCGCTCAGCCTCGGCGCTTGCGTAAGCCTCGGCTTGCGCGACGGCCCGTCAGCCCCACACCCCCGGCATCCCGCTCCAATTTATTCACCTGCCGCGTACTTAATATTTAACATATACCCACCCTGGAATCATGATGAAGCACAATTAGCCCGCCCGGTGGTTTCTGCAACCTGACAACAACAATGCTGATGTCGGCTGTCCCATAAATTCTTAATGCGGAAACATGTTTACCTGATGCGGATTTAGACCTGTAGCAGCCGCTCTCTTAATAATCTAGCTCAGAATTCGTTCTTCCACGTGCCTTATAGCACCAGATCACTTGATTTTTCTTGGACACGCCTGCCTTAGAACCACCCGGCGGTTATCAGGGAGCGTTCTTCCAGCTTTAAAATTTTAAGCGTCCCGAAATATACCGCGATGCCGCCGGGCACCGCCAGCGCCACCGTTAAGGCGGGATGAAAGCTCCCCAACGCCCGCGCGGCCGCCAGGCAGAAGGCGCACATCAGCGCCGAAGCTCCGAGGATTTTCAGGTAAAAGGCCGGGGTTCCCGGCGAGAAAGCGGTCCTGGCCCGGAGCGCGCGGATGAAAAGCGCCGCCGCCGCCAGCGAACTGAGCGCCGTGGCAAGCGCCAGCCCCCGCGCGCCCAGTGGCCGCATAAGCAGGAAACACAGGAGGGCGTTCAGGGCGGTCTGGAAGACCGCTATTTTCACCGGGGTCTTCACATCGCCCGCCCCGTAGCAGGCGGAGGCGGCGAGTTTGTTGACGCCGAACCCGGCCAGGCCGAGCGACAGATAGAACAGGACGCCCGAAGTCAGAACGCTTTGTTCCCTGGTGAACCGTCCGTGTTCGAAGAGAGTTCTTGCCACGGGCAGGCTGAGCGCCATGAGCCCGAGGGCGGCGGGGACGATGATCAGGGCGCTGGTCTTGAACGCTCCGCCGAGAACGGCGTCGAATTCCTCAGTTTTATCGAGGGCGGAATGTTTTGAAAGTTCCGGCAGGGTCACCGCGGCCGCGGCCGCCGCGAAAAGCGAAACGGGGAACTGGATTATGCGGGCGGCGTTATATATGGCTGTTATGGCGCCCGGCTCAAGAAAACTGGCGTAAATGGTGTTTACGAACAGCGCCAGCTGGTCCTGCGCCATGACGGCGGCCGCGGGCGCCGCCATAAGCAGGGAGCGCGCGGCGGCCTGATTTTTGAACGGATCGGCGAAGGCAAGGGAGAACCCCTCTCGTTTGAGCATGGGCAGGAGGATCATCACCTGGATCAGGCCGGAGAGCGTCGCGGCGCCGGCCAGGCCCATGACCTTCAGGTTCTCAGGCAGTCCGGCGGCGCCGGGCCGGTTTATGAACAGGAGATAGCCTATTATCGAAAGTGAAAAAGCGGCCGGCGCCAGGGCCGGCAGGAAGAACCTGCCGGCGGCGTTCAGCGCCGCCTGCGCCAGGGCCGAAACATTAACGAAGATCAGATGCGGCATCAGGATCGCGGTCACGGCCGCCGTCAGCATGAACTGCTCCGGCCTCACGGTGAAGCCGTAGGAGGTGAGTTTCACCAGTTCCTCCCGAAAGACGGCGCCAAGTACCGCCAGCGCCAGGGAAACAAAGAAGACCAGCGTCCAGGCCGCGCTGAAAAAACGCCGTCCGTGTTCCCGTGAGACGGCTTTTTCCCTTTCCAGCGCGGGGATGAACCCGGCGTTCACCGCGCCTTCGCCCACGGTCCGTCTGAAGAGGTTCAGGATGCGGAAGGCCGCGTAATAGGCGTCCGTCAGCGCCCCGCCGCCGAAGACGGCGACCAGCATGGCGTCGCGCGCGTAGCCCAGCGCCTTTGTGGCCAGCGTCGCGGAACTGAGCGCCCGCAGCTTTTTAAGGAATGAGGATGAGGCCGGAGGCCCGCCGGCCCCGGGCCGGGCCGATACGCCGGACTGTTCGCGATCTGTATACGGCAGGCCCATAGACTTGATTTTTCCCGCGTAAAATAATAAACTATACCAATATGGCTAAACTTAAGACCGGACGACATACCAGCGGTATCAAAGCGTGGCGCAAATCCGAGAAGCTTGCCTCCAGGAACAGGGGCGTTAAGACCCGGATCCATGACGCCGCCAAAGAATTCGGCCTTTTGGCCGCTAAAAAGGACATAGAGAACGCCCAGAAACTTCTGCCCAAGGTCTATGCCCTCCTGGATAAGGCTGCCAAAACAGGCGCCGTACACTGGAAAGCGGCCGCTAGGAAGAAATCGCGGCTGGCGCAGCGCATCAAGAACGCCGCTAACAATCCTTCCGTAAAATAATCCGAAAATAAAAATTTTTGCCGCAAAAATTTTTACCGTACCCCGCCCTTTGGGCGGGGTTTAACTCTTTCGTGTAATCTCAAAGATCAACTGCTTTATCAGCAGCCTCGGGTCCCTGCCTGAGGAGGATTTCAGCATCGCCTCCACCTCCAGACAGCGGTTCAGGCAGCGCAAAAGTTTTTCAAGCGTGAAGCCTTCCGCGGCGCCCAGAAGCCTGCGGTAATAGCCCGGATTCATTCCCAGGGACTCTCCCTGTCCGGAGGCCGCGGCTTTTTTTACCCTCAGAAGCTTTTCAACTATGTAGGCCGTGGTCACGGCCAGGCCCACCGGTTCCACGCCTTCCGCCATCATTTTGTCGGCTATCTCCGAGGCCAGCGGCCCATTCTTCGCCTGTACGGCGTTGGAAAATTCAAAAGGGTTCAGGGTCCTGGAGAATCCGGCCGATTCCATGATGTCTTCCGGTTCCAGCTGCTTTTCGCTCCCTTGTTTCCAGGCGGCGAGCTTGGCCGCTTCCTGTTTAAGCGTCGCGGCGTCGTAGGAGGACATCTCCGCCAGCAGTTCCAGGGCTTCGATAGAAGCCCGTATGCCTTCTTTTGCCAGCAGGGTCCTGGCGTAAATAGCGGCTTCGGCGCCCTCCAGGGGGGCGAAATGCGCGAGGGCGGAGGCCGGCGACAGGCTTTCTATAAGAAGTTCGGCGGAGTCCGTTTTTTTATCCAGCAGGAGCACCAGCATGGCGGCTTCGGAAGGAGCCTTCAGATAGGCGGCCAGTTCCGCGGCCGGTTCTTTTTTTAATTTTTCCGCGCCCTTGAGCAGGATGATGCGCGTATCGGCCATAAGCCCCGGGGTCATGGCCGCCAGGATCAGGTCGGTAATGTCGGCGGTCTCCGCGTCGTATTCCGAAAAATTAAAAGCGTCGAGTTTGAAGGAGGCCAGCAGCTTCTCTATGGCCTCGGCTTTGAAGGTCCGTTCCTCGCCCGCCAGGCAGCAGACCGGCCTGGTTTTACGACCGGTCCATTCCTTTATAAGGTCCGCGGGAGAAAGTGTGATCATAAAACCAGGTTTAAAACCGGAGGTTTAAAACTCAAGCCCGGCGCTCATAAGGCCTTGCTCACCTGGCCCCCGCCGCCGGGGTGGTGGAGGTTTCCACGGCCGGGGGGATGCCCTGCGGTATCTTTTTTCGACTGGCGCTGCTGGTGGACCCGAACCCCTCCACGGTGCGCTTGACGATGTCCTTGGCCAGTATCTCCCAGAGGACTTCGCGGGCGGCCTCTTCCGTCATGCCGCCGGGCAGGGTGGAGGCGGAATAGATCCTCACGGCCTGGAGGGCCGGTTCTTCCCACAGGTAACGGTTGGCGGCCTTATCCAGGAAATGAACGGAGACCAGGACATTAAGCTTGTAGACGGTCGGGACCAGATTCACATCATACTGGATCGGGGTGAGGATATAATGGTTGATCTCTCCCACGATAACGCCCTGGGCGGAACTTTCCGGGGAGACGGTGTACTCGCCGTTCTTCAGGAATTCGTCTATGGTCTTGAGCGTCAGCTTCTCTTCAAGCCCGAACTGCGGCGTTTTGTTGGCGAAGGGCCTGACGGAAATGCGTTTTATGTACTGCGGAAGCTTCTGCTCCGCCGGCCGGTATGTCACCTCGGAAGTGGAACAGGCGGAGAGCAACGCGACGGCCGCCGCCGTTACGGCCAGATAATAGTTCTTTGTAGTCATGGATCCCCCGGTTTTAAGAGTTATTGAAAATTTTTGCGGCAAAAATTTTTACCATATCCCGCCCTTCGGGGCGGGGCCGCCGATACTTAATTTTACCAGATTATTGAGCCCTGCGTAAGTAATGCCCGCGCCGGCCGGGCCGATCTTGGAGCGAAATCCGCGGATACCTCGGCGGCTTATGAGCCCTGTTCTCGAATTCCAGCCGTCTTAAGAGTAACTCAGCTCCCTGAGCAGGCGGACAGTTTTTTTGTTCATTTTTAGGCGCTGGGCCGCGGTGGCGTCGTCCATGCCCGAGAGGTGCAGCGCCCCGTGTACGGCGAGAATGAGGAGTTCCGTCTCCAGGCTGTGTCCCATTTTCGCGGCCTGGCGGCGGGCCGCGGGCAGGCAGATATAGATATCCCCGAACGGCGCCGTTTCACCCGGCGGGGAGAAGGCCGGCCTGGCATGGTTGAAAGCGATCACATCGGTGGCTCCGGCGTGGGAGAGGAACGCTTTGTTAAGGCGCTTTATTTCCGTGTCCGAAACAACGACCAGATTAAGAACGCCTCCGGCTTTTTTACCTGAGGCCGCGGCGAGGACGGCTTTTTTCAGCAGCGGGGAAAGTTCCCTCGCCAGGCCCGGCGTTCCGGATTTGAAGAAAACGGCGGCGGACAGGTTCCCTTCCGCGCCTTTTTGCGGCCGGCCGCCCCTCCCCGGTCCTTCCCCGGCCCGGCGGCTTTTTGCCGGCTTGCGGCGGTTTCCGCCGGAAACTATTGCCATTTTGAGATGCCGCGCGGTATCACCACGATGCCGTCCGGATCTATGTAGTAGTGCTGGGCGTCCTGGTCGGGGTTGAAACCGATGGTGGTTTTGGCTTCCAGCGTGTTGAACCGGTCCATGATCACTTTTTTCAGGCGCGTCCCGGCTTTGATCTCGCAGGCGTCCATGATGATGCAGTCCTCCAGTTGGCATTTTTCATGCACGATCACATCGTTGGAAAGGATGCAGCGCTTAAGCGAGGACTGGTTGATGATGCAGCCGTCGGCCAGCAGGCAGTCCTGCAGGGTGGAGTCTATGATCTTGGCCGGCGCGGCGTTGTTCTTGGAATTCTGTATGGGCCAAAGCTTGTTGTTAAGGTCCATTTTAGGCTTGGCGCCCAGCAGGTCCATCTGCGCGGACCAGAACGCTTCCAGCGTTCCCACATCGCGCCAGTAGTTCTTTTCCTCGTAAGGCTTTACTCCGGGCAGCACCTGCGCGCCGAAATCATAGGCGAACAGACGGTAGCGCTTGTGGATATTGGGCAGGATCGTCTTGCCGAAATCCAGCGCCGCCGCCTCGCCGGATTCCTCGTGCAGGATCTTGACCAGGGCGTCGTAGCTGAAGATATAATTGCCCATCGAGGCGTAGGCGGAGTTGGGGTTGCCCGGAATAGGCTTCGGGTTCTTCGGTTTCTCCTCGAAGCCGTTCACCCTGTTCTTGGCGTCCACCATGATGGTGCCGAACCGCGAGGCCTGCTTGAGCGGGACCGTCATGGCGGAGACGGTCACATCGGCCTTGTTCGCCACATGGAAATCTATCATCTGGCGGATGTCCATGCGGTAAATATGGTCCGCGCCGAAGATGGCCACCAGGTCGGGCTTGTAGTCGTTTATAAGATTGAGGTTCTGCTTGACGGCGTCGGCCGTGCCGCGATACCACATCTCTCCCAGGCGCATCTGGGGCGGGACCACGGTGATGAAATGCTCCTTGGTTATGCCGCCCAGGTTCCAGGTGGAACGGAGGTATTCGATCAGCGATTGCGACATGTACTGCACCAGCACATAATTGGAGTAGATGCCGGAATTGATGAAGTTGGAAAGCACAAAGTCGATGATGCGGTATTTGCCGCCGAAAGGGACGGCGGGCTTGGACCTTTCCTTGGTAAGCGGATACAGCCGTTCGCCCTTGCCTCCGGCCATGATCAATCCTATCGTCTTCATAGATCCTCCGTTATTTATGCGGGGCCCCTCAGCTGAGCATGTCCAGGATTTCCCTGAGGTCCCGCCCTATGCACAGGAACACCGGCTTATCCACGGCCGTGTAATTCTTGATGCGCTGTTCCCTGAGCTCCCGCGTCGCCAGGATCAGTTCGTCCAGGTGGCGGGCTTCGCGTACCACGATCATCTCCTGTTCGTCAAGGCCGTAGGACTGGAAGAAATTTTCCTGGATCTCCCTGTATCTGGAGACGACGGCCGCCCTGACGGTCAGCAGCTTCTGGCGCTCCTCCTCGGAGAGTTCGTACCACAGATGCGATTTGACCACCGGGTGGAGGAGCATGAATTTGTGCCGGCCGAACGAGTCCTTGGGCAGAAAGCCGAATTCCAGGTCCTTTTTCAGCGCCGAGGACTCGTCCGCGTGATAAACGCCCAGGTAGGAGTGGGCGGCGTGGAAATAGCGGCCCGCGCCGACCGAGAAGGTCTTGGCGCAGATCTCCTGCAAATATTCCAGGTTGTCCGAAATGCGCCAGAAAAGGATGTCGGCGCCGGCCTTAAGCCCCGTGGTCATGTAGGTCCGGAGGAAAACCTTTTCCTGGCAGGCGCCCACCATGTTCTCAAATTCCTGCTTCGCGGCGATCTTTTCATTGGAAATGAGCCGCCTGAACTTCGGGTCCAGTTTCAGGAACATGAAGCTGGAAAAAATGTTAGTCGATCTTTTTATCTTTTCCATCCGTTCTTTCCTTGGCTGGTTCGCCGGTTTTGGGGTACCTGGGGTTTATGAAATGCAGGCCCGGTTTCAGGATCTCGGTCAGGGTTTCGTCGGCCAGTCCGGTCTCTACTTCCATGATAAGGTATTTCCTGCCGGACCTTTCCAGCAGCGCGGTCCTGGGGACCAGCATCGTGTCCTCGCTCCTGCCCACGAACAGGAAGCCGTCGAACCGCCCGCCTATCCTTATGCCGGTCTGGAGCGTGGTCACCTCCAGCCAGAGCCTGTTGAAGTAAGGGCTGCCTTTCAGGCGTATGAAGTCCGACAGCGTCGTCTTGAGCTTGAGATCGCTGTTCTTGCCGGAGGCGAGCTCGGCGGTCATGCCGGGTTCCAGATTCGAATAAAGTTTTTCCGTGTTCCTGCCGACGATGACCACCCGTTTCGCCACCGTGAACAGCCTGTCGCCCTTATAGACCTTGGTATGGGCTTGCGCGTGGATCTTTGTAACGATCCCGGGGAAGGGGGGTTTGATCGGGTAATAATCAAAGACGCCTTTCCAACGGCTTTCCGTCTGCTGCCTGGAGTTCTCGTTGGTGGAATCCAGAAGCGCCGCCATTTCGATGGAGACCAGGCGGGCCATCACGCCTTCCACCGTGACCTGGTCGAAAAGGTCCACCATCACGTCTTCCACGCGGCCGTCGAAAGGGGCGTAGATGTCGTAGGTGTCCTGCGCCGTGGCCACCCCCGTGATCTTGGCGAACACTTCGATGTCGCCTCTTTTTATGGTCTGTTCGGAGTCTCCCACCATAACGGCGGGTCCGGCCTGGGCGGAGGCCCGGGGGACGGCGGAAAACAAGGCACAGAGGATCAGCGGTATCATTGTTCTTTGTCCGCCGTCTGGCGCTGTTTTTTAAAAGCTTCCCAGGTCCAGGGCATCTTCGCCTTGAAGATCCCGGCTATGACGGCGGCGTATTCCCGTATTTCCAGCTGCGCGTGGGAGTCCATCCGGAGCGACAGGAAATTCATCAGGCTGCGGGCGTTCACCGTCCAGTGGAACTGGGTGTACTGCGCCACGGGCAGGGCCATGCGGGCCATCTCGCGCGCCACCCCCTTCTCAAGAAGGCTGCGGTAGGCCGCGTAGGAGGCGTCCAGGGACGCCGTGTAGATCTCCAGAAGCTGTTCGTTGTCGAGGGTCCCCGACTTCACCGAACCCTGGCGGTTGATCTTATCCTGGACGCGGAACTCCGACGGGACATAAAACTCCTCCAGGACCTCCGTGTACCGCGCGCTGACCTCATTGTATGAAGCCATCCTGTGCCGCATCCATTGGCGCGCCACGAAGATGGGAAGCTTTATGTGGAACTGGAAAACGCTGTGTTCGAAAGGGGAGTGATGGGCGTGCGCCAGCAGGTATTCCACTAGCTTTTTGTCTTTTTCCTCGCCTTTCGACTTGGAGCCGAAGGTGACCCTGGCGGATTCCACCGCGCGCTGGTCGCCGCCCATGAAGTCCACGAGCCTGACGAACCCCTTATCCAGAACCTTGCATACATTACCGGTCTGTTGTTCCGATGCGGCGGCCATTGTCCCTCCGGTATGGAATACGGTAGAATTTGGTCAAATCTCCGGTAAAATTATATACTTTTAACATCCGGGAAGTCTATTTGTATTAAAAATTTTTGCGGCAAAAATTTTACCTCAACTTCCGGCGCAGGGATCGATATGATAAAAGGACGGCGTCAAGCGGAGCTTGGGAAAAGCCGGCGGTTCTCGGATCTTGTGAAGATCATGGAGTTGCTGCTGGGTCCAGGCGGCTGCCCGTGGGACCGCAAACAGACCCATAAGACGCTGCTGAAATATCTCAAGGAAGAGGCCGGCGAAGTGGCCCTGGCCGTAAAGAACAACGACTGGGAGAACCTTAAAGAAGAGCTGGGCGATGTGCTGCTCCAGGTGGTCTTTCACAGCGCCTTGGCCCGCAAGTCCGGACGGTTCGATATCGCCGATGTGATAGAGACCATAAACGCCAAAATGGTCCGCCGCCATCCGCATGTTTTCGGCGGGCGCAGGTTGTCCACCCCCGCGCAGGTGCTGGTCGAGTGGAAGAAGATAAAAAAGCTAGAGAAGTCCGGCCGGAAGCCGTAAAGCGGGTGCGGGTCAGAATTATCACGGGAAAAACCAGATGTTCCTGCGTACATTAGGGATTTTCCAGAACAGCATCTACGATAGCGTGCCCGGCAACCCCACACCCCCGGCACCCCGCGAACTCACAGTCCTGCCGTTTCCTTAGATAGCAGTTGGGTGCGGTCGGAGAATGAATGGAGCTCAGAAAACTTGCGCGGCTGATACATCCCGAGTTCCGGTTCGGTTCCACCACGCTTGAGCAGGCTCTCGGCCTGGTGGAGCTCGGCGTGGGCGGTTTCTGCCTTTACGGCGGCTCCGTAAATGAAGTTTTTGAGACGGTGAGGACTTTAAGGGCCGCTTCGAAAACTCCGCTCCTCTTCTCCGCCGATTATGAGAACGGCGCCGGCCAGGTCCTCGCGGACGCCACGGAACTGCCGTCGAATATGGCCGTCGGCGCGTCCGGCTCCGCGGCGATCGCGCGCCGCAAGGGCGAGATCACCGCGGCCGAGGCTAAAGCCCTCGGAGTGGACTGGATCTTCGCTCCCGTGGCGGACCTTGCGGTGAATCCATCCAATCCCATAGTCAATCTGCGCTCCTACGGGGCCGCGCCCGCGCTTGTGTCGGAGCTGGCCGGCGCCTATATCTCCGGGCTTCACGCTTACGGCGCCGTTTCGACGCTGAAACATTTCCCCGGGCACGGCGAAACTTCCGTGGACTCCCACCTGGTCCTGCCGGTGCTGGATCGTTCGCTTGAGGACCTGGAAGGCGCCGAGCTTAAGCCTTACCGGTCGCTTCTCGCCCGGGCCGATTCGGTCATGGCGGGGCATCTTCAACTCCCGGCGCTTGACCCTGATTTCCCGGCGTCCCTTTCCCGGAACATCATTACGGGCCTGTTGCGCGGCTCCATGGGCTATGACGGCTGCGTTATCACGGATGCGCTCAACATGAAAGCCGTCGCCGAAGGCGGCGCCGCGGGCCTGACGGCCCTGCTGGCCGGCGCGGATATCCTGCTTTCTCCCGACGACGCCAGGCGTCTTTACGGGGTCCTTTGCCGCGCCGCGGACGACGGCGTGATAGCCGAACCTATGGTCGACCGCGCTTTAGCCCGCCAGGACGCGCTGGTTAAAAAGTGCTCCGCGGTCCCTGCGGAGCCGGGAGGACTTTCCCTGGTCGGCTGCGCCGAACACAGGGCTTTCGCGCGCGGGATCTCCGTGAACTGCCTGGCCTGGGCTTTTCAGCGCAAATCTTTTATCCTCAGGCCGGGGGAGATCGTTTTTTATATGGAGCCCCTCACGCCGCGGGCGGAGTGGCAGGGGAAGGTTTTTGTGGAAGAACTTGTCCGGCTCGGGGTGCGGGTCGAACCTTTTAGAAGCGGCGCCGCCGGAAAGGTAGTGATCGGCTCTTTCTCCCGGCCCAGGGCTTTCAGCGGGGCCATTAATCTCAGCGCGGCCGCGGCGGCCGAAATAGAGGGCGTAGTGTCGGGCGGCGGCGAGATCCTTATGTCCGCTTTCGGCAGTCCTTTCGTTTTTGACGGTTTTCACAGGCGTCTGGCCGCCGGCCTTTGCGCGTTCGGCGGCCTGGCCGATCTTCAGCGGGGCGCCGCCGCCGTCCTGACCGGAGCCGCCGCGCCGGGCGGCAAGATGCCGGTCGACCTGAAACTTTATGAATGAAACCGAGGCTCTTGAGCGGATAAGCACCCTGGGTCCGGCCGATTATCTATGGGTCGCCCTGGCGGTGGCGGCGCTGCTGGCTATCTCCTATTTTAAGGGCAGGGAAGAGACCGACACGCGGGATTATTTTGTCGCCCGCCGCAGGATCCCGGTCTGGGCGGCCACGCTGTCTTTCGTCGCCACCGAGATCAGCGCCATGACCATCGTCGGAGTGCCGGCCACCGGGTTTAAGGAGAACTGGCAGTATCTGCAATTTTTTATCGGTTCGGCCTCGGCCAGGCTGATCATCGCCTATCTGTTCATCCCCGCTTTCTATAAATACGACTGCACCACCATTTACGAATTCCTCAAACACCGTTTCGGCGCGGGGACGCAGTACGCCGGTTCGTTCTTTTTTTTCGCCACGCGGCTTTTCGCCTCGGGGCTGAGGCTTTACGCCGCTTCTCTGGCGGTGTCTGTCATTATGGGCTGGCCGCTTTCCGGCACGCTGGTTTTTTTCACCATGATCAGCATAGCTTTTATCGGTTTCGGCGGCATCAAGGCCGTGATCTGGACCGGCGCTTTTGAAGCCTTCACTTTTTTTCTAGCCGGCTTTGCGGTGCTGGGTTATCTTTACTGCCACATAAACGGCGGCCTGGGAGCGATAACGGAGATCGCGGGCAAGGCCGGCAGGCTTTCGCTGTTCAATTTAGGCTGGGGCATGAAAGACCCGAATGTGCTGTGGATAGCCGTCCTTAACGGAGTTTTCGGTTCCATGGCTTCTTTCGGCACCGACCAGGAACTTATGCAGCGCCTGCTGACCCTTGAAACAAGGCAGGCCAGCCAGAAGACCATAATAGCCACGATCTTTGCGACCATCCCGCTGCTGGCGCTTTATCTTTCGGTGGGCACGCTGCTGTTCGTTTTCTACGCCCAGCACCCGTCGCTGCCGCTGCCGGACAACGCCGACAAGATCCTTTCCCACTTCACCGTGCAGGTCCTGCCGGCCGGGCTGAAAGGCATTATCCTGATGGCCATAATCATGGCAAGCATAGATTCCCCGCTCAGTTCGCTCGCTTCTTCATTCGTCACGGACATCTACAGGCCCCTGCTCAGGAAGGACGGAAGCGAAAAACATTATCTGCTGGTCTCGCGCCTGAGCGTGGCGGCGTTCGGCGTGGCGCTGGCCTTTATCGCCTACAACTGCCGCAGCGCGCAAGGGATGCTCTGGCTGGCCTACAAGGTCAACGGCGTTACCGCCGGCAGCCTGCTGGGCGTGTTCCTTCTGGGTTTGCTTACCACCCGCCGGGGCAATAAAGGCAACATCGCGGCGATGTTCATAAGCGCCGCGGCGGCCGGCCTCATGCTTTATCTTTCGGAAACGGGGCGGTTGGCCGTGGGTTGGAGCTGGATGATCGTGATAGGCACCGTTCTGACCTTTTCCCTGGGCTGGCTGTTCGGTTGCGCTGCGCCCGGCAAACCGCGGATTTGAGCGGCATCGCCGCCAAATCCGCGAAGGCGTATGCCGCGCGAAGCGCACCTTGAACTTTGCCGAAGGGAAAGTTGCGACTGCAACTTTCAGGTTAATTATGTTTGAGGAGCTGCTCTTTTCTTTTTTTTATTTCGTCTTCCAGCTTTTCCAATTTTTCCTTGGCTTTTTCAGTATTGTCCTCTATCCACTCATTGATCTTCCCGCGGGTCTCCCTGCCTTTCGCCGGGGCGAACAGGACTCCGAGAACCGCGCCGATAAGGCCGCCGATCAAGAATGCCGATACTATCTCACCGCTTCTATTCTCCGACATAGGTCCTCCTGCAATTACGAATTGATGTTCCAATAAAACGTTGCAAAGCTATGTTTTATCTTATACATTGTCGCGCTTATTGTCAATTTTAACTTCAGGATTCCTTCGGGATTCGCGGGCGGTCTATGTGTATCATATATATGAGAACACCGGAACGGCGCAGAAAACATTCTCACCCGACTCCGGTGCGGGCGCGCTCCGGCCGGCTGGTCTTGACCTCGTTGAACCGGGTGCGGATTTAGGTTATAATGCATGAGAGAGGGATATAAATGAATTCGGAAAAAAACGGCATAAGTCCGGGGCGGAAGGGGCCTTTTTGCGT
This sequence comes from Elusimicrobiales bacterium, assembly GCA_041665305.1. Lineage (GTDB taxonomy): Bacteria > Elusimicrobiota > Elusimicrobia > Elusimicrobiales > UBA9959 > YA12-FULL-51-18. The sequence continues at coordinate 19,044 of JBAYJD010000005.1, forward strand.
GCCCCGTTCCCGTATTGTGGCGCTCCTGTTCGCCGCGATCGCGCTCCGTCCCCTCGCTCCTGTCCTGTACGCCCAGACCGAACTCGGTTCCAGCGACGATCTTACGGTTATGGGGACCAACGGCACGGCCCTTGACCCTGATGTGGAGATAAAAGGTTTTACCGTGTTCGGTTCCACGCAAAGCGCGTATCCGGGAAATATCCCTGTCCTCGCCGGGAATGTGGTGGTGAACGGATACCTCTCTGTCTCCTCGGGCTCCTATTTTTCGGCCAATTCCACTTTTACGGCCGCGAATACGGTTTTTATCAATGACGGGTCCGCCGGGCAGTTATTGGCTAAAAATTCTGCCGGTTATTTGCAGTGGGTCAACAGCGCCGTAGGCGACAACCTCGGCAATCATGTAGCCACGACCACGCTCCAGATGGGCAATTACGCCATAACCAGTTCCACCGCCATAAACGCCAAATATTACCAGATAGCGGGTTCTACCGTGCTGGCCGTACTGGACGCGGGCCGCACCAGTCTGGGCGTGGGTCCGTATGCGGGGCAGTCGGGTTCCGCGACAAATAACACTTTTGTGGGCGTGTCTGCGGGGCAGGTAAATACAGGCACCTCCAACGCCTTTATGGGTTTTCAAGCGGGGTGGTCCAATGTAGGGGATTCTAATTCATTTTTCGGAGAAACTTCCGGAGAAGAGAACACCAGCGGCTCATGGAACACATTTATCGGCAATGCCGCGGGCCAGGCCAACACTACCGGGGGGGATAATCTCTTTATGGGACAGGGTCCGGGTATTTATTTCGACGGCGGGTGGGAGAATGTCTTCCTGGGGGCGAATGCGGGTTCCGCGTGGGGCAATGTGGGGAATAATAATGTTTTTGTCGGGGCATCCGCGGGCAGTGCGAGTACGGGGGATGATAACACATTCATAGGCATGGCCGCCGGCGACAGTTCCACCTCCGGCTCCGATAACATAGTGATCGGCTATAATCAGGACACTTCGGCGGAGAACGCCAATAACGAAATTAATATCGGCGGAGTTTATAAAGGCGATGTTTCGGCCGGGACCGCCACGATCCCCAAATTAACCGTGCAGGACGAGGGGACCAATCCGGGGACCGTTAATCTGACCTCCGCTGATTTCGGAAAAACTTTTATATCTACCGGCGCCACCACCGGCGCCACATACAATCTCCCTTCCGTCAGTGCGGCGGACATCGGCGCGCAATTTACATTTATCAAACTTGGCGCCGGTAAGGTCACGATACACGCCGCTGACTCCGATTTTATATCGGATTCCACCGCCGGCGGCACCATTTACAATACCGCCGTTTCCCCGCCCCGCGCTTCTATAACCATCATTCTTATCAACGGCACGCTGTGGGAAATAGTAAGCGGCGACGGAGCGTGGATCACGACATAAGGACAGATATGGGCGCGGAAAAAACCGGTGTTCGGCCTTTCGATAAAGGCGCTTTTCCGGGCGCTGTTTCCCGCTTTATTTTTTTCCTGTTGATCGCCGCGGCGCTATGCCCCTTAATCCCTGTCCCCTCGCCCCTGGCCTCTGTTGTTTACGCCCAGACCGAACTCGGCTCCAGCGACGATCTTACGATCCTGGGCGTTAACGGCACGGCCCTTGACCCCGATGTGGAAATAAAAGGCTTTACCGTGTTCGGATCCACGCAGAGCGCGTATCCGGGAAATATCCCTGTCTTAGCCGGGAATGTGGTGGTGAACGGATACCTCTCCGTTTCCTCAGGCGCTTATTTTTCGGTCAATTCCACTTTTACCGCCGCAAATACGGTTTTTATCAATGACGGATCCGCCGATCAGCTGCTGGCTAAACACTCAGCCGGTTATTTGCAGTGGGTCAGCAGCAGCGTTCCAGCCGACAACCTGGGCAACCATATCGCCACTACCACGCTTACCGTTAATTTCGGCATCAAAAGTTCGACCCGCGTAAGCGCCGGGTATTATCAGGTGGCGGGTTCGACCGTGCTGGCCGTATTGTCGGGGACGAACAGCCTCGGTGTGGGCCCGGATGCCGGGCGTGTTAACAGAGGCTACAATAATACTTTTGTCGGATATGACGCGGGGTATTCCAATACCACGGGCAGTTCCAACACCTTTGCCGGCGCTTATGCCGGCTATAACAATACCACCGGAATGTATAATTCTTTCTTCGGCGCCTGGTCAGGTTATTCCAATGTTAACGGAAGCTCCAACACCTTTGCGGGTTACAAGGCCGGTTATTCCAATACTACTGGGGGAAGGAATACCGTTGCGGGTTCTTCAGCCGCCTATTACAATCAATCCGGTTCGGCCAATTCCGTATTCGGGGCCCATGCCGGCGGATACAACGGCGGAGCCGGTTCCGGTTCTTTTTCCAGTTCCACTATCGTGGGTTATCAGGCCGGCAACAAGCTTGCGACCGGGTCCGACAATATCCTGCTGGGCTGGCGGGCGGGCTACAATATCACCACCGGCACCGGCAATATCGTGATCGGCTACAATCAGGACACCTCGGCGGCGGCCGCCAATAACGAGCTCAATATCGGCGGCGTTTATAAAGGCAACATCTCCTCCGGGACCGCTACGATCCCTAAACGCACCATAGAGGACAGGGGACTTAATCCCGGAAATCTCACCCTGACCGCCTCCGACTTTGGAAAAACCTACATCTCCACCGGGGCCACCGGCTTCACATACAACCTTCCGAGCACCACCAGTGCTGACATAGGCGCGCAATTTACATTTGTCAAACTTGGTACCGGCAAGGTCACCATCGACCCCTATACCGGGGACTTTATAGAAAATTCCTCCGCCACCGGAGTTCTCTACAACAACGCCGTTTCCGCCGCCTACTCCTCCGTAACCATCCGTTTGATCAACGCGACGCTATGGATGGTAATCTCCGAAGAAGGCTCCTGGACCGCAACATAATTCCGGGTGCCGAAGCCTCAATAATTAAATATACCGTCCCCAATTTTATAAGATATGGGGATGAAATGTACGGCGTTAGCGGCGGCGCTGCTTTTTTTTGTTTGCGGTTCCGTCCGCGCGCAGACGCATGCCGCGGCCGTCAGCCGGTTGCTTTCACGGGATTTTGAAAAGGCCATAAAGCGGTTCCCTACGGGCCGCGAGGTTTACGCGCGGCTTGAGAAAGCGGGTCCGCGCGCGAAAGCCGTGCGGATCTCGATCCTTCCGGGTCCGGCCGGAGGCATTGCTTCTTTTGACGCCGTCGAGAACGCCGTCCGTTTCGATCCCGTGCCGATGTCGGGGTTTTTCGGGATGAAAGGAGCCGGAGCCCAGGAGCTTGTAGAACTGCTGTACAGGGACCCGAAAGCGCGCTCGGCCCTGGCCGGCCGCGCCGACGCCACTTATCTTCACGAGCTTGTCCATGCCCTTCAAAGTTATCTTTATCCGAATTACCGCAGCGATGTTCCGCGCGGGGCCCCGCTGGAATTCGAGTATGAGGCTTACCTGACGGGCGCTATGTATACGCACGAAAAAATGCGGAAGTCCCCGGAGCCGCTTAAAAAGTATCTGGCCGGCGGCGGTTATGATGTGTATTCGTTCGCCGCGCTGAGCGGCTATCTTTCGCTGTCGCTGGACCTGGACGCCTACAAGGAGAACATCAGGAAAAAATACGAAGAGGAGCTCGGAGGGTTTATCAGCCTTGAGAAGGCCGAAAAGATACGAAAAAATTCCGTGGAGGAATCAAAGATCATCGCTTACGCCTCGGGCCGGGGGAGGGAATACGCGGCTAACAAGGCGCGCCTTTCCGGGGTGCGCAGGGAAAAAGAGGCTTACGTAGGATTTCTGGAGGATTTTTACAGGAGGCGCTGGCCGGCTTTCAGCGCCGAAGCCCTCCTTTTTATCGGGACCGCGGCGCTGGAGGTTAAAAATTATCCCGTGGCGCTTGAATGCCTGGCGGGCGCCGACGCGAGCGCCGTTAAAAGCGGCGCGCCGCCTGAAGAGCTTAAAAAAATGAAGGAAAAAGGCGCGTTGGCCATACTCGAGTCCGCGGCCTTCATAAAGGACAAAGCCGGAGCAATGGGCCTGCCCGAGCTGAGCCGGCATCTCAGGGCGCTGGAGAGGGCCTGCGCCAACACCGGCCGCCCTTTTCCTGCCGCACCGGCCGCCCTGCTGAGCGAGATCCGGCCTAGGGCGCTGAAGTACTATTCAGGCCTGGCCGCCGCGGAGAAAGATCCCGCCAAAGCAGCTTATTACAGGGATAACGCCGATTATTTTTCCCGGGGAGCGGAGCGGCCCTGACCAGTTTTTTCTTGAAATAGATATCCTAATAGGTTAAATTATATATGACGGGCCGTGAAGCCGCCAACTAATTCCGCCGGAGGTCGTCATGATCGATATCGCAAAGAACATCGCCACCGCACCCAGACGCACTAAAGCTTCCGTGATCCGGGAACTACTGAAGATCACCAACAAGCCCGGCATCATCTCGTTCGCCGGCGGCCTTCCAGATCCCGAACTGTTCCCTTACGATTTTGTCTCGGACGCGGTAAAAAAGATAATGGATAAACAGGGCAAGGTCGCCCTCCAGTACGGCCCCACCGACGGGCTGCCGGAGTTCAAGGAAGAGTTCATCAAGTTCCTTCAGAAGCACGAAGGCATAACCGTCAAACCCGCCAATATCATAGTTACCACGGCCTCGCAGCAGGCCCTCGATCTGGTGGGCAGGCTGTTTATCGACGCGTCGGACCCCGTGCTGGTGGAAATGCCCAGCTATATGGGCGGCTTGCAGGTGTTCAAGTCCTACGGCGCAGATTTTGTGGGCGTGAGGATGGATGACGACGGGATCCTGACCGAGAACCTGGAAGAACGGCTTCAATGGCTGCGCAACCAGGACGAACATTACAAATTCCTTTACCTGGTGCCGGATTTTCAGAATCCGAGCGGGGTGACCCTTACCGAAGAAAGAAGGCTGAAGGTGCTGGAGCTTTCCGAGAAGTACAATATAGCCGTCATAGAGGATTCCCCGTACCGCCAGGTCCGTTTTGAAGGCAAGGCGCCCAAAATGATCTATCGTCTGGACAAAGAAACAAGGAATACGGACAACATCATTTCGCTGTTCACCTTCTCCAAAACATTCGCGCCGGGGCTGCGGATCGGGGTCATCGTGGCGCACGAGCAGATCATCAAAAAGATGGAGATCCTCAAGCAGTCGCTGGACCTTTGTTCCTCCAGTCTCAATCAGCTTATCGCGGCGGAGTTCCTGCGGTCGGGGTATTTCGAAAAGCATATCGCCGTGGTGAACAGGGTTTACAAGATGAAGAAGGACACCATGCTCGCCGCTTTGGAGGAGCATATGCCGGAGGGCGTTACCTGGACCAGGCCCGAAGGCGGGTTGTTCCTCTGGATCAGGCTGCCAGAGAGCATGAGCGCCGATGATATGTTCGCGGACGCCCTGAAGGAAAGCGTGGCTTATGTCATCGGTTCGGCCTTCCACTGCGACGGCTCCGGCAAGAATACCATGCGCCTGAATTTTTCCTACGCGACCCCGGCCGAGATCTCCGAAGGCGTCAAGCGCCTGGCCACCGCCGTCAAAAAAAGGCTGGTGGCGAAGTAAGGAGCTTTCTGTCAGGCCGCCGGTCGCGCGAAGCGCGCGGCCGCGGCGGCCGTGCTCATGACCATAAACACGGAGTTTACCAGGGAATTTTCGGAGAGACTGAGGGCCGCCGGCGTGGTGGGCGCGGGCGGAGCCGGGTTCCCGGCGCACCTTAAAGCCCGGAGCCGCGCGGAGCTCGTGCTGGCGAACGCCGCCGAATGCGAGCCCCTGCTTAAAAAAGACCGGGCGCTGCTGGAACGGAGCCCCGAAGAAGTTTTTACCGGCCTGGAGCTGATGATGCGTTCCACCGGCGCGGCCAGGGGCGTTATCGGCATCAAGAATAAACACGGGGAACTTGTCGAGCGCCTGGAGGGGCTGGCCCGGACCAGGAAGAATATTTCGGTGGCTCGGCTTGGGGATTATTATCCGGCAGGTGACGAGCATTGCCTGGTTTATGATGTCACCGGCCGGGTGGTCCCTATGGGGGGCCTCCCTTTGGACTCCGGCTGCGTGGTTTGCAATGTGGAAACGCTTTACAACGCCGCCCTCTGCGATAGGCGGCCGGTCACGGAAAAGTATCTCACCATAGCCGGCGCCGTGGGCAGGCCCTGCACGATCAAGGTTCCGGTGGGCGTCACTTACGCGGAGGCAGTTGAAATAGCGGGCGGGCTTAAGGTCCGCGACGCCGCGGGCATAGACGGCGGGCCGATGATGGGCAGGGTTATAACCGATTTCAGCGCCCTGGTCGGCAGGACTTCGGCCGGTCTTCTCGTTCTGCCGAAAACCCACCCGCTGATAGTGAAGAAAGCCCGGGGCCCGCGGGAGACGGCGCGGATAGGCCGGTCCGCCTGCGACCAATGTTCTTTCTGCACCGAGCTCTGCCCGCGATATCTGCTGGGGCATACCCTCCAGCCGCACCGGGCCATGCGCTCGCTCATGTTCGCCGGCGCGGGCGGGAAACCTCACAGCGAATACGCGGCGCTCTGCTGCGAGTGCTCGTTGTGCAGCCTTTACTCCTGTCCGGAAAATCTGGACCCGAAGGAGATTTGCGCGGCTTCCAAGTCCGGCCTGCGGGAAATGAAGGCCGGATTTAAAGATGCGGTCCCGGGCCGCGCGGCCTCGGCGCATCCGGTGAGGGAAGAGCGCAAGGTGCCGGTTTCAAGGCTCGTAAGGCGCCTTGGCCTGGAGGCTTACGATACCGGCGCGCCGTATCTGGAGCACGATTATAAGCCGGCCCGCGTCAGGATCCCTCTCGGAGGGCGCATCGGCGTTCCGTGTTCCCCGAAGGCGGAGGTGGGCGGCCTGGTAAAAAAAGGCGCCGTGGTCGGAGAGGCTCCGGCCGGCGGACCGGGGACCCCGGTCCATGCCAGTATCGACGGCAGGATCTCAACAGTGAATGAGAAGTATGTGGAAATAACGGCGCTATAGGGCCGGTCGACTTATGAACAACGCTATCGGCGGGGTGGAACTTTCAAGCGTAGCCAGGGGGCTGGAAGCCGCCGACGCCATGCTTAAGACCTCGGACGTAACTCTGCTTCTTTCCAGGGCGGTCTGCCCCGGCAAATATCTTATACTGGTGTCCGGCCGGGTCGGGGCCGTGAACGCCGCGGTGGAAGCGGGCGCCGGTAAAGCCGCCCATGCGCTGGTGGATAGTTTCGTCATACCCAAGATCCACCCCGAAGTGTTCCCCGCCATTGAGGGCGCTTCCGCGGCGGGGGAATTGGAAGCGCTGGGCGTGATAGAATCGTTCTCGGTTTCGGCCCTTATCGAGGCAGCGGACGCGGCCGTGAAGGCCGGGTTCGTAAGGCTTCTGGAGATCCGCCTGGCGATGGCGCTGGGCGGCAAGGCCTTCGTGACCATGACCGGCGGCGTCGCCGCGGTCGAAACCGCCGTGGCGGCCGGCGCCGCCGTCGCGGCGAAAAAAGGCCTTTTGGTGGAAAAAGCCGTCATCCCTCAGCCGGGGAAGGAACTCCTGAGGGAAATCATATAAGAACAGCAAGGAGCGATATATGAACAAGAACAGAATACCCATGATAGCCGGTAACTGGAAGATGAACCTTAACGCCAGGGAAGCCGGGGAGCTGGCTTTGGCCCTTAAAAAAGGCCTTGATCCCGATCTGCCGCATGAGGTGCTGATCGCCCCGACCTACACCAATCTGTGGATGGTGCGCGAAGCCCTGTCCGGCTCGAAGATCCTCCTCGCCTCGCAGGATGTGCATTGGGAGGAAAAAGGCGCGTTCACCGGAGCGGTGTCCCCGGCGCAGGTCCTGGACGCGGGCTGCACCCACGCGCTTATCGGCCACTCCGAGCGCCGCAGCATCTTCGGCGAGACCGACGAGGTCGTAAATAAAAAAATGAAAGCCGCTTTAAAGCACAAGCTCACGCCCGTCCTGTGCATCGGCGAAACCCTGGAAGAAAGGGAGTCGCAGCGGACCTATCGCGTCCTGGAAACACAGCTTTCCGGCGCTTTTGCGGGCCTGAAAGCGGAAGAGGTCGCGCGGGTCGTCATAGCTTACGAACCCGTGTGGGCCATCGGCACCGGCAAGACCGCCACGCCCGAGCAGGCCCAGGACGCCCATGTGTTCGTCAGGAAGCAGCTGGAGCGGCTCTACGGCGCGGCTTACGCTTCCGGGATCCGCATCCTCTACGGCGGCTCGGTCAAAGCCGACAATATCGACACGCTTATGGCGAAACCGGATATAGACGGGGCCTTGGTCGGCGGCGAAAGCCTCAAGGCCGATAAGTTCCTGCGGGTCATACATTTTGAGGAAGCCCTTGCCGGATAAGAGGACGGACGATATGGACGAAAGCCTGGCCGGGGAGATAGTGGAAGAACTTAAGCTTCGCGCCGAACGGTCGGAGAAGCCGGTGCCTGTGGGGATTTCCAACAGGCATGTGCATTTCACGAAAGAGGACTTTAAGGCGGTTTTCGGCGCCGAAGCCGAGCCGGTCCTTTACAGGCAGCTGCGCCAGCCCGGATTTTTCGCCTGCAATGAGACGGTGGACCTCGAAGGTCCGGCCGGCGCGCTCAGGAATGTCAGGATGATAGGGCCGTACAGGCCCTATACCCAGATAGAGGTGAGCCTCGGGGACGCCAGGACGCTGGGAGTGGAGCCGCCCATCCGGGACTCGGGGAAGCTGGAGAACACCCCCGGAATAAAGATCACGGGCCCCAAAGGCTCCGTGATTCTGAAACAGGGCGTGATCCTGTCCAAGCGGCATATTCATTTCCATCCCAGGGACGCCGAATCCATGAAGATAAAGGACGGCGAGCAGGTGCGGGTGCGCTGCGGTTCGGGAACGGAAAGGGAAACCGTTTACGAGCGGGTCCTGTGCCGCGTGTCGGATAAATTCGCGCTGGAGCTGCATCTGGACGTGGAAGAGGCCAACGCCGCGGGGCTGAAGAACAACGATCCGGCGTACATAGCGTAGAGTTGAAGCGCCGGGCTTACGGAGGAATACAATGGAAGCACTTGGAATGATAGAAACAAAGGGCCTGGTGGCCTGCATCGAAGCGGCGGACGCCGCCGTGAAAGCCGCTAATGTCAGGCTGGTGGGCTACGAAAAGATAGGTTCCGGCCTCGTTACCATCATGTTCCGCGGCGAAGTGGCCGCCTGCCGCGCCAGTTGCGACGCCGGCGCCGCCGCCGCCCAGAAGGTGGGCGAACTGGTGAGCGTGCATGTGATACCCCAGCCGCACTCCGATCTTGAGGCCAGGCTGCCCATCGTCATAGAAGGAAGAAAGAAATAAAGCCGTAAAACGGCAGGCGCGGCCGCGCCGTTTTGCGGCCGCCGCTTCCCGGTTTTATATTTTGGAGGCTTAATGTTATTTGCCAGAGTGGTCGGCACCGTGGTTTGCACCTGCAAGGACGAGAGGCTCGTCGGCTCCAAGCTGCTTATGGTCCAGCCCGTGGGGCTGGACGACAAGCCGCGCGGCAATGTCCTGGTGGGCATAGATTCCGTGGGGGCGGGGCCGGGAGAACTGGTCCTGCTGGTGCAGGGGTCAAGCGCCCGGCAGACCTCCGGGACGGAGAACTCCCCGGTGGACTGTACGATCTTCGCCATCGTGGACACCATAGAGAAGGACGGCGCGACCGTGTTCCGCAAAAGGGATGACGCCGGCGGTAAGTGACGGGCGGCAGGCGGGTTCCCGCCCGCCGTCTATGCCGGTACGCTATTTTGAATTATGCCTGTAACCGACGATGAACTTCGGCGCATAGTGGCGCAAGTGCTCGAAAAGCTGGGCGCTGAAACCGCTCCGGCGCTTCCACTCCCCGTTGAAGTCCGCGGCCGAAGCGCCGCGGCTAAAGAGGACGGGCCCGTGTTCTCCTCCGTGGACGCGGCCGTCGGCGCTTCCGGGACGGCGCAGGCCGTGTTCCAGGGCCTGGGCCTTGAAGCGCGGGAAAAGATCATAGCCGCCATACGCGGGGCGTCGGCGGAAAACGCCGCGCGCTGGGCCCGGCTGGCCGTGTCCGAGACGGGCATGGGCCGCGTGGAAGACAAGACGCAGAAGAACCTGCTTGTGGCAGCCAGGACTCCCGGCGTGGAAGACCTGCGGTCCGTCTCCTATACCGGAGACAAGGGGCTTACGCTGGTGGAATGGGCGCCTTTCGGCGTGGTGGCGGCCATAACTCCGTCCACCAATCCCGCGGCCACCATCATCAGCAACGCCATAGGCATACTTTCCGCGGGCAATTCCGCGGTGTTCTCGCCTCATCCCGCCGCCAAAGGCTGCGCGCAGGACTGCGTGCGCGCGCTTAACGCCGCCATAATTTCCGCCGGCGGTCCGGCGGGCCTGGTCTCCACCCTCGAAAAGCCGACCCAGGAGTCCACCCGGGAACTTTTAGCCCATCCCGGCGGCCGTATGAATCTGGTCACCGGCGGTCCGGCCATAGTCAAGATCGCCATGACCGCCGGCAAAGCCTGCAAGACCATCGCGGCAGGGCCCGGCAATCCGCCCATCGTGGTGGATGAGACCGCCGTTTTTCCCGATTGCGCCCGCGAGATCATCACGGGCTGCGGTTTCGACAATAATGTGCTGTGCATAGCGGAGAAGGAAGTGGTGGCGACCGAGGCCGCCCGAGTTCCGTTCCTTGAAAGCATGCGCAGGGACCCCAGGGCTTATGAACTTACGGCAGCGCAGATGGACAAGCTGGCGCAGCTCGCTATCCTGGAGCCCGGAAAGGAACCCCGGATAAACAGGGAATTTATAGGGAAGGACGCGGCCGTTATCGCCGGGGCCATAGGCCTGGAGCTGCCCGACGGCATCCGCGTGCTCTGGTCGGAAACGCCAGGCGACCATCCCTTCGCGGTCTCCGAACAGCTTATGCCGGTGCTGCCCGTAACTTTCGCGCGCGGCATAGACGCCGCCATAGAGCTCGCCTGCCGGCTGGAATGGGGACATCATCACACGGCTGGAATGTATTCGACCGATGTGCGGAATATGACAAAGATGGGCCGCCGGATGGCCTGCTCCATCTTTGTGAAGAACGCCTGCACGCTGCACGGCCTGGGCCTAGGCGAGGGTTACGCTTCCATGTCGATAGGCACGCCCACGGGCGACGGTATAACCAAGACTTCGCATTTCGCCCGGCCTCTCCAGTGCAGCCTCGTCGGGTACATGCGCATAGCCTGAGGCCGTAAAAAGGAAAGCGCAAAGAGGGAAAAGTCCGGTACGCCATACGGCTTGCGGTTTACGACAAGGCGATTTAAGGAGAATTTATATGCAGGCAAACATAGCTGTAGGATTACTTGAGACCGCTTCCATCGCCAGAGGGGTGGAAACCCTGGACGCCATGTGCAAGGCCGCCGGCGTGGAACTGGAGACGGCCGGGCCGATATCCAGGGGCAAATATATCATCATGATCTCCGGCCCGGTAGGCGAAGTCGAATCTTCCATGGCCAAAGGAGCGGAGATCGCCGGGGACGCCGTGGTCGTCGGCCATATAATACGGAATATCCATTCCGGAGTGCTTGCGGCGCTTAACAAAAAGATCAAGGCCGGCGAGGGCTGCGCCCTGGGCATGGTGGAGACCAAAGAGGCCCTGTCGGCCGTGTTCGCCGCCGACGCCGCTGCAAAAGCGGCTTTTGTGCATGTGGCCGAGGTGAATACCGGAGCGGGTATCGGCGGTAAAGGATATTTTGTGGTTACCGGCGAGGTGGGAGCGGTCAGGACCGCCGTTTCCGCCGCTATGAAGGCGGTAGGCGAAGCCGCGATAGTCAACCGTATCGTGTTGCCGAACGCCCATAAGGATGCCATGGCGGCCATAACCGGCGTTGAAGCCCCGAAGAGGGAAAATATATGAGACTTGTCATCGGTTCGGATCACGCCGGTTTTGAGGCCAAGGAAAAGATGAAAAAATTCATCCAGAGCCTGGGGCATGAGGTCGTGGATTTCGGCTGCTACTCGGCCGAACCGGTGGATTTTCCCGACATCGCCATGCTGGTGGGGGACGCGGTGCGCAAAAAAGAATTTGAAAAAGGCGTGCTGCTGGACGGTTTCAACGGCGCCATGCCGCTGGCCGCCAACAAGCTCCCCGGGATCCGCGCCGTGGGCGCGTATGATATCGTTTCGGCGCGCTTCGCCGCGGCCCACGAAGACTGCAATATCCTTTGCCTCGGCGGCAAGACCCACGGCGAACTCGCCCTGCAGGAAATGATAAAAGCATGGCTGAACGCTCCTTTTGAGGGCGGGAAATATCAAAAGCGGCTGGACAAGATAACGGCGATAGAACGGCGCTGCTGCTGACGGAGACCCCCGGACCGGTATGAGACAAGCCAAAGTTATCGGCAGAGTATTTTGTTCCAGGCAGTGCCGGGGCATGGACGCCAAGACCGTGCTTCTGATACAGCCGCTGGACTGGGAAACCGACATGCCGGACGGAGAGCCGCTGGCGGCCGCGGACACGGTAGGCGCCGGGGCGGGAGAGACGGTTTTTTTCGTGGCCTCAAGAGAGGCTATTCTGGCTTTTGAAGGCTGGGCGGGCGAGACTTCGGCTAAGTCCGACCCTCCGCCGGTAGACGCCGCGATAGTCGGGATCGTGGACGGGAAAACGATATGTTCATAGCTAAGGTGGTGGGCGTGGTGTGGGCGGCCAGAAAACATAAAGAGCTTGACGGCTACAGGTTCCTTTTGGTGAAACCCATGGATCCGCGGGAGCCCGGTAAATTTTCCGGCGGAGCCGTGCTCGCCATGGACGGCGGTCTCGGCGCGGGCCCGGGGTCGGTGGTGCTGGTCGTGGACGAAGGCGGTTCGGCCAGGAAAATACTCGGCAATCCCAGGTCGCCCGTGCGGACCGTTATTTGCGGCATAGTGGACCGGACCGCTTCAAAGGACGAGGTTAAAAAATATGCGTGACGACGAGATAAAAAAGATCGCGGAAGAAGTGGCCAGGATACTTAGGGGAACGGGCCTGGGTTCCGGCCCCGCCAAATATTCCATGCCCGGAGATTCGGCGCCCATAGGCACGGCCGGCAAGGTGTTTCAGCGGCCCCTGGTGGACCGGCCCGGAGGGGAGCGCCCCGCCGCCGGAGACTGCCGGCTTGAGGAGAATACCTGCGGCCCCGCCTGCCAGGGCTGCAATCCGCTCAATAACTATACCGCCCGGCAGGTAAAAGAGATGGGCGTGGAGCGCGTGAGTTTCTGCAATCCCGGCCGGTCGAGCGATCCTATCGCCGGCATGATCGACCATACCCTTTTGAAGGCCAATGCCACGCAGGAAGAGATCGGGAAGCTTTGCGAGGAAGCCCGCGAATACCGTTTTGCTTCGGTCTGCGTGAACCCGGGATATGTGGCGCTGGCCGCGCGGCTGCTTAACGGGTCCTGCGTCAAGGTTTGCACGGTCATAGGTTTCCCGCTGGGTTCCACGACCCCGACCGTCAAAACCATCGAGGCCCGCGACGCCATCGCCAACGGGGCCGAAGAGATAGATATGGTCATCAACATAGGCGCCTTGAAGTCCGGGAACGACCATCTGGCTCTTGAGGATATCAAAGCCGTGCGCGAGGCCGCCCGCGGCAAGGTGCTGAAGGTCATTATTGAAACCTCTTACCTGACCAGGGACGAAAAGGTCCGCGCCTGTAAGATGGCCAAGGAAGCCGGCGCGGATTTCGTCAAGACCTCCACGGGCTTCGGCTCCGGCGGCGCGACGGTCGAAGATGTGGCCCTGATGCGCGAGGTCGTAGGCCCCGGGATGGGCGTCAAGGCTTCGGGCGGGATCAAGGACGCGAAGGCGGCCCAGGACCTTATACGGGCGGGCGCCACTCGCCTGGGCACCAGCGCCAGCATCGCCATCGTTTCCGGCGGGCAGGCGGCAAAGGGACAGTACTAAGAGGACAGGGTAAGGAGAAATTATGTCAGAACCGAAAGAAGCGCTGGGAATGATAGAGACCAAGGGTTTTATCGGCATGATAGAGTCTTCGGACGCCATGGCCAAAGCGGCTAAAGTCCGGCTCATCGGCTACGAGAAGATTGGTTCCGGGTATGTGACCACGCTATGCGTGGGCGAAGTCGGCGCCGTGCGCGCCGCCGTGGAAGCGGGCGCGGCCGCCGCCCAGAAAGTCGGGGAGCTTGTCGGCATGCATGTCATCCCGAGGCCCCACGACGACCTGGACAAATACATAGCTAAGATCTCGGTAAAAGCCCAGTAAAAGGGACCTAAAAAGAGCCAGGCTCCTTTTGCCATGTTTACAAAAAGCGATATCGCCGACGTCATTTTTGCGTACCTTTCGCGCGGTCCGGCCGCCGAGGCGAAGGCCGGCGCGCGGTCTTCCGGCCCGGCGTCAAAACCTTTGCCTAAGCGGGTGTTTATTACCGACCTGCAAATGAAACGCCTGGTCGGACCCGGTCGAAAATCCGTGAAAGTTCCAGCCGGAGCCATTGTCAGCCCGCTCTCGCAGGACTGGCTGGATTACGGCGGAATTGAAGTCGTACGCGATCGCTGAGATATATGGAACATGCTCAATTGGGCGTTATCGAGGGATTTTACGGAGAGCCGTGGAGTTGGGACGAGAGGGCGGGGTACGCGGCTTTCCTTAAGGAGCACGGCTTCTCCTTTTATATTTACGCGCCCAAAGCCGACGGCTTTATGCGCAAAAAATGGCGCGAGCCTTTCCCCGGAGACCTTGAAAAAAAACTCACCGGTCTTTGCGCGCAATACCGCGCCGCCGGGATAGAGTTCGGCGTCGGTTTCAGCCCCTACGAGATCTATCTCTCGCCGTTCAACGGCGAAGTCAAAAGGCTCCTTCAAAACCGCATAGATGTTTTTAACCGGATAGGAGTCGACAAGTTCGGCTTGCTCATGGACGACATGAAGGGGGACCTGCCGGAGCTGGCCGCGCGGCAGATAGAGATAGTCAACTGGGCCGCCGAACGGTCGAAAGCCGGGCAGCTTATTTTCTGCCCCACTTATTATTCGCTCGATCCGGTGCTTGAAAAACTTTTCGGTAAAAAGCCGGAGGGTTACCTGGAGCGTCTGGGCAAAGAGCTGCATCCCAAGGTCAGCCTTTTCTGGACCGGCGAACTGGTATGTTCAAAAAGCTACAGCGTGGAACATCTGCGCGCGACGGCGGAACGGCTGGGCCGCAAACCTTTTTTATGGGACAATTATCCGGTCAACGACGGGCCCCGGATGTGCCGGTTCCTGCATCTGCGGCCCATGACCGGCCGCCCGGCTGCCATGGGCGGGTGGCTGTCGGGCCACGCCGTGAACCCCATGAACCAGCCGGCGCTTTCAAAGATAGTGCTCCTGACGCTGAAGGAAAGTTACGCGGCCGGCGGCGCTTATGATCCCGTTCCCGCTTTCCTTAAGGCGGCGCAAACCGTCACGGGGCGCGACATGGCCCTGCGCCTTGAGCGGGACCTTCCGGCCTTCATGGATAAAGGGCTGGATGTCCTGACGGACGAAGAAAAAGCCGGACTTAAAGAGGTTTACCGCGCATATCTCGATTCCAGGGAAAATCATGCGGCCCAGGCGGCCCGCGAAATAATCGGCTGGCTTTCAGGCCGCTACACCGTGACCAGAGACCTTTTCCTCGCACAGTAACTGTCGCGTCCGCCCCGGCGGCGCGTTTTGCGTTCGGCCGGCTTGCGCGGGACTGTTATTAAAATTTTCCCTCAACTCCGGCCTGGGGCTGCATAAAATTTTGTGCCGGGCACGATAAAGTGTCGTCTTGCGACGCTTTATTTTGTTATATTGTGCGCATAGGATAATTGTGTTAGGGGGCGGATAAAATGAAAAAGATCTTGATCCTGCTGGCGCTTGCGCTGCCGGCTTCGGCCGGAGGGGGGGAGAACTCCGGAGCCGGATTTTACAAGGCCGCAGTAAGCGAACTGCTGGAAAATGTCCCCGGCGCGGATAAGAAAATAGCCGTGGCCGGATTTTCATATTCCGACGGGCGGGATTCCAGGGACGGCGCTGTCGCGGCCGGCCGCATCTCCGCGGAACTGGAGAAGATAAAGGGAGTGACCGTTATTAAAAGCGGCGCCGTGGCCGCGGCGCTGGGGAAATTAAGTTTGCGGCGCTTCGGCGGCATCGATCCCGGGGCCGCCAGGGACCTGGGCAGGCTTCTGGGCGCCGATTGGGTGATCTTCGGAACGCTGACCGAACTTCCCGACGGGCGGCTTGCCGTGCGCGCCCGCATGGCGGGCGTAAGGTCCGGAGAGGCCAGGACGGCTTTGGGCGGTACGGTGGAAAGGGACTGGCTGGATAAATACCGGGCGCTCCTCTCCGAAGAAAGCCTGCGTATAGAGAAAAGCTCCGGCGATGCGCGCGCTTTTTACGCCCGCGGCCTGACGAACGGCGACCTTAAGGAATACGATAAAGCCGTGGCCGATTTCGGGGCCGCGATAACTCTCGAACCCGCCTATTGGGAGGCGTATCTGGGCCGCGGCGGCGTTTATCAGCGGGAAGAAAAACTGGAAAGCGCTATCGCGGACTATACAAAGGCCATAGAACTTAAACCTACCGTAGGTGAAACTTATTATAACCGTGGAACGGCCTGGTTCATGTGCGACCGGCCCGATAAAGGAGTGGAAGATTATTCCAAGGCCATAGAGACGGCCGCCGCGGACCTTCCGGCCTCCGGGAGCGGGCCTGACGGCTTTTCCGGCACGGATAAAAAAGATAAGGCGGTGGAAGATTGCGGCAGGTCGATAGAAGCAGATCCGAAGAATCCAAGGAATTATTATAACCGCGGCATCGTCTGGATCACAAAAGGCGAATATTCAAGGGCCCTTGAGGACCTTTCCAGGACGATAGAACTCGATCCCAAAAACGCCGCGGCGTACTACGGCCTTGGAGCGGTTTATAGCCATAACGCCGATTATGCCGGGGTGATAAAGAATTTCTCAAAAGCGATAGAGCTTGACCCGGCGTATGATACGCACAAATACGCTCATTATACCCGGGGCGCGGCCTATTATAAAACAGGCGATTATGACAAGGCTGTCGGGGATTTTTCGCTGGCGGCCGCGCTCGACCCCGGAGATTACCGGTCATATGCCGGCCTTGGGGACGCTTATAGCGGAAAAGCCGAGTATGTCCGGGCGATAACGGCATATTCAAAGGGCCTGGAGCTCGCTGGGGGGGATCCCGGGCTGTATTATGGCCGCGGAGCCGCCTATCTGCACGATCGCGAGCCGGTGAAAGCCGCAGCCGACCTGACCCGCGCCGTAGAACTGGACCCTGAGAACGCCGAGGCGTACCGCCGCCGCGCGGACGCATATTTTCTGATAGGTGAGATGGAAAAAATGCTGGACGATATGGTAACGGCGGTAAAATTAAAGCCCGCGCTTAAGCCGGAACTCCAGCCCAGGATCGATGCCCTTAAAAGCGGCGCCCGGTAGTTAAGAAAAGGCTCATAAGAAAAGGCTCATGCTGCCTTTTGTGATAAAAAGGCTCATGCTGCCTTTTGAGGCTTGATTAAGGAGGAATTATGAATAATATCGTGCTGATCACGGGCGCTTCTTCGGGGATAGGCAAGGCGACGGCTAAATTGCTGCTTTCTCACGGCTGCAAGGTTTACACCGGGGCGCGCCGCGTGGAGAACCTGAAGGAACTCGAATACCTGGGCGCCGGAATTATGCCTCTCGACGTCACCGATGAAAGGTCGCTTAAAAGCGCCGTGGACGCGGTCCTTGAGACGGAAGGGCGGCTGGATGTCCTTATAAATAACGCGGGTTACGGGGCCCATGGGGCCATAGAGGATGTGCCCATGTCCGAGGCCCGGCGGCAGTTCGAGGTCAACTTGTTCGGCTTGGCCCGGCTGACGCAGTTGGCGCTTCCGATAATGCGCAAGCAGGGTTCCGGAAAAATAATCAATATCTCATCCATCGCCGGCAAGATCGTCCTGCCTCTTGGCGGCTGGTATCACGCCAGCAAATACGCCCTTGAGGCTTATTCCGACGCCCTGCGCGCCGAAGTGTTCCGTTTCGGCATAAAGGTCGTCCTGATAGAGCCCGGCGCTATAAAGACAGAGTGGGACACCGTGGCGATGGCTAACCTCTCCAAATATTCGGGCAGCGGTCCGTACGCGGAGCTGACGGAGAAGCTGACCGGCAAATTTAGGGCCGGCTACAGGGCGGGCGCGCCTGGGCCGGAAGTGGTCGCCCGAGCCGTGCTCAAAGCGCTGAGCTCGGGCCGCCCGGCGGCCCGTTACGCCGTTCCTTTCCAGGCAAGGCTGATACTTTTTATGAAGCGGTTCGTGCCGGACCGGGTCCTGGACCTCGCGATACGATCGATGATTGGATGAGGGGTCATAATTAGCAATCGCCGACAGGTATTGACAGTTATTTTGTCATCATGTATAATATTTTTAGCACTCATCGTAATTGATTGCTAGTTTTGCTGCGAGGCGATCGCGCGGCAGGGCCGCCCGGCGGACGGCACGACGGAGAACGACGGCCGCGGCGCCGCGACTTTACGGGGACGAGTTCATCATGCGTGTGCTTAAACCGGAGATAGCGCAGGACAGGAAAGAGAAGATCCTCAACTGGGTCGTGTATAACTATGTCAGCACCGGCAAGCCGGTCAGTTCCGATGTTATAGCGTCCAAGGGCGGGTTTAACGTTTCCAGCGCCACCATAAGGAATATCTTAAAGGAGCTGGAAGAGACAGGCTATCTGCATCAGGCCCATACTTCCGGCGGCCGTATTCCCAGCGACAAGGGGTACCGCGCTTATGTGGATAATATCACCCGCCTTCAGAAACTGGCCGCCGTGGAAAAAGAAAGGGTGGAGAACGAGTACGAGCGCCGCATAGAGCAGCTGGACGGTTTTCTTAAGCACACTTCCAAGGTTATTTCGGACCTGTCCCATTGCGCGGGGTTCGTTATTTCGGCCGACATCCAGGAGGACGCCGTGAAGCGCCTGGACCTTATAAGTCTAGGTCCCAAGAGCGTCCTTTCGGTTTTGTTCGTGCATTCGGGCATTATGAAGCACGCCGCTTTTTCCCTGGAGAAGACCCTGGAAAAAGGTTCGGTCAGGATCCTTTCGCTGAAGCTGAACAAGAGGCTTAAAGACGCCCCGGTCGCCGATGCGGCGCGGATCGTCTGGAAAGAATTTCTGCATAAGGCCGAAGGAACGGAGCAGGAGCTTTTAAAGAAGCTGGTGGAGTATTTCTCCGGCATGGCCAAAAATCCGGACCAGGTTTACCTCGAAGGCCTGAGCCGCATTTACGAAAGCATGGAATCGGACGATATCGAGGACATGCGCAATATCGCGCGGGTGCTGGAAGAGAAGGAAAAATTCTCGTGTATGCTGCGGGAGCGGCTTAAAGACTGCGCCGCCGGCGGCAGGGCGCTGACCGCGCCGGGAGCTAAGAAACATATCGTGAATGTGACCATCGGTTCGGAGAATAATATAAAGGAATTCAGGAATTTCAGCCTGGTCTCCAGTTCCTACTGCATGAACGACAAAGCGGTGGGGCTGGTGGGGATCCTGGGCTACAAACGCATGGAATATCCGAAGATGATCTCCATCGTGGATTCCGTCAGCTCCATGGTGGAACAGATCCTGGCGGATTGGGAGAAGGTCGATCTTGAAGACTGACGACAGGGTATAGGGCTTTAGCTGTACTGAGCCCTTGTCCCGGACCATTGGAGCCTGGTTCGATCTATGGAAAACAAAAAACATAAGCCGCACGAAGAGAAAAAACGCGCCGAGCCCGTTCCGGGCGAAGCCGAGTGCGAGTGCGATAAGAATAACGAGTGCGTCTGCGAAGAGGCCGCGCCGGAAGCGGCAAAAACCGCGGGGACGCGCGCGGCCGGAAAAACGCCGGACTATTACTCGCAGCTCCTGTGCCTGAAGGCTGATTTTGAGAATTACCGCAAGCGCGTGGAGAAAGAAAAGCCGGAACTGGTGAAATTCGGAAAGGCGGAGATGCTTATAAAACTTCTCCCGCTTTACGATCTGCTGATGCAGGCGCATCTGCATATCGTGAAACTTAAGGACGGGGCGGGCGACGATCCGGCGCCGGCGCGCGACATCGTGAAGGGCCTTGAGATGATCTTTAAGGAATTTTCCAGGGTCTTTGAGGCCGAGGGGATCAGGCCTATGGAAGTGGTAGGCAAGCCTTACGATCCCATGGGTTCGGAGATAATCGGGACGGATGAGGGCACGGAAGAGAACGACGGCCTGGTCACCGCCGAATTCCAGAAAGGTTTTTATTATGGGGACAAGGTGTTAAGGCCCGCGAGGGTTAAGATAGCGAAGAAAAAGGTCCCGGCGCCGGAAGAACCGAAAGCGAACGGGATGAAAGAGGGGGAGGCGAAAACGGGCGGGTAACGCGCGCTTTCGCCCGGGAACACGGTTGAATAGAGGGGGAACTTTAGAGCTGATTATCAGGAGGAACACTTAATATGGCTAAAATAATAGGAATAGACTTAGGAACTTCGAATACCGCCGCGGCGGTGATGGAAGGAGGAAAAACCACCATCATCCCGTCGGCTGAAGGGACGACCCTTGGCGGCAAGGCTTTCCCGTCTTATGTGGCTTTTACCAAGGACGGGCAGATGCTGGTGGGGGAACCGGCGCGTCGGCAGGCCGTGGCGAATCCCGAATCCACCGTGTCGGCTTTTAAAAGGAAGATGGGTACGGACCATAAGTACAAAATAGCCGGCAAGGAATTCACTCCCCAGCAGCTTTCGGCTTATCTTTTGCAGAAGGTCAAAAGGGACGCCGAGGCGTTCCTCGGGGAAAAAGTGGAGAAGGCCGTCATCACCGTGCCGGCTTACTTCAACGACAACCAGCGCCAGGCCACCAAGGACGCCGGCACGATAGCCGGCCTTGAAGTCGTGCGGCTGGTCAACGAGCCCACGGCTGCGGCGCTGGCCTACGGCCTGGATAAGGAAGGCCGCGACCAGAAGATCATGGTGTTCGACCTCGGCGGCGGGACCCTGGATGTGACCATTATGGAGATGGGCAAGGAAGGGACCTTCGACGTCATCTCCACTTCCGGCGACACGCAGCTGGGGGGCACCGACATGGACAACGCCCTCATCGATCATATCGCCTACGAGTTCCGCAAGGACACAGGCATAGACCTTAAAAAGGACCCCACGGCCGGCCAGCGGATAAAAGAATCGGCGGAAAAGGCCAAGATCGAGCTTTCCACCGTCATGGAGACCGAGCTTAACCTGCCGTTCATCTCGGCCGACGCCGGCGGGCCCAAGCATCTCGCGCTGAAGCTGTCCCGCGCGAAGCTGGAATCCCTGGTGGACCCCATCGTCAAACGCTGCAAAAAATCCGTGGATACGGCCCTGGCCGACGCCAAGCTCAAGACCTCCGACATCCATCGCGTCATCCTGGTCGGCGGCCCCACCCGCATGCCCATAGTGCAGCGTTTCGTGGAAGAGTATGTCGGCAAGAAGATCGAACACGGCATAGACCCCATGGAATGCGTGGCCGCCGGCGCGTCCGTGCAGGCCGCGGTCCTCACCGGGGATGTGAAGGATGTGCTCCTGCTGGATGTCACGCCGCTTACGCTGGGCATCGAGACCCTGGGCGGAGTGCGGACCCCGCTCATAGAAAAGAACACCACCATTCCCGTGAAGAAAACGCAGGTATTCTCCACCGCCGCCGATTCGCAGCCCGCCGTGACCATTCATGTCCTGCAGGGCGAGCGCGCCATGGCGTCGGATAACGTGTCTTTGGGCAAGTTCGACCTGGACGGCATTCCGCCGGCCCCGCGCGGCGTGCCGCAGATAGAAGTGGCCTTCGATATCGACGCCAACGGCATCCTGCAGGTGCACGCCAAGGACCTCGGGACGGGCAAGGCCCAGCATATCACCATCTCGGCCCCGAACAAGCTGTCGAAAGAGGAGATCGACAAGTTCATGAAACAGGCCGAACAGTTCTCCGAACAGGACAAGCGGTACAAGGAGAAGGTGGAGGCCAAGAACGAGTCGGATTCGGTCCTTTATATGACCGAAAAAGCCCTCAAAGAGCACGGCGACAAGCTCTCCCAGGAAGAACGCCTCGCCGTGGACCGCGCCATAACCGAGGTTAAGGACGCGCTCAAGGGCGATGATGTGGAAAAGATAAAGAAGGCCAAGGATGAATTGATCCGGGTTTCCCAGAAACTGGGCGAAGCCGTCTACAAAGCCTCGCAGGCCAAACCGGGGCCTGAAGCTCCCGGCGCGGACGCGGGCGCCCGGCAGGAAGCTTCCGCCCAGGCGGGCAAGAAGGAAGACGTCGTGGACGCCGAAGTCGTCGACGAGAAAAAATAGGGCGCAGGCCGTCAGGGTCCGGGGTAAGGGCGCCCTTACCCCGGACCCTTCGCCGGCGCGGCGCGTTTCAAATGCGGGGAGATGTGAGACGCGCCGCGTTGATTTTCCTGTTCCCGGTTTTTTTTGTATCCTATAACGCATGTTCTACTCCATACGCTGACCCCTTAACCCTTATCTTATGGCGACAAACGATTACTACAGGACTTTGGGCGTGCCGCGGAACGCTTCCGAGCCGGAAATAAAGACGGCTTTCAGGAAGCTGGCGCTTAAATACCACCCGGACCGCAATCATGGGAACAAAGACGCCGAAGCCCAATTTAAGGAGATAGGGGAGGCTTACGAAGTGCTTTCCACTCCGGAGAAGAGGCGCATCTACGACCAGTTCGGCGCGGAAGGCCTTAAAGCCGGCGGCGGCAGGGGCCCCGGAGGGTTCGGCGGTTTCCAGAACGCCGACATGGGCGATATCTTCGGGGATATCTTCGACAATCTTTTTACCGACGCGGGCGGCGGGCACAGACGGCCCCGCTCCCGGCGCGGAGCCGACCTGAAATACACGGCCGAGATAACGCTGGAGGAGGCTTTTGCCGGCGTGAAGGCCCCGGTGAATTTCGACAGGACCGAAGTTTGCGCCGTTTGCGGCGGTACGGGCGCCAAAGCCAGGACCAGCCTTAAAAAATGCCCCACCTGCCGGGGCGCGGGGCGCGTGCAGTACGCCCAGGGTTTCTTTTCGTTCAGCCAGACCTGTCCGGACTGCGGCGGCCAGGGCGAAGTCGTTACGGCGCCGTGCAAGGAATGCGGCGGTTCCGGCCAGGAAAAAAAATCCGTCAGCCTTAACATCAAGATCCCGCCGGGCGCGGACGACGGGACCACGCTGCGCGTTTCCGGCGCGGGCGACGCCGGCCTCAAAGGAGGGGACTCCGGCGATCTCTATGTCGAGGTGCGCCTCAAGCATCACCCCCATTTTTCGCGCGACGGTTCGGACCTGCTTTACAATTGCCGGCTGACCGTGGCCCAGGCCGCGCTGGGCGGCGAAGTCCGGGTGCCGATCATCGAGGGGTCGCAAATGACCATCAAGATCCCGCCCGGCACGCAGCACGGCAGGGTGTTCAGGGTCCACGACATGGGGATGCCGCGCACGGACTCGCGCCAGCGGGGCGACCTGCTGGTCAAGGTGGAGGTTGAGATCCCGACGGATCTCACCGCGCGGCAGCGGGAACTGCTTGAGGAACTGGGCAGGACCTTCGGGCACGAGCCGCCGTTGAAGGAAAAGGAAGAAGGATTTTTTAAAAAGATCCTCGGTTAGCCCTAATTCCGCGGTTCAATAGGGTTCCCATCGGCGGGATCAGGTTTAAAAAATAACAGCGGAAGAACAATAAAGCTTCGTACTATGCCGCAATATTTCGTTACGCCGGACAGGATCCGCGACGGCTCTTTTTCAGCCGGCGAAGACGAGTCCCGCCATATCACGCGCGCCGCCCGTAAGCGCGCCGGCGACGAAATCGAGATCTTCGACGGCGCGGGGAACCGCTATCTGGCCGTTATCGGGGACGCAGGCGAGATCGTTTCCGGCAGGATAAAGAAAAAACTGGTTTCCTCCGTTTATAAAACGCGGCTGGTGCTGTGCTTCGCCCCGGTCTCGCGCACGGCGGCGGAAGCCATAATAGAGCACTGTACGGAGGCGGGCGCCGCCGCGTTCCAGCCGGCCCTGACCTCTCGCACCCAGTTCGACTGGTTCGGGTCCTGGCCCGAGAAGGCCAGGAGGTTCGAACAGTTGTCGTTGGCCGCCTGCAAGCAGTGCGGACGCGCCTCGCTCCCGGAACTTTTAAAGCCGCAAAAATTCGACGACCTGCTGTGCGAAGCGGGCCCGGCCGTCATAGCTTCGGGGGAAACCGGAGAGAATTTCGAAACTGCGGCGGCCGGCCTTCATGCGGCGACGGAGATCAAGGTCTTTATAGGGCCCGAGGGAGGCTTTACCAGGGGCGAGCTTGAGTACGCGGCCGAAAAAGGCGTAAAACAATTTTCGCTCGGAAAGCACACCCTGAGGGCTGAGACGGCCGCGCTGGCCGCCTCGGTGGTGGTGCTGGACAGACTGGGATAAAGGGCCGGCCGCGCCTGGTTATGCGGTTTAGCGCCGAGATGACGGGAAGAATGAACGGTTTTTCCAATATGCGGCGGCAATGAGTTATAATGTTAGTGCCGCCGCGGATCGATCCGGGCCTTTCAGCTGAAGGACGGCCGGCGTGAAATTAAAGGGGAGAAAATTATGAGAAACGCATTTGTTGCAGCGGTCGTTTCGGTCGTTTTAACGGGCGCCGCTTTCGCCGGAACCGGCATGGAAACGGCAAAAAGCGGCGCGGACGCTCTTATGGAGAAGCTCCAGAATGCCGGCGCGGCGGCTGTCGGCTCCGCGGAATTTTCGTCGGCGCGGCTTCCCGAGCCTTCCGCCCGGACCGCCGAACACGACCCGGAGCTGGTTAAATCTTTGATGGTGGATGTGATAGAAGTCCGGGCCGCCGGCCCTGAGGACGCCCTGAAGAAGTTCGCTGAAATCAGGCAAAACCTGGCCGACGCCGGTTTTTCCTATGTTATCGGCGCCATAGACGGCGGGGCTCTGGTGAGAATAGCTTATGTCGTAACAAAATATGTGCCCGTCGATCTTCCTGTCATGCAGACTATCCGGATCGTGTCGGGGGAGAGCAGGGCCGCCATCGATAAAAAATTAATGGAAGCTAAAGCCAATCTGGCGAAAGCCGGTTTGTTCTACATCGCGGCGGAAGTGGTCCAGGACCCCAAATATGACGACGGCTGGTATGATGTCGATATAACCTACGCGCGCAGTTGAATTTTTGCAGGGTGGAAACGACGCAGCCCGCGCGCAACTGCGCGGGCTGCGTCGTTTAACCGTGGTTTGGTACATAAGGGTTCATGAAAGCCTTTCAGGGCGGGGAAAGCCCGGGAAAATCGCAGGATGTGACAGATGAAGGTTTATTTTAAGACCGTCGGGTGCCGGGTGAACCAGGTGGAATCTCAGAGCCTGGCGGAGAAATTAGCCGCTTTGGGTTATGAGCCCGTTTCCCGTCCCGACGAAGCCGATCTGGTGGTGGTCAATTCCTGCAGCGTCACCGAATACGCGGACCGCGATTCCTTGAATTTTATAAGAAAGACCGCCGCGGCTAATCCGAAAGCGCGGCTGGTGGTCACCGGCTGCCTGGCCACTCTCGCGCCTGAAAAGATCCTGCGGTCGGCTCCCGGCGCGGAGATCTTCCCGAACAAGGATAAAGAGAAGATCCCCGGCGCGATGGCGCGCCTGCCCTCCGCTCCGGACGGGGATTTTTTTCGCGTCAGCAGGTTCTCCGGCCGTACCAGGGCTTTTATCAAGCTCCAGGACGGCTGCGATCTTAAGTGCGCCTATTGTCTGGTGCCCGCGGCGCGCAGCGAGATAAAATCCAAACCGTTTCCGGCCGCGCTTGAAGAGCTCGGCGCCCTTGTCTCCGCGGGCTTCCGGGAGCTGGTCCTGTGCGGTACGCGGCTCGGCATGTATAAATGTCCGGTCACGGGCCGGGACCTCGCCGGTCTGATGAACGGGTTGTTCGGACTGCCGGGGGATTTCAGAGTGAGATTCTCCTCTCTTGAGCCGATGGAGGTTTCCGAGGCGCTGGCGGAAGTCCTGTGTAAAGGGGGGGAACGGTTCTGCGATTATTTCCATCTGCCGCTCCAGGCGGGTTCCGACGCGGTGCTTGCCGCCATGGGCCGCCCTTATACGGCCGCCGGATACATGAAAAAGCTGGAGATCCTCAGAAAAAACTTCAAAGAGCCGGGTCTTTTCGCGGATGTCATAGCCGGGTTCCCTGCCGAGACGGAGGAGCAGTTCGCCCGGACGCTCGCTTTCGTGGAAGACTGCCGGTTCTCGGGGCTTCATATCTTCAGGTTCTCCAGCCGGCCTGGCACCCGCGCGTCCGCTTTGACGCCGCTCCCTGCCGCGATCGTCAGGGAACGCGCCGGGCGTTTGCGCGCCCTGGACGCAGGGCTGCGCGCCTCCTACGCCGCCTCCATGCGCGGGCGGTCCCTTAAAACGCTGGTCCTTAAGAACAAAGGCGGCTGCGCGCTGGGACTTGCTTCCAATTTTTTGAATGTCGGCATTAAAGGAGAATTCTCCCCCGGGTCGTTCGTCCGGGCCAGGATAACCGGTTCCGCCGGCGGCGTTTGTTCCGGGGACCCGGTCGGTCCCGGCCCCGGAACGGCTCAGGTCTGAACGGTTCGTTCGCCCGGCCCCAAAAAATCGGTTTTACCTGATTTTTTGGGAGAGACAGTTTGAGGAAGAAATTCGCGCGAACAACTTGCTATAATAAAAAAAGGATATCGTAGGGCCTCCAAGAGCGGGATCCGGCCTGAACCTGGTGAGTCGTGATAAAATTCCGGGGGATCTAAATGGACGAAGATAGAGAAGAAAGACGGAAAGAGTCTATCGACGAGATACTCTCGGACCTTAACGGCCTTTTGAACAAGATGCCCGCCATCCTGGAAGGCATACGACTTCCCGAGATAAACCCCGTCGAGTTCCTTAGTCCGCGGCTGCCGGAGCCGGACGCGGTCTTCCCCGGCCCGGAACCCTCCGGGACTCCCTGTGAAAAAGATCAAGTCTTCCGGAGCGCCAAGCCTGAGCCGGGCAAAACGGAGCGCCGTACCCCGCTCTCGGAGCCTATGTCGTACCCCATAGAACCGGCGGGGCTGAAATCGGCTCCCGAGCTGCCGGAAATAAAACCGTCCGCGGCCGGAGCGGAAGAAGAAAAGGATCCCGCATACGATCTTGAGTCTCTCAAAGAAGAGGAGGCCGCCATAGAGAACGCTTTCAAACAGGAACCTGAAAAAGAGAAAGACGAAAAAGCCCCGGCTCTTTTTGAAGGCACCAGGGATTTCGGCGTGCCGGACATCGATACGCTGATAAGGCTTTCGCAGGAAGAGGCTTTGCCTGCCGGACAGCGGCGCGCGGAGGAACCGGCGGGGCCGGAATTCGTTGACGACGGAAAAGAAGTCCCCGCCGGCCTGCCGGACAGCGCGGACTTAGGGCCGGCGGCCGCCGGGCCCGGTTCAGGCGGGCCCCCCGTCGTTACCGGCGCAGCCCCCGCCGGGGAACCTGAAAAACAGGCCGAACCCGCGCCGGAAATGCCGCCGCCGGCCGCCATACAGGCGCAGCCAGAACCGGTCTTTGAACCGGCGCCGGCGGCCTCGGCCGCGCCTGCGCCGGCCCTCGAATCTGCGCCGGATAATGCTATGGCCGCGCCGCGCGCCGGGAGCTCGGATGCGGATGGAGGAGGGGGCTTTATGGATATCAAAGAGGAAAACCCTGGTAAAGAGGAACTGCCCGAACCCGCCGCCGGCATAGACGGTCCGTTCTCCGGGCCGGCCGAGCCGGCGCCGCAGGCGCCTCAGGTTCCGGCGCCCGGCGCCGCGGAGACGGTGGAGCCCAGGCTGGAGAGGTCCGAACCGCAGGAATTCACGCTTGAACGGCCGGAGCCTGAAGCCCCCGTCGTGGTAGTGGAGCAGCCCGGCGCCGGCCTGGACGCGAATATCCCCCCGGCCGCGCCCGCGGACAATGATAAGACGATGGTCGTTCCTCTTTCCGCGGTCCGACCGGAAGAAGAGAAGACGGTTATTTACGAAGCCGGTGCGGAGCCCGGCACGAACCCCGGCGCGCTTCAGCGCGGGGCCGGAGCCCTCGGCGCCCTTGCCGACAA
This sequence comes from Elusimicrobiales bacterium, assembly GCA_041665305.1. Lineage (GTDB taxonomy): Bacteria > Elusimicrobiota > Elusimicrobia > Elusimicrobiales > UBA9959 > YA12-FULL-51-18. The sequence continues at coordinate 47,076 of JBAYJD010000005.1, forward strand.
GCCCGTGCCGGACGGCATTCCTGCCGAACGCGTGCGGACCGTGGCTTTCCTTTACGCCCAGGGAGACGCCGGCCAGTGCGCCGACATGCTGGCCGAACTGGACTCCGTCTGTCTCAAATCCCCTTCGACGCCTATGTTCCTCAAACGGGGTTTTGTCCTGGCCTGCACTCCCGGGGTAGGCGGCTCCGTGTACCTGCAGAAGGTGGCGGACGCCGGAGCGGTGGGGCTGATCTTGGCTGGAGACGTGCCCCAGGAGAATGTTTACGAGATTGAAAATGTGTTTACCGCCGGCGGAGTGTTTTTCCGGCACTTTCCGCGGGGATCTTTCAACCATGCCGCCGCGCTGGACCTTGTGACGGAATTTATACTGAAATAAACGGCCGCCCCAGTATTGTTATGATAAAAAAATGGGATATCTCCCCCGCTCCCAGCGAGAAGAACCCCGCCAGGCACAAGCTTCTCATTAAAGGGGAGATGCGGGATATTTTTCTTGTGGTGAAAAAACTGGGCGGCCTCTGTTCCAGACCGGAAAAGACCGCCGGTGATTTTAATTTTGTGATCTATCTTTCCAAAATGGAGCCGGATACCGCGGTAAAGATCAAGAGCCTGGAGGCGGAACTCAGCGACCTTTCGGATACCGCGCCTCCACGGCAGGCGGCCGGCCCCGGGCTTCTGGAGCCGCCGAGGCCCGGGATAAATCTCCCCCTTGAAGAGCCGGTTCCGCCGCCGGTATCGGAGCGCCCCGCTGCCGCGCAGTTGCAGCCTGCTTCGGTCCAGCCGCCGGAGCCGTCGCCGGTCCAGGAACCTCACGAGACCGCGCAGTTGCAGCCTGCTTCGGCCCGCCCCCAGGAAGCGCCGCCGGTACCTGAACCGCCCCCGGTTCAGGAGTCTCCTGCGGCAGCGCAGCCGCAGCCCGTTTCGGTCCAGCCGCCGGAGCCGTCGCCGGTCCAGGAACCTCACGAGACAGCGCAGCCGCAGCCCGTTCCGGCCCCGCCCCCGGAGCCGTCGCCGGTTCAGCCTCCCCCTTTGACCCCGCCTTCCGCTCCAGAACAGGGTGTAAATGCGCCGCAAGCCTTGCCGCCGGCTTTCGCCAAACCCATGACGGAGTCGATCCGCGGCATTCCGTTCGTTCCCTCCGCCGTATTCAGGGCAAAAGCCGAGGCTTCCAGGCCGGAGGAAAAGCCTGAAGCGGTTTCCAAGCCGCAGGAGACCGCCAAAACCCCGGGTGCTTTGCGGATCAGGGCCAAGTGGTCGGTTGAACTGCCGCTTGTGCCGACTTATAAGTTCCAGACGCTCGTTTCCGGTTCCCATAACCGTTTCGCCCACGCGGCCGCCATGGCCGTGGTGGAAAACCCGGGTATGATCTACAACCCGCTTCTGGTCTTCGGCGTGCCCGGTACCGGCAAGACCCATTTTGTGCACTCCATCTCTTACGGCCTGTCCTCTTCCATAGGACAGGACAAGATCTTCGTTACCGACGGAATTAAGCTGTCCAAAGGCATAGACATAGCCGTGAAGGACGGCACCATAGACAGGCTGGAGGAAGTCATCTCGAAGGTTAAGGCGCTTGTTATCGACGACATCCACCTTCTGATGCTGACCGAAACCAACAAGAAATATATTTCCAGATGGCTGAATGATTTCCTGGCCAAGAACAAGCAGATCATGGTCACTTCCGTCTTCCCGCCTAAATCGCTGGGCGGGCTGGAGGAAGCCGTCGGTTTCCAATTTACGCAGGGCTGGATGGTGGACCTTAAATCCCCGACCCCGCAGACCTACAAGGCCATACTGGCCCAGCTGCTGCAGGGCATGGATATCAAGCTTTCCGAGGACGAGAGCGGACGGTTCTTTGCCAGCAAGGGCGTTCCCTTCGGCGAGGTCGTCAGGACCCTGGAAGGCATGAAGAAACTGGAAAAATTTATCGTCAACGGTACCCAGGCAGCTTCTCACGCCAGGCTGCTGGAAATGCTGCTGGGGCTGGGCGAGCGCGCGGACGGTTCCGCCGTCACGGAGGCCGAATACGGCATGGCTTCGGGCTGGAAGCCTTCCATGGAGAGCTCCTGGTTCAAGTGGGGGATCTTTTATCCCAGGACCATGAAGAAGGCCGCCCAGTATGTCCTTTACAGGATGCATGAGCGCTCCATGGAACTGGGCCTGAAGATAGAGTGGCAGCAGGTTTTTATGGAAGAGTACAGTCAGGACGAGATCTACGGCACGCCTTCCAGGTTGGGGAATTTCGCCACCGAAAAGAACGTCAACGGAGTCATTGTCCTGGGCCCCCATCCCACTTCGGCCCTGGGCGCCCAGGAGTCGGAGTTCCGGCACGTCACTATGAAGATCCTTGAAAGCTTTTTGGTAAAAAGCGCCTGGATCCAGGCCGGCCATATAAAATCCCAGGCCGCTTACGCGCAGGCGCTCATGGACCTTTCATGATGAACGAATTCGTTTTTTCACTTATCCTCGCGGCCGTGGGCGTGTTCGCGCTCTACTGGTATATCAAGTTCAAATACATCCTGCCGCTTGAGGGCGACGCCCGCAGGCTGGGAAAAGAGCTGGACCGTTTTACGGCTTTCTCCCGCGAGGTGCTGGATCATATATACATACCGGAATCCGTGGAGCATTACGGCGACATCACCAGCTATTACCTCATCAAGGTGCACAAAGTTTTTCCGGACAGTTCCATGCTTGTTTTTGAAGCTTCGGAAGGCCGGTGGAAGCTTATTAATTACCTGAAGAATTTCAGGACCGAACCCAGGCTCATGACGGGCTACCACTGGCCGGTCCTAGACAGGTGCGCGGCGGCCGGCGAGATCGTAAGGCTTGATACCGTTTCCGGCGAGACCGATCCGGACGCGGTGGAACTCTTCCGGGTTTTCGGGATCCGGGCGGCGTTGGCCGTTCCGTTCATGCAGGCCGGCGGCCTGGCCGGGCGCATCCTGGTGTTCGGCGCCCCGGGCCCGGGGCAGTTGGACGCCGCCGCGCAGTATCTGCGGTTCGTGACGGCCCAGCTTAACGCGATTTACAGGATCTCGGAAAAAGTCGTCTCCGGCAGGAAGGAGAACGACCAGCTTAAGAGCGAACTGACCGCCGTGGTGAAGGAACTGGATATGGCGGGTTCGCGCCTGATCCAGCGCGCCAAGGAACGAAAGGCGCTATATGAGGTGGTGACCAGGGTCACGGGCGAGGAAAAGGACGTCAGGATCGGCACGGCCGCCATCCTTAATGTCGTGGCCAAAATGGTGGACGCGGATATGGTGGCGTGCCTGCTTTTTGACGAAGCCCGCAACGAGCTTGTGATCAGTCCCGGTTCCTTCGGCATCAAGGATGAAGAGCGCTCGCGGTTCAGCGTTCCCGTGGGCAATGTCGCCTCGGCCTCGGTGCGGACCTTCCTCAGCCGCAAGCCTTTCATAACGCCCGACGCGCAGAGCGATCCGGAGGTCCAGACCCAGTACGCCAAGCTCTGGAACATCCGCTCACTGATGCTGGTGCCTATCTCGCTCCACAACCGGGTTATCGGCGTGCTGCGCGTGGGCTCGCGTTACCGTGATTTTTTCACCCAGGACCAGCTGGAGTTCCTCACCATTATCGCGGACGAACTGGCCATCATAATCGAGATGGTCACGCTTTACGAGAACCTTTCCAAGACCGCCAAAGAACTGGCCCAGATGAACAGAATGAAGGACGAGTTCCTCTCTACGGTAAGCCACGAGCTTAAAACCCCGCTGACCACCATAAAGGGATTCGTTTCCGTGATCCTGAGCGGCGAGGTCGGCACGCTCAATGAGCAGCAGATGAATTTCCTTACCGTGGTGGACCAGTCGGTCAACCGCCTTACCCATCTCATCTCCAACCTGCTGGACCTGTCGCGCCTCAACGGCAAGGTGGAAATGGAGTTCTCCGTGGTGAGCCTGAAGGACCTGATCCGCAATTCCGTTTCCAATATGCTCATCAAGGCCAAAGGAAAGAACGTTTCGCTTTCCTCCGTGGTGGACAAGAATCTGCCGCCGGTGCACGCCGATCTGAGGTGGATAGGCCAGGTCGTGGACAACCTGCTTATCAACGCCATCAAATACTCCGGCGCCGGGGCCAGGGTGAGCGTCAGCGGGCATGACAAGGGGGAGGTGGTCGTGATCTGCGTGGAGGACAACGGGCCGGGCATTCCGCTAGAAGAGCAGCAGCTGGTGTTCGACAAATTTTACCGCGGGAAGGCGAGCGCGAGCCTCGTCCCGGGCACGGGCCTGGGCCTGGCCATCTCGAAGTCGGTGGTGGAAAAGCACGGAGGCAAGATCTGGGTGGAATCCAAGCCGGGCGCAGGCGCCAGGTTCCTGTTCGCGCTGCCGGTGGCCAAGGCGCGCCGCGGGCTTGACCGGAAGGAATCCCTGGATCTGGAGTAGCCCGGAATTAAGGAGATTTTTATGATAACCTGTTTCAGGATCTTTGCGGCGGCGGCGGCGCTGGGCCTGCTGGCCTCCTGCGCGGGCCGGACCGCGAGAACGGCTGCAAAAAGCGGCGTCGAGACCATAGAAACATCGGGACTGGTCCCGTACAACGACCGGGACCTGGCCGCCTCTCCCGGCGCCGCTGTGATAGAGGCCCAGAGGAACGCCGTAGAGGCCGTGGCCGACCTGTTCATGGGCCCGCAGTATAAAGCCGAAAAATACGAAGCCTTCAAACAGGGCCTTCTCAAGGAGCCGGGACAGTTAGTGAAAAAATACAAGGTCCTTTCCGAGCGGCGCGAAGGGGCGTTTTACCGCGCGAACCTCCGGGTCTATGTTTTCGTGGATAAGGTCGCTGCGGCTATGAGAGGGCTGGAATTGTCCGCAGGGACCGGCGCCGGGGCTTCGGGCGCCCTTATGCTCGACGAATATTTCAGGACCGCGGTTTCGCAGTACGCCGACGCCGGCCGCGCGTTTTCCGATTACCTCGGCGCCAAGTCCGCCGTGCGGTTCCTGGACACCCCGGCGCTGAAGAACTCAAAGGACGAAAACTCCTTCTTTGAGGCGGCCCGCGCTTCCGGCGCGGACCTGGTCTTTATCGGCCGCGCCGAGGCCGACCCCATGGGAGCCGCGCAGGGCCCGCAGGCCGGTTTTTATCCCGCTCGCGCGACGGCCGAACTTAAGATCTACGAAGCCGGCACTCGCCGGCTCCTGCTGGAGATCTCCAGCCAGTCCAACGCCCTGGACCCGGCCGAGGAGGGCGCTTTTAGGAAAGCTTTGGCGTCCGCGGGCGAGCTGCTGGGCGCCGAGGCTTTTTCAAAAGCCGATAAATTTATCCGGCCCGCAACGCCGCTGACCCTGCGCGTCAGGGGCCTGGAAGGCATCGAGGACGCGCGCAAACTGAAGGCCGCGGTGGAAAGCCTGGAAGTCAACGGTTCCTCGCTGGAGAGCTATGCCGACGGGGAAGCGGTCATGACGGTTTTCCCCGCGCGTCCCGACGCGCAGGAATTTTCCAGCGCTTTGTTGAGGACCGGCGTATTCAACCTGGAACTTGAAAGCGTCAGCCAGTTCGAGATCGTGTTCTCCGTTATCCGGTGAGGGCGGCGCGGCCGTAAAGGCGCGGTATTGGCTGGTTCAGCCGTGAGGCGCGGATGAAAAAAATCTGGAGGGGCTCGGGTATCGGCCGGTTGATGTCGCCTGCGCCGCTTCTGGCGGTTTTATGCGCCTGCGCCGTCCCGGGCGCTTATGTCGTTTCGCCCGCCTTGAGGGCCGTGCCCGACGGACGGATAGTGCTGCTGCCCTTTGAAAACTTTTCCAATGATGTCTCCGCCCCGGGCCTTATAAGGGAGGAGGCGTCCAAACGCTTTTCCGCCCGCGGCTACGCGCCTTTCGACCTCGGTGAAACCGACGACCGTCTGCGCACGCTCGGCGTAACGGACGGGGGGCAGCTGGCCTCGGTCAAGCCGTCCGAGCTCGGGGCGGCTTTCGGGGCCGATCTTTTGTGTTACGGAACGCTGGAGGATTTTACTTTCCAGAATCTCGGGTTCATTATACGCAAGCAGGTGAGCCTCCGGCTGAGGATAGTTTCGGCTTCCACGGGCGAGACGCTGTTCGAAGCCGAGGGGCAGGGCAAGGACCTGAAATTTTATCTGGACAAGGAAGAGGCCAAACGGGCGTTTCTCGTCAACAGCGCGCTTAAACTTGCTCAGAACATGCTGAAACATCCGCTGTGGCCCGAAACAGGGGCGGCCCTGGGCAAGGTTTTCGACCGCCTGCCGGCCAGATAACCGCCGGCGGCCCGTAACAGCGCGACGGTATTAGCGTAGTGCGTCTCAAACAGCTTTACCTTTGAAGGCTCGGATCCGGACCGGATGTGAGGCGCGATGACGAGGATATACTAATGGAGGAATCGAAATGAATAAAAGCAGACTTCTAACTACCATAGCCGCGCTGGCGCTGGCGGCGGCCTGTTCGCCTTCCAAGACCGTGAAGATGCAGCAGGCTCTTAGCGTGAACGAAACGGAAAAAACCGAGTCCAAATATACCGGTCCCAAACGCCGCATCGGCGTGGTTGAATTCGCCAATAAGACCGCTTACGGCCAGGGCCGCCTGGGCGGGGCCGCCACGGATATCCTGGTGACCGAACTGACCAAGTCCGGCAAGTTCATAGTGGTGGAACGCGACCGCATGGAAAAGATCATGCAGGAGCAGAAATTCCAGAGCCAGGGGATGACGGACCCGCAGACCGCGGCGCAGGTCGGCCGCATTCTGGGCCTGGAAGCCATAGTGGTCGGCGCCGTTTCCCAGTTCGGCGTCAAGACCGAGGGGTCGGATTACCTTATCAGCCAGACCAAAAAGCAGGTGGCCGATGTTACCGTGGATATACGGCTCATAGATACCCAGAGCGGGCAGGTCCTTATGGCGGATTCCGGCAAGGGCCAGGCCAAATCCAAGAAAGGCTCTTTCCTGGGCATGGGCACCAAGGGCGGCTATGACGAGACGATAGAGGGCGAAGCGCTGCGCGCGGCCATCGTCCAGTTCGTCGTCAACATAGACAGCCAGCTCAATAAGAAGGCATGGTCCTGCATGATCGCCGAAGCCTCCGGCGAAGAGATCTACCTGAACGCCGGGCAGGATTCCGGGGTAAATGTCGGAATGAAGCTGGATTGCTACAGCCAGGGTTCCGAGATCCGAGATCCGCGGTCGAACCTTGTGATCGGGCACAGGGAAGAATACCTGGGCTCCGTGGAAGTGCAGCGCTATTGCGGCGACACGGGCGACTGCTCCGTCGCCAGGCTGGTGAAAGCAGTCGGCGGGTCGCCCAAAGCGAAAGATCTTTGTAGAATGGCGAAGTGAACCGGCAAAGCGGGTTTCCCGCCGACAGTACGCTGTCGCGGCGGGTGTCTATACTATTGCCGCGCGGCCTGTCGTTTTGGCTGAATCCGGGGGGGGGGCGGGAGCTTGTCGAAAACGTCTTAATGCCGCCTGTGGGCGGTAAAAATTTTTGCCGCAAAAATTTTTAACAGACCTGACGACAGGCTTCCTGAAAAACTTGCATGTTGGCCAAAATATCGAGTCTGGGAATAAGGGGCATAGACGGGTTTCCCGTTTCGGTGGAAGTGGATGTGGCAAACGGGCTGCCGACTTTTGCCATTGTGGGGCTGGCGGATACCGAGGTAAAAGAGTCCAAGGAAAGAGTGGTCTCGGCCATCCGCAATTCCGGTTTTGATTTCCCTCCAAAAAGAATAACCGTGAATTTATCCCCGGCGGAGCTGAAAAAAAGCGGCACGCATTTCGATCTGCCCATAGCGCTGGGGATCCTGGCCGCCTGCGGAAAGCTTAAAAAGGCCGGACGCAGGCTTGAAAACACGGTTTTTGTCGGGGAACTGGCCCTGGACGGGGAGATCCGTCCTGTGACCGGCCTTTTGCCGATGATGCTGGCCTTGTCTGAAACTAAAACCGTGGAAGCGATAGTCCCCGCCGCTAACAGCGTGGAAGCGGCCGTTTCCGGAGTGCCGGCCTTTAATGCCGCCAGCCTTAAAACCCTGGTTTCCGCTTTAACCGCCCGGACGGAACTGGACCGTTGCGTAAATACCGCCGCCTGCCCCGGAGAGGAACCGTCTTTTGCGGGAGGCGATTTTTCGGAAGTCAAAGGCCAGGCATTCGCCAAACGCGCGCTTGAGATAGCGGCGGCAGGCGGCCACAACATCCTGATGATCGGGCCGCCGGGTTCCGGCAAATCCATGCTGGCCAAAAGATTCGCCGGCATCATGCCGCCGATAACGAACGAGGAGGCTTTGGAGGTAACCAAGATCTACTCCGTCTGCGGCTTAACGCGCGGCGGGAAACTTATACGATACAGGCCGTTCCGCGATCCTCACCACACAATAAGCGATATCGCTTTGGTCGGCGGAGGGACAAGGCCGCGGCCCGGCGAAGTTTCTATGGCGCATAACGGCGTCTTGTTTCTGGATGAATTGGCGGAGTTTTCCCGTTCCAGTCTTGAAGTTCTTCGCGAACCATTGGAAGCTTTTCAGGTGACCGTTTCCCGGGCGAAGGAAAGCGCCTGCTACCCCGCCCGCTTTACGCTTATAGCAGCGAGCAATCCATGTCCGTGCGGTTTCCTGGGGCATTCTGAGAAGCAATGTAGCTGCTCCCCGATCCAGGTGCAGAGATACCGGAATAAAATTTCCGGTCCGTTGCTGGACAGGATAGACCTGAACATCCAGCTTTCGCCGGTCCGCTACGCCCACTGGGCCCAGACCAGCGAAGGCGAAACTTCTTCCGTTATACGGAAACGGGTTATGTCTGCGAGGAAGCTTCAGGCGGAGCGCTTTACCGGCACCAAGACCACCGCCAACGCTTTTATGACCGTAAGTCAGATCAAAAAATTCTGCGCGATCCCATCCGAAGGCGGGAGCATACTGGAAGCCGCCATGAATAAGCTTGGTCTTTCCGCGCGCAGCCTGGATAAAATCTTAAAGGTTTCCAGGACCATCGCGGACCTGGAAGGCTCGCCCGTGATAAAAAAAGAATATTTGATGGAAGCGATCCAATACAGGAGTTTCGACCGGTCGGTTCTGCCGGTGTAGTGGATAATTATGTTTACCATTCGAATAACTGAAGGGGGGCGCAAAATATTCGGCCTTAGAACATCGGAGAATCGCGTTGTCTATTGCGAGCGATGGAATATATAAAAATTACCGCAGTATCGTAAGACGATTCTGCGCACAATAGGGAATACTTATTTAAAAGCAGAAATCGCGGCGGAAGCGATAATACGCAATATCGGCGCATTTGAAAGGGCTTAATTCATTCCGGCGGGATTTCCCAAAAGCCGCGCTTTACTGCGTGGCGCCTGTGCCGAGGGTGCGGATCATTGACGGGATCTCAATAGTGCCGTGGCAGGAAATTTTCGATATTTTAGACCTTTGAAGGCTTTTGGACCTTAAATCAGACATTGTATACAAGTAATGTAAACATGAAATTATCTAGAAATTCGGTGTTGGCGCTCTATGCGGTGATAATGTCGGTTTTCCTATATGTCGGAATACGACTGGATCGCGCGGCCAACCCCGGGAAATACGGAGAGATAAGCGACCCCGTTGTGGCGGCGTGGGATGCTGATATACGGAAAAAATCTGTTTACGGCGGTTTTTTGATAATGATCGCCGCAACAATATACTCTTCGCTGGCCGGATCGCGGCGCGGTGGGAAGCTTAGGGAGCTGGCGGCGCAAATCGGGTTTTCGTACAGCGATTCTTTGCCTCCCGGCGCCAAAGCCGAATTTGAAGCCCTGGAACTGCTTGGATTTCCCGCTTCGGCCATGTATATTTTGAAAGTCTATGATGTGGTGGGCGGCAGTTTGAATTCCGTGCGGTTCCTGTCTTTTGAATACGAGTACTATCGTGCGATCAAGGGTAGAAATCGAGACAGCCATACCGTAGTCGCATTTATGGCGGATGGAAAATTTTTCCCGCGGTTCAGTCTGGCTCCGGCGAATATGCTGGATAAAGTATTTCCGTATGCGGATGATAGATTCCCGGAGCGTCCGGAATTCCCAAAAAGCTGTATGGTAGTCGGGGAAGAGCAACCGATGAAAACGCTTTTTTCTCCTGAAAAAATAGATTTTTTCATCCGTAACAACGATTGGAGCCTGGCCGGATGCGGGAACTGGCTGTTGGTCTACAAAGCCGGCGTTCACCAGCCGCCCGACTGCTATATGCAGTTTTTGCAAGACGCAAAACAGGTTTTTGATGTCATCAGCGCCTGATAAAATGCCGTTTTACGATATTTTATCAGCCGGGTAGTTCCTCGCAGTTAGTCGGCGCGGAATAAACACACATGTCGACGCCATAACAATCGTTCCGGCCGGCGGGACATTGTCCCCGGCGAGGGACGCCGGAAATTCGCGCCGAAGCCTGATTTTTTGACATAATAAGGCGTATCTCGCGTGTGGAGCGCAGCCAAAGGCGGCGGGGATGCTGAAAGCCTTTTGACGGGTAATATGAAATACCGCGGCGCGGTATTTTATCTGGAGGAACTGATGAGATCGATCATAATTGCCGGCATAATATCGGCGTTGGCCGCTTCCGCGCCGGCTCAGCAGGTCCGGCAGCCGGGGGATGAAAACAAACCGTCCGGCGGCGCCGAAAGCGCGCCGGTAGAGGAGATCCTATCCCTGTCGGACCTTGAAGCCGCCCCGGCCGCCGCGCCGGCGGCTGTCCCGGCCCAGGCGGAAACCGCCGCGGCTCCGGCCGTCTTGAAAACGGAGAAAAAACCGGCCAGGAAAAAAAAGATCATCGTGGCGGCCGTGCAGACAAGTACGGCGGCCGTCGCGGCCGCAAAACCTGCGGCGGCCGAGGCTGCCGTAGTGAAACCCGCCGTTTCGGTCGCGCCGGAAACGGAGAAAGCGCCGGCCGCGTCCGCGGGAGAAGGCGGGTTTATTGTCGCCAAAAAACACGAAGTCTCCAAAGGGGAAACTTTGTGGGACCTTTCCTATAAATACTACGGCGACCCTTTTAAGTGGGGAAAGATCTATAACGCCAACATGGATAGGATCTCCGATCCGGACCGGATCTATCCTGGGGAGGAAATAGAGATCCCGGAAATGGCTGAAACCGTCAAGCCGGTCCCTCTTCGGACCGCTGAGACGCGGGAGGCCGCAGAACCGGCCGCGCCTGCGGCGGCGGAAGGAACGGTTGAGACGCCCGTTGAAGAAGGCGCGCCCGCGGTCGTTGCCGAGGCCGCCAAAGATCATGCCTTGCCCGCTTCCGGCAAGGCCGCCGCTCCCGTTCCCGAGACGACGGACCTGTCGATGGAGATGCCTGACGACCAGAAAGAATGGGCCGCGGGTATCACCACGATAGTGCCGGAGAATTGGAAGGAGGACGGGGTAATTATCTCAAAGATGGATGCCGGCACGGATTCTGAAAATGACAGCCTGACCTCGCCCGGGGATCTGGTGCGCATAAAGGTCTGGAAACCGGCCTCTTTCCAGCCCGGAGAAAGGATCTACGCATATATGAGAGGCTCGGTAGCTTATGATAAAAAGACCATCAAAAAACTCGGTCTTGAACTTCAGAAAACGGGTGTTCTGGAGGTCCTGAGCGTTGAGCATAATATCGTTAATGCCCGCATTCTTAATTCCAACACCTCGGTAGACAGCGGGCAGGTGGTCAAAATATAGCAGGGTAGGCTGAAGGCTAAAGGCTAAAGGCTGAAGGTCAAAGGCCGGCGGCCTGTGAGAAATATGCTGTAAACTTCAGCCTTCAGTCCGCAGCCTTCAGCCCGTTTTTGGGGGGCGAATGAACGGGAATACCGAAGAAGAGACCCTGGCGCGGGTCCGGCTGAACGCCGTTGCCTGTATGCGCACCGATTGGCTGCTGAGGCTGATCACGGCGTACGGCGGCGCGCTGGAGGTGCTCTCCAAAAGCGCCGCCGATCTTTCCGCCGACGGCGGAGCATCTCCTGAAATTATCTCCAGCTTTATGGCGGAGCTTGCGGCCGCGGATCCCCATAAAGAACTTGAAGCCGCCCGGAAAGCCGGCGTCCGGGTGCTGACCGCGCCGGACAAGGATTATCCGGAACTCCTTAAAACGATCTATGATCCGCCTCTCGCTCTTTATGTCAAAGGGAAATTGGCGCCCGGCAGCGTGCCGGTCGGGATCGTCGGTACGCGCAGGCCCACCGATTACGGCGCGCGGAGCGCGGCCGGCTTGTCTCGCGGACTGGTAAAAGCCGGCCTGACCGTGGTAAGCGGCCTGGCCCGGGGCGTGGACACCATAGCCCACGAGGCGGCTGTCGGCGCCGGCGGTACGACCTGGGCGGTGATGGGCACGGGACTGGGGATGGTGTATCCCCCCGAAAATAAAAAGCTTGCGGAAAGAATTCTTGAGGGCGGAGGGGCGCTGGTGTCGGAATTTCCGATGGCCGACGGACCCAGACCGGCGCATTTTCCGAGGCGCAACCGCATAATTTCGGGCCTGTCCCATGCCACCGTGGTCATTGAGGGGGATTTTAAGTCCGGCTCGCTTATAACCGCGAAGGCCGCGCTGGAACAGGGGCGGGAAGTCCTGGCCCTGCCCGGTCCCGTAGACAGCGTGATGAGCCGCGGGCCCAATATGCTGATCAAGAACGGGGCGGCCCTGGTGGAGGATGCGGAGGATGTTATATCGGCGCTGCCGGCGGATGTTCTGTTCGGGCTTGTTTTACCACGCCGGTCCCGTAAGGAGGCGACGGTATGCTTGAGCGGGTTGTCGCCGGACGCCAGGGCCGCGCATGAGACGATAGCCAGGGGCGAGGGCGGGCTGACGGTGGACGGGCTGGTGGAGGCGCTGGGCTGGCCGGTGCAGAGGGCGGCTGCCGCGTTATTCGAACTAGAGGCCTCCTCTCTGATAATCCAAAGCGCCGATAAATATAAGCTCACGGTTTAATAATACTGTAATAAGTATTTGTTATAATCGTCGATATGGAGGCGTCCGCATAGATATGTCCGAGGATTTTCCCGTCGCGGTGATCTTTTATCTGAAGGATCCGCGGCTGCGCGCTCTTGCGGAAAGCAATCTCCGTTCGCTCTGCGGACCCGTCCATCCTTTTGATCTTCCCGGGGAAAATCTCGTTTTTGCCCCGTCTTTAACCGGTTCGCGGGAAGAGTTCGGTTCGCGGCTTATTGAGGTGCTTTTTTCAAAAAAAGGCCTTCACGCGATCGTAATCTCGGACCAGCTTGTGGAGTTCCAGGGCGATGGAAGGTTCACCACCTCCAATCCCGCCGATGTCGCTTTGGAAAGTTTTTACTCCAACAACCGTTTATGCAGCCTTATCGCTTTGAGTTCCGAAGAGCTGCCGGATATCCCCGGGATCACTCTTTCGCTCAATCAGGGCGCCTGCACTCCGGAGGCGCTGCGCGCTCTTATTGTGAAAGCCGGCACCCGGCTTTACCTGCTTTCGCCGGTAACCGGCGCCCAGTCGGGCTCGCTCCGGGAAACGACCGTGCGCGTCCAGGTCGCGCAGGATCCGCAGGACCTGCGCCAGATCATGCGCCTCCGACACAGGGTTTACGGGATGACCGGCTATCTGGATTCGGAGACCGAGAAGAATCCGCTGGGCCTTGAGATGGACTATCACGACGGTTCGGCCGTTCAGCTCCTGGCAAGGGACGAAGCCGCCGGCCGCATAGCAGGCGTTCTGCGCATGATCTTCGCCAATAAGCCCTGGGGCGCGGTGGATTCCGTTTTCGGCCCCTTCAGCGAGATCTTTGAGGCCCAGCGCGGCTGGTACAGGGAGCTGGTGGACGAAGTCGGCTCCGGCCCCATGCGGGAACGCCTTCTTAAACCAGGCGGCGCGCCTTTGCCGCTTTTGCAGAATCTGCGGGTAAAGGATATTTCAGAATGGCGAAGAATAGTCGACGGAGTCGAGGTCAGCCGGATCATCGTCGCTCCCGAGTACCGCGGGCTGGCCGTCGCCAAGCTTCTCACCCGTCTGGCTATAGCCGCCGTCTATGATATGGGCAAAAATCTTGTGGTGGGGGAATGCCAGCCCGTGCATATGGCCATGTACAGAAAACTGGGTTTCAAAGCGATAGAAGCCGAGGAAGGACGCATCCAGCACTCTTCGGGAACTTACAGGTTCTGTTCCGGCCAGCGGATCATTATCGACCTCAGGGAAGGCATGAACGAGAAGGTCTCCCACATAGCGCGCGGGGATCTTTCTCTCGTGCGTCTCGCCAATAAGGAACTGCTCAGCGCGCGGCACCCGTCGTTCACGGTGCGGCTCGGACAATACCAGGTTAAACCGGTGGATCCCGCCCAGGAGGACGCATGAACGCGCATGATAGAAAAGAAGAACAGGCGGTTCGCCCTTTTATACGGGATCTGCGCAGGCCCGTTCTGGATCTGATAGGTCCGACATATCTGCTGGATGAAAGCTACTGCCTTTTGGACTGGAATCCCGCTTTTGAGGAGCTTTTCGCCAAAGAATTCGGCTTATTTATAGGCACGCATATCACCGCGCTTATGAACCACATGGATAACGGCGCGGAGGTCATAGACCGTTCCCTAAATATCTTCAGGACCGCCGATGTCCCTTTAACCCATTGCGAAGTTTTTACTCTGCGCCATCCCCGATTCGGAGCCGTTACCACGCAAAAAATAGCGGGCCAGATCATGGATGAGCGGGGCCGGACAAAAGCCTGGGTGGTAAGCCTGAATGTCCTTAACGCCGACCGGATGCAGGAGCTTTGGCTGGAACTGATGGCGGCCATAGAAAGGGAGGTGGCTTGGTCGCAGTACGCGGTGGCCTATGACAGGGTCTTCGAAGCCAGCCCCGGCCACGAAACGGTCCTGGAGAAGGCTCTGACGGGCCTGGCGGGCGGCGCGGAGTGTCTGCATGTCGGTATAGGCACCGGCACGCCGCTTTTGCGGCAGTTGAAAGAGGGCGGCGGCCGCATCTGGGCGCTGGAGCCGAATGAAACCCTGCTTGAATTTTTCCGCAAAAAGCTCGGCGCGCAACAGCGGCTTCTGCGCGCTGATTACGGGCCCCGCCTGAAGGCGAGCAAGGGCCGCCCCCGGAATATTTCGTTGTTTTCCCCCGGTCATTTCGATTCGATCGTGATGTTCGACGGGCATTATCGCGCGGACGACATCCTCCGCGTGCTTGAGGAGTCGCACAGGGTGCTTAAGAAGGACGGGCTCCTTTCCTGGACCACCTTCTCAAAGGAAACGGATTTTGAAAAGTTCTTCGGCTCGTTCGGCGCGCAGGGAGGCGCGGACCTCAAAGAGCTTCGACCCTGGCTGGCGGCCTATCAGGAAGCCCTTAAGCGCCTTGACCCGCGGATCCGGAGCCTGAGTCCGGGACAGATAGAGGGCCTGCTTGCGGACGCGGGTTTTGAGGTGGCAAGCATGGAAAATATCGACTTTCAGGGCGGCTGTCTGTCCATCAAAGCCGCGCGGGCGGAGAAGGAAACTTCCAGGCATTCTTCGCGCGCGGCGCGCGGCGGGGTGCGCATTACCACGCTTGAGGGCGGGGTGCTGGACCTTGAGAAAGCCGATTCCAGGCGCATTTATGACGAGCTCCTGCGCATCCAGGCGCGGGTGACTTTCGCCGACGACCTGAAGTATCTTGTGGACGAACCGGCTTGGAACAGCAGCACGGAGATCCTGGAGCTGGGCTGCGGCCCCGGCTACTTCCTGGCCAATCTCGCCAGATACTTCCCCCAGAAGCGGTTTTTAGGCGTGGATGTGGATAAAGGTTTTGTGGACGCGGCCTGCAGGCGGCACGGCGCGGAACTCTCCAACGCCGCCTTCGATACGCAAAATATTTATGAGTGGCGCCCGGAGCGGAAATTCGATTATATCCTGCTGCGGTTCGTAGCCCAGCATCTCCCGGACCATCCGGCCCTTCTGGCCAGGCTTAAAGAGCTGCTGCGCCCGGACGGCCGCGTACTCGTCATAGAGTCGGCGGATAAATACGCCTACAAGTTCGTTCCCCGCGTGCCGGCCCTGGAGGATGTTTTTACGCAGATGGCGTCCAAGGAAAAGAACGACCGCGAGGCCGCCTCTCATCTTATGGCCCTGAAATTTATGAAAACCATCGGCTACCAGAAAATGCTGATCTCTTCCATGGGGGAGGAGCGGGCTCATCTTTTTGCCAACTGGTTCCTGCTGATCGCCGCCTTGGTGCGCAGGGAGCACGGCGCGCAGGTGGACCTGGGCAGACTGGCGCTGGAATTTCATAAATGGAAAGAGGATAAGCACAGTTACGGCCACTGGAGCCTGGAATACCTGCTGCTCGGCAAATAAAAATTTTCGCCGCAATTTTTTTTGGGATTCTTATCGCCTTGGACCGTAAAAAAGTATAAAATATAGCTTCCGTCAATTTAATCAGCCCCGGCACGGGCCCGCGGCTGAGCATTTAAGGGATTTATATATCATGGCAATTGAAAAGACCGCAAAAACAGAAAAGCCGGCGAAACTTGAGAAGCCGGAAAAGGCCGAGAAGCTTAAGGCTAAAAAAACCCTGGTGATCGTGGAGTCTCCCACCAAAGAAAAAACCATCAGCCGCTTTCTGAGCGCGGACTATGTGGTGCGCAGTTCCTACGGCCATGTGCGCGACCTGCCGAAGGACGAGCTGGGCGTGGACCTGGAGCATGAATTCACCCCTAAATATGTTCTCATAGACCGGGCCAAGAAGATCATCCCCGAACTTAACTCGCTGGCTAAGAACGCCGACGCCGTCTATCTGGCAACCGACCCCGACCGCGAAGGGGAGGCCATCTCCTGGCATCTGCGCGAGGCGATGAACGCGGACAGGTCGAAGTTCCAGCGTATCAGCTTCCATGAGATCACCAAGCAGGCCATCGAGGCTTCTCTGAAGTCCCCGCGCGAACTTGACCTGAATCTCGTCAACGCCCAGCAGGCGCGCCGCGTCACGGACCGTCTGGTCGGCTACAAACTTTCCCCTTTGCTGTGGGCCAAGATAAAAAGCGGCCTTTCCGCCGGACGGGTGCAGTCGGTGGCCGTGCGTCTTGTGGCCGAACGCGCCCTTGAGATAGCGGCCTTCACCGGGGAAGACTACTATACGCTTTTCGCCAAATTGTCCAAGGAAACAGAAGGCAGGGATTTCGAGTCCAAGCTGGTGCGCTGGCATTCAAAGCCGGTGGAACAGACCATCCTTTTAAAGTTGTTCGCCGAGGATTACCGCTACAAGACCTCCGTATTTAAAAAACTTGAAGATACGGTGGAAGCCGCCACGCTTCTCAGGAATTCCACCCTCACGGTCTCCAAAATCGAGTCCAAGGCGGTCCGGCAGAAACCCAAACCGCCTTTCATCACCAGCACCCTCCAGCAGGACGCATATAACAAACTTGGTTTTTCCTCGGACCGCACCATGAAAGTAGCGCAAAGCCTGTACGAAGGCGTGGAGCTCGGCGGCGAGCGCGCCGGTCTTATCACCTACATGAGAACGGATTCGTTCAATGTTTCCGCCGAGATCCAGAAGGAGACGGTCAAATTCGTGACCGAGATCTACGGCAAGGATTTCGCCCCGGCCAAACCGCCGGTCTATCTTAAAAAGGTGAAAGGGGCGCAGGAAGCCCATGAGGCCATCCACCCGACCTCGGTTTACCGCAGGCCGGAGGACGTTAATTCATTCCTGACCGCGGAGCAGGCCCGTCTTTACGACCTCATCTGGAGGAGGTTCGTCGCCAGTCAGATGGAAGAAGCCGTTTTTGATTCCGTCAGCGTGGAGATCTCGGACTCCAATGGCGTAGCGGTGCTGCGGACCAGCGGCCGCACCATGAAATTCGAGGGCTATCTCAAGGTTTACCGGGAGGAAAAAGAGGAAGAGGTCACGGAGGAGGAAGAGGAAGAAGAATCCATAATCCCGCCCCTGAAGGAGGGCGACAAGCTCATCCTTAAAGATGTGACGACCACCGCCCACAAGACCAGCCCGCCGCCGAACTATAACGAGGCGAGTATCATCAAAACGCTTGAAAAACACGGCATCGGGCGCCCGTCCACCTACGCCGTCATCATCAGGAATATCGTGGACCGCGGTTATATCAAACGGGAGAAGGACAGGAAACTGCTTATCACCGAACTGGGGGCGCTCGTCACGGAAAAGCTTAAAGGCTTTTTCCCGGACATCATGGATATTTCCTATACCGCCTCCATCGAGGACAAACTGGACGATATCGCCGACGGCGCCATAAACTGGATCAAGATGATAAAGGAATTTTACGGCCCGTTCGCGCTGAATCTGGCCAAGGCCGAGGCCGAGATGGTCCGGTCGCGGCCCAATGTGGTCAAGACCAGCGAGAAATGCCCGCTTTGCCTGAGCCTGATGGTCATGCGCGAAAGCAAGTTCGGGAAATATCTTTCCTGTTCAAGGTTCCCCAAGTGCAAGGGCAAGATCCCGCTGGACAGGGAAGGCAATAAGCTCCAGGTGTTTAAACCCATTCCGACCGAAAAAACCTGCGCCAAGTGCAATAAGAACAAGATGCTGCTACGCAAAAGCGCCAGGGGCTATTTCCTGGCCTGTTCCGGCTTCCCCCGCTGCCGCAACATTGAAAAGGTCACCGACCCGGAAGTCGAGCAGCTCCTTAACGGCGCCAATCCGAAAGCTTGAGCTTTGGGATATATAAGAAAACGCCCGAACTGTATGGTCCAGGCGTTTTTAAACCGGGTATATCCGGATGTTTTACGACACCAACTTCTGCCCCGGACTTATTTTTTCAGCACCAAGGCGTATCCTTTCTCATCAGGGGTGGAGAATCCCAATGAATAGTCAAAAGAGAATTTCATGACCAGATATGTTTTTCCTTCACGCTCCGCTTTTCTTATCTTAATTTCCGCTTTGTGAGCGCTTCCGTGGTGATGATAGATGTCCTTCAGTTCCGTTTTATCCGCCCCTGAAGCTTCATCGGTGTCGAATATAACTTTTTTGCCGTAGATTTCCCGGCCAAGCGTGACCGTGTAAGTGTTATGGGCGGTTTCCACCACGGCCAGATCATCCGTAGGGGTTACCGGATAACCGTCGAATTCCTGCACATCGTACTGCGCGGAGATGTTGCCGGATAACTCTTTCCAGGAAATATTTTGGCCGGTCTCAAACATGTCTGTCAGTTCTTCAACTACTAGTTTGTTGCCCAATATCGTGTTGTCGATCCTTAATTCCGTCAGTTTCTTGGTGAGCGTTTCAATTGTGCCGTACTCAGCGTACGCTCCGCCAGCCATGCAAAGCATCGCGACCATCAATATCATAGTTTTCATCTGCCGTTCCTCCATCCAGTGTGATTTACCAGCAAGTACAGTTTAAGAGGAACACGCGGTTCGCGCATGGGCACAAAGGTCAGGATTTTCGGGGAAATGGACCTGAACAAAAGTAGGCCTTTCGGCTCACAGCAGCCCAAACCCTAGTCAAAAGACGCCGGGCGCTTTTTGAGGCTCTGGGTCCAGACGGCGTATTTTTCTCCGCTGGCGGCCAGCGTCCAGCCGTTCCCCGGCTGCCAGTCCCAGCTTGAGCCCAGTTTCAACGCCACCCTGCGCGTTTTGCCTGTCACCACCGCGGCATACAGGCCGTTGGTGGCGGAAATTATCCGTACCTGGCTCGTAGAAGTTATGCCGGCGTTCCTGCGTACGGCCGCCAGCGCCTGGAGCTGCGCCTTATAGGCGGGGCCCCAGTCGAACAGATGGGGCCAGAACACGCACGGGATGCCGGGATGGGTGAGGATGTAGGCGTAGCCCATCAGGCGCTGGTCCCGGTACTGCGCCGGGGCGTTATTGATGAACGCCGGATCGCGGGGGGAAGTGTCGTGGTTCTCGACAAAGGTCACGGCTTTTGAAGGCCACCAGCCGATCAGGCCTGACGGCCTTCCGTTGTCGTTTAAAAGCTCATACCGGTCGCCTTCTACGGCCGCGATAAGGGAGAAACGGGTCGGAAAGTCAAAAGCGCTTGAGGCGTTGGGCTTGCCGGGAGAATTGTCGGTGCCGTCTATCCAGTCGGTGATAAGCTGGCGGTTGCCGTCGTAATATTCGCCCACGGAGAATACCGGGCTTGAGGCCTCGTTATAATTTTTTATATGGGAAGGGGCGAACCCTTTTACCATGTCGTAGCGCCAACCGTCGAAGCCGATGGTGTTTTTCAGCCAGCGCAGGAAGACTGTGGCGTCCTGCCGGACCAGCGGGTCCTTGTGGTCCAGATCGCGGCAGCCCAGCTCTCCCTGCCCTTCGTCGTCGTTCGGGCTGCGCGCCAGGCCCGCATAGGCGGGCTGCGCCCAGACCTCGTCATTGCGCACTATCACGGTGCTGGGCCAGTCCGGGTTCTTGAAATCCAGCCAGTTGGTGGCGCCGTTGCGGTGGTTCAGCACGATATCCGCCACGACTTTTACGCCCGCCGCGTGCATGGCGTTTACCGCCTGCACGAGCGCGGCCCGGGTCCCCCACTGCGAGTCCAGATTATACCACTCGTTGGGATAATAACTGCCGTTGGAAGCGGGGGGGAACCAGACCAGGTTAAAACCGGAGCGGGCTATTTCGCCCGCGTTCTGCTCCAGCACTCCCCACCATCCTTTGGGCGGATGATACCAGTAGCCGTCGGCGTACCAATGGAAGCCCTGCAGCATAATCGCGGGACTGCCGTCCACATCCACGCGGTCCTGCGGCGCGGGCCGGAAGACCTCGTCCCGGTAAAGTCCGCCGGCTTCAAGCCAGTCGGCGCGGACCGGATCCACGCGGGTCCGTGGCGGGAGTTCGAAGAACTTGTCCAGGTCGAATCCTGCTCCGGTCGAGGGCCGGGGGACGGCCGCGGACACGCTGTTTGCCTGCGTTTTTAATTCTTCCAGGGAGGGAATGGCTTTATTCCGGGCTGAAACCGGTAAAATGTAAAAGGTCGATAATATTATCAGCCATGATCTTTTTATTTTCATTAAAAATTTTCCTTTCGGGCAGGGTTGCTTTCCTGTATTATATAACAATTAGCCGTAATCCGGAATCCGGTGACATAATACTTAGACCGACGGTTCAACCGGCGCAGCATGCTTGCCGATGTGAAAATATCAAAATGGGCATAAATATATGTCGCCGGAATGCTATAAACAGGAGCGATACATGGATTTAAATCCCTTCCAGCGGCGGGGTTGTTGAAACCGGTCGGGGAAAGTAAACGGCGGGGATGGGCTTGGGTCGATCCATTTCCTTTTTTATGGTGATTTTTGTCGGCCAGAGCATAAATTCCGTTGAGGAGGTGACATGATCATCTCCAAACCGGCAATGGTTGGTCTTTCCGCCTCTGTAGTCTTCGCAACTGCTGCGCACAAAGACCCCGGCAATTTTCAAGGTTTCCGCGTCAAAAACAGGGCTGCCTGAATTCCCGCCGAAAGTATCCAGATCGGTTGTGAAATAGCCATTACCGTTAGCGCTTAATACCGAACCATTTTCGGTAACTTTGACCGGTATGCCGCCGGGATACCCTATCATGAATAATTTATCTCCCGTTTTTACGGGAATACGGCTTATAAGCAGCTGAGCATGGTTTTCAACCTTTCTATCCAATTTGATTATGGCGTAATCAGGCCCCAGCAAAGCGTCGGGATTGAAAAGATCCGCCAGTTTATCCATGGGATAATTTTTGCATTCGCCGTTAACGCAAAAAGAATTCCGTTCATGGTTTTGGAGGCGGTGCACAACTATTTTCCTGCATGTATACACATCTTTTTCCGGAAAAAACCGCGGGGTGGAGCCGTCCTCGCGTGCGGCGAACCCGAAAACGAACATGGTCCCTTCGCAGGTCTTGCCGGGCAGCGGCGTTTCAAATAAGTGTGCGGCGGTTAGAATAAGGTCCTCTCCTATTAGGACGCCGGACCCGAACGCGGCGGATATCTGTTGCCCGAATCGTTCTCCCGGCCGCAGATGCTCTCGTTGTTCAAGGGTCAATGGCCGTGTCGCGCCGCACAAATCTGGAATGCCGGAACCTAAATCCAAAGAAAATGCCCTGGTAATCACGACCTCGCCGTTCGGACAGGTCCGCAAATTGTTTGAATGAAACAGCGCCACGGTGGACTCGGAAAGTTTTTTTCTGGTTTCAGCAACCTCCCGCGGTTCCCTGCGGTCGTCAGTTTTTCCGATAATCCCCGCGCGGCGGAAGTTCGGGTCCGCGTAGTTTTGCGCGCGCGGCCCGGCATGTTCCTGTGGGAACAGCGTGAGAGCGAGAAAACCCGTAACTAGAAATCCAGTCCGCATAGCGCCGTCTTTTTATCTTTTCCCGGATAGCCGTTGCTTTTAATCCTGCCGCCGATGATTATCGTGCATCAGCGTATAGGCGTTTTAGGGTTTTGGCCGCTTGGCTGCGGTATCTCTTTGATCTTCGTTTCCGAAGGTAAGGGCTGGGGACTTTCTATCGACCACGGCGATAATCCTGAACTTCATAACTCCTCCTCTTTTTACACAACCCGACCTGCCAATATCCATAGTCTACCCCCCCTCCGCTATTTTGTCAATAGGTCGAAAATGCGATCCGCAATCCGGTGACATAATACTTAGACCGACGGTTCAACCGGCGCAGCATGCTTGCCGGCATGAAACGCCGGAATAAATATAGGTATTATGTCGCCGGAATCCGTGCATCGGACGATTCGCCCGCAATAAAAACAGCGGCCCTCAACTTTGAGGAGCCGCTGTTTTTTAATCCTGCCGCCGGTGATTATTTTACTATAAGCGCATAGGTGTCATAATCAGGCGCACTACAGCTAAAGCAACTGTCATATGAATACTTAAGGATCTGATATGTTTTTCCGTCAGCCTCTGTTTTCCTAACTCCGAGAGTCACATGGTCGGTTTTAACATCTATGGATCCTTTACCCGAAACATCGCTGACCGAACCGTTATAGTCGTATTCGTTCAGGTGATCTTCCGGGATGTTCCATGCGACGGTGAACGAATTGGTTTTGGTTTCGACTAATGACAGCGTTCCTACCAGTCCTCCCTGCAGGTCGTATTTTATCGCCGGGAGGCTTCCGCTCAACTCGTTTAACGAGACATCGTTCCCCTCCTCATACATGGCTTTCAGCTTGTCCTGTACCATCTTATCGAGCGCGCCATCGGAATTGTCGATCCCGGCGGCGGTCAGGGGTTTGGTAAGCGTCTCTATGGTGCCGGTTTCTGCATTAACGCCTACGGCCAAACCCAGCAAACAAACTATAATCGCGGTAACTTTCATTTTTTGTTTCTCCTTGTTCCGTCAAGATTGTTAGGCCAGCTACCTGAATAGTGTAGCGCGGGCATTGAATAAACGCCTGGGTAATAGTGCCCAGGCATAATTTGTCTTTGGGCCTGCCCGGCATAGGCCTTTTGCTCCACAAAAATAGGGACAGCGACCATTTATTGAGGGAGTCCGGGCATCATTCACAATCCGGTGACATAATACTTAAATCGGCGGTTCGACCGGCGCAGCATGCTTGCCGGCATTAAAATATCAAAACGGATATAGGTATTATGTCACCGGAATGCTGTGTAGGTATTGTGCTAGAATTATGGCTATGAATCTGCTGATGGAGAAGTTCCTGCTGCATATAAGGTCGCAGAGGAACTTTTCGAAACACACCGTAAAGGCTTATAAACACGATATAGAGGAATTCGCGTCCTACGCTTCGGCCCATAACGCAGATGCGCCCAAACTCTGGGACCGTATGCTTATGCGCGGCTATATCGCCTATATAAGCGAAAACAAGGTTTCGCGGAACACTCTTTTGCGCAAGATCTCCGCCGTGCATTCCTTTATCTCCTATCTTGCAATTGAAGGTATTATGGAGGCCGATCCGTTCGACCTTATAACCGTGCCCAAAAAGGAAAAACGCCTGCCCAAATTCCTCAGCGAAGGCGAAGTCGGCAAGCTGGCCGATTATAACGAGCCGGACGCGGTCAGGCGGGACGAACCCGCGTATCGTTTTGCCGAGCGCGATTACGCGATCTTCGAGCTTTTGTATTCCAGCGGCCTGCGCCGCTCGGAGGCGGCCGGACTGAATATCGGCGACATCGATTTTTACGGCGGTTTCGTGCGCGCCATGGGTAAGGGCTCGAAGGAGCGCCTGGTGCCGGTCGGCGATAAGGCGTTGAAAGCTATCAGGGTTTATCTTGGCACCAGGCCGCAGCCGCAGGCGCCCGCCATGCCGCTGTTCCTGAACCACAAGAACGCGCGCCTTTCGGACCATGGGCTGGCCTTGATCGTAAAACGATTAGCCCGCCGCGCCCGCTTTGCCCGGCCCGTAAATCCGCACTCTTTGAGACATTCGTTCGCGACCCACCTTCTGGACAACGGCTGCGACCTGAAGTCGGTGCAGGAGATGCTGGGCCATAAGAACCTGCAAACCACCGAGATCTACACGCATGTCTCGCTTGAGCGGCTGAGGGAAGTGTATGATAAGACGCATCCGCGTTCGGACAAACATTAGACGCTCTCCCCGCGGCTTTACGGTTGAATTATGAAAAAAAAATTATATCCGGCGTTAATTCTGGCGGCGGTTTTTTACCTGAGGGCTTCGGCCGGGGCTCCGTGCGAATTCATGGATAAAGTTTCCGGCCGGGGTTTTAAGAACGCGTTCTGGGGGTTGAGCGTGCGGGACGCCGATACCGGGCAGGAACTGGTCTCCTGCGGGAGCACCGGGAATCTGATCCCCGCCAGCATTTTAAAACTGTTCGTTACCGGGGCCGCGCTGGACATGCTGGGGCCCGAAACCAGGTTTAAAACGCGGGTGTATCTGGACGGAACGATAACAAAAGGCGTTTTGAACGGCGGCGTGTATCTCCGCGGCGGCGGCGATCCGTCTTTCGGCTCGGAGCTGATCAAGGGGGCGCCCGTAGTGGAGGCCGAGTTCGACAAGTGGCTCCGGGCGCTTAAGGCCGCCGGAGTTTCCGAAATAAACGGTTCGGTGATAGCGGACGATTCGCTTTTTGAAGGCCAGCCTATGCCTGGCTCATGGGCCTGGGAGGATATCGGCAACTATTACGCGGCCCAGCCGACGGCCCTGGCCGTCAACGATAACTTTTATAAGCTTTACTTGAAGTCCGGCCTTAAGCCGGGCGATCCGGTCGAGATCCTGCGCGTGGAACCGGAGGTGGCGGGCCTGCGGTTCGCTAATCTGCTGGCCACCGGGCCGGAAGGTTCCGGCGACAACAGCTATCTGTTTAATTTCCCGGAGCAGTACGCGGTTACGGCGCGGGGGACCATTCCGCCGGGGTTCGCGGAATTCTCCATAAAGGGCGCCCTGCCCGATCCTGCATTATTCGCCGCGCAGGAGTTTACGGATTATCTTAACGCCCATGGCTTAAAAGTCGGCGGAAAAGCCTTAAAACTTAAAGCGGGCAAGGATTACGGCGCCGCCGGGTTCGTGGCTGGGACGGAAGGTTCGCCTTTGAAAGACATCGTGTATGCCGCCAATAAACGCAGCGTCAACCTCTATGCCGAGATGCTGCTCAGGCATCTGGCGCTGGCCAAAGGGAGGTCCGGAACCGCGGAAAACGGTCTGGGCGTCCTGAGGGCCTATCTGGCCGAGAACGGCGTTAATGTGTCGGAACTGAAACTGGCGGATGCGTCCGGCCTGTCGCGCCTGAACCTTGCGAGCGCGGACGATTTTACGGTTTTTCTGGCCGGGCTTTCAAAAAAGAAATTTTTCAGCGCCTACCTGGTTTCGCTGGTCTCGCCGGCGGATCCGGACGCGACCGGGCATATTAAAAAGATGGGAGTGAATACCAGGCTGGAGAGCCTCCTGAAAATAAAGTCCGGTTCGCTGAACGGGGTAAGGGGCTATGCGGGGTACCTCACCACTAAAAAGGGCAGGTTACTGAGTTTTTCCTCGATCCTGAACAATTACACTTCCCCGGCCTCCGAGATAGACCGCCTGCACGAGGCCGTCCTGCTTGAGCTCATGGAGAAATATTAAAATTCCGGCTGATGTTCGCGGATAAGCGTCCCGGCGTATGGGAGCGGATTGATGCTGGCTTCGAGCACAAGCGTGCGGGGTTTGTAAAAATTTTTATAAGCTCGCTGTAGATCTCCGTTTCAGGGACGGCCCCCATATGCGGGATGGGCCTGCCTGTAAGGCTGCGGTAAAGGCCGATGCTGGCGTAATAAGGGTCCAGTTCCACTTCCATTGTGGTTTTCTTTTCCGGGGAGTCTTCGGACCGGACGCAAAGCGGCAGCAGGAGCATCAGCACCGTAAGCAGCGGTTTCATAGAAGTATAATTTAGCATTTCCGCTTTGCTTAAAGATGAGGACGCGCATGTCCGGACCTTCGCGGTGGCGGCGCTGGAAAAGATCTCCCGCGCCGGGAAGCCGGGCGGCAAGTGAGCTTCCCGGAGTAAAAACCGGATTTTGCGGGTTATTCGTAGCGCAGGGCTTCTATCGGGTCCAGCATGGCCGCGCGCAGCGCGGGCCAGAAGCCGAAGCTTACGCCGATGACGGTGGAAAAACCGAAAGCGAAACAAATGGTCCCCAGCCCCAGCGTCGGAGGCACCTTGATAAAAAAGTAAGCCGCCCAGCCGAGTCCGAGCCCGAGGGCGACGCCCAACGCCCCGCCGATAAGGCAAAGGGTCACCGCCTCGATAAGGAACTGGCCCAGAATATCGGAGTTCTTCGCGCCCAAGGCCTTGCGCAGCCCTATCTCGCGGGTGCGTTCCGTGACGCTGACAAGCATGATGTTCATGATCCCTATGCCGCCCACAAGAAGCGAGATCCCCGCTATCGCGTAGACCACCAGTGAAACTTTCCCCATGCCTTCCTTGAACATCTGGATCTGGGCCTCGAAAGTCTTGACTTCAAAGTCGTCATCCTTGTCTTCGCGCAGGGCGTGCGCTTTGCGCAGGGCCAGGATCACCTGTTTGCGCGTCTGCGAAGAATCGGCGGGGGTAGGGGCGGAAACCACGATATAGTCCAGGCGGGCCGATCCGAACACCCGTTTGGAGGCGGTGTTGAGGGGCACATAGGCCGTGGGGCGGCCTCCGAAGATCTGTTCCGATTTCTGGTCCTCCGCGACCCCGATCACCGTGAAGGTGATGCCTTTAAGGCGCAGCTCGCTGTTGACGGCCGGTTCCGAACCGAATAATTTTTTCGCAAGGGTCCGGTTTATGACCGCCACGCGCGCGCGGCCGAGATTTTCGGCCGGTGTAAAGAACCGGCCTTCCAGAGCGCGGTTCTCGAATATTTTTTTGTTCGCCTTCTGGGCCTCCGGAGTGAAGCCCTCGCGGCTCTGGAGGTCGGCGTCCACATGTTTATTGCCGGCCGAGGCCTGGACATTGCCCTGCACGATGGGCGTGATCTTCTCCGCCAGCGGCGCTCCGGACCTTATGGCCTCCACATCGCTGTAGGTAAGGCGGCGGCTCGCTTTGAGGCGTTCCTGCCTCGGCATGACGTAGACTTTTTTCGCGTCGTCTTCGCTGGAGCCGCTGAGCAGGCTTTTCATGAAGCCTTCGCTTATGGTCATCAGCGAGATGATGGAGCCCACTCCTATGAAGATGCCCAGCACGGTCAGGGCGCTGCGCGTTTTATGGCTCCAGATGGCTTTGAAAGCCACCCTGAGCTGTTCGCCTATTTCGGAGGGGGTAAAGCCCAGCCGCGCCTGGGGCAGCCGCGCCGTTCCGGTTTCGCCGCTCCGGTCCGGCCGTCCGGGAACGGCCGGGTCCGGACGGGTTTCATCGGAAATTATCGCGCCGTCCTTCATGCGGATCACGCGGCGGGTTTGCGCGGAAACTTCTTCGTCGTGAGTGACGATTATCACGGTAAGGCCGCGGGCATTAAGGTCCTTTATCACCTGCATCACTTCCTGGCGGCTTTTGGCGTCCAGGTTGCCGGTGGGTTCGTCGGCCAGCAGGATGAACGGATCGTTCACGAGCGCGCGGGCCACCGCCACGCGCTGGCACTGGCCGCCGGAAAGTTCATTGGACTTGTGGTTCACCCGGTCGGAGAGCCCCACCAGCCGCAGGCACTCCAGGGCTTTGCGCGGCTCGGTCCCCAGACCGCTGTAGACCATGGGCAGCATGACATTGTCTTTTGCCGTGGTTCTTTTTAAAAGGTGGAAAGACTGGAAGATGAAGCCCACCATGCGGCTGCGGATGGCGGCCAGCCGGCCCTCGTCGAGATCAGTCGTAGGGTTGCCGGCGAAATAGTATTCCCCGGAGTCCAGCCGGTCCAGAAATCCCAGGATGTGCATTAAAGTCGATTTGCCGGACCCGGAAGGGCCTGTAAGCGACACCAGTTCGCCGGCCTTGATCCGCAGGGAAACGCCTTTGAGCGCCTCCACATTAAATGAGCCGGTGCGGTAGGTCTTGGAGACATTGCGTAGATCTATCAGTGTTTCCATTTGGGATCAATCGGCGGTTATAACTATGCCGGAGCGTTCTTTGGCCACGCCGCTGGAGTAGTAGACCGTGTCGTTCTCGCTTAAGCCGGACAGGATTTCTATCATCCGCTCGTTGCTCGCCCCTGTTTCCACTTTCTTGTCGGTCAGTTTTTTGTTTTTCCCGTCCTTCATGGCGACAAAAGCGTCGCCGTCCTTGTAGGAGACGGCTTTTTTCGGCAGAGAAAGCGCTTCCTGTTTCGCGTCGGTTATCACCCGGACATCGGCCGTCATGCCCGAGCGCAGGACCGGGATATGTTTGGCGGGCAGGAT
Source organism: Elusimicrobiales bacterium (assembly GCA_041665305.1). Classification (GTDB taxonomy): domain Bacteria; phylum Elusimicrobiota; class Elusimicrobia; order Elusimicrobiales; family UBA9959; genus YA12-FULL-51-18. The sequence goes on from JBAYJD010000005.1 coordinate 75,666, forward strand.
CTTTACTTCATAGACCGTTACGCCGTCTTTCAGAATGGATTCGCGCGCTATGGCCAACACGCCGCCTTCGTGCCGGTCCTTCGGGAAGGAGTCAAGATAAAATTCCGCTTTCTGGCCTTCCTTCACGCCGCCTATATCGGTTTCGTCGACATAGGTCTTTATTATCAGGCGGTCCGAGATGACGGCTATTTCTTTAGCCGTGCCGACCGATTGGCCCGGTTCCACGGCGCGTTTTATGACCATGCCGTTTATAGGCGAGACTACGGGCGTAAGATTGTAGGCCTCCCGCACCATTTTGGCCTCTTCCGGGGTGGACTCTTTCATCTTCAGGGAATCCAGAAGCGCGGTGCGTTCGCTCGAACTTATCCAGGCCAGGATCTGGCCGGTTTTCACCAGGCCGCCTTCGCGAAACAGCACCTCTTCGGCCCGGCCGTCCACCGACGGGGTGACCAGTACGCGGTTCTCCGGCTCCACCACGCCTATAGCCTGGGTCTTTATGACGAACGGGCCCTTCGCGACTTGTACGGGCGAGAGGGCTTCCAGCCTTTTAAGCTCTTTTTTCCCCATGAGATGAACATACTCCAGCCGGCCGCCGCCGGCCAGGAGCAGCAGAACGGCGCCGATAATAAATTTTTTGGTCTTAAAAAAACTTTTTTTCATATGGTTATTCTCCCAGCGATCTGATGAACGCCGCATGGGCGGCCGCAAGGTCCCGCCTGGCCGCTAAAAGCTGGTTCTCGGCGCTTATGAGCTGGTCTTCGACATTGCGCCATTCGAAATACGAGGCCCGGCCGGCCAGATATTGTTTGCGCAGAAGCCAGGCCCTGGCTTCGGACGATTCCAGCGAAGTTCTTGCCACATCCGTGAACGACCACGCGGTCCTCCAGGACAGGAAGGCGTCCTCGGCGGCCAGATAAACTTCGTCCTTCGCGTCTTTGAAAGCGGCTTCGGCGCCGGCGCTGTCCGCGCGGGCGGACGCGAGGTCCGCCGAAAGTTTGCCGCCGGCGAACAGCGGGAGCGAAAGACCGATCCCCGCCGACCAGTTTGTATTCTTATCCGGCCAGTCCGCGCCGCTCCAGGTATAATTGCCGTCGGCGTCGACCCGCGGCAGGAACCCGCTTTTTGAACGGTCTAGCGCGGCCCGGCTGATCTCAAGCGACGCCTGGGCGGAGCTTAGGGACGGATGGCGCTCCAGCGCGCCGGAAAAAGAACCGAAATCTTCGGGCGGGGCCGGAGGCTCCGGCAATTCCGCCGCGGGGGCTGCGGCCATGGGCGGGCGCGCCAGCAGGCGGTTAAGCCTGCGTTCGATGAGCCTCAGGTCTTTCTTGTAATTTTCATTCTGCCACACCGAGGCCTTATAGACGGCCCGGGTTTCCAGCAGCGCGGCCTTATTTTCCCGTCCGGCCTCATATTTTATGCGGATAAGCTCCACATTCTCCGCGCGGCGTTTGAGGGTCTCGGCGGAAAGTTCAAGCGTTTCCCGCGCTTTTGTAAGATCGGAGAAAACCGTTTTCAGGTTATAGAGCAGTTCGGACCTGACGAGGGCGAAGTCCGCCTCCGCCTTGCGGTAAGAAGCTTCGGCCGAGCGGACGGCCGCCGGGAGTGCGGGGGCGAACAGCGGTTGTGAGGCTGAGAAACCGTAGGAATAGGATTCGTCAGCCGGCGCCAGGCCGCCGCCTGCGCGGTTATACCGGGCCGCGGCGGAGATCTGCGGGTAAAGTCCGGCGCGGTAAAAAGAAAGGCGGCCGCGGGCGGACTCGACCGAGGCCGATGCCGCGGCGCTTTTAGGGTTGTTCAGGAGCAGCAGTTTGGAGGCTTCCTCAAAACTTAGTTCCGGTTCGCCGGAGAAAAGCGCCGAGGGGAACGAGCTTAGAGCTATGAAGGCTGAAATGCGTAAAGCGTACTGTCTGGGTTTCATGGTATTCCTGTCCGCGGTCCTTTCCTGTATTACGGGCGAAGCGCCTGAACGGTTGCATCTGTGCGTCCCGATGAGCGGCCCGCTGAGACTTTAGCATAGTAGCCGTTCGGAATTCTAAGGCTAAAGACCTGGATCCAGGCGCCCGAAAGTCCCGGTCGCCTGAATACGGCAAATTTTGGGGAGGCTCCTAGCCCAGGATGGTTTTGAGGAAGCCTTTGTGTTTTTTGATGAGAAGTCGGGCCTGTTCCGGATTTAGTCCGCGCCGCGCCATGACTATGGCCGTTTTTACATCGTTGCCGGTGAGGTCCAGAAGCCCGCGGGCTTCTTCCTGCGGCACTTCTCCCACGGCGGCCGTGATGCGTTCCGCGCGCAGCGCAAGTTTCTGCGAGGTGGTTTTGACATCCACCATCCAGTTGCGGTAGACCTTGCCGCTGATGATCATGGCCGAAGTGGTCAGCATGTTCAGGGCCAGTTTGGTGGCGGTGCCGGATTTCATCCGGGTGGAACCCGAGATGGGCTCCGGTCCCACGGCCAGCGCCACGGTTATGCGCGCCTCCGGAGTGCGCTCATTGGGATTGCAGGTGATAAGCACGGTGCCCGCCCCGGCTTTTTTGCCGGCGGAGAGGCCGCCTTTCACATAGGGCGTGACGCCGCTGGCCGCGATCCCTATGACGGCGTCGTTTTTCTTCACCAGTTCCGTTATTTCCTCAAAACCGTTCTCAAAAATATCCTCGGCGCCTTCCTTGGAATGGAAAACCGCCGCCGGTCCGCCGGCCATAAGCGCCTGGAAGCGCTCCGCTTCCACGCCGTAGGTCGGGGGGAGCTCGGCGGCTTCAAGCACGCCGAGCCGCCCGCTGGTCCCGGCTCCGATAAAGAACACGCTGCCGCCGGCAAGGTATACTTTGGAGACCAGGCGCGCCGCTTTTTCTATGGAGGGGATCGCCTTGCCGGCGGCCCGGTGCACCAGGCTGTCTTCATAATTCAATTTCTGAAGCACTTTCCTCAAAGGGAGGCGGTCCAGGTCGCGGGTGCGCGGATTGACGGCTTCGGTCGGCAGCCGGGAATATTTCCTGAATTTTTCATTCATAAGTCGGTGAATCCTCCGGCGGAGCTTCCTCGGCGGGTCCGCCCTGTTGTCCGGGCGCGGGGGCGCCGGTTTGTCCGGTTCGGGTCGAGATTTCGACTATCGGCGGCAGCCTGGGGTTCCTGAACCAGTCGAAGATCCTGCGGATATTGTATTTGTTTACAAGTTCCCCTGCGCCGTAGCCCGCGGCCGTCACTATGGTGGTGACATTTTCCTTGCCGCATTTAAGTTTCGCTATCTCGTTTAAAAGCTGGAATTCCTTGTATTGCCTGACGCGGTCGGCGCCGGACATGAGCAGCAGCGGCCGCCTGCCGTAGGCGTAAAGCGGATTGACCGAAAGGACATCGTTGACGTTCAGGGCGGGCGAGAAGGCCGCGGTCATGGAGATCTCCGGGTGTATGGCGGCGGCTTTGACGGCCAGGTTCGCTCCCAGCGCCGAACCGGCCAGTATGATCCTGTCGCCGGTCACGCTGTTGGTGGAGAGGTACGCCAGGGCCGCTTCTACATCCCGGATCATCTTGTTGAATTCGTTGTTGGGGCCGCTGACGGCGAACGATTTGTAGGAGGTCGTGGAGCCGTCGGGCGCGAGAAAACTGTTGCCGTGGCCGCGCAGGTCCATGGCGAGATAGCCGTAGCCGTAGCGCTTCAGCTGGTCGAACCAGATCTTCCATTCGGTAAGATCTTTCTTCTGGCCGTGGATCAGCACCACGGTCGGAGCGTTCTCGGGCGCCCTGAGATAGCGGGCGTTCAGCTTCCAGCCGTCGTCCGCGGTCAGCGTTAGCCGCTCTTCCAGGCGGGGTCCGTTCGTCCTCTGGGCGTTGAGCGCCCCAGCCGTTAAAAGGAGCGCCATGATAATAGCGGGGATGAGTCTCATAGCATTTGTTAAAAATTCAGAATATCGTCCTATGACATCCTATTCCAGGATCTCGCCCGGCTTGAACCAGATCTTGATCTCGCGGGCCGCCTCCTCAAGATTTCCCGAGGCGTGCACCACATTTTCGTAATAGCCGTGCGTGCGGCAGATCCGGCCGAAGGCGCCCCGGATGGTTCCGGGCGCGGCCTCTTCGGGGTTGGTGGCCCCCACCACGGCGCGCACCCCCTGCACCGCGTTTTCGCCCTGGTAAACCAAGGCCAGCACCCGGCGCTTCGACACGCCGTGGAAGTCCCCCTTTATGAAGCTGATCAGCTGCTCGAACTTTTCCTTCAGCGCAAAAACCCCCTTGCCTTTCAGGAGGGCGTAATGTTCGCGCGCCAGGGCGTCGGTCACGGACACCATTTTCGCGCCGACCATTTCAAGGCCGGAGTTGTCCAGCCGGTCTATGGCGAGGCCGGCAAGCCTGCGCTTCATGCCGTCCGGTTTTATGAGTACGAGCGTTTTTTCTATGGACATGGAAGCTCCTTTTTGCGGCGCGGTGGAGAATCGTGAAGCGCGGGGCGTGAAGAGTAAAAGGCGAAAAAATATTTTTTACGGTCCCGCTTTACGCTTCACCGCATACTGGTGTATTCTACTCTTTTAAAAAGAAAAATGAAAACCTTGTTTTGCCCTCCACGAATCTTGTAAACTCTTCATGTACATTTGCGGGAGCGAGTGCCGCCGGCTTTTTATCTTTATAAGCGCCGCATGGGGCGATCCTATGAACGGGGGAGTTATGTCCAAAGTAATGGTGATTGACGACGAGAAAGACGTGGTGTACCTTATAAAGGTGCTGATGGAGCGGGAACAGCTGGAAGTCATGGAGGCCTATAACGGCCTCGAAGCCTATAACAAGCTCACCGGCCCCGCCGAAGGAAAAGCGATCCCGGACGCCATCATCCTGGATATCATGATGCCGGAGATGGACGGCTACACTTTCCAGGCGAAACTCCAGGAAATAGACGACCTGCGCAGGATCCCCATCATCATTTTGACCGCGAAAGGACAGATGAAGGACCTTTTTGAGCTTTCTTCCAACATCTTCGCTTTTGTGGAAAAACCGTTCGAACCGAAAAATCTTGTAAAGATAGTGAAGGACGCCTTAGCATCAAGAAAATGAGCCAAAACGCACTGACCGAGATCGTAAGCAACAATTACGCGAAAATAAAGAGCCTCAGGGACAAGGGCATCGACCCGTTCCCCCGCCGTTTTACCGTAACCCATAAAATAGCCGAAGCGCGCGGCCTGCCGGCCCAGTCCCAGGTCGTGTGCGCCGGGCGCATGATGCTCATGCGCGTCATGGGCAAGGCCGCGTTCGGCCAGCTTAAGGACGGCACGGGCAAAATACAGTTCTATGTGAAAAAGGACATCTTGGGAGAGGAAGCGTACGATCTCTTCAGGAAGAACAACAATGTGGGCGATTTTCTGGGCGTGGAGGGGAAGCTTTTTCTCACCCACACCAACGAGCTTACCATCAATGTGGAGAAGCTTACGATCCTCTCCAAAGCCGTGAGGCCGCTTCCCGAGAAGTGGCACGGACTGACCGACCCCGAGACCCGCTATCGCGAACGCTACCTGGACCTGATCTCCAACGAGGAGGCCCGCGGCATTTTTATCAAGAGGGCGCAGATCATCTCCGCCATCCGCCGCGTGCTGGACGGCGACGGCTATCTGGAAGTGGAGACGCCGGTCCTGGGCTCCCAGGCGGGCGGGGCCTCCGCCAGGCCGTTCATCACCTTCCACAACATCTACAAGACGGAACTGTACATGCGCATCGCCACCGAACTGCCGCTTAAAAAGCTGGTCATCGGCGGCTATGACGGCGTTTACGAGATAGGGCGGATCTTCCGTAACGAGGGCATCGACACGCGGCACAACCCGGAATTCACCACGCTGGAGGCTTACCGGGCTTATACCGATTATAACGGCATGGCCGCGCTGGTCGAGCGGATCTTCGCGAGCTGCGCCGGCCTCATGGGGCTGGAAACTATAGATTACAACGGGATGAAGATAAATCTTAAACCGCCTTTCAGGCGCCTGTCCCTGCCGGAAGCCTGGAAAGCAAAGCTCGGCGAGGATATCCACGAGATCCTGCTGGGCAAGGCTTTCAACCGCCCCAACCTGCGCAAGCTGGCCGCCGGGCTGCACATAGAACACGGGGAAGACACGCCTTCCGCCAAGATCTTCGAACGCATCTTCGACGAGAAGATCCAGGCCGACCTCGAACAGCCCACCTTTGTCATGGATTATCCGACCGCCATAACTCCGCTGGCCAAGTGCAAGGAGGGGGACGAATCCATCGTGGAACGCTTTGAATTCTTCGCCGGCTATGAGGAAATCGCCAACGCTTACACCGAGCTTAACGACCCGGAAGACCAGAAGGGCCGCCTGCTGGAACAACTCCGCCAGCGCGACGAGGAAAAGAACTCCGAGACCGATGTCCTGGACAAGGATTTTATCGAAGCCATGGAATATGGGATGCCTCCCATGGGCGGCATCGGCATCGGCATAGACCGCCTGGCCATGCTTTTTTCCGGCAAGCCGTCGATAAGGGAAGTCATACTTTTTCCGCTGCTGAAGCCCGCCGAACATCAGTGACCGCGGGGTGGAACAGGGGCGCGCAATGAGGATCCGGGGGCTCCCCGTTATCGAGTTCCGCGCCGTCCCGGGCTTCGGTCCCTGCTCTTATGTCCGCTGAATTTTTCATAGCCTACAGATACCTGAAAGCCAAGAGAAAAGGCCTTTTCTCCATGGTCACCACCATCATCGGCATAGCCGGAGTGGCCCTGGGCGTCGCCGCGCTTATCGTGACGCTGGCCATCATGAACGGCTTCCAATCCGACATAAAGAAAAAAATAATAGACGCCCAGGCCCATGTCAGCGTTTACGGTTCCGTCAGGCCCGGCGCCCTGACGGCCTTCAAGGCCCGCCTCGAACGGTCTCCGCGCCTGGCGGCCTATTCCCTTTTCGTGATGGGCCAGGGGATCCTCACGTTCGACGACAGGTCCACCGGCGTGGTGATGAAAGGCCTGGACCCGGAAAATGAGTTCAGGACCAATAATCTTAAAAGCGCTTTAGTGCGCGGCTCGTGGGACGCGCTCACGGCCGCGCCCAAGCCCGGCGACCCGCCCGCGGTGCTTCTGGGCGAGGAACTTGCCAAGGGCCTGGGTGCCTGGGTCGGGGACGAGGTTATCCTTGTTTCGCCCAAGTCGGCCGCGACGGCCATGGGGATAATGCCTAAAATGCGCAAATTCAGGGTGGCCGGGCTTATCCGCACCGGTTATTTTGAGTTCGACAACACCATGGCCTATTGCGGGCTCCAGGCCGCCTCGGATTTCTTCGGACTGAGCGGCGGCGTGAACGGCGCCGGCCTAAAACTGGACGATATAAACAGGGCCGAGGAAAACGCCGGGTTCCTCAGGAGGGAGCTGGGCTTCGGTTACTCGGTCAGGACCTACTCGGATATGAACCGCACGCTTTTCGCCGCTTTAAAACTGGAAAAATTCGTGATGTCGCTGGTGCTGGCCCTGATAATCCTGGTCGCCACATTCAACATCGCCTCCAATCTGCTGATGATGAGCGTGGAGAAGCTCCGCGATATCGGCGTGCTGCGTTCCATGGGCGCCGGTCCCGGCTTCGTGCGGAAAATATTTTTCTGGGAGGGCAACCTCATAGCCCTCTCCGGCATTTCGCTGGGGCTGCTCCTCGGCGTCGCCGTTTCGGTCTTTATCGCCGTCTATCCGGTGGTGGAGCTTCCTTCGGATATTTACTACATAACCAAGGTGCCGGTGGAACTGAGGCTGCGGGACCTGCTGGGCACGGCCGCGGTGAGTTACCTCCTGTGCATGCTGAGCACCATTTACCCGGCCCTGCGCGCCTCAAAGATAAGCCCCGTGGACGCCATAAGATATGGATAAGATAGTAAAAGTCGAGGACCTGAGCAAAACCTACACCCAGGGGCATGAGCAGCTCCTGGTGCTGGAGAATATTAATTTCGAGATAAAAGCCGGGGAGTTCGCGGCCATGCTCGGACCGTCCGGGTCCGGCAAGTCCACTTTTTTAAACCTGATCGGCCTTCTGGACGACAGCTACAGCGGGGCGATAACGCTGTTCGGCCATAAGCTGGAGGTTCTGAGCGAGACTGAAAAAGCCGGACTCCGGCGCAGGCACATCGGTTTTGTTTTTCAGTTCGATTCCCTCCTGCCGGAGTTCACGGTGCTGGAGAATATAGACATGCCGGCCAAGATCCTAGGCAAGGGGGATCCCGCCGCTTCCCTGTCGCTCCTGAGACGTTTCGGCCTGGAGCCCATCGCGCAGAAGTTCCCGATGGATATTTCGGGCGGGGAGAAGCAGCGCTCCGCCATTCTGCGCGCCCTGCGCAACAAACCCGGCCTGGTCATAGCCGACGAGCCCACCGGCAACCTGGATAAGCATAACGCCCGGATCGTGCTGGAAGACCTGAAGAAGGTGAATGCCGGCGGCGCGGCCGTGCTCATGGTCACGCATAACGAGGAAGCCGCCTCTTATGCCGACCGGGTTTTCCATCTCTCCGGCGGAAAGCTGGTGGAAACCAGCGTAAAATAACCTGTCTTGCCTTCCCCGCGAATAAATCACTATACTGGCGGTTGATGAAAGTCCTTATCATAAACACCAATCGCAACCGGGCGCCGCTGGCGGTGCTGCCTTACGGCGCCTGCGTGGCGGCCCAGTCCGCCTTGCGCGCGGGGCACGAAGTCCGCTTCCTGGACCTGATGTTCGCCAGGGCCCCGGCCCGGGCGCTGGATAAAGCTCTGGCCGAATTTAAACCGGATCTCGCCGGCTTTTCCGTGCGGAACATAGACAACAACGACCTGCGGACCCCGGTCGCTTTTTTCGAGGAAGCGGCGGCGCTGATGCGCCGCGCCGGAAAAAGAAAGGACCTTAAAATAGTGCTGGGCGGGGCCGCCGCCGGCGTGATGCCCGGGGAACTGCTGAAGGCCGGAGGCGCGGATTGGGCGGTCCTGGGCGACGCGCCGGCGGTTTTCCCCCGGCTTTTGTCCGCCGTGGAGCGCGGGGAAGACCCGCTCCGCATTCCGGGCGTAGCCGCCGTCAGGGACGGAAGGCCCGTTCTAACCCCTCTTACCTTCGGCGGCTGGTCCGGCGGCGATCTGTTCCCGGAGTTCGCGCGCTGGCTGGACCTGAAAGCCTACGCGGGGCTTATGGCCGCCGTGCCGATGAAGACCAAGCTCGGCTGCCCCTTTAACTGCGTTTACTGCACTTACGCGGCGAGCGAAGGAAGGGCTTACCGCCTTTGTCCGCCCGAAGAGGCTGCCGCAAAAGTGCGCGCGCTGGCCCTGGCGGGGGTAAGGGATATCGAGTTCGTAGACAATGTTTTTAATTCCCCGTATGAACACGCGCTCCGGCTTTGCCGCCTGCTGGCCGGCCGGCCCTGCGGCGCGCGCCTGCATACCATGGAGCTGAACCCGGCGTTCACCGACAGACCGCTGCTTGAGGCCATGGAAGCGGCGGGTTTCGCCGGCATAGGCGTCACCGCCGAGAGCGCGGCGGATGCCGTGCTCTCGGCGCTGGGGAAGAATTACGGCGGCGCCCAGGTGCGCGCCGCCGCAGAAGCGGTGAACCGCGGCCGCCTGCCGTGCATGTGGATCTTTATGCTGGGCGGGCCCGGCGAGACCAGGGCCACGGTAAAACGCGCTTTGGACTTTGCAAAGCGCGAGCTGCGTCCGTCCGATTCCGTTTTTTTCAATCTAGGGGTCAGGATCTACCCCGGCACGCCGCTTGAAACCCTGGCCCGCGCCGAGGGGACGCTAACGGTCCCGGCCTCTGAAATGCTGGCCCCGGTGTTCTATGTCTCCCCGTCCGTCGGGAAAGAATGGCTGCTTGAGACGCTTGGCGCGGCCGTGAATGAAAACATGAATTTTATAAATTCCGATTCGCTGGCCCTGCCTTTTTTATCCGGCTTGTCCAGGCTGGCGAACCTGGCCGGGGTGAGCCCGCCGCTCTGGCGCCATACCCGGGTCTTGAGGCGTGGCCTTAGATTTATGGGGGTGAAGGCGTGAGAAATAACAAGATCCACATGAGCAGCGCGGCCCGTGCGCTGCCGGAATTAGAACTGAAGCAGGCGGACGCCGAAGCTTTGCTTAAAGAACATTATACGGGGCGTCTGAGGCCGGGCAGCCTGAAACTGATGGAGAAAGTTTTCACCCATCCGTCCGTCAGGACCCGCCGTTTCGCCGTGGAGGCCCCGGCGTCGGTGCTGGACGAGGACCCGGACAAAAGAGCCGCGCGGTTCACGGCTTGCGCCGCGGGGCTCGGGGCAGTCGCGGCTTCGGCCGTAATGGAAAAGACCGGACTTAAAGCCGGAGAGATCTCTGCCCTGGTGGTGAACACCTGCACCGGATATATTTGCCCCGGCCTGTCCACTTATATAGCGGAAAGGCTTGGCTTTGACCGGGCCACAAAGGCCTATGACCTGGTGGGCAGCGGCTGCGGCGGCGCTATCCCCAATATCCAGCTGGCGGCCGCGCTGGCGAAAGAGCGGCCCGGAAGCGCGGTTCTGAGCGTCGCGGTCGAGATCTGCAGCTCCGTGTTCGAGATGGGGGACGACACCAGCCTGATAATTTCGAACGCCCTTTTCGGGGACGGGGCGGCCGCCGCCGCGCTCTGGGACCGGCCGTCCGGGTTCGAGCTGGTGGATTCCATGTCCCGGTTCGCTCCGCAATACCGCGAGGACATCCGCTTTGTGCATAAGAACGGGCGGCTGCATAATCAGCTTTCGGCCGGCTTGCCGGCCTTCGCGGCCGCGGAGGCCGGGGCGCTGGTGGACGAGCTCCTGAAGGCCAACGGCTTCGCCAAGGGCGACATCTTCCGCTGGGCGGTGCATCCGGGCGGGGAAAATGTCATACAGGCCGTTCAAGAGCGCCTGGGCCTTGGAGAAGAGGCCATGAAATATACCCGGAAGGTCCTGTCGGAACTGGGCAATATGTCTTCGCCCACCGTCCTGGTCATCCTGGACGAGATAGAGAAAGAAGGCGTGCCGCCGGGCGCTTTGGTCGTAATGCTGGCTTTCGGCGCCGGTTTCGCCGCGCATGCGCTGCTGCTCCGGAAGAAGTAGTTCCGCCCTAAGAGCCTAGGAGCCTGTCCGACATAGGGAATTTTGGCTGCAATCGCCGTTTTTTGCCTGCACCTTTGTTGCGCGAAACTTACAGGTTCATTGGAGCCTGCGCGTTTCGCGCAACTTCGGTTCGGCCTC
>JBAYJD010000006.1:0-81005 GCA_041665305.1 Elusimicrobiales bacterium
GGGCGGGATCACGATTGAATATTAAAGTATTTAGGCAAGATTTGCAGCTCACATTGCCGTTTGTGTGAAGGGCGGCGGGGTAAAGTTGGAAGGGTGACGGACATGGGTTGGATCGGGCCGAGGAGGAACCGGCGCGAAGTCGCCGGGCCGGCCGCAGGCCCGATGGGCCCCATGTCCGGCAGGACCCTGCACCGGCAATCCGCCGCTTTCCAATTTTTCCTGGGACAGCCTGGACCATTGTGCCTATTATAAGGTAGGCCATAATGCGCTCCAGGCAAGGGCCCTTCGCTTCTTATCGCGCAGCTTAAAAGTTGGTAACTTGTATGAAGATGCCAGGTTTCAAAGCGGCATCCAGGATTCTGTCGTATGGAGGAGGTTCAAGCATGTCGAATTTAAATGGTCGGCGCGGCGCGCTATACGGCGCGGCTTTCGGTCTGGTCCTGGCTTGGTCGCTTTCCGGAGCGGCGTGGGCGGCTCAGCCGGGCCGCATTTTTACCTTTGGCGACAGCCTGTCGGACCCCGGGAATCATCACGCGGCATATAATACCGTTTCGACCGCGCCGCATGAACTGGTGCCCTCGGCCCCTTACGCGGTGAGGGGCGGTTTTCGTTTTTCCAACGGTCCGACCTGGTCGGAACAATTCGCGAATCTGAGCGGCAGGCGAAATGACGGCCGTCCGGCTTTGCTGAAGCCAGGGCTGTTCTCCAATTACGCCGTCGGCGGAGCAAGGGCGCGCAATGATGGAGCGTCGGTACCTGGCCACAATTTAGGCTCGCAGGTGGAGCAGTTCCTTAAAGACTTCAACGGCAAAGCTTCCGGCGCGGACCTGTATGTGGTCTGGTGCGGGAGCAATGACATGCGCGACGCGCTGATGGCGGCCTCCGCGAAGAATACGCGTCTTGCCCTGACGACATTCATGCCCGACATGCTTGAGACGGCCGCGCCGCTTTCCCCTGAGGCCGCGGGGCCCACAAGCGAGGAGATCGTAGGGGAAACGGTGAAAGCCGTGGCCGGAAATATCCAGGCTCTCTACCAGGCCGGCGCCAGGCGCTTCCTGGTCCCCAGCGTGCCGAACCTGGCGCTGACCCCGGCGGTGATCATGGCCGGACCCGCGGCCCAGGCCGGCGCCGGGCAGCTTAGCGCGGGTTATAACGGCGCTCTTGCGCAGGCGCTCCGGCAGCTGGGCGCTTTGCCCGGTATCGAGATCCGGACCTTTGATGTCAACGATCTGCTGAACAGGGTCATCGCCGATCCGGCGGCTTTCGGCTTTGCCGTTGTGGATAAGCCTTGCGTAACTCCCGGCGCCGCCCAGAACGAGATCTGCTCCGCGCCGAACCGGTATCTTTTCTGGGACGGCATCCACCCCACCAAGGCCGGCCATAAAGTCATAGCCAGGGATATCCTGAAAAAAATGTTTTGACTCTTTGGAACATTTTTGTTAAAATAACTTTGCAGTTCAAAAACCTTTACCGAAGTTTCTTTGAACAAAGGTTTGTTTTTATTATATCGGTTGCCGCGTTCTTCGGAATACGGGCAGCCGGTCCTATAGGCGGAGCGGCCTTAATTCCCTCCGCCTGCGGACTATATAACATAAAAACGAAAAACAATTGGAGTTGAACAATTGTTCCGGGCGCCGTGAGGCTCCGGAGTGTTTCTTATCTATTTTGAGAAGTGCGCCATGCCGCGCGATGCTCCGGTCCAGGGGCCGGCCCGCGCCGAAGAGTCCGCACTTTAGGGAACGCAGCGGCGGGACACGCCGCGCGTCCGCATACTAAGAGGTAACAGATATGACAGACGAGAACAAGAACGCAGAACAGCCCCAGAACGCGCCTCAGGCCCTGCCCGAGGAAATGCCCGCGGCTCTTAAAATTATGATCGGCAAAAAGATCGGCATGACCCAGATGTTCGACGAAAAAGGCGAACTTCACGGGGTCTCCGTCGTTGAAGCCGGGCCCTGCCGCGTGATCCGCACCCGCACCAAGGAAAGGGACGGCTATACGGCCGTGTGCCTCGGGTTCGGCCGTCGCAAGGACAGCCATACCGATAATGCCGCAAAAGGGATCTTCGCCAAACTCGGCATCTCCCCCGTCCGCCATATGAAAGAATTCCGCCTTGACAGCGTCGACGGCGTTAAGGACGGGCAGTTGGCCACCGTGGCGGCGCGCTTCGCCGCCGGGGAATATGTCGATGTGCAGGGCGTTTCCAAAGGCAAGGGCTTCGCGGGCGGCATGAAACGCCACAATTTCGGCGGCGGCCCCGCTTCGCACGGCGCATCCGACAGGGAGAGAGCGCCGGGTTCGCTGGCCTCCAGAAGGTCCCTGGGCCGGGTCCTTCCTGGACAGCGCATGGCCGGCCATATGGGGATGGACACCGTGAGCATGATGAAGGTGAAGGTCCTGAAGGTTATCCCCGAAGAGAACCTGATCCTTCTCAACGGCAGCGTGCCGGGAGCCAAAGGCTGTTTTGTTTATCTTGTCAGGACCGTGAAGGCCGTGCCCAAGCCGGCTGTTATCAGCGCCAAGGCGAAAGCCAAGGCGGCGGCCGCTAAAACGGCTCCCAAAAAGGCCATAAAAAAATAAGGAAGCGTGAACTATGGAAACCAAACTCTTGAATTTAAGCGGCAAGGAAGTCGGCAAGTTCGAACTGCCCGAGTTCCTTTTCGCCGTCAAGCCCGATCCGTACTTTCTGCACGAGGCGGTAAAGTACTACCTCGCCAACAAACATCGCGGCACGGCCTCCACCAAGACCCGCGGAGAAGTTTCAGGCGGCGGCAGGAAGCCCTGGAAACAGAAAGGCACCGGCCGCGCCCGCTCCGGCAGCACCCGTTCCCCGGTGTGGAGAAAGGGCGGCATCGTGTTCGGTCCCCGGCCCCATTCCTACAGGCAGGACATGTCCGCGACCAAGAGGCAGGCCGCGCTCATCGACGCCTTGTCCGCCAGGCAGGCGGACGGCGCCGTGCTTGTGATGGAAAATTTCGACCTTAAAGACGTCAAGACCAAAGCCCTGGGCGAACTTTACAAGACCCTGGCGCTGGATGGCAAGCGGATCCTTTTCGTCATGGATAAAGCCGAAAAGAATTTTCTTAAGGCATCGAGGAACATCCCCGGCGCGGGCTGGAGCCTTGCCGCCAATCTCAACGCTTATGAAGTGCTTCACCACGGCCGCCTGATCTTTACCGTCGCCGGCATGGCCGCGCTGGTGAACAACCTCAAGAAGGAGGCCTAAATGAACAGGCCAGTTTCAGAAGTGCTTGTATCCCCGATATTAAGCGAAAAAAGCGTCACGATGAAGGACGCCCAGAACCGCTATTCGTTCAGGGTGAACGCCAAAGCCAACAAAGTCGACATCAAAAAGGCTGTGGAAACCATGTTCAAAGTGAAGGTGGATAAAGTCAGGACCATGATTTTTATGGGCAAGATGCACAAGGTCGGCCGCTACGAGGGCCGGCGGTCGGATTGGAAAAAAGCCATAGTCACGGTGAAAGCCGGACAGAAGATAGATCTTACGGATCTGCCCAAATAGACTTAAGGCCGGAGACTGAAGGCTGAAGGCGGCGAAGTTCTTATCAGCCCCAGTATCAAGCCCGTTACCGAAGGAGAATTTATGCCAGTTAAATCATACAGACCTTATACCCCGTCGAGAAGGACGCTGCAGATAAGCGACTTCTCCGATATCACCAAGACGACGCCGGAAAAGAAGCTCTCCCGCGGTCTCAGGAAGCATGGCGGGCGAAACAACACCGGCATGGTGATGGTCCGCCACCACGGCGGAGGGCACAGGCGGAGCTACCGCACCATAGATTTCAAGCGCGAGAAATTCGGCGTGCCGGCCAGGGTCGCGTCCATAGAGTACGACCCGAACAGGAACGCCCGCATCGCGCTTTTGTTCTACGCGGACGGCGAAAAGCGCTACATCCCCGCCCCGCTGGGGCTGGGCGTTGGAGCCACCGTGATGAGCGGGCCCAAGGCCGAGATCAGGCTGGGCAACGCCCTTCCGCTGCTGAACATCCCGGAAGGTTCTTTCGTCCACGCCATAGAGATGGTCCCCGGGAAGGGCGCGCAATTCGTGCGCGCCGCAGGCACACAGGCGCAGCTTATGGCCAAAGAAGGAGAATATGCCCTTCTTAAGATGCCGTCCGGCGAGATCCGCAAGGTGCTCAAGAACTGCCTCGCCACTATCGGCCAGGTCGGCAACATAGAGCATAACACTATCACCCTCGGCAAAGCCGGCCGCAAGCGCCACATCGGCGTCAGGCCGACGGTGCGCGGCGCCGCCATGAACGCGTGCGACCACCCGCTCGGCGGAGGCAGGGGCCATTCCAAGGGCAACAATGTTCCGCGCTCGCCGTGGAACCAGCCGTCCAAGGGTTTCAAGACCCGGACAAAAAAGAAGATCTGGTCCTGGATGATCGTGGAAGACAGGCGCAAAGCGCGTATTAAAGCGTAGCTATTTAACGGAGGGCGGAGCCCTCCTTGTGGAACACCGGACCGTGTTCCTTAAAGGTCCGGCGGGTTGTGACGGTATGGAGGTTTTTAAATGAGCAGGTCATCAAAAAAAGGTCCTTTCGTTGACGCTAAATTGGCCGAGAAAGTGCAGAAAATGGCGCAGGCCGGCGAGAAAAAGCCCATCAAAACCTGGGCCCGGACATGCACGATCACTCCGGCATTCGTCGGACACACTTTTATGGTGCATAACGGCAGGAAATTCCTGCCCGTCTATGTGACGGAGAGAATGGTCGGACACAAGTTCGGCGAGTTCTCGTTTACCAGGCTGTTCAAAGGCCACGGCCAGTCGCATACCAAGGAAGCGACGGCTTTGACCTAAACAGGCCGGTCACCCGGCAGCCGGCGGTTCGTCGCCGGCTGGCCGCGGGGCGGGGCTGCTGATGCCGTCAGCGAGCCTTCGGCGACGAACGGCAAAATTAGAGAGGAAACTTTATGGACGCTATATGCAAACTGAAGTACCAGCGGTACGGCCGCAGGAAAGTGGGCCAGCTTCTTGACCAGATCAGGGGCAAGAATTTGTATCAGGCGCAGCAGATCCTGGCCAGCATTCCCATGAGGGCCACCGAACTGGTGCAGGACGCGGTCAAATCCGCGGGCGCTAACTTATCGGTTAAGCTGGGCAAAAAGCTCGACCTCAAGACCGTCTGGGTCAAGGCGGCGTTCGCCGACCAGGGGCCGATGAAGATGTTGAGAAGGGTCCAGCCCGGACCCCAGGGCAGGGCTATGCCGTTCAAAAGGAAAATGTGCCACATAACTGTGACCGTTTCCGACACAAAAGGAGGCAAGAAGAGTTGAGAGTCGAAGAGCCGCGGAGTTGTTTAAGACCGTAAAGTTTAAACTTCAAAAACGCCCCGGCTTCCAAACTCGTAGACTGTTTTACTTTATATGGGTCAAAAAATTCACCCCCGCGGTATCAGACTCGGTTATATCCAGGACTGGCAGTCCAAGTGGTTCTCCGTGCACAAAATGCCGGAGCTTATCGGAGAAGATTTTGAGATCAGACGGATGGTGCGCGACCGGTTCCAGATGGCCTCGGTCAGCTGGGTCGGCATAGAAAGGGCGGGTTCCTACCTTAAGCTGACCATCCACACCGCCCGTCCGGGCATAGTCATAGGCCGCCGCGGCATGGATATCGAGAGCCTCAAGAAGGATGTCGAGGCGCTTACCAGCAGAAAAGTGTTTATCAATGTTTCCGAGATAAAGATCCCCGAGATGGATCCCAGGCTAGTCGGGCAGTCCATCGCCCAGCAGCTTGAGAAGCGCATGGGGCATAAGAAGGCCATTAAACGCGCCATGGAACGCACCATGGGATCCGGCGCCCAGGGTATCAAGGTCATGGTTTCGGGCCGCCTCGGCGGTTCCGAGATAGCCCGCCGCGAATGGTTCCGCAAAGGCCGCGTGCCGTTGCAGACCCTGTCGGCCGACATCGATTACGGCTTGACCGAAGCCAATACGACCATGGGAAAAATAGGCGTAAAAGTCTGGATCTTCAAAAAACTTTTCTTCGCCAAGACCCCCAGGGAGCTTATGGAGCAGCTGAAAAAGCTCCAGGCCGAAACTCCCATCGAAGTTCCGGTGAACATGGACGCCGCGGCCTCGACGGAAGAGACGAAGTAGAAAGGGGGCGTTCTACCCCGGACACGAACCAAGGAGAATAATTTTTATGTTAATGCCAAAAAGGGTTAAACACAGAAAGACCCATTCCGCTCCCCGGATCAAGGGCAACACCAAAGGCGGCGCGGTTCTCGTTTTCGGCGAATACGGGCTGAAAGCCCTTGAGCCGCGCTGGATCACGGCCCGCCAGATCGAGGCCTGCCGCGTGTCCATTATGCGCTTTGTCAGGAAAAAAGGAAAGGTTTGGATACGGATCTTCCCTGATAAAGCCGTCACAAAGCATCCCGCTGAAACCCGGATGGGTAAAGGCAAGGGCGCGCCCGACCATTGGGTGGCGGTCGTGAAGCCGGGCAGGATCCTGTTCGAGGTGGAAGGCCTGGACCTGCTTACCGCCAAAACGGCTTTTACCAGAGCCAGCCATAAACTGCCTATCCGGACCAGGTTCGTGGCCAGAAACGATTAAATTGGAGTTTGGACTAATATTATGAAAAGAAAAGACAAAGAGAATTTGAAGAACATGTCTGAAGCGGAGCTCAGATCCCAGCTGCGGGACCTGGAGAAGCACCTCTTCCAGATAAAATTCAAGAGGACTTCCTCGCCGCTTGAGAACCCGCTGGAGATCAGGCTGATAAGGCGCAAGATGGCCGTGATCAAAACCTTCGTCGGGGCCAAGCGCGCTGAAGCGATCGGCAAAACGGCGGAGGTCAAAAAATGACGAACGAAAATAAAATCGAAAGGAACGCCAGAAAAACTTTTCGCGGGGTCGTGGTTTCCGATAAAATGAACAAGACCCGCGTCATAAGCGTCGAGCGCACCACGCGCCACTCCGCTTATTCCAAAACCCTTAGAAGCAACGAAAAGTTCTACGCGCACGACGAGGCGAACGAGTCGAAAGCGGGTGATACGGTCGAGATCATGAGCACGAGGCCCCTGTCCGCCCTGAAAAGGTGGAGGGTTTCTCGCATCATAGAAAAGGCCAAGATCTGACGCGGGCCGCGGCAAATAAACTGGAGAATGCTTTATGATACAGTTAAGAACGATGCTGAATGTGGCGGATAATTCCGGGGCGAAGAAACTGATGTGTTTTATGGTCCTGGGCGGAAGCACGAGGCGGTACGCTTTTCTGGGCGATATAGTGGTCTGTTCGGTCAAGGACGCCATCCCGCACGGAGCGGTAAAGAAGGGCGAAGTGGTGAAGGGCGTCGTGGTGAGGTGCAGGAAGGAGTCCAGGCGGAAGGACGGTTCGTACATCCGTTTCGACGACAACGCCGTCTGCCTGATAGACGCCAACGGCGAACCCAGGGGCACCCGCGTGTTCGGTCCGGTGGCCAGAGAGCTCAGAGCCAAGAACTTCCTCAAAATAGTCTCACTGGCTCCCGAAGTAATTTAACCGGTAAGGAATCAATATGCTCAGACTTAAAAAGAAAGATATGGTTATGGTGATGGCCGGCAAGGATAAGGGCAAAAAAGGCGAGATCAAAGAGATCCGTCCAGAAAGCGACAGGGTCGTGGTGATGGGCGTTAACATCGTGTCCAAACATAAACGCACCACCAAAGAAAAGCCGGGCGGCATCCACAAGATAGAAGCGGCCATACATATTTCAAATGTGCGGCTCATCTGCCCCAAGTGCGCCAAGCCCGTGAAGACCAAAGTTTCCACGGCGCCCTCCGGCGACAAGATGCGCGCCTGCCGCAAATGCGGCGAAGTTATACTATAAGAGGTGTTTTTTAAATGACCAAGGAAAATAAGAAAGAAGAACGGGAACAGGCTCTGCCCAGCAACTATGTGCCTAGGATGAAAGAGCTTTATCTTAAAACGGTGGTTCCGGCGATGATGAAGGAGCTGTCTCTTAAGTCGCCCATGGCGGTGCCTAAGCTCACCAAGATCGTCATCAATATCGGCGTGAGCGAGGCCAAAGAGAACATCCAGGCGCTCGACCTCGCCAAAGAAGACCTGGCCCAGATAGCGGGGCAGGCTCCCCAGATCAGGCGGGCCAAGAAGTCCATTTCCAACTTCAAACTGCGCCAGGGCATGCCCATCGCGGTCCGCGTGACGCTGCGCGGCATGATAATGTACGAGTTCCTGGACCGCTTCATTTCCCTCTCGGTGCCCAGGATCCGGGACTTCCAGGGAGTGGATCCGAGGTACTTCGACGGCCGCGGCAATCTGAACATCGGCCTCAAAGAACATCACATCTTCCCGGAAGTCAACCAGGAGAAGTCTCCCAAGGCCCGCGGCATGAATATTTCGTTCGTGACCACGGCCGGCGACAACGACAAGGCCAAAGCCCTCTTCGAGCGCCTGGGCATGCCGTTCAAGAAGCCCGAAGCACACGCCGTCAGGCGGTAAAGTTTCGTTCCCGCGTTTTTTACCGGCGCGGGGGCAGCACGGATCAAAAGGAAGGAGCAGATATGGCAACATACGCTTGGATGGCGAAGATGCGCAAACCCCAGAAGTTCTCCACGCGCTTCAGGAACAGGTGTCAGATATGCGGGAGACCCAGGGGCTACTACAGGGATTTCGGACTCTGCAGGATCTGCCTCCGGAAAATGGCCCACGACGGCCTTATCCCGGGGCTTAAGAAGTCCAGCTGGTAAGACGGTCGGGCGTAAAGCTCCGGCGGCCGGGATCAAGTTCATGCGTCTTATCCGCTTCCCGCCGGGAACTTGCGAGATATTCAGTTTTTGAAGGAGAAAAGAATGGACCCTATATCCAACATGCTTACTTCGATACGGAACGCCGTGGCGAAGAATAAAGAAAGAGTCGATGTGCCTTTTTCGAACATCAAGGCGTCGGTCGCCAAACTGCTTAAGGACGAAGGTTTTGTTTCAGGCTACAAAGTTATAGACGCCAAGACCGACAAGAGCGTGGACAGGCGGGGCGTCATCAGAATAACCCTGAAATACACCCAGGACAAGCGCCCGGTCATTACCGGCATCAAAAGAGTGTCCCGCCCGGGCCTGAGGATCTACAGGCCCCATGACGAGATCCCCAGGGTCCGCGCCGCTTTCGGCGTGAGCATCCTGTCCACTTCCAAGGGCCTGATGACCGATTCCGAAGCCAAGAAGCAGAAAGTCGGCGGCGAAGTGCTCTGCCAGGTGTGGTAAACAGATCCCGCGCCGGAGGACCCGCAGCCCGCAGTTGACGGAAGAGAGATTTCAAGCGACGGGTTCCCGGAAACGGGCAGCGGACATTTGATAAGAGGAAAAAAATATGAGCAGAATCGGAAGAAAACCGGTGACAGTTCCCGAGAAGGTTAAAGTCAGGGTGGAGAACGGCCAGATATTCGTCGAAGGCCCGCTCGGCAAGCTTTCCTGCGCCCTTCCGGACGGCATACTCGCCGCGGTCAAGGACGGCAAGATAAATTTGAGCGTGGCGGGCGGGGCGACCGGCAAGGCCGCTCTTTACGGCACCATCAGAGCCCGGGTCAGTAACATGGTGAACGGCGTGATGATCGGGTTCAACAAAGTGCTGGAGATCAGCGGCGTCGGTTTTAAGGGCGCGGTGGACGGGGCCAGGCTCACTATGCAGCTCGGCTTCTCGCACCCCGTAGTAATGGACATTCCCCAGGGTATAAAGATGACATTCGATCCCAAGGCGACCATCCTTACCATAAGCGGCATCGACAGGGATGCGGTCGGCAACCTGGCGGCCCAGATCAAAAGGGTTAAACCGCCGGAACCTTACAAGGGCACTGGGATAAAATACCAGGGCGAGCATATCATCCGTAAGGCCGGTAAGACCGCGGCGGGCGCGAGCGCGGGCGGCGCGGGCGCGGCGAAGAAGTAGGTTTTTTCCGGCGCGGGCGTACCGCGACACGCGCGGGCTCCGCCGGACAGCAGCCGGCACGGGCGGCAAATTCAAGAAGGAAGACGACAATATTATGATAAGCAAACAGGAAAGATACCAGTTCAGAAAAGACCGCACCAGGAAAAATCTCCAGGCCAACGCTTTTACGAAACCGCGCCTGAGCGTGTACCGGAGCGACAAACACCTTTACGCCCAGGTCGTTGACGACGCGAAAGGCCTGACCCTCGCCTCCGCCTCAAGCGTGGATAAAACGCTGAAGGGCAAGGTGAAATCGGGTAAATGTCTTGAAACCGCCAAAGTGGTGGGCGCGCTTGTGGCCAAGAGAGCCATGGAGAAAGGCGTAAAGGAAGTTTGCTTCGATCGTGGAGGCAGGATCTTCCACGGCAGGATCAAAGCGCTGGCCGACGCAGCCAGGGAAGCCGGACTGAAGTTTTAACCTGATATCGCAGGAATCGCTTCGCCGCGCGGACGCAGAGGACGCGGAATTTCAACCGGTGAAGGGTCCCTACAGGTTCAAGGCCTCTGCGCGCTCTGCGTACCAGCGGTAGATTTACGGAGTCCGCCCGAAGGGCGTTAGTTTAGTAAGGAGAAGCCAAAAATGCTTAGAAATCAGAAACAATTAAGGACCGAAAAAGAACTTAACGCCGACGGCACGCCCAAAGCGGCCGCCGCCGTCGAGATGCTGGAACTGGATATCGCGCCGGTCGCGGAAGAAAAAACCGTGGTCGTCGCCATCAACAGGGTGACCAAGGTGGTCAAGGGCGGTAAAAGATTTTCCTTTAACGCCCTCGTAGTGGTCGGCGACAGCGCCGGTTCGGTCGGAGTGGCTTTAGGCAAGTCCAACGAAGTCCAGGTCGCTATTCAGAAAGCGACGGCCGGAGCCCGCAAGGAAATGATCTCGTTCCCGCTGAAGGGCGCCACCATACCGCATGAGACCGAAGGTTATTTCGGCGCCGGCCATGTGTGGATGAAGCCCGCGGTGGGCGGCACCGGCCTGATAGCGGGCGGCGGCGTGCGCGCCGTGCTGGAAGCCGGAGGCGTGAAGAACATCCTGACCAAAAATCTCGGCAGCAGGAACGCTTTTAATACCGTTTACGCGACCCTCGACGCTCTGCGGCAGCTGCGGAGCCGCGAAGAAGTGTTGAAGATGAGAGGAGATAAATAATATGCCAGGTATACACCAGCTCCGCCCTAAACCGGGCTCCGTTCACAGGAGAAAAAGACTCGGCACCGGCCAGGGGTCGGGCCACGGACAGACCTCCACCAAAGGCCAGAAAGGCCAGAATTCCACCGCCGGCGGTTCCAAGCGCGACGGATTTGAAGGCGGCCAGATGCCTCTGCTGCGGCGCATTCCCAAGAGCGGGTTCAGCAACAAAAGGTTCCGTGTCGTGTACGAATGGACCAATGTTTCCATTCTGGACAAGCATTTTGAGAACGGGACGGAGATCACCCCCGAGCTTCTCGTCAGGAAAAGATTGATCAAGAAAGGCGAGTTGCTGAAGGTCCTCGGAGACGGCGTTCTCAATAAGAAACTGACCGTTAAGGCCCATGCTTTTTCAGGTTCGGCGAAAGAAAAAATAGAAAAAGCGGGCGGAAAAACCGAGCTTATCGCCGGGACGAAACCGGAAACCAAGCCCGGTAAATAACCTGGACGACCAGGATCTATCCGGAGGCGATGATCCGCGGATCGCGCGGACGACCGCGGATCAAAGGGCTGGGTTTATGCGGTCGGCGTTTTAGGGTCCGCGCAGATCTGCGGTGACGGGATAATCTTGCGGAGACGGCTCTAACGGGGCGAATAATGCAACAGATAACTGACTTGTTCAAGATTCAGGAACTTAAAAAAAGGATATTGTTTGTCCTGGGAGCGCTGGCCGTCTACCGGCTGGGCGCTTCCATCCCGATCCCGGGCATAAACACCGAGGCGCTGCGCGCCCTTTTCGCGGCCAATCAGGGAAGCCTTCTCGGCTTTCTGGACATCTTCTCCGGCGGGGCGCTCGGAAAGTTCTCCATCTTCTCGATGGGCGTCATGCCGTACATAAACGCCTCCATCATCATGAGCCTGGTGCAGGGCGCCCACATCTTCCCGCTGCTGGACCGTTTGCAGAAAGAGGGCGAGCAGGGCCGCAGGAAGATCACGCAATTTACGAGGATCTTCACGCTTTTCCTGGCCGCCTTCCAGTCCCTCGGCCTTACCATAGCGTTGACCAAGATGTCTCCGGCCGGCGGGGCCTCCATAGCGCCCAACACCGACTTCGCTTTTTATTTTGTCACGGTGCTGACCCTTACCACGGGGACGGTGTTCGTCATGTGGCTGGGCGAGCAGATAACCGAACGCGGCATCGGCAACGGCATTTCCCTGATCATTTTTGCCGGCATCGTGGACCGCCTTCCCAGCGCCGTAAGGAGCCTTATCAAGCTTATACAGATAGAGGAGATCAGCCTCCTTACCGGGATAGTGATAGCGGCCATCGTCGTCCTGGTGGTCGGCCTTGTCATCTGGATAGAGACCGCGCAGCGCAAGATCCCCATCCAGTACGCGCAGCGCCAGGTCGGCCGCAAGATGTACGGGGGAGTGAGCACTTTCCTGCCGCTTAAAGTGGACCAGTCCGGCGTCATCGCCGTCATCTTCGCTGTTTCCCTGTTGAGCGTGCCTTACACCATCACGCAGTTCAATCCTAACTCGCCCCTGGCCCGGAAAGTGATGGAATTCATGAATCACGGCAATATTTCCTACCAGCTGATGTATGTCGGCCTTATCGTATTTTTCTGTTATTTTTATAATTCGGTCAGCATCAACCCCAAGGATCTGGCTGAGAACATGAAGAAATGGGGAGGCTTTATTCCCGGCATCAGGCCCGGAGACCCCACGGCCCAGTATATCGAATGGGTGATGAACAGGATCACGCTCGGCGGCGCTCTTTTTGTCGCCATGCTGGCGGTCCTGCCGGATTACATGAGGGCCAGGCTTAATGTGCCGTTTTATTTCGGCGGAACATCCCTGCTGATCGTGGTCGGCGTGGCGCTGGATACCATCGCGCAGACGGAAGCCCACCTCATAATGCGCAACTACGAAGGGTTCTACAAGAACTCCAAGATCAAAGGGCGCTGGTTCAATGTCGGGAGTTGACCGCGGGCAATGAACTGAGCCGTGAAGAGGAAAGGGCGCGGCCGCCCGGAGAGGTGTTTTACGCCGTTCGTGTCGAGCTTTAAGCGGGTAACATTATGAACATAGTTCTTTTGGGCTATCCAGGATCGGGGAAAGGCACGCAGGCCAAAGCTTTAAGCGAAAAATTAGCTCTTTTTCATATCTCCACGGGCGATATTTTCAGGGAAGCCATCGCGTCGAAAACCACGCTGGGGCAGGAAGTGTCGGGTTATCTTTCCGCGGGCAGGCTGGTGCCGGATAAATTGGTGCTTGAGGTTATAAAAACCAGGCTTGCCACGGAGACCAGAGGGTTGTTATTCGACGGATTTCCCAGGACCGTGGACCAAGCCCAGGGCCTGGACGATTATTTCGCCTCAAGGGCGCAGAGCGTGGACGCCGTGGTTTTTCTGGATGTCGATGAAGAGGCCGTGGTCGGCCGGCTCGGGGCAAGGCGCACCTGTCCGAAATGCCAGAGGATCTATAACCTGACGTCCTCCCCGCCCGCCAGGGAAGGGCTTTGCGACGGCTGCGGCGGGACGCTTGTCCTGCGCGAGGACGACAAGCCCGAAGTTATACGGCGCAGGATCTCGGTTTACAAGGACCAGACGGAACCGCTTGTGGCCTATTACCGCGCGGCGGGGATCTTTTATCCGATCAAGGGCGGCAAGGAGCCCGAGGCCGTCACCCGGGAGATAGCCGCCGTTTTAGGCGCGAAGGTCAAGGGCGTCCTAGGTCCCGGAACGGGCGCAATTTAATGGTCGAAATAAAGACTCCGGCCGAACTCGACCTGATGCGTCAGGCCTCCAAAATAGTGGCCCAGGTTCTGGCTCTGCTGAAAAAAGAGATACGGGCCGGGATCTCCACCGCCGAGCTGGACCTTATGGCGGAACGGGAGATCAGAGAACGCAAGGCCGCCCCGGCCTTTCTCGGTTACCGGGGTTATCCGGCCACGCTTTGCGTTTCAATAAACGAAGAAGTCGTCCACGGCATACCGAGCGGGAAGCGGATCCTCCGGACCGGCGATCTGGTCAGCATGGACCTCGGCGCGGTCTACCGCGGTTTTTACGGCGACGCGGCCGTCACCGTGCCCGTCGGGACCGTCAAACCGGAGCTGGAGCGTCTGATGACCGTTACGGCCGGGTCGCTTTCCAAGGCGCTGTCGGAGGTCAGGAGCGGGGCGCGGCTTGGAGATGTCTCCCATGCGGTGGAACAATTTGTGACGAAGAACGGCATGTCGGTCGTGAGGGACTTCACCGGCCACGGCATCGGCCGACGCCTGCACGAGGAGCCTTCGATCCCGAACTACGGAAAGCCAGGTTCGGGAGTCACGCTTAAGCCCGGCATGACGCTTGCGATCGAGCCGATGGTCTGTCTCGGAGGGCCGGAAATAGTGGTCAAAAGCGACGGCTGGACGGCCGTCTCCGTCGATGGGAGTTGTACCGCGCATTTCGAGCACACCGTGGCGGTGACGGAAAACGGATGCGAGATCCTGAGCGCGGCTTAAGCCTGCGGAGATTTTCAAAATACGGAGCTTTCAGCGCAATTACGACAGCGGTTATTTTGCTATAATATATAAATATGTCAGAAAACAGCGAAAAAATAGAAGTTGAAGGGGTCATAAAAGAGGCTCTCCCAAACGCGACTTTCAGGGTTGAAATAGCGCCCGGAAAAATCATCCTCGGCATTATTTCCGGCAAGATGCGCATCAATCACATAAAGATACTGCCCGGCGACAGGGTTAAAATGGAGCTTTCCCCCTATGACCTGTCCAAAGGCCGGATCGTTTACAGGGAGAAGTAAGCAAGGCTGGTAGGACGAAGGAAGACCAGGCTGAAGGTAAAAGACGAAGCGGGCCGGCGGATTGCTCCGGGAGCCTTCAGCCCAAACAACCGAGTTGAGGAGCGAGTAAAATGAAAGTAAGAGCCAGCGTAAAAAAAATTTGCATTAAATGCAAGATCGTGAAACGCAAAGGCGTTGTCAGGGTTATCTGCGAAGACCCCCGTCACAAACAGCGGCAGGGATAGGGAGCGAAGTCGAAGCGTAAAGCGCGAAGGGTAAAGCGTTGAAGAAAAGATCAAGGAATTATACGAGACCATTTATGTTTTATCCCCGGCTTTTTACACTTCGCGTTTTACGAACTAACTAAGGAGAATGTATGGCAAGAATAGCAGGAGTGGATTTACCGAGGGAAAAACGGATAGATGTGGCGCTCGCCTATGTTTACGGCATAGGGCGCCCGCTGGCGCTGAAGATTTTGGGCGGCCTGAAAAATCAGATCGACCCCACCATCAGGGTCAAAGACATGACCGAAGACCAGATCGGGCTGCTTAACTCCATCATTTCCAAGGAATACAAGGTCGAAGGCGAACTCCGAAGGGAGATTTCGGCCCACATGAAAAGGCATATCGAGATCGGCAGCTACAGGGGGATGCGGCACAGAAGGATGCTCCCCGCCCGCGGCCAGAGGACCAAGACCAACGCCCGCACACGCCGCGGCAGAAGGAAGACCGTGGGTTCGGCGGCAAAAGCTCCGGCTAAACCCGCGGCTAAATAATCAGGAGGTTGGATTTTATCATGACTGAAGAGAAGAAACAACAGCAGCCCGGCGCGGACGGGTACAAGAAGCAGGAGCACAAACCCCAGGTAAAAAGACGCCATCACGGCGTCGTGACTTTCGCCAAGGTTTACATAAACTGCTCCTTCAACAACACCATCGTCACCATTACCGATGAAAAAGGCAATGTGCTGGCCTGGTCCACCTCCGGCGCCAACGGTTTCAGAGGCACCAAGAAAGGAACGCCGTTCGCGGCGCAGATAACTTCTTCCAAAGCCTGCGGCAGGGCGATGGAATACGGGGTCAAGCAGGCCATGGTGTTCGTTACTGGCCCGGGGCCCGGCAGAGAGACCGCGATCAGGGCGATAGCCTCCAGCGGGATACATGTGATCTCCATAAAGGATACCACGCCGATCCCGCACAACGGCTGCAGGCCGCCCAAACCGCGCAGAGTGTAATTTAGCGACGGGAGGACCGGAAGAAGGGAAGCCCGGCCGGAATGATCTGAGCCGACCTTCCGATCCTACGATCCTCCAGCAAATATTCAAGGAGAGTTTTTAATGTCCAGATATACAGGCCCCAGTTGCAAAAAATGCAGAAAAGTCAGCCAGAAGCTGTTCCTCAAGGGCAGCAAATGTTCCACGAATTGCATCGTGGATAAGAAAGCGAAAGCCAGCCGCGACAAGAAATTCTCGTCCGGCGGGCCCGGCGGCATGAAAAAAATGTCCGACTACGGCAAGCATCTGCGCGAAAAGCAGATCGCCCGCCTTATGGCGCAGATCACCGAAACGCAGTTCCGGCGCTTTTTCGACAAGGCCACCAAGGACAAGGGCAAGACCGGAGAGGCGCTGCTGCGTTTCCTCGAAGTCAGGCTCGACAACATCGTACGGAGGCTGGGTTTCGCGGTCTCCATGAAAACCTCCAGGCAGCTGGTGAACCACGGACACATCCGCGTGAACGGCCGCCAGACGGACATCCCGTCGTTCCTGCTGAAACCAGGGGATACGGTGACCATCGATCCGAAAACGGCCCAGACCCTTGCCGTGAAGCAGGGGCTTGAGAACGCCGAGAAATCGGCCCCCAGGCCGAGTTTCCTGTCTTACGACGCCGCGACCATGACCGGCAAAATGGTCCGCTGGCCCGACCGCGGAGAAGTTTCCATCAGCGTCGACGAGCAGCTTATAGTAGAATTTTATTCCAAGTAAACAGGAGGCAGCCAATAAATGTCTAGCTTTTCAAAACAGCTTATTATCCCCGAAGCGATCAATGTCGAGGAAAAAACAAAGACCGGTAACTACTCCAAGTTCACCGCCGAGCCCTATGAGAGGGGCTACGGCCATACCATAGGCAATTCCCTGCGCCGCATTCTTCTCTCAAGCCTTGACGGAGCAGCCGTAGTGGCGGTCAGGATCAAAGGCGCCAGGCACGAATACGCCACCGTGAACGGGGTGCAGGAGGACGTCATCAACATCCTGTTGAACCTTAAGAAGCTGCGCGTGAGGCTTATCGGCGACGGCCCGGAGACGCTGCTGCTGTCGGTCCACGGCAAAAAAGAGGTCAGGGGCTCCGACATCCGCGAAAACGCCAATGTGGAGATCATCAACAAGGAACTGGTCATAGCCCATGTCGAATCCGGAGCGGCTTTTGAAGTCGAACTGGAAGTCGCACGCGGCGCCGGTTACCTGACCTCGGAAGAGATCAGGTCCCGCATGAACCTGCCCGCGGATTTTATCCCGATGGACGCGCTTTTTTCCCCCATACAGAAAGTCCACTACAATGTGGAGAACGCCCGCGTCGGACAGCGGACCGACTATGACAGGCTGGTCCTTGAGATCTGGACCGACGGCAGCATAAGCCCCTCGGACGCCGTGAACCAGACCGCGTCGCTGCTGCGCCGCTCCATCATACCGTTCCTGCCGGAAGCGGAGGCCGCTTCCGAGCCCGCCAAAGCCGCGGGTTCCGCCGACTCCGGCGAAAAGAGCGCGGAGCTTAAAGGCACGCTGGACCAGGGCGTGGAGATGATCGAACTCTCCTCCAGGGCCTCCAACTGCCTTAAAGTCGCCGGCATCCGCACCATCGGCGAGCTTGTGGGCAGGACCGAGGACGACCTGCTGGCCGTCAAGAATTTCGGCAAGAAATCTCTTGACGAGATCAAGGACAAGCTCAAAGAAATGGGCCTTGAACTCGGCATGAAGGTGGAGTAACCTCCAAAAGGACGGTTTATGATAAAAAATCTCGGACATAGAAAACTTTCAAAAACAGGTTCGCACAGGCGCGCTATGTTTTCCAATATGGCGACCAGCCTGCTCATGCATGAAAAGATAAAAACCACCGTGCCCAAAGCCAGGGAGCTCCGCCGCGTGGTGGAAGGCGTTATCAACGACGCCAAGCTCGGCCGTCGGCTTGAGGTCAGGAAGATCATAAAGAGCAAGGAAGTGTATCACAAGGTGTTCGATGTGATCGCCCCCAGGTATAAGGACCGCAAAGGCGGCTGTACCCGGATCCTGCTGCTCGGGGCAAGAAAGGGCGACGCTACCGAAGTCGCCATGATCAAACTGGTGGATTAATAATGTTCGATTATTTCTTCAGCCTTTTTTCCAACGACATCGGCATAGACCTGGGGACGGCCAACACCCTCGTTTATGTCAAAGGCAAGGGCATCGTGCTGCGCGAGCCTTCCGTGGTCGCTATCGATAAAAGCAGGAGAAAAGTGCTGGCCGTGGGCTCGGAGGCCAAACTGATGCTGGGCCGCACGCCCTCGAATATCACCGCCGTGAGGCCTTTGCGCAACGGCGTTATCGCGGACTTCGAAGTTACGCAGGAAATGATAAAGTATTTCATCAGGAAGGTGCATAACAGGCGCAGCCTGCTGCATCCCAGGATAGTTATAGGCATCCCTTCAGGCATCACCGAAGTCGAGAAGCGCGCCGTGCAGGAATCGGCCGAGCAGGCGGGCGCCCGGGAAGTTTATCTCATTGAGGAGCCCATGGCCGCGGCCATAGGTTCCGAGCTCCCTGTTTCCGAGCCGCACGGCAGCATGATCTGCGACATCGGCGGCGGCACCACCGAAGTCGCCGTTATTTCGCTCGGGGGGATGGTCGTGGCGAAGTCCCTCGATGTCGCCGGCGACGAGATGGACGATTGTATAGTGCAATATTTCAGGAGAAAGCATAATCTGGTGATAGGCGAAACTACCGCGGAAGAAGTTAAGATACAGATCGGATCGGTTTTCCCGTTGAAGGAAGAAAAGACCATCGAGGTCAAGGGTAGAGATCAGGCAAAAGGCCTGCCCAAAACGATTCTTGTCACATCGGAAGAGATCAGACAGGCTCTCATGGAGCCCGTCCAGCTCATCGTCGATGTCATTAAGCAGGTTTTAGAAGAAACCCCGCCCGAACTTTCTTCCGACCTTGTGGACAGGGGCATGGTCCTTGCCGGCGGCGGCTCCCTGTTGAGGGGCTTTCCCGAACTTATCAGGCAGGAAACCGAGCTGCCGGTCCACAGGGCGGCCGATCCGCTCAGCTGTGTCGCCTTAGGCTGCGGCAAGTACCTTGAAGAACTGGATAAGATACAGCAGAGACCCGATTTTTTGAAGTCATACCGCTAACTGGAAGCGCTGAAGTCTTTCTCGCACAGCTTTATCCCGACGGCCGTTCCGCGGCCGCGCGCTTCCGGGTTCACGACAAGATCGAGTCTCCCATTCAGAGGGACGGCTTATGAACAGGGAAAAAGACATGGCAAATTATGTCGCCGTCTTTTTCGTATTTATTTCTTCGCTGCTTCTTCTTTTTCCTTCCACCAGGATAGCGCAGACAGTCCGCATTTTTGTCAGCTACAGCCTTTATCCGTCGCTCCATTACGGGGCGAAATACGATTATTTTGTCCGCAATGTCCCCGGCAATTTTCTCAATATCTTAAAGACCGACCAGGAAAACCGCGTTCTGGCCGGCAGGATAAAGGAACTGGAGATCTCCATAAAAGCCGCCCAGGCCGTCGAGGAGGAGAATCTCCGCCTTACCTCCGAACTGGAACTTTCGCGCAATCTGGCCCTTAAAGGCGTCTGGGCGCGGGTCGTAAACAAGAATCCCCAGGACTGGTACGGCGCTTTTTTTATAAACAAGGGCGCCCGGGACGGGATCGCTCCCAACGCCACGGTGGTCGGGTTCGAGAGCGGCCGCGCGGGCCTGGCCGGGCGCGTTCTTGAGGTTTATCAGGATTTTTCAAAGGTGCTGCTGATCACCAACAGCGTTTCGTCGGTGATCTGTTCGCTTCCGGGGGCCAGTTTCGAAGGTTTGGCCGAGGGGCGCGGCACCTGGCTGCTGAAGATGAATTATATCCCGGAGGGTTCCGAGATCGCGGAAGGGATGGAGCTCGTGACTTCTCCCGGAGGGCTGTTGTTCCCCCAGGGCCTGCCGGTGGGCCGGGTGAGGAAAGTCCATCCCAAGGAATCCTTCATGAATTTTATAACCGCCGATGTAGCGCCGATCATAACGGTCAACGCGCTTAAAGAGGTTTACATCGTGAATAGGGACCTCCCGTCGGACCTGGCGGGACTTTCGGAGATCCTGAAAAAATGAGCGTAATAGGCGATATCCTGCTGTACTTTTTTACCGGAGTCCTCTACTGGTGGTGGACCGCCAATCTTTCCGTTTTCGGACTGGCGCCCGATCTTATTTTTACGGCGGCGCTGGCGGCCGCGATCATAGCCCGCCCGGTCAAGGCCCTGATCTACTGTTTTTCCTTCGGGATCTGCCTGGACATGCTCGGGTCCAATCTGTTCGGGGGTTACGCGCTGACCTATACGCTCATGGCCTACGGGATCTATATCATGAAACGCCATCTCGACCTGGTCAGCCCTTTTTCACAGGTGGTCGCGGCGCTGACGCTGACGGTGGTCTCCATGCTGTTCTATCAGGGGCTGTCGCTGACGCTGGCCAAGATAAATCCGCTGCAGCTGAAAGCGTTCCTGGTCGAGCCTTTTCTTAACGCGCTCCTGGCTCCCGTGGTGTTTTATTTTTTCACGCAGCTTAAAAGAAGATTCGATCTGTTATGAGCCTGTCCGAGATAAGCAATTTCGCCCGCGAGCGCCGATGCCGGTTTGCGCCGCGGCGCCGCGGAATTTACAGGCTCCTGCTGACGGCCTCATATGATTGAACGCGGGATCTCGCAGGACAGGATGGACCTCCTATGGGGGCTCGTCGCGGCTGTAAGCCTGGTCTTCGCCATCCGGTTCGTCAACCTCCAGATCCTTATGCACACCCATTACCGGGAGATCGCGGAACGGAACAGGACCCAGGTCCTGCCGCAGGCCGCTCCCCGGGGGCGGATCTATACCAGGGATTCGGCCGCGGTGGCCACGAACAAACCCTCCTTCAGCCTTATCTATTTTCCCGGGCAGGTCAAATCCGCGGACGACATGGACCGGATGGCCCTCAGTCTCTCGCGGCGCCTGAACATCCCGTTCGACACTCTTCTCGCAGGGCTTCACAGGGCGGTTAAAAAAGGCGCTCCCATGCGGCTGGCCGAGAACCTCTCTTCAAAGGCGATGTTCACCCTTTCCGAACTTAAGACCATGTATTCCGGCATAGACATAGTCGTGGAAGCCCGGCGGTATTATCCTTTCGGCAATTACCTGAGCCACCTGACCGGCTATATCAGCAAGATGGACGCCAGGGAGTGGTCCGTCTACGGAAAGGATAAGAACTACGGGCTTGACGCGCGCGTCGGCAAGGCCGGGCTGGAAAAAATGTACGAAAAAGACCTTAAGGGAAAGGACGGCGGGATCTACCTCGAAGTCGATTCAAGGGGAAAGCTCAGCCGCATCCTGGAAAGCCGGAAATGGAGGCCGGGGTCCGATATCTACCTTACCATAGATTCCAAGATCCAGTCCGCGGCCGAGGAGGGCCTGAAAAAATCCAACACCGGCAAAGGCGCCGTGGTGGCCCTCGACCCCAGGTCCGGGGCGGTGCTGGCCATGGCCTCCATGCCGGACTACGATCCGAACCGCTTCGTTTCCTATTCCGACGAAAAGACGGCCGATAATCTGAAAGAGCTGCCGGAGTTCAATGTGGCCGTGCAGGGCACCTACCCGCCGGCCTCCACCTTCAAGATCATCAGTTCTATAGCCGGGCTCGATTCGGGCAAAGTGGACCCGTCCGAGACATTTTTCTGCCCCGGCTGGTTCGACGCAGGTAACCGTATCTTCAAATGCTGGGAAAAAAAAGGTCACGGGAAAGTGGATTTTTTGAAGGGCATGGCCAAATCCTGCGATGTCTATTATTACAATCTGGGGATCAAGACCGGCCCGCTGAACATAGAGAAATACGCCCGCATGTTCAGGCTCGGCGTGCCCACCGGCATTCCGCTGCCGGACGAAAAAAGCGGGAATGTCTTCGGCCCCAGCAAGCGGGCCGCCAGGAAAAGTTACTGGTTCATAGGCGACACGCTGAACCTCAGCATCGGCCAGGGCGAGACGCTGGTGACCCCGATCCAGATGGCGCAGGTCGCAGCGTCCGTCGCCGGCCGCGGGGCGTTCTGGCGGCCGTACTATGTGGACCGCGTGATCGACGCCGACGGACAGCTCTCGTTCAAAAGCAAGCCGGAAAAGATCTCGCAGGTGGAGCTTAAGGACAGCACCTGGGCGCTTATCAAGGACGGCATGAAGGAAGTGACGATGGAGGGGGGCACCGGGCAGACCGTCAAGATAGACGGGGTGGAGATCTTCGGGAAGACGGGGACGGCCCAGACTTCGCGCGGCAAGGACCACGCCTGGTTCGTGGCCTACGCCCAGCTGCCCGGCGGAGAACCGGAGATCGCGGTGTCCGTCCTGGTGGAGCACGGGGAGCACGGGGCGTCCTCCTGCGTGCCTATAGCGAAGGAAGTTCTCCTCGCCGCTTTTAAAAGCCGGCTGCCGGCCGGCCGTACGGCGGTGAAAACCCAGCCGGCCGCCCCCGGCCCGGCCCCGGCCCGGCCGGCCGGAACGAAGGGGGAAGGGTTATGATCTTTACCCCCCATACCGGCCTTAAAAAGAACCGCATGGACTGGCTGCTTTTTTTCTCGGTCCTGATCCTTATCACGATCGGCACCCTTGCCATCTTCTCCTCAGTGGCCGTCCTGCCGCACCAGTTCCGGATAGTCAGGACGCACCTGATCGCCATTCCGCTCGGGTTCGCGGTCTTCGCCGCCGTGTGGAGCCTGAACTACCAGATCTTCCAGGACCAGTGGAAGTTCGTCTACGGCGCGGTGCTGCTTTCCCTCATCGGCGTGCTGGTCTTCGGCGTGATCGACAAGGGGTCCAGGTCCTGGTACCGCCTGCCGTTCTTTTCGATCCAGCCCTCCGAATTCGCCAGGATCGGCCTGATACTCGTGCTGGCGAATTACCTGGATAAAAGGATCGGCAAGATCAAAGAATTCTCCGTGGTGCTCGGCGCCCTGATGCTCAGCCTGCCGGTATTCTTCCTGCTGATCAAACAGCCGGATTTTTCGGCCATTCTGATAACGCTGCCCGTGGTGCTGATCATGTTGTACGCGGCCGGGGCCAACCTGTTCCATCTTTCCGTCATCCTGGGCTACAGTTTCATCTCCGCGCTTTTCCCTATCCTGTGGACCATTATCAACCTGAACCCGGAACTTCTGGACAGCCAGCTGGTGAGCTATTTCTTCCATCTTTCGGATTTCAGCTGGAGCGCCCTTTCCTTCGTTCTCGGCGTGGGTCTGTCCGCCTACCTCCTTTGGGTGCTGTCCGTGAAGCTTTATTCCAATATTTCCGGCGTGTTCTTCGGAGGGGCGGCCCTGGTGCTCGTCCTGGGTTTCTTTTCCGGAGTGATGGTGAAACACCAGATGAAGGAGTATCAGCAGAAACGGCTGGAGGTCTTCCTGTCCCCGGAATCGGATCCCAAGGGCGCGGGTTACAATCTGCTGCAGGCCCGCATCGCGATAGGCTCCGGCGGGGTGTTGGGGAAGGGGATCTTTTCCGGAACCCAGTCGCGCCTGGGGTTCATTCCCGAGCGGCACACCGACTTCATCCTCGCGGTAGTGGGGGAGGAAATGGGGTTCTGGGGCGCCATGCTGGTCATGGGCCTTTATGTCGTGCTCCTGAGACGGATACGGGCCTGCGCCAATCTCGCGCGGGACAGGTTCGGCTACCTGGTCAACTGCGGCATCTTCGGCATGTTCATGGTGTATTTTTTTATAAATTTCGGCATGCTGCTGGGTTTGATCCCCGTGGCTGGAGTCCCGCTCCCGCTGCTTTCATACGGCGGTTCGAATCTCGTGGCCACGCTGTTGTCGCTTGGCCTGGTGCAGTCCATTTACGCCAGGCGCTACGCGCTGGTGTAGGCCCGGCGTAAAAATTTCACCGCCGCGGCGGCCGGGGTTAAAGTGCGGGAAGATGCGAAAAGGACGTTCGGACGGTAACTTATGGTCGCTGAGAATGTGGCTAAATGCAGAATGCGGCTCAGGTTCGCGCGGCTTGAAGGAGCGGCGGGATTTTCGCATCTGGAACAGATAAGAGCGTTGCGGGAGCTGGCCGCCGGCTCGGGCCTGGACTGTATGGCGGCCGCGCACGGAAAGGCCCTGGTCCCCAAGATGGCTTTCGGTCCGGCGCTTCCCCAGGGTTACGGGAGCCGCTGCGAGTACGCCGACCTTTACCTCGCCCAGCCCTGCGCGCAGTCCGTGGCCAGGGCGAAATTGGAGGCGGCGGCAACGGGACCGTTCGTGCTCCTGTCGGTCAAAAGGGTCCCTGTTTTTTTCCCGTCCATCGAGGCCAGCGTCAGCGCGGCCGGATACCTTGTGGAGGCGGATTTCAAAGGGAAGCTCTCCCGGGAAGCTATCGACGCGTTCTTCGCGCGGTCGAGCGCGCCGTATGTGAACATGAAGCCGAAGGGCGCCGCGGCGGAGACCATCGACGCACGGCCGCTGGTCCTGGGCGCGGACCTGGACGCCGCAGCCGGCGTACTGCGCCTGACCTTGAAACTTGAACCAGGAAAGAACATCAGGCCCGAAGCCGCGGCGGGCGTAATGGCCGGCCGGGAACTGGCTATAAAAAAAGTGGTAAGGGAAGAACTATACTGGCTTGATTCGCAGGGGAAGCTGGAAGCGCTTTAACACCGCGGAATTTATCGACTTAATTAAAAGGAGTTTTTTAATACTATGAACAATCAGAAGACAGTAAAAAAAGAGATATTCGCCAACACCTCTTTTGAAGAGACCCGTATAGCGATCCTCGAGGACGGCCGCCTGGCGGAACTTTTCTGGGAACGCAGGAGCAACACGAATATCGTGGGAAATATTTACAAGGCCGTGGTGGAAAACGTCCTTCCCGGCATCTCCAGCGCGTTCGTGAACATAGGCCTGGATAAGAACGCCTATATCTACATCTCGGATGTGCTGGGCGGCCAGCGCGATCCCATAGAGCGTCTGCTTAAAAAGGACCAGGAGGTCATGGTGCAGGTGACGAAGGACGCCATCGGCACCAAGGGGATGAAGGTGACCATGGATGTTTCGCTTCCGGGCCGGTACCTGGTTTTGACCCCTTTCCAGGAATTCGTGGGAGTGTCGAAGAATATAGAAACGCCAGATGAAAGAAAGCGCCTTTCCGAGATAGTAAGGAAGATCACCGTCGCCAACGAACTGGGCAAAAAAGGCTGCATCATGCGCACCGAGGCAGAGGGCGCGAGCGAAGAGGAACTGGAGCGCGAGCTTAAATTCCTGATGAGGCTCTGGGATTCCATCCAGAAGCGTTTCGAGACCGCGCGGCCGCCCTGCCTGCTCCATAAGGACATGGATACCACCCTCCAGGTGGCCAGGGATATCCTGTCCGACGACGTTTCCATCTATATGCTGGACAACAAGGACGACTACCAGGACACCCTGGATTTCGTCACCAAGATCTCGCCTGACCTGAAGGAGCGCGTGAAGTATTACGACAACAAAACCCCCATCTTCAAAGCCTTCAATATCGAAAAGGGGATAGAGGAACTGCGCAAGATCAAAGTGGAGCTTCCCAACGGCGGGAGCATCATCATCCAGGAAGCCGAATCGCTGTGCGCCATCGACGTCAATACCGGCCGCTTCACCGGCAACCGCTCCCAGGAGGAGACGGTGACCATGACCAATATCGAGGCGGCGCAGGAAGTCGCCCGGCAGCTGCGTCTCAGGAACATAGGCGGCATCATCGTCATAGATTTTATCGACATGAAAAAAGCCTCCAACCGCCATAAGGTGGTGGATGTGATGGAGCGCGCGGTGCGGCGCGACCGGGCGAAGATAAGGATCCTGCCTATCACGCGCCTGGGCCTGGTGGAGATGACGCGCGAGCGCAAGCGCGAGAGCACCGTCAGTCTTCTTACCGAGGAGTGCCCGGAGTGCCGCGGTTCGGGCCGGGTGCTTTCAAGCGAAAGCATCAGGATCAAGATCCAGCGCGAGATCCAGAACCTTACGCTGGGCCGCCCCGGCGGAAATCTCAGGGTGGTGGTGAACCCGATGCTGATGGAAGTCCTGAAAAAGAAACAGGACCTTATAGAAAAGAACGTTCACCGCAGCGTCAAGGTGCTGTCGGACCCTTTGCTGACCTGGGAAGACTATCGGATCATTCTGGAGTAAAGACGGGCGCCCACGCTTAAAATTGGAGATATTTCTATGTTCAGATATTTATCGGTGTTCTTATTGCTATGCGCTCCTGCGCAGGCCCGCATGGACGAGGTGTCTTACATGAAGAACGGCGCCTATGTGGGCAAGATAGGCACTTATACCATGAACGGCTCGCTTTACCTGGAGGCGGCCAGTTCGGCCAAGCTTATGGGAGGCAAGATCTACTGGTATCCCGTCAGCGGCAAACTTATGCTCCAGAACAAGGGCAACAAGATACTGTTCTTCATGAAGTCGGATTCGGTGATGATCAACGATACGAAGGTCGCGCTCCCCAATCCGCTGATCGTGCGCGGGGGCAAGGCCTTTCTCGCCATGGATTTTTTCATCTCGAAGCATTTTGCCAGGGCTTTCGGGTTCAAGCTGGAGTATGACGCGGCCGCCGGCGTCCTGGCCGCCCAGCAGAAGATAAACATAAATTCTATAAACTATTACTCCTACAAGGACAAGACCAGGGTGGTGGTTTATCTTGAGGAAGCGCTGGACTACCAGCTCTCCCAGAAAGAGAACAATGTCCTGTCCGTCACCGTGCCCAACGGCGTGGTAGAAGCCGAGGAAAAGCTCACCATAGCGGACGGAGTGGTTACCAGCGTGGATGTGTTCCAGGAAAACAAGATGGTCCGGCTGGTCTTCACTCCCGGGGACAACTTCGGCAAGGTCGTTTCCTTCAAACTGGCCGGACCCGACCGGCTGGTCCTCGACATAGAGAAAAGCGCGAAGCCCATCGCCCAGAGCATAAACGCTCCCTCCGTTCCCGGGCCCGACTCCGGCGGAGAGGCCGAGATCCTCCCTCCCTCCGCCCCGGCCCTTTCCACCTCGGTCCCCGCGGCGGAACCGGACGTCTCCGTTCCGGACGTGAACATCCCGGATAAATTCGTTCTGGATAAAGGCGGCCGCAAGAGGATAGTTATAGACGCGGGGCACGGCGGCAAGGACGCCGGCGGCAGGAAGGCTTTCGGGCTTTCCGAAAAAGAGATCAACCTGCAGATAGCGAAAGAGCTTTACAACATCCTGAAGGACGAGGATATCTTCGATGTCCTGATGACCCGCACCTCCGATGTTTTTATTCCGCTCAACGAAAGGTCGGAGATCGCCAATAATTATAAAGCGGATATTTTTATTTCCATACACGCCAACGCTTCGCGCGACAGGCGCGAGAAAGGTTTTGAGTTGTATTTCATGTCGGAAAACGCCTCGGACCCCCTGGCCGCGGAAGTCGCCGACTACGAAAACTCGGTGCTGGGCCTTGAGGAGGACTCCGGGGCTTCCGACGCTTCGGCAATGCTGCTGCATTCGCTGGCCAGGAACGAATATGTCAATGAAGGCAGCCAGCTGGCCGGCCTCATCTCCAAAGAGCTTGAGAAAAGCACGCCTTTCGCCAACCGCGGCGTCAAGCAGGCCGCTTTCTATGTCCTGCGCGGCACTTACACCCCCGGCGTTCTGGTGGAAATGGGCTTCATGACGAACAGCAAGGACCAGAAAGGTATGAACGACAAGAAAGTGCGCGCCAAGATAGCCAACGCGGTCTACAAGGGCGTCATGAAGTACGCCCAGATGAAAAAGTGGAAATAAGACGGTTTTGCCGCGCAAAACAGCCGTTGTGGGTTTTATGAAGAACAGCAAAAGGCCGATAGGGATCTTCGACTCGGGACTGGGCGGGCTTACGGTCTTCAAGGCCGTCAGGCGCCTGATGCCGCGCGAGGACATCATCTACTTCGGGGACACGGCGCGGGTTCCTTACGGCTCCAAGTCGAAGGAGGCGGTCATCTCTTTTTCCAAAGAGATCGCCTCTCTGCTTTCCGCCCGCGGGGTCAAACTTGTCGTCGTGGCCTGCAATACGGCCTCTTCGCTGGCTTTGGAGGAGGTGCGAAAGGTTTCAAAAGCGCCCGTGATAGGTGTTATCGAACCCGGCGCGCGGGCCGCCGCCGCCGCTACCGTCAACAGCCGCATCCTCGTGACAGGCACCGCCGCGACCATCGCCAGCGGGGCTTATAGCAAGGTCCTTAAAAAGCTTAAGCCCGGCGCCAGGGTATATGAAAAAGCGTGCCCGCTTTTCGTGCCGCTGGTGGAAGAGGGCTGGTGCTCTAAAAAAGTGACGGAACTGGTGGTTTCCGAATATCTCAAGCCCCTTAAAAAAAAGGGGTTCGACACGCTCATCCTCGGCTGCACCCACTATCCCATGCTTGAGGGCGTTATCGCGAAGGTTCTCGGCGGCGGTATCAGGATCGTGGATTCGGCCTGGGCCGCGGCCGTGGAGGCCCGCAATAACCTCGCCTCCGGACATCTGTTGAACTCCGCCGGGCGCGGCCGTGCCTGGTTTATCGCCAGCGACGCTCCTGAAAAATTCAAAACCCTGGCTTGGCGGCTGCTGAGGATAAGGACCGGCCGCGTGGAAGTGCACAGATTCTAAAAGTCCGTCCGGGGACGGTCCTGAAGCAGGGGACCGCGGCGGAGAAAATGGAAAAGGAGACATTATGAAAAGCGCCTTAAGTCTTGTTTTTTTTATGCTCCTGGCCACGCCCGTCTGCGCCCAGCCGGCGGAGATCTCCACGGGAACAGCGGCCGGGGTTCAGCCTCCGGCCAAGCGGGTTCCCAAGCGGAAAGCCGTTCCCGCCCCGAAAGCGGCGGAGCCGGCCGCCGGGGTCCAGCCGGAGGAGGAGGGCGCGGTGATGATAGACGCCCGGAGCGACGAAAATGATCCCGGACGCTTTTCCGATGACGATCCCTCCGAGCCGCCGGAAACGGCGAGGCCCGCGGTTCCCGACGGGATCCCGTCCTCCTACGGGCAGATAAAGGGCGCGGTGAACGACGGCGGCAGGAGCCTGCTGATCTTTGAGAACGAGGAGGGGGCCGTTTCTTTCGTCCAGATCTTCGCCGGAAAGAACGCCGTAAGCTGGAAACTGCTCTCAAGGATCTACCGGAGCCGCGATTAAAAATTTCCGCCGTAAATTTTTATTATAAATTTTTGCCGCAAAAATTTCTCCCTTTATTTTTAATAGAATATAAGTAAGAGGTGCGTTATGAAAAGAAAAGATCTTGTCCGGTATCTGGTCGCCAACGGCTGCGTGCTTTCAAGGGAGGGCGGCAAATATTCGGTTTTCACCAACCCCGTTACCAACAAGGAGATCCCAGTCACCAGGCATAATGAGATCGCGGATTTTACCGTGAGGAAGATCTGCAGGGACCTTGGTTTGGAACCTCCCAGATGAGCGGGGCTTCCAGGGCGCTGTTCCTGGCGCCGCTTCTGAGCCTTTCCGCCTGCGCGGTCCCCAAACCCGATATCATACAGGTCGGACCCTGGTTCCCGGCCAGACCGGCGGGGGAGGTGCGGATCTTCTCCTCCAAGTCCGAGACGGACAGGCCTTGGGGCGCCATAGCCATAATCCACAGCGAAAGACTTCCAGCCGAAGACAAAGCGGGCCTTGAGCGCCAGAAAAAAATGGCGAGGAAGCTGGCGGCCGGGATAGGCGCGGACGGCCTGATCATCGGCCAGGAAACCGTGAGCGATCCCGGTTCTCCGGGCGTTTATCAGGCGCCTGAAACTTTTATCAGCGCTCTCGCCTTCAAATATGCCACCGAGATCTCGACCGGGGCGAAGTAACCCGGACAATGCGGTAAATTTCCGGGTCAGGGTCGCCTATGAACCGCAGGAAGCCCGCGACTGGACCGGCCGCGGCATAGTTATAGACCTGTTCAGGTTTTCCAATACGGTCTGCGCCCTCCTGAAGAGCGGCCGCCGGGATATCAGGGTTTATTCCGGGCCGGCCCACGCCGCCGCGGTAAAAGCCCTTGAAAAAGGTTCGGATCTTTTTTCCGAAATAGAGTTTCCGGCGGAAGTGGAGAAATACGACAACTCTCCTTACACCGCCTTGCGCGCGAGCGACGCCTCCCGGCCGGCCCTGATCGTCACCAACTCTGGTTCGCCCGCCGTCATGTCTCTGGTCCGGGCCGGCGAGATCCTTATAGGCTGCTTCGCCAATATGCCTTTTGCGGCCGAATACTGCCGTATGAACCCCATGGACACGCTTATTGTTCCCGCGTGCCTGTATTATGACAGGCGGCATGTTGAGGATTTTATCTGCGCCCGGGTCCTTGCCGACGCGATAGAGGGCCGGGATTCGTTCGAGGCGGCGCTTGAAGAGATCCACGGCAGCGGCAGGGTGCTGGACTTTATGGCTTTCAGGCCTGAAACAGGAGAGCGCGACATGGCAATAATACTTGAAAAAGGCTCCATGGCCGTGCTGCCGCGCGTAACTTTGTCCGGCGTGCATGGGATAATAGAGAATATCGCCGGGCGCTGATCTTTTTTTGGTCTACATTATGAAAAATAAAAAAGCGGTGGTTCTTTTTTCCGGGGGACTGGATTCCACCACGGCTTTGTGCTGGGCGTTGGACCGGGGTTACGCCTGCCGGGCAGTGTCTTTTGATTACGGGCAGCGTCACAGGAAGGAAAACCTTTGCGCCCGCCGCATAGCCCGGGCTCTGGGAGTGGAATTCTCCGTGATCAGGCTGGCGTTCCCCTGGCTGGGGAGCAGTTCCCTCGTCGATAACGAACAAAAGCTGCCGGAATTGCGGCTTTCAAAGATCGGGGCCGGAAAAACCATTCCGTCCACCTATGTGCCGGGCAGGAACCTTATGTTCGCCTCCATAGGCGTTTCGCTCGCCGATTCGATAGGGGCGGAGGCCGTGGTCATGGGGCCGAACGCCATAGATTATTCCGGCTATCCTGATTGCCGCCCGGAATTTTACCGGGCTTTTGAGAAAGCCGCGGCGGCCGGCACGCGCCGGGGCGCTTCCGGCAAAAAAATAAGGCTGCTCACGCCGCTCATCAGCCTCAGTAAGAAGGAGATCATAGAACTGGCGGTCCGTCTGGAGGTTCCCCTGCGCCACACCTGGTCCTGTTACGCCGGGGGGGCGGTTCCCTGCGGGCGGTGCGATTCCTGCAAGCTGAGGGCCGAAGGTTTCAGGGCCGCCGGCATACCGGATCCCGCACAATGAGGGCGTTAAAACGTACGGACCATAAAATGATCACCGCTGAAATATGCGAAATCTTCGTTTCTTTGCAGGGCGAGGGGTTGTATTGCGGGCAGAAACAGGTCTTTATCCGTTTTGCGGGCTGCAACCTGGATTGCGTTTATTGCGACGAGCCAGCGAGCATGAGCTTAAAAAGGAGCCAGGCTCCTTTTTCAATCGCTTCCGCCTGCGCGGAGGTTCTGAGACTGGCGCATAAGAACCTCGCGCGGGCGGTTTCTTTCACGGGCGGGGAGCCGCTTCTGAACTGGGAATTTATAAAAGCGATGGGGCCGGCCCTTAAACAAGCGGGGCTGGCGGTGCATTTGGAGACCAACGGCACGCTTTACCGCGAATTGGCCGGGCTCAAAGGTCTGGCCGATGTCATAGCCATGGATCTCAAATTGCCTTCTTCCACCGGCGGGAAGGCTTACTGGACCGAGCACGCGAAATTTTTAGCCGTAGCGCCGAAAAAAACCTTCCTGAAACTGGTAGTTACCGCCGGAACTTCCGCCGCCGAGTTTAAAAAAGCGGTGGACATGGTTTCAAAAGTCAGCCCCGCGGTCCCCTTTTTTATTCAGCCGGCGTCCCCGGTCCGCGGCGTAAGGCCGCCGTCGCGGGCGGCATTGGACTCGTTTTACAGGCTGGCGGCGCTGCGGCTTGAAGTCGTCAGGATCCTCCCCCAGCTGCATAAATTGTGGGGGATAAAGTAGGTAATTGGGCAAGGGTAGAGGGAGCGGAGGAGAATTTATGGAAGATGAGACTTTTCTTATCGATTGTCCGATCTGCAAGGCGCGCATAGAAGTGGAAAAGAAGACCGGCAAAGTTCTCAGGCACTGGGAGAAGCCCGAAGTAAAAGAGGGCGGCGACCAGATGCTGGACGCCATGAAAAAGATCAAGGACGACAAGTCCAGGCTGGACGATTACTTCTCCAAAGCCCAGGGCGACATGGAGCGCAAGAAAAAGGAGCTTCTGGAGAAGTTCGAAAAGGAAAAGAAGCGCATCAAGGATTCCGGCGATACTTCCCGTCCCGTAAACCCCATGGACCTGGATTAAAGATTTTTGCCGCGTGCGCGCGCACATTTGGGATTGAAAAATCCCTTGCGGAGGCCGGGAGCGCGGGGCAAGTTGCGCATGATTTGGGAAAAGGTATGATTTTTATGACAGAGAAGGCCGGACCCTTTAAAAAAAAGTTTTCCGAGTTCGGGCTTTTTTATTGCGCCGCGGTCTTCGCCTGGACGCTGGGCGGAGAGAGCTTCGTGCCGGTGAAAGCCGCCGGCGGCTTGTTGATCGTCTCCGGCATGCTGGCCGGCGAACTGTCGAAAATCCGCCGTGTCGCGGAGCCCGAATCGGTGAAGGCTTGAGATAAAATGCCGTTCTACGGCATTTTATTTTTCATTGGAAAATCCGCTTTAAAAAACCTAAAATATAGCCTATGCATCAGAATCTGCGGGAAATACTTGTCACCGAGGACGCGCTGCAGGAGCGCGTCGGCCTGCTTGCCGCCCGTATCTCCAGGGATTACGCGGGCCGCCGCCTTATGCTGGTCGGGGTTTTGAAAGGTTCGGTGCTGTTCCTGGCGGACCTGCTGAAGCGCCTTACTATCGATACCAATGTGGATTTTATGATGGTCACCTCCTATTCCGGGGAGAAATCCACCGGAGTGGTGCGTACTATCCTGGACCTTAAACAGAATATCGAGGGCAGGGATGTGCTGATCGTGGAGGATATCGTGGACTCGGGGCTTACCATGAGCTACCTGCTCAAGAACCTCGGTACCAGACAGCCGCGGACGCTTGAGATCTGCACCCTGCTGGACAAGCCGGCCTGCCGCAGG
Source organism: Elusimicrobiales bacterium (assembly GCA_041665305.1). Classification (GTDB taxonomy): domain Bacteria; phylum Elusimicrobiota; class Elusimicrobia; order Elusimicrobiales; family UBA9959; genus YA12-FULL-51-18. The sequence continues at coordinate 33,128 of JBAYJD010000006.1, forward strand.
ACGAAAGTCCCGATAAAATACTCCGGGTTCGTCATTCCCGACAAATTTGTGGTGGGTTACGGCCTGGATTATAACGAGCTTTACCGGAATCTGCCCTATATAGGCGTGCTTAAAAAAACGGTCATCGAAGGAAAAAGATAATGCCATTGAAAAAAAATCTGAAACAACTGCTTTTCTGGGGGCTGGCTTTCACGCTTTTTATAGCCGTCTACCAGAATGTGAAGACCATAGACAAGGAAAAAGAGATCCCTTATTCCGAGTTCAAGGCCAAGGTCAAGGCCGGCGAAGTGATGAAGGTTACCGTGCGCCCGGACCTGATAAAAGGCGAATATAAGGAAGGCGACAAGACAGCCCTGTTCAGGACCATTCCGCTCACCGACGCGAAACTGGTGGAGGACATGGAGACCGGCGGCATAAAAAGTTTTTCAGGCGAGGCCGACAAGACCTGGGTGACCAGCCTTATTATAAATCTCGGCTGGATAGCCATATTCGTGTTCCTCTGGTGGTTCCTCTTTTTCCGGCAGGCGCAGATGGGCGGCAAACAGGCCATGTCGTTCGGCAAATCCCGCGCCAAACAGCAGGACCTGAAAAAACAGAAGGTGACGTTCAAAGACGTGGCCGGCTGCGACGAGACCAAGGAAGAGCTCAGGGATATAGTGGATTATCTCAAGAATCCCAAGAAATACAGGATGCTGGGCGGAGAGCTGCCCAAGGGCGTGCTCCTTTACGGCCCTCCCGGCACCGGCAAGACCCTGCTGGCCCGCGCCATCGCGGGCGAGGCCAATGTGCCGTTCTTCACCTCCTCCGGTTCCGAGTTCGTGGAGATGTTCGTGGGCGTAGGAGCTTCGCGAGTGCGCGACCTTTTTGAGCGCGCCAAAAAGAACGCCCCGGCCATAGTGTTCATAGACGAGCTGGACGCCGTGGCCCGCGCCCGGTTCGCCGGCATAGGCGGCGGGCACGACGAGCGCGAACAGACGCTTAACCAGATGCTGGTAGAGCTCGACGGCTTCGAATCCAACGAGGGGATCATCCTTATAGGCGCCACCAACCGTCCGGATGTGCTGGACCCGGCCCTTCTGAGGCCCGGCAGGTTCGACCGCCGGATCAATGTCCCCATTCCGGATATAAAAGGCCGCACGGAAGTGCTCAATGTCCACGCCCTTAAAATTAAAATGGGACCTGATACGGATCTAAACCTGATCGCCCGCCATACTCCCGGGTTCGTGGGCGCGGACCTGGCCAATATCATCAACGAGGCCGCCATCATGGCCGCCAAGCACGACAGGAAGGCCGTGGAACAGAAGGATATAGAGGAAGCCATCGAGAAGATGATAGCCGGACCTCAGCGGAAATCCCGCCTCATTTCCGAGGGCGAGAAGAAGATCGTGGCTTATCACGAGGCGGGCCACGCGCTGGTGGCCAGGATGCTTCCCGGCTCCGATCCGGTGCACAGGGTGTCCATCATCCCCCGCGGCCCGGCCCTGGGTTATACGCTCCAGCTGCCTCTCGAGGACAAATATCTGACCTCAAAAACGGAGATCCTTAACAAGCTGTCCATCCTGCTGGGCGGCCGGGCCGCCGAAGAGCTGACCTTTAACGAGGTCACCACCGGAGCGCACGACGATCTCGCCAAGGTAAGCAACTACGCCCAGAAGATGGTCATGGAATTCGGCATGAGCGAGAAGATCGGCCCGCTTTCCCTGAAGAAGGACGAATCCGAAGTGTTCCTTGGCCGGGACATAATGCGCCAGCCGGCCTATTCCAACGAGACGGCCAAGAATGTGGACGATGAGGTCAAGCGGATAGTCCAGGAATGTTTCGTGAAGACTAAAGAGATCCTGTCGGCGAATAAAAAATCGCTGGACGACATCGCGGGCAGGCTGATAGAGAAGGAAGTTATCGACGCCGACGAGATGGACAAGCTTATGAAAGGCGAAGAACTGGGGGAAGCGGTCGGTGCCTGACGACGCGCGGACGGCGGGGCGAAGTTAAGTTCCCTGATCGGACTCCGTTCATTTGCGCCTTAAGGTCGTCACGCCGCCGGGGTTATTATGTATCTGGATTATCTAAGGAACATCTTCGACATTTTTGTCGTCTATTACATCGTATACCGGCTCATCCTGCTCATTAAGGGCACAAGGGCCATGAATGTCGTATGGGGCGTGTTCATCCTCGCCATTATAACCTCCCTGGCGAAATTTTTTAAACTGGGCGCGACCGCGTGGCTGCTGCAGAATTTCTGGCTGGCCGGTATTTTTTTGCTGATCGTGGTCTTTCAGCCCGAGATCCGCGTGGCGCTGGCGAATATCGGCTCCAACCCGCTGGGGCGCATCCTGATCTCGCAGGAATACCGTTTTATCGCCGAACTTATGGAGGCTATAAGGTTCGCGGCGGACAGGAAGACCGGCATGCTGGTGGTGCTTGAGCAGGATATGGGCCTGCGGGATATCGTGGAGACCGGCGTGCGCGTGAACGGCGAGGTGTCCAAGGAACTGCTGCTGACCATCTTCCACCAGAACACCCATCTGCACGACGGCGCCGTGGTTATCGCCAATAACCGTCTGGTGGCCGCCGGCTGCATCCTGCCGTTGACGGAACAGCAGGAACTTTCCAAGATCCTCGGCATGCGCCACCGCGCCGCGCTGGGTTTAAGCGAGATAGCGGACGCCATAATCGTGACCGTGTCGGAAGAGACCGGGCTTATTTCCGTTTCCAGGAACGGCAAACTGCAGCAGGCGGTGGACCCTAAGGACCTTGAGGCCATGCTTTACCAGCTTTACCGTTCCAAAACCGAGAAAACGCTTTTAAGGAAGAGCGCGCGGCCGCAGTCCCCTGTTCCGCCCCGGCCTCAGCCGCAATCGCAGCCCGAGCCCTCTCAACCTTTATGAACCTGAACCTTCCCGCGCTTATAACCAGGAACTGGAGCATAAAACTTATCGCCCTGATAATAGCCCTCCTCATCTGGTATTTTATAGTCGGCACCATGTAGTCCGTAAAATTTGCCGGTTCCTCAGGGAAGAACGAAGGATAAGGAGGTTTTATGACCAGGGGAAGTTTTTTATTCTGCTGCGTACTGCTGGCGGCGGCCGTCTGCTGCGGGGTTACGGCCTATCCGTTCGTTTTTTTCGGTTCCAGCTATGTCCACAAGAACCTGACCCTTTATACGCATGAGGCTTTCCGGGAAAATCCGGACAAATTTTTAGCGGCGATATACGACAAGATCTCTTCCGACGATTTTTACGACGAGGCGCAGAAGTTCGAGGTTTATCTGGCCGGGAGCCGCAGGGAGTATGTCCTTCTGGCGCCTTTTTGCGCGAAAGAGCCGTCCTGCGCGCATCCCATAAGCGATAAAGTGTTCGTTGCCGCGGCCGATCCCGAAAAAAATCTAGCCTATGGTCCCGGAGCGGAAGGTCCCGGCCGGGCGCTGGACAGGGTGATAATCCATGAGCTTGTTAAAACCCAGATCAAAAATAAGCTGGGCTTCCTGGATTATGCGATCCTGTCGGATTGGAGGAAGGAAGGCTATGCGGAACATGTCGCCATGGAGACCCGTGAGCTGCCCCCCGATGCTTTTTGCGGAGGGGCTCCGGGTACGGACCCCGCCCTTCCTTACCTGAAAAACAGGCTGATGGTTGAAATGCTTGCGGCGGAGGATTCCCGTTCATATCCGTCGCTCATGACCACGAACTACAGTTATGAAGGCGCACGGAGCCGCGTAGAGCGCCAGTACTGCCACAAATAGGTTCCCGAAAGTCCCAAGCCGTTTAGGCCCCTTGTTTTAAAATAAGGGGTCCAAGGTCTCACGCTTTCCGGAACATTCCCGCCTAAAATATCATGCGGTTTGAAAACAGGCAGCGGAAACGGCCTCCGGTCGTCTTGTCGATTATATATTATGCGAATAGGAATTCTTGTTGAGAAACGGTATCTTGCCCAGGCCCAGCCCGGCGGTTTGATCTCCGCTCTCGGGAGCGCCGGCCACGAAACGGTTTGTATAGACCCGCAGGCGGCCGCGTACGCGCTTGAGGATGCCCGCTGGACCGACAAGCTGGACCTTATCGTGGCGCGAGGCCGGAGCCAGCCCCTTCTTTGTATGCTCGGCTGGGCGCAGGCGCGCGGGATAAGCGCCGTCAACAGCCGCTCAGCCATCGCTTCCGTTCATAACAAGGCCGACATGGCGGTTATTATGGCCGAGGCCGGGGTGCCCTCTCCCCGGACCTTCCTGGGCCCGGTGGCCGAACTGGCCGGGATCATTCCATCCTCCCTGTATCCGGTGGTGCTTAAGCCCGTTTTCGGCGACAACAGCCGGGGGCTCCGGCTGGTCCGCACCGGCGGTGAAATGCGGTCGATTGAGTGGCCTGAACCGGTGGCGCTGGCCCAGAGATTCATCCCCAATGACGGGTATGACCTCAAACTTTACTGCATTGGAGACGAGGTGTGGCCGGTGCGAAAACCCTCGCCGGCCGGCCTAGCCGGCGCCCCGGGCGCGCACGGCAAGGCGAAGGCAGGGCCGGCGCCGCTGACCAAGGAACTGGAGGCTCTGGGCCGCAGGCTGGGGCGGCTGTTCGGTCTGGAACTCTACGGCGTGGACTGCATAGAGTCCGCGGAAGGCCCTTCGGTGATCGAGGTGAACGAATTTCCCAATTATACGGGCGTGCCGGACGCGGACCGGCGGCTGGCGGAATATGTGACGCGCGCTCGCGCGGCGGGGGGTAGGATATGAGGATAGGCATGATCATGCCGCGCTCCGGCGGCGGCCGTAAAAGCCTTGTGATGCCGGAAGTGGTGCGGCTGCTTACGGAATTCGGCGTAGAAGTGGAAGTTATCTGTCCGGAGGACCGGCTGAACCATCTCTGCCAGCTCCGTCCCGTGCACGATCTTTATGTGCTGAAGGATACCAGCGATATGGGGCTGGGGCTTGCGGGAATACTGCACGCGGCCGGCGCCGTGATCATCAATCCTTATCCTGCTTCCGTCATCCTGCGGGACAAGATCGCCTCCACCGGGATCCTTAAGGCCGCGCAGCTGCCGGTGCCGGAAACTTATGTGACGGCGGACCTGCGCAAGCTCGCTCCTTTGCTCAAAGACGGGCCTTTGGTCGTCAAACCGTACCGCGGCAGGGACGGAGAGGGAGTGCGCGTGGCGCATGACGAGAGCGAACTCATCGATCCTTTATCACGCCGGGCCCCGTTTTTTGCCCAGCGGTACCGCAAACCGGATGGGATGGACCATAAGCTTTATGTGATAGACGGCCAGGTGTTCGGCGTGCTGCGCAAATGGCCCGCCAAGACATATGAGGAGAAGCTTGGCTCCCCGCTGACGGTTACGCCCTCCCTGCGCGATTACGCCGTCCGTTGCGGAGCCGCTTTCGGCGTTAAGATCCTGGGGCTGGATATAGTGATGAGCGATGGCGAACCTTATATCGTGGATGTGCAAAGTTTTCCAGGATTTAAAGGCGTGCCGGACGCGGCGCTCCGGCTGGCGGATTACATTTATCATAAAGGGCTTCAGCTTTTGAATAAAAAAATATGAAAACGGTGATTTTCGGCGCGGGACGGATAGGCTGCGGGTTGGCCGGCCAGCTTTTGCGCGATTCGGGACACGAGGTCGTTTTTGTGGCCAGAAGTCCCGCGCTCAGGGACCATTTAAACCGGGTGGGCGGCTATGTCGTGCGGCTGGTGGGCCGCGGAGAAACCAGGGATATCAGGGTCGACGGCGTGCGCGCCGTGGCCGCGGGCGACATCGAGCGCGTGGCCTGGGAAATATCGGATGCGGGCCTGGTTATAACCTCGGTCGGCTGCGCCAATCTTGAAAGCATTTCCCGGTTCCTCGCCGCCGGGATACGGCGCCGCGCGGAACCGGTCAACATCCTGGCTTTTGAGAATTCCGTGAACGCCGGTTCCCTGCTGCGTGAATATGCCGGAGAGCATCTGCCGCAGGATTTTCCGCTGGACCGGTACGGTTTCGCCGGGAGCCTGATCTCCAGGGCCGTTACGCAGCGCATAGGCGACCCCGCTTCCGGCGGACCGCTGGTGTTCGTGGGCGACGCTTACTCCAGGGTGATAGTCGACGGCGCCGGGTTGCGCGTTCCGCTGCCCCAGATCTCTGGGATCATGGTGACGGATCGATACGAGGCCTGGGTCCATAAAAAGCTGTCTATGTTCAGCGCCGCGCACGCCGCGGCCGCTTACCTCGGCCACATGAAAGGTTACAGGTACATCCATACGGCCGTCAGGGACCCGCAGATCCGCGCCGTCGTGGCCGAGGTCTTAAAGGAAGGCCAGCAGGGGCTCGCGGCCCGCTACGGCGGCGAGATAGCGGGTGATGAGAGCGATCGCCAGGAAGTGCTGGAACGGATCAGCAATCCGCAGTTATGCGACCTTATCAGCCGCGTGGGCCGCGAGCCCGGCCGGAAACTTAAAGCCGACGACAGGCTGGTGGGGACCGCCCGGCTGGCGCTTGAGGCCGGAACGGAGCCCAGGAACCTTGGACTTGCCGTGGCGGCGGCGCTGTTCTTCAATGAGCAAAAAGATCCGTCCGCGGTCGAGCTGCAGCACCATGTTTTTACCCAGGGCGGGGAGGAGACCATCCGTAAATTTTGCGGGGTCGACAGCGGCAGCCTTTTCGGCCGGATCACCACCGACGCCTGGTACCGCCTTTCAGACGGGTGGCGGCAGGGCAGAGTGTTGATAGATCTTGAGAGGATGACCTGGAATTAACCCGGGAGGAACTATGAAGCTTTGTTTTATGGCCGCCAGGCGGGATCCGCCCGTGCCCAGCCAGATCGTTACGGATGTTTCGGAGATACTGTCGCACAGGGGCTATGCGGTCGAAAATATGATCGCCGAGGAGCTGCTGACGCACCTGGACGGCCTGGGGACGGAGGACACTCTCTATCTCCTTAAATCCTATACCGGCCTTTCCCTCAGCCTGGCCGGCGTGCTTCACGCGCGCGGGGCCAGGATCCTGAATCCGTACCCGTCCAGCGCCGCGGCCCGCAACAAGATCATAGCCTGCCAGTATCTGCGCTCCGGCGCCATTGCGTCTCCGCGGACCTGGGTCACTGGCGAGATGAGCCTGCTGCTTGCTCTGGTCAAAACAACCCCGCTCATAGTCAAACCCTGCATGGGCTGGCGCGGAATAGGCGTTAAAGTGGTGAAGACGCCGGAAGAAGTCCGGGCGCTGCCGGCCCCGGAGGGGCCGATGCTGATCCAGGAGTTCCTTGAAGGCACGGGAGAGGACCTGCGGCTTTATGTCGCCGGGGACCGGGTGTTCGCCATACGCAAGCCTTTCTCGTCCGTCAGTTATTCGATACCGGGCCGCTCGTGTCCGGTCACGCCCGCCGAGCGCGACCTGGCCCTGCGCTGCGGCAGGGCTTTCGGCCTCGGTCTGTACGGCCTGGACCTTATTGAAACACCTAAAGGGCCTTTTGTTGTGGATGTGAATTGCTTCCCCGGCTATAAAGGCGCGCCGAACGCGGCTGAGGCCGTGTCCGATTATATTGAAAAATACGCCGCCGGGGAAATTTCACTGACCCTGCCTTCCCTAGGGAGCGTTAAATGAAATTAAAAGTGCCGCGCGCGTCCCCGGAACTTCTGGCTCTAATAGGGGAAGGTTTCCTGTCGCGGCTGAGCTTCGGACTTGTCAGTTTCGCCCTGCCCCTCTATGCCTATCACCTCGGCATGAGCATGACCGCCATCGGAGTGTTGTTCAGCGTGAATGCGGTAGCCGAGGTTTCCCTTAAGCCGTTCATGAGCCGGTTCGCCGACCGCTTCGGTTTTAAGCGGAGTCTGGGCCTTGCCATCGGTTTAAGGAGCGCGCTGGCGTTCCTGCTGGCGTTCTCGACCGTCGCGTGGCAGCTGTACGCCATACGGTTCTTGCACGGCATGATAGAATCCCTGCGGGACCCCGCCATTAATTCCATGCTGGCCGAGCGCGGCGGGGAAAAATCCGTGGCGTCCGCTTTTTCCTGGTACTGGACCGCGCGCTACACCGCCGGCGCCCTTGGCAAAACGGCCGCGGGCCTGCTGCTTGCCTGGACCCTCGCCGATTATAAGATCGTTTTTCTCTGCGCTTTCGCGCTTTCCGTCCTGCCTTTTTACGTGGTCCTGCGTTACACCAGGGAGCTTCCCCGTTCGATCCCGCCCGAAAAGGCCGCGGCCGGCGCCGGGCCCGGACCCGCGCAGGCCGGGGCGCCCGCCCCCAAATTCCCCATTCTGATCTTCGCGGGGTTCGGTTTCCTGATCACAAGCACCAGCGCGATGCTTAATTCCCTGTTCCCCCTTCTGGCGACCAAGTATGCGGGGCTTACCGAGGCCCAGACGGGCCTCATTTTCGGCGTCTCGACCACGCTTATGCTGGTCTCCGGGCCGCTTTTCGGCTGGCTTTCCGACAATGTCAGCCGCAAGCTCGTTCTTCTTGTCCGCAGCGCCGCCAATACCCTTTCTTCCTTGCTCTATCTTTTCTTCCCGGGCCTTGCGGGTGTGGCGGTCGGCAAGATCGTAGACGACACGGGCAAAGCCGCGTTCCGGCCGGCGTGGGGGGCTTTGATGGCGAAGATCTCCGGCGCAGACCGCTCCCGCCGGGCCCAGACCATAGGCACTATGACCATCGGAGAGAACCTCGGCGAAACGCTCGGGCCGATGCTGGGCGGATTCCTGTGGAACGCCTACGGCGCGGCCTGCCTGTTGGTTACCCGCGCGATCCTGGCTTTAAGCGCGGAAATTTACGCCGTTCTGCTGGTGGACCCGCATGTGGAAGGGAAGGCGAAAAAAGCGGCGGCCGGCGGGTAGAAGGACCGCTGCCGCGTTTCCGCCGGACTGAAAGGAGCGGGAGAAATATAGTATCATAGGAGAAACCGCTCCTATGGCCGTCAAAATTTTACTTGTCGATGATGATAAGGTGGTTCTCGACTCCACCCGCAGGTACCTCCAGGGCCGCGGTTTCCAGGTGGTGTATACCGACAGCGGTTCCGAGGCCGTCATCCTTGCCAGGGAATCCAGTCCCGACCTGGTGATCACCGACGCGGAAATGAAGGGGCTGGACGGCTTCGCCCTGTGCAAGGTCATAAAAGAAACCCCCGGGCTTTCGGCCGTTCCGGTCATCATAATTTCCGGGAGTAAAATAAGCGAGGACGATATCCTGGCCGGCTATAATAAAGGAGCCGATGATTACATCCTTAAACCTTTTTCGTTCCCGGTGCTGCTCGCGAAAATGAAGGTCGTGATGCAGCGGTACGAGGCTTTCCGGGAAAAAACCGGCCGGATCTCCAGACTTGGAATGCTTATCGATCCGTCCGGACGCACCGTAACCATAAAAGACGAGGTTATCAGTCTTACCAGGAAGGAATTCGACCTGCTGATCACGCTGATAACCGGGGAAGGCCGGCTTTTAAGCGTGCCTTACCTGCTTGAAACCGTCTGGGGCTACGATCCCGCCAGCTACAATGACCCGCATACCGTGGGCGTCCATGTCTCCTCCCTCCGTAAAAAACTCGGCGCCGGAATAGGCGCCCACATAATAAGCGTAACCGGCCACGGTTATAAGTTCGAGTAAAAATTTTTGCGACAAAAATTTTTACCTTGTGCTAAGGGGGTGCGATCAAATGTCGTAAAACGACATTTGATGGAAATTTGACAATTTAATGGTGTTTTCCATATCTCCGCCTGTTAAACTATTTCGGCAGGGAAGGACTGGAGGGGATATGAACATTCTTGCCTCGACTCCGATAAAGATCTGTTCCTCCGCTTTGTGCGTTTTGTTAAGCGTTTCCCGGCCGGCTTCCGCCGGAGATATTTATAAAACCATGGCGAACGAGATCGCCAGGTACTCCGCCACCAACAAAGTTAAAAATATCGCCGTTCTTTCGTTTTCGCGCAAGGCCAGGACTTCCCGCGAGGAAAGCGAGTATGTTTCGGAGAGGCTGCTTACCTGCCTGGTCAATTCCGGAAAGGTTAATATGCTGGAAAGAGGCCAGCTCGACAAGGTCCTTCAGGAGCACAGGCTGTCGCAGTCCGGCATCTCCGAGGAGGGGGGCGCGCGCAAGGAAGGCGCTATGCCTTCCACGGACGCTATCATAATCGGGATGGTTTTCGGCACCAGGGATCATCTGAAGATAATCGCCAAGATGATAGATTCGCAGACCGGCGCGGTGCTGCATATTATAGAGGCGGAGACCGAAAGGCAGTGGGATATGGTTTCCGAGCATCCCGATTTCGAGTTCGAGATGCCGGACCCGGCGGCCCTGGCCGGCATGTTCGGGGAGGAGGCGAAGGCCCCCTCATTCGCGGATTTCAGGGACGCTCCGGCGAGCGGCGGGGCCGGCGGCTGCGTCGTCCTGCGTTCCAGGCTGGCTGTGCGTCAAGCCTCAACGGTGGAGGCCAAAGCCAAATACTGGGCGCTGCGGATGCGCGACCCGGATTTTTCCAGTTCCGTCCTCACCCGCAATCCCGGCGCCGAAATAAGCGATCCGCAGGTAAAAAGAAGATTTTACCGGCTGCTTGACGAGTTTTACAGGGCGGCCGAGGCTCCGGTGCTGTCCGCAAAGGACGAGGAAGCGGTGAGTACCGTCATGGAAGAAGAGAGGAAAGCGGCGCAAGAGTGCGGGTTGCTTTAGGTTAATGTGGTTTTTATTTGAAACTTTCAGGTTAGGTCCTGCGTGAGGTCCGATGGGGGCAATTTCCGCCCCTCAGCTCCCGGCCTTTGTGATTTTTTCTACCAGGTCCCTTATTTCTCCTATGCCGAAGGGCTTTATCAGGACGCCGTCGACCTCCGTTCCCGGAACGAGGTGGCTTGAAATATTAGAGACCGAGCCGGTTATCACTATGACCTTGGCCCCCGGCCGCAGGGCTTTCAATTTTTTTATGACCTCTTCTCCCCTCAGGTCCGGCATTTTAAGGTCGCAGATCACCACGTCAAAATCTTCTTTTTCTATGGCGGCCACGGCGGCGGCGCCGTCGTCCACCGTCCTCACCGAAAAACCGCGGCTTGATAAAGCCCGCGTGATGTAATTCCTGACAAGCTCCTCGTCGTCCGCCAAGAGTACTTTTTTGGGCATAATAATTAAAAAAATCCCGCCGCAAAAATTTTTGCCGTACCACGCTCTCTAGGAGCCTGTCCCGGACAGGCCCCTAGGCCCGGGGAACCTTGCGGCAAGTGATAGTGCGATAAAATGTCGTTTTACAACATTTTATGCCGGCAAATGCAGCGTGAAAACGGATCCTTTGCCGGGTTCGCTTTCCGCCGTGATGGTCCCGTTGTGTTTGTTTATAATGCCGAGACAGACCGACAGGCCGAGCCCCGTGCCCTTGCCCACGGGTTTGGTGGTAAAGAACGGGTCGAAGATCCTGGCCATGATCTCGCGCGGGATCCCCGAACCGGTATCCGAGAAAGAAACAGCCACCATGGTCCCGCCGTCGGCGAGTTCCACCGGCAGCGTCCTGATCGTGAGAGTGCCGCCGTCCTGCATGGCGTCCCCGGCGTTGGTGAGCAGATTAAGGAACACCTGCATGAGCTGCTGGAAATCAGCGCGTACCTGAGGGAGTTCGGCGCCGTACTGCCTGACTATCTTCAGGCGCTTTAATTCCATCTGGCGGGCGCAAAGGACCAGGGTCTCTTCTATCGCCTCGTTTATGTTCACGGATTCCATCCGCGTCTTTTCCTGCCGCGCGAAGGATAACAGGGAGGTTATGATCTTTTTGCAGCGGAACACGGCTTTTTCAATATCTTCCAGATCGCGGCGGTGCTCGCCGCCAGGCGGGATCTTTTCCAGGACCAGCTGAGTCAGGCCGAGAATGCCGGAGAGCGGGTTGTTTATCTCATGCGCGAGCCCTCCGGCCAGCTGGCCCAGCGCGGACATTTTTTCCGCCTGGACAAGCTGGAACTGCGTTTCCTGGAGCTGTTTGTAGAGGTTGGCGTTCCTCAAAGCCAGGTTCACCAGCGAACCGAAGATCTTGGCCCGCTGGATATCGTTTTCAGTGAAATACGCCTCGGCATGCCTGCGATTGATGTTTATCAGTCCTATCAGCTTCGTGTCCTCGATCAGGGGCAGCAGCATCGAAAACTGCGCCGATCCTGCGCCGGGGATGTCGGCGAACCGGTTATCCTGCGCCGGTTTTTCTATAAGCACCACGGGTTCGATCCCGCCGCCTCTCAGGCCGGTAAACACGCGCGCGCAGACTTCCAGGCGGGAAGCCTTACGGGCTTCGTCTTCCAGCCCGTCCGAAAGCGCTATATACGGCTTCCCGGCCTTGTCCGTCAGCACCAGCAAGGATTCGTCCGCTTTCAGGATCCCCGTGATGGAATCGAGCACGATACGGAGCAGCTCATCCGACTTGATGGTCGAAAAAATGGCTTTTGTGATCTCGTTGAGCTTTCTTTTTTCCAGGGCCCGGCCCACCACCGCTATCAGTTCGGCTATCTGGAAAGGCTTGTGGATGTAATCGAACGCGCCTTTGCGCATGCTCTGGACGGCGGTGCCCATGGTCCCGTGCCCGGTGGCTATGATCACTTCTATTTCCGGATCTATCTTCTTTATTTCGCCCAGGGCCGTTATGCCGTCCATGACCGGCATCTGGATGTCGAGGATGGCGAGGTCGAACTTTTCCGCGCTTACTTTTTTTACGCCCTGCGCCCCGTCGAAGGCGACGGCTATGTCATAGCCTTCCTCGGAAAGCGCCGCCGTGATCATCTCGGACAGCTGGACCTCGTCGTCCACCACCAGTATTTTCGCTTTATGATTCACGGTCTCCGCCTTACTTTATAGCCTAGCTCCTTCAGTTCGGTTTCCACCGCGTCCCTGTGGTCGCCCTGGAGTTCCAGCGCGCCCAGTTTTACCGTGCCGCCCACGCCCAGCTTCTTTTTTAATTTTTTCAGAAGTTCTTCCTTGCCGGCGGGGTGCATTTGCAGCCTTTCGATCATGGTCAGGCCGCTGCCCTTGTGTCCGCGGCAAAACGAGATCCGCGCCGGTTCCGTCTGCTTCGGTTTGCCGGAGAGGGACTTGCAACAGCAGGGGCTTTTCCCGCAGGCCGGGCACGGCGGCTTCCAGCCGGGATCGGTAGAGTAAACGACATTGTCCTGCATAAGGACTCAGTTTATTATATATTGTCCGCGTAAAGCAAAGGCCGCGCGTTCGCATAAAACGCGCGGCCTTTACGGGTCCGTTCCCGGCGCTATTTCACATGGATGCCTTCCATACGGAAATTAGAGGGGATCTTCCGGTCGGCGTGCGCGTAGGGCAGAAGCACCCCGGCTCTTTGCACTATGTACCCGACCCGGCTCTTGTTCTTGTCGTGCCATTCGCGCGCCGCCGGAGTGCATGACGGCCCGCCCCAGGAGCAGTCGCTTATCTCTCCTATGAACTGCCAGATATGCTGAGGGTCATAGCTGTCATACAGCCTATTCTTATAACCCGGGTAAGTCCAGTTTTCGCCAAGCTCGCCGAACAGCAGGTCGGAGATCTCCACCCTGCGGATCTTGCCGGTTTCGTCAGGGATGCCGCCTATAAGTTTCTCGGACACCTCGATATTGGACCTGAATTGCTTGTCTATCGAGTAATCGTATTTGCCGGTTATTTTCAGCAGGGCCATGCTGTAGGAGGCGCAAACGGCCCCGACCGGCGTTTTATCCCCGGCCCGGCGGCGCGCCAGATAGGTTTCGTACGGATCCTTGGTTATATCGAAGTAAAAGATCTTTTCAGGCGGCAGGGCTTCTAGCTGGGCCAGCGTGGTCCCGGGTTTATAGTGAAAACTGCTGTAAAATTCCACCATTTCCTTGATCCTGCCGCAGGCCTGGGGATCTATTTCCTGTTCCCAGTAACGGGGGGCGTTCCCGGAGGCGCTTGTATAGTTCACAAGACGCCAGATGTTCTCTTCTCCGTTGGCGAGATAACCGTCCACAAAGGCGTGGAACATCGCGCCCATCCCGAGTTTTTTATTGGACAGGACATCGATATCCGCGCTCATCATCTTGCGGCCCACCATGCCTGTCCAGACATCGTAAAGGCCGCCTTCGGGCAGGGTGCATTTAACATGCGCCTCCACATGGCCCACGGCGGACTTATAATTGTCGTCGACCGTGCCGGGTTCCTTAAAATCCGAAATAAAACCGGTCTTCGTGGAGTAGAGCTGTTTTTTTACCTCGGACCCGAGCATGCTGCCAAGCATCCCTTTGGGAGAGGTCCAGTCTTGCGGAAAGGTGGGCGGATAGGCGTACACCGTAAGGACCCCGGTCTTAACCGGTTCAGGCGCCAAAACCGCCGGAAGCGGGATCTCCGCGCTCGGGTTTCCCGGCTGTAAGAGCGCGGCAAGCTCCGTCGCGGCCGCCGAGTCCCGCGCGCACGCCTGCGGTCCCGTTGATCCCGCCGGGCATACGGCAAGCTCCGCCGAACCCCGCGCGCACGCGAATAATCCCGACGCAACCACCAATCCCGCGATCCGAGATATTTTTTTCATAATGCTTTCCTCGGGGAAACATCCGCCCGGTTATTTACAGAGCCACTCCCTGTTCTGTTCAAAATTATCCACCCAGCCGTCCACTTCCGCCGTCCATTTGGGGAACCATTTGTTCCATAACCTGAATTCTTTCCAGGCGTCGCGCGCGGCCTCGCGCACCTCGTTTTTGGCTTTTGCGTCCAGTTTTTGAAGACCGCAGGCCCGGCCTCTGATGGTTAAAGCCGCGACAAAGATCCCGGTCCTGTCGTTTCCGGCCAGGCAGTGGACATAGATCTTTCTGCCTGCCTTCAGCTCATCAGCCGCGAACTGAAAGCCCTCGTGGAAACTGGCACTGTCGCGCCAGGACAGCATATCCAGCGGCAGTATCCCGAAATTTTTGCAGGTCAGGCCATACTTGGCGCATTGTTCCTGATTGGCCGGATGTATGGTCTGGAGGCTTACGATGGTCCGCACCCCCACGGCTTTCAGCAATTTGTAGCTCATGTCGTCCGACACGCCTTCGATCGGACCTCCGCGGAAAGCCGTCTCTTCCATCAATCTGGCCGCCGGTTTGCTTGAAAGTTTTATGGGGCCGAAGTTCTTGATCGGGAACTTATATTTGTCCTTATTGACCGGCGGCCTGTCATAGCCGAACTGCGCCACGGTATCCTGAAAAAGGTCGTTGCCGGCGGGCGCTTTGGGCATATTTGCCGCGTATTCCATAAATTCCTCCAAACCGGAGTAATACGGCGGTTCCGGCGCAGGAGCGGGTTCTTCGAGCGCCGGGACGCCTTTATCCATGAGCAGTGCAAGCAGCGTTTTGATGAAATCCCGTCTGTTGAACGCCGGTTTGTCGACATTGATGGTGGTCGCAAGGTGATCAACGCCTTCCACGGCTATCTGGTTGGCGCCGGGCAGCATCTCGCTGTCGACCGGGACCAGCCCGTCGTTCTTGATGCCCCAACTGAGCATCAGGTCGCGGGTAGTTTCAAAAAGCGTGTCCATGACTCCTTTCTCCTCATTTTTCCAGGCGCCGAAGGAGATAGTGGGGATGGCCGCCGTTATCGCGGCTATTTGCCCGGCGTTTCTGGCCTGGTAGTCCATGCGGCTTTTAACCGACAGGTCTTGCGCGGATTCAATGGATCCGCCCATAAGTTTTAACGCCGCGGACGCCGCCGGGGATAAAGAGTGCCGCCCGAGCAGCACCCAGTCGGCGACCGGCGTGCCGAAGTACGGACTTTGTATGGAAACGAGTCCACGCACCTTGCGGCGCAGGTCGGGCCGCTGGATCAAAGCCTCCAGCGTATCCAGGCCGCCCTTGCTGTGGCTGAAAATTATTACGGGCTTGGGAGATTTGGCTATCTCCGCGGCTATAAGGCCGGCGTTATATTTGATGCCGGCTTCCGACTCTATATTGACTATCCCCGCGTCCAGGCCGTTAGCCCTGAGCCAGGTGATCTGCTGCTCGAAATAGGTGGGCATGAGGGTTTTTCCAGGCCGACCCGTAACTGTTCCCGATTTATAGACAAGGGCGGGATCGATGGACGGATTGGTCATGAAGCCGGGAACGAAAAGCATCCTGTAGCCGGAAAGTTTTTTATACTTTATGTCGGCCGCCCCCGCGCCGGCTTTGGCGACCGCGCTGAGGACGGTTTTGTACTCGGCCGTAATGTCTTTGCCCGGAGCTCTTTTATATCCGGCAGAAGGTATAGGAGCCGCGGCGGCGGGCGCGGAGGGCGTCTGCAGAGCGCCTTTGGCCGTTGTTCCGTTCGCCAAATTGGAAAGTTCCGACAACTCATCGGCATAGGCCCCGCGCGCCGACAGGGCCGAGGCCGCCAAAACCAGAATTACCGCCAACGATCTTTTTGTGTTCATTTGTTTCTCCTCCTGCGCGCCGGAAATCCGGCGCCATGTTCAAAGCCGGAACGTTCCGGCCTTATTTACAGATCCATTCCTTATGTATTTGGAAATTGTTCACCCAGTCCTTGATCTCCACCCCCCAGGAAGGGAAAACATGGTTCCAGAAACCGAAGGTTTGCATGGTAGCCATAACGTTGTCCCTTAATTCGGGGCTGTTAAAATTTTTCCCGCAGGCGTAGCTGCGTATCATTAACGCCGCCGCCACCGCGCCGGTCCTGTCGGTCCCGCCCTGGCAGTGTATGTAGATCGTCCTGCCGGCCTTGAGCTCCTTCACGGCGGTGCGATAGGCCGCCAGAAAGTATTTATTTTCATGCAGGACAATGCCGCCCAGTTCCTTGTCGCCGATCGTGACGCCGCCCAGGATATCCGGATCCAAAGCCCAGATAGGATGGTTTACGCATTTGATGCCGATCTTTTTGCACTGTTTCCAGTCCGGGAGGGTCATATTCCTTATATTAATGATGGTGTCCACTCCCCGGTCCTTGAGGAATCTATAAGTCGCGGGCGCAGGCTGGCCGCCGCGGTACGCTATGCCGCGCAGGTCCGAATCCGGCGCTATGTCCACGCGGCCGAAATGCATAGGCTCGGCCGGGTCGCCGGTATGTATCAGTCCGCCGACATTTTCCGGTTTGCTCTCTTCAAGAGCCGGGACGCCTTTGTTCATAAGCAGCGTAAGCAGCGTCCTGATAAAATTCACTCTTTCGAACGCGGGTTTCTGCACCTTGATAACGGTCGCAAGGTGGTCAAGACCTTCTATGGCGATCTGGTTGGCGCCGGGCAGCATCTCGCTGTCGACCGGAACCAGTCCGTCGCTCTTGATTCCCCAGCCGAGCATCAGATCGCGGGTAGGTTCGAAGAGCGAATCCATCGCGCCCTTCTCCTCGTTTTTCCACGCGCCGAATGAGATAGTGGGGATGGCCGCCGTTATTGCCGCTATTTGCCCGGCGTTTTCGGCCTGATAATCCATGCGGCTTTTAACGGACAGGTCTTTTACCGACTCCAGGTTGCCGCCCAGGAGTTTCAGCGCGGCGGCCGAGGCGGGGGACAGGGAGTGCCGGCCGAGCAGCACCCAGTCCGCGACTGGCGTGCCGAAGTAAGGGCTTTGTATTGAAACGAGCCCCCGCACCTTGCGGCGCAGGTCGGGCCGCCGGATCAAAGCTTCCAGCGTGTCAAGGCCGCCTTTGCTGTGGCTGAAAATTATGACGGGCTTGGGGGACCTGGATATTTGCGCGGCTATCAGTTCCGCATTATGTTTTATACCGGCTTCCGACTCTATATCTACTATGCCGGCATCCAGACCGCTGGCACGGAGCCAAGTGATCTGTTCCTCGAAATAAGTGGGCATGACGCCTTTCATCAAATTGATCGCGCCCCCCTCCTTATAAAGCAGGTCGGGGTCTACCGAAGGATTGGTCATGAAGCCGGGAACGAAAAGTATCCTGTAGCCGGAGAGTTTTTTATATTTCGCGTCGTCGCCGGCACCCGCGGCGGCCACTGCTGTGATGGCGGAGTAATAATCCCCCGTAATATTCTTGCCCGGCGCTCGTTTATAACCGGCATACGCCGCAGGCGCGGGAGCTTCGGGAGGATTAACGACGGGCAGGGCCGTCTTGGTCGTTGTTCCATTCGCCAGACCGGAGAGCGTCGACAATTCGTCGGCGTATATCGCGCGTCCCGGCAGGGCCGAAGCCGCCAGGGCCAGTATTACCGCCACTGATTTTTTTGAAACCATACTTTTCCTCCCGACGATAGGCCCATAAAGGCCGGTGCTTACATTCAGAGCATACCAGCCGGGCGAAAAAATCGTAAGTGCCTATTGGGGCATTTTCAGGAAATAAATGGACCTACGCCCCAATAGGCCTTTAAGGCATATCCGGCCCCAGGCCGGATCCGGTTTGAAGGCGGCGCCTGAACTATGTCCGCTTCAAAAGACGATCGGGGTGCGCTTGTAAAGAATCCGCAGGGTGTGAGGTAAAGTAGTGCCGGATGTTATCCCGAAGACTGCGCTAGTTTTTTATAAATAACTGGCGGTTTATGCCCGGCAAAAGACAAAAGTTATTTTCCCGCCTCATTGGGAAAGTTCAACTTATCCCTGCCTTCGAACTGGTCTTAGGCCTCTTTCGGACTAAAGGTGACGGGAATGAAAAAAACCTCTCAGCTGTCCCGGACCCCCGCTAAAACCCCTAAATTTCGAATCCCGCGATTCAGAGGTCAACGGGATTCGAATTTGCCCGCAAAAGTCTGATTATGGACCATTTAATTAAACTTTAACCCCATAAAGTTTAATTACGCAATTGCTGATTAAACTTTGAGGCCTGGAAAACTCGCACAGATGTGCGAGAAATTCCATAGGGTACGGCTAAAATTAAATTGTGTCACCACTGGGGGCACAATTGAGGAAAATTGTGGAAATTTGCCATCTTCATCGCGACAGGACGCTGTCGGGGTCGTCTGTTATGCTATTTCTACGCAAGGGGGCGTTATGGCTAAATATAAGCAGGTGATCATAAATGTGCAAGGGACGTCTGTTACCGTTGTTTCTGGTTCGGGCGGCGATTATATTTCGCTGACCTATATGTTGAAGGCAAAAGACGGAGACTTCTTTATTTCGGACTGGCTCCGTAATAGGAACACAGTAGAGTTCCTGGGAATCTGGGAGTCCATATACAACCCGGATTTTAATTATGGCGAATTCGCCATAATTAAAAGTCAGGTGGGCCTGAATAGCTATAAATTGAGCGTAAAGGATTGGGTCGAGAAAACGCAAGCTGTCGGGTTAAAGGCTGTCGCCGGGAGATATGGCGGCACTTTCGCACATAAGGATATTGCTTTCGAGTTCGGTATGTGGATCAGTGCTGAATTTAAGCTCTATCTTATAAGGGAATTCCAACGGCTTAAAGAAGCCGAGACGCTCAAACTGAAGGCGGGATGGAGTATACAGCGCACCCTGGCGAAGGTTAATTACTGTATCCATACCGACGCTATAAAAGAACGCCTGATCCCGCCTGAACTTACTAAAAAACAGATCGACACGGTTTATGCCAGCGAGGCGGATATGCTCAACGTTGCCTTGTTCGGAAAGACCGCGTCGAAGTGGCGGCAGGATAACCCCGGCTTGCGCGGCAACATCCGCGACTACAATAGAGAAGAAAATATTTTTAATCCGTGGCCATAAGGTCATGTTGGATGTGGATTTGGCGCAGATGTATGGGGTTGCGACAAAGGTTTTAATCCAAGCTGTCAAAAGAAATAGCTTGCGGTTTCCAGAAGACTTTGTGTTCCAGTTAAATGAGATGGAGTTTGTAAACTTGAGGTCACAATCTGTGACCTCAAGTTGGGGCGGCCGGCGGTATATGCCTTATGCTTTCACCGAGCAGGGGGTCTCGATGCTGTCCAGCGTGCTGCACAGCAGACGGGCCATTCAGGTAAATATTGCGATAATGCGAACTTTCGTAAAAATTAGACAGATGCTTTCCGCGCATAAAGAGTTGGCCGGCAAGATTAAAGATTTGGAGCGCCGCATACAATCTCACGACCATAAGATCGAGGCCATTTTTGAAGCGATACATGAACTAATGGACCTCCCGGAGAAGCCGAGGCGGGCCATCGGCTTTCGGCCGTAACGGCGGTCTTTCAAAAAAGTGCCTTACACCTTTCTCGAATTCCGCCGATTTCAAGGTCGACGAGCGCGGGATGTGGGATAGGGGGGGATTAATATGGTAAGAAAAAAATTCTTAGTTTCAATTGTGCTTTTTATTGTACTTGTTCTGTTAACCTTGTGTTTTTATAACAAAAAACTCGACTCTGGCATGTTGAGTTTCTACCCGCATCCAAAAACCGCGCACTCTCCACAAAACTTGGTCCTAACACCAGTTTCGGAAAATATCCCTCAGGTGGACACAAAAGTGCCGGCTTATGAAAAATATTTGCAAACTCTTAATCCCATCTCGCCGGAATCTATTTTAGCCGCAAGAAATAACTACCTTACAGAATTTGAGAACGGCGCGGATTTGCATGGGGAGGGATTCCGAACTTTTAGAAAGTTTTATGAGAACGTGGTGCAAGAGTTCGACTATGTGTTTCATAAGGATCGAGACTCCCAAGTTCTATTGAACGAGTTGAGTCGCATCATAAAAAATTACAATGGTGATCCGCTGGATAAATTTGCAGAGATGCACACAGCAGATGCGGAGAAAATTCGCTCGCAGTCGGCTATCGCTTTGAGAAAGTTGGAAGAATATCATCGTTGCGGCATAGGCTTTTACTATGGAGAAGGCGAGTGGTATTTGCAAATGAATTTAGACTTTCTATTAGCAACAGCATCCGGCGTCTCAGCGGCTTTGCTGGACTATATAAAGTTCTATGTGACGGAGCATAGAGAAACAATTGCAGGAGACGCATCACTCGGCATAACTTGGGAGGAATTACGGAGGCGAATTATCCGGTTTGAGAAGTTCGCTGAAAGTCACGCTCAGCTGCCGGAAATACAAAATGAAGTGAATCCTGAATTGCACGAATTAGTCTCGGTTTATCTATATGGCTTGGATAATACGAGAGCTTATAACTTGTACTACGGAGAAGGTGATGGGCTGATCGATCAATCCTTAAAAACAAGTTACGAAATTTTTCTCAAAAAGAATAAGAATTCCGGTTTCTATCCGTTGATAAATGGCGTTTACGCGATACTTGAAAAACACGAATTTAGGATCAGTCCCGAACAGCTCACTTTTATGTTTTCGCAGGATTATGAGGATGTGGCTGTCGCGAGGTTGCTGGAATCCGGAAAATGAAAGTCCATGTCTGCAAGTCGTGCTTTACGGCTGGTAGTTCCGGAACATCTGGTAGCGCACTTGAAGGAATTCGTGTTTGGGCCGCAAAATACCCCGCCGCGGAATCCAGACTGGGGAAACTGACAATTCTTTGCCGCCCGCTCAACGATAATTCGGAACAGCAGTAAAGGGGGGACTGAGTAAGAAACGGAGAGGGTGGGATTCGAACCCACGAAGGTGTTACCCTTACAGGTTTTCGAGACCTGCTGTTTCAACCGCTCACACACCTCTCCCTTGTCGCACCCAAATCGCGCCGCATAGCGATTTGGGCGATTACCGCCGGGCTTTGATAAGGTGACGCCCGGTGTCCCACAAGGGGGGCTCTCGGCACCCCTTCCAGGGGATTTGCCACAGGGGACACCGCATTGCGGTTTCCCCTACCCCCCGTTACATCGTCGCTTGCTCCCTGCGCTTCGCTTGGTCGCCGCGCTGAACCCCTCGAAGCGGAAATCTCTTTAACAAAAAGGAATTATAACTTTCCCTGATTGTCGCACCCGAATCGCGCCGCATGGCGATTTGGGCGATGTTCCCGCTCACAACGATAATATAATATAATATTGAGGTTCGCTTAGGCAAAAAGGCGGGATGGAATATTGCGGCTGGAGCTGTCGAATTTATGGGTAAATTATTCGGGACCGACGGGATCAGGGGTATTCCATGGGAATATCCTTTTACAGAGGATTTTATAAGCAAGATCGGCTATGCCGCGACCAAGGTGCTGGCCAATTACAACAGGCATCCGGGCTCCAAGCCAGTGGTCCTCATAGGGATGGATTCCCGCGCTTCAGGTCAGCGCATTAAAAAGGCGCTGGTCGAGGGTATCTGGGCCAATAAGTTCAAGGTCCTGGACCTCGGCGTTATCTCCACCCCGGCCGTGGCTTACCTGGTGAAGCGCGAGAACGCAGATTTCGGCATCGTGATCTCCGCCAGCCACAACCCGCCGGAATTCAACGGCATAAAATTTTTCTCGCGCGACGGGCTTAAGCTTAGCGACGCTATCGAGAAGAAGATAGAGGCCCTTCTTTTAAGCGGCAAGCCGCTGGTCTTCAAGCGCATAAAACACGCTATCCAGAAAAAGGATTATTCCCGCGATTACATGGATTTCGTTAAGGGAACTTTGCCGAAAGGCTTTTCCCTGAAAGGCGTCAAGATCGTCCTGGACTGCGCCAACGGCGCGGCCTACAAGACGGCGCCCAAAATATTCAGGGAACTGGGCGCGGACATAACGGTCATGGGCGCGGACCCGGATGGTAAAAACATCAACATCGGTTGCGGGGCCCTTTATACCGGGGCCATGCAGAAAGAGACCCTTCGTTCCGGCGCCTATTGCGGGATCAGCCTGGACGGCGACGCCGACCGCTGTATGTTCTCGGACGAAAAAGGCAGGCTCCTCGACGGCGACGACCTGATCTCCATAGCCGCCCCGTATATGGCCGTGAAGAACAGGCTGACCAACAGTAAAGCGGTCCTGACCTTTATGTCCAATTACGGGCTTATAAAACACTTCGCCGACGCCGGGATCAAGGTCATACAGGTTCCTGTGGGCGACAAAAATGTCACCGACGCCATGGCAAAAGGCGATCTGAAGATAGGCGGCGAGTCCAGCGGGCATATAATTTTCAGGGAGTTCGCGCCTACCGGCGACGGAATACTTACGGCCCTCCAGATCCTCGCCGCGGTGAGGGATATGGGCAGGCCTTTCAGCTATTTCAAAGGCCTTTGGAAACGCTACCCTCTGGTGGTGGGGTCGCTGAAAGTTTCCAATAAACCCCCGCTTGACAAGGTCCCCGGTTTTAACGATAAGATCCTGGAACACGAGGTCAAGCTTAAAGGCAACGGCCGTATTTTTATACGGTACTCCGGCACCGAGCCGCTGCTGCGCATTCTGGTGGAAGGGGAATCGCGCGCCGTTATCAAGACCATCGCGGACGACCTGATACGGCATTATAAAAAACATGCCGGAGCCGCCGTGCCGGCATGTAACGGGCGGTGACCGGCAACCGTCTCCGAGGCGGTTCCGGGTTTAAAAAGCTGCGGTGAGAGGGAGTTCGGCCGTCTTCAAGGCCGGTGTTCTGGTACGGCGCCTGCGCAAGCATTGAGAGAGAAAGAAATTTTAACGGAGGAATTTATGAGAAATGTAAAACTGGGAGTTAATATCGACCATATCGCCACTTTAAGGAACGCGCGCAACGAAAAAAATCCCGATACCGTGGAAGCTTCGCGCGTGGTGCTCAGTTCCGGAGCTGACATGGTGGTCATGCATCTGCGCGGCGACCGCCGGCATATAAAGGATTCCGACCTTGAAAGGGTCAGGCATGAAGTCAAGGGCATCGTCCATCTTGAGATGGCCGCCACCGCCGAAATGGAAAAACTGGCGCTCAGGGTCAGGCCGGATTCGGTCTGCATAGTGCCGGAAGCCGCGGATGAAGTAACCACCCAGGGCGGCCTGAAGATGACCGGCAAGCTCTCGGAACTTGAAAAGATCATCCGCGGCCTTTCAAAGTCCGGCATCGAAGTAAGTCTTTTTACGGCTCCTGAGCCGCAGGCCATCCGCGCGGCGCATAACATCGGCGCCGACAGCATCGAACTCTGCACCACCGCTTATTGCGAGTCCTGGGGCAGGAAGCTGCAGGCCAGGGAGTTGGAAAAACTGCAGCTGGCTTCTTTCCTGGTCAAAGAGCTTAAGATGGGGCTGCATGCCGGACACGGCCTGGATTATTACAATGTGGTGCCTGTGGCGAGGATCGAGGGCATGGATTGCCTTAATATCGGTTATTCCATCATTTCCAGGGCTGTTTTTGTCGGCCTTAAGAACGCCGTGTCGGAGATGAAAAGGCTGATGCAGTAAAGACGGGACGGCGTGTTCGGAGACGAGTTACAAAAATTTTGTTCTAACAGGAGGAAATAGGCGGATCGGCGGGGCGGTATATGACAGTTGTTTTGCGGCTATACCGGCTTCCCCGGCCCCTATACCCTTACTATGTGCGGAATAACCGGTTATATCGGCGCAAGAAAAGCCACCGACATCCTGGTGGACGGCCTTAAAAGGCTTGAGTACCGCGGGTATGATTCCTGCGGCGTGGCCGGGATAAAGCCCGATAATGGACTTTATCTTAAGCGGGTCAGCGGCCGCGTGGATGCCCTGGATGAGCTTATAGCCAAGGACCCTCTTAAGAAAGGAACGGTCGGCATAGGGCACACCCGCTGGGCCACCCACGGCGTCCCTTCCGAGGACAACGCCCACCCGCATACGGACTGCGGCAACCAGGTGGTCATAGTCCACAACGGCATTATTGAGAACTATCTGGATATAAAAGAAAAGCTTTTGAAGAGCGGACATAAGTTCAAGTCCGAGACCGACACCGAGACCGTGGTCCATCTCATAGAAGAAAAATTAAAGGCTCTTAATGTGTCCGGGGCCGCCGCCCGCGGCGCCATTCTCGAACCCGTTTTTTTTGAAGCCGTAAGGCGCGCCATAGCGGAGCTTCACGGCTCGTTCGCCCTGGCCGTGCTCTGGGCCAAATGCCCCAATATGCTGCTGGCCGCGCGGCAGCACAGTCCGCTGGTCATCGGCCTCGGCGAAGGCGAGAATTTTATCGCTTCGGATGTGTCCGCGTTCCTGAAATACACCAAGAAATCCGTATTCCTGAACGACGGGGAGATCGCCGCGGTAAAAGCGGATTCGGTCTCCTATTTTAATTTCCAGGGTAAAAAAGTGGAGCAGACCCCGGTCGTCATACAATGGGATTCCACCATGGCCGAAAAAGGCGGCTATAAGCATTTCATGCTCAAGGAGATCCATGAGCAGCCGGAATCCGTCGAGAACACTTTGAGGGGCCGCCTGCTGCCGCTGAAAGGGGACATCCTCCAGCGGGAGATCAACCTGCCGTCGGAACTTGTCAGGAGCATAAAGGGCGTTCAGATCATCGCCTGCGGCACGGCCTATCATGCCGGCCTGGTCGGCCGGTATGTGTTCGAGAATTTCGGCCTGCCGACCTCGGTGGATTTCGCCTCTGAATTTTCCGACCGCGCCAGGATCGTGGACAAGGACATTCTGGTTATCGCCGTTTCGCAGTCCGGCGAGACTGCGGACACGCTTTACGCCGTACGGGAGGCCAAAGCCTCGGGGGCCAAAGTCCTGGCGATCACCAACACCCTGGGGTCCACCCTTACCCGCGACGCCGATTTCGTGCTTTACACGCATTGCGGACCGGAGATCGGGGTGGCTTCCACCAAGGCTTTCATCGCCCAGATGGCGGCCATGTATATCCTGGCCGTTCATTTTGCCGTCATACGGGAACATATTTTCGACGCAGCCGCGCGCGCTTATGTCGATGAGCTGCTCAAGATCCCGCGCCTTATCGAAGACACTCTGGCCGGGGAAGGCGCTATCTCTAAGGTGGCCGATCATTTCTCCAAGAGCGAGCACTTCCTCTTCATCGCGCGGCACATCAATTTCCCTATCGCGCTTGAGGGCGCCCTGAAGATCAAAGAGATCTCCTATGTGCACGCGGAAGGCTACGCCGCCGGCGAGATGAAGCACGGTCCGATAGCCATTATTTACAAGGGCATGCCCGTGCTGGCGATAGCGACCTCCTCCAAAATGCTTCCCCTGATAGCCAATAATATGGAGGAGGCCAAAGCCCGCGGAGCGGAAGTGACGGCTATAGTGGACCAGGATTCAAAGAAGATCATAAAAGCCTCCAAATATATAGTGGTCCCCAGGACCAGCGAGATCTTTTCGCCGCTCATAACCGTCATCCCGCTCCAGCTTTTCGCCTATTTTGTGGCGCTCGCAAAAAAATGCGACATCGACAAGCCCAGGAATCTGGCCAAAAGCGTCACGGTGCGTTAGCCCGGGCGTATAGGGGCGGAGGGCGCAGATTATGAAAAAAAAGAGAGCGGCGACGGTCTGCGGGGTGGGGATAGATATCACCGAGGTCTCCCGCATCAGGCGGCTGTACAAGAAGACCCCGTCTTTTCTCAAGAGGTTTTTTACTACGGAAGAGATCGCTTATTGCCTGAAGGGCAAAAATGTCTGCGAGCGCATCGCGGCGCGCTTTTCCGCCAAGGAAGCCGTGATCAAGGCCCTGGACAGGAAGGACCTGCCGCTGAAGGCCATCTCCATCTCAAAAACCGGGACCGGGCGGCCCGAGGTCGCGCTGAACGGTGCCGGCCTTAAAGGCGTGACCGTCATGCTCTCTCTTGCCCATACCGCCGATTACGCCTGCGCCTCCGCCGTCGCGTTCGTCCGATAATAATTTTCACCATGGATAGAATTACCGATCTTACCGCCGGATATTTAAAGCCGCTCCTTTTGCCGCGCGAAAAAAACACGCAAAAAGGGGATTACGGCAGGGTCCTTGTTATCGCCGGTTCCAGGGGCATGGCCGGGGCCGCGGTCCTGTCCGCGCGCGCGGCGCTTAAAGCCGGGGCGGGACTTGTGACCGTGGCCTGTCCCGGCAGCGAACAGCCCGTCATCGCCTGCGCCGTTCCCGAGGCCATGACGCTTCCCCTGCCTTCCAGGGAGGGAACGGCGTCCCTCGGGGCGGCCGGAGAGATCCTGGCTTTTTTAAAAGATAAAAAATACGATCTATGCCTCATCGGTCCGGGCCTGTCGCTTAAAGGCGAAACCCCGGCTTTTATCCTGGCCGTTCTTAAAAGCATCGACACGCCCGCCGTGGTGGACGCCGACGCTCTTAACGCGCTGTCGCGCGGAAACGCCGGCCAGGCGCTCAAGCCGGGGCCGGCCAGGATCTTTACGCCGCACGCGGCGGAGGCTTCGCGGTTCTTTAAAACTTCCGTTCCCGTACGGGTGGAATTGCTGAAAAAACTTCAGTCCCGCCTGGGCGGCGTCTGCCTGCTTAAAGGCCCCGGCACGCTTATTACCGGCGGCCGCGGATTTTTACGCAATACCACCGGCGGTCCGGCGCTTGCCAAAGGCGGCTCCGGCGATGTACTGGCCGGGCTTATCGCCGGTCTGTGGGCGCAGGCCGGCCGCAGGAACGGGTTTACAGGGGAGACCGCGCTTCAAAGCGCCGCGCTGGGCGTTTATCTGCACGGCTTGTGCGGCGACCTGGCGGCGGAGGCCCTGACTTCGCGCTGCGTGCTGGCGGGTGAACTGGTCAAGTTCCTGCCCGCGGCTTTCCGGAAGATAAGGAATACATGAAACTTTCGCAAAAAGGCGAAGCCGGACTTCTGGCCGACATAGAAAAACATTTTCGTTTCCCCGGGGACAGGCGCCTGCTCCTCGGTCCCGGCGACGATTGCGCCGTCCTCAGGACGACTCCGGGCAAAAGGCTGGTCATTACCACCGACGAGCTGGTGGAGAACACCCATTTTTTGCGGCGCTTTTCCACGCCGGAAGCCCTGGCGCGCAAGCTTATGCGGGTCAATCTGAGCGATCTGGCGTCCATGGGCGCGGTCAAACCGGTGTCGTGTCTTGTCGGTTCCGGGCTGCCAAAGGACCTTCCGGCGGATTTTATACTGCGGTTTATCAGGACGCTCAAAAAAGAGGCGCTGAAATTCGGCCTTAGCGTGGCCGGAGGCAACCTTACCGGCGCGAGAGAAATGCATTTTTATATGACCGTGTGGGGCGAGGCCGACGAAAAAAAGATCGTTACGCGCTACGGCGCCGCGCCGGGAGACCTCGTATTCAGCCTGGGTCCGCTTGGCGAAGCGAAAGCGGGCCTTGAGGTGCTGAGAAGCGGGCGCGCCTGCGTCCGGGACCGTTTTAAAAAACTCGTGCGCAGTTTCTGGGAGCCCAAACCTTTTTTAAAAGAGGGAGCGCTGATAGGGGCGCGCGGGCTTGCTTCGGCCATGCTGGATAATTCCGACGGCCTGGGCCGGAGCGCGCGGATCCTGTCCGAACTTTCCCGGTGCAGGATCAGGCTCAGGGTCGGCCCGTCCGCCGTTTCCGCGGACCTGGCGGCTTATGCCGCGGAGAAAGGCGGGGCCTGGCTGGAATATGCCGTTTCAGGCGGAGAGGATTACGGGCTGGTGTTTACCGTCGGCCCCGGCAAAGCGGCGCTGGTCGGCAAACTGCTGCCCGGCGCGGTGGTCGTGGGCCGCGTGGAAAAAGGGTCGGGCGTGGTGGTGGAAGGCTATGAAGGCGAGATCCGCAGTTTCGATCATTTTTAAAAGCGGAAGCCCCGCCGACACGCTCAGGCTGGCCGGTTCGCTGGCGGGCCTGCTTAAGGGCGGGGAAGTGCTTTCGCTCAAGGGCATGATAGGCGCGGGGAAAACATTTTTTGTGAAGGGCCTGGCCGCGGCGCTGGGCTCGAAGACCTCGCCCGTGAGCGCCAGTTTCAACCTGATGCGCTCCTATAAAGGCGTACGGCGGGCGGGCTTGAACCTGTATCATTTCGACCTGTTCCGGGTTTCGCCGGAAGAGACGGCCAATATAGGCCTTGAAGATTATCTTGGCGCCGAAGACGGCGTCACCGCGATAGAATGGGCCTCCTGCGCTGAGTATCTGTACGGCGGGGGGGATTTCCTGGAACTGGATTTTGAACTGGCCGGCGGAGACGCCCGCGAGATCAGGGTCCGCGCCCAAGGAGCTCGCGCGGCAAGACTGCTGGAAGGATTGAAAAGAAAATGGCTGAAAAACTGACCGCCGGGATCTGTACTTCCGGCTCAAGGGTGAAACTCTCCGCGCTTGCCGGCGGCAGATTTTATAATCTTTCAAAAAAAGCCCTTAACCAGGAGAAGGTGCTGTTTTCCATGTTCGACCGCCTGCTGGGCGGGCTCCGTCCCGGCGCGGCGGCGCGAACCTCCGGCCGGTATAAGCCCGGGCGGCCGGGGCATAGCGCCGGACAGGGTAAGTCGGGCGGGCGGCTGGCCGGCGTCGGCACTCTGTGCGTCATAACGGGGCCGGGACGGTTCACCGGGCTGCGCGTAGGGCTGACGCTGGCCGGGATCCTGAAAACGCTGGCCGGGATCAGGGTTTATTCCTCCACTCTTTTCGACATCCTGGCGGCGCAGGCCGCGGCGTCGAAAGAATTCCGGACCTGGGCCGCCGGAAAGAACGAACCGCGCATAGTCGCGCTGGTGCACGCTTTTAAGGACGAATACTTCTGCCAGGCGTTCCAGGCCCGCGGCGCGGGACGGCCGTGTGAGATTAAAGGACTTGCAGCCGGCTCCGGGTCCTCCGCTGCCGGCCGCGAGCCGCGGCCGGCAGGTTATAAATTTGTTCCGGCCTGCGCGCCGCAATGGTTTAAAGATACGGAGGCGGCCGGGTATCTGGCCGCCCAGGGGCGGGATGTATATGTGATCGCGGATGCGCAAGAGAAAGCGGACATCTATTCCCTGGTCCCGGCCGGGTTCGGCAGGGCTCCCGCCCGCATTTCAAAGATCCTGCCCGAATTTATCATAAAGACAGGACTTGCCCTTAAGAACAGCGACCTTTCGCCGTTGTACCTTAAGCCTGCGAAATATGAATTGGATAGAACCTCGTTTTATGCTGATAAGAAGAGCTCAAAAAGAGGACCTGGCGGGTCTGGCCGCCCTTGAAACGGAACACCCCGGCTATCCCGCCTGGGGAGAGCGCGGCCTTGCGGCGGAGTTTGAAAAAAATTTTTCAGTGACGCTCACGGCCTCGGCGGACGGCGTTCTGCTGGGTTTTATTAATTTCTGGATCTTACGGCCCCAGATCCAGCTTAATTCCGTGGTCGTTTCCGTTAAAGCGCTTAGAAAGGGAGCGGCCACTGCGTTGTTCGGAAAGCTGGCCGAGTACGCCGGAAAGAACGCCTGCCGCGAGGTGGACCTGGAGGTCAATGAGCGCAACGCGCCGGCTATAGCCCTTTACGGCAAACTCGGTTTTAAAGTGGTCGGCAGGCGGCCAAAGTTCTATAATAACTCCGAGGCCGCGGTTTTGATGAGAAAGATCCTGTAAAATTCCGGCGGCAAAATTTTTGGATGCGCGGTTTATGTTTTAGGAGAGATAATGTCAAAGACGATCCTTTCGGCGGTATTCTTGTTTTTAAGCTCCGTTTTTACGGCCGCGGGCGCTTCGGATACCTCCTCATACCTGCATTTTATGAACGGCTTGATGTTGGAGCACAAGGGCAACTATGATTCGGCCCTGCAGGAATACAAAACGACCATGCTGCTGGACCCCCAGGCGGTTTTCGTCTATAAACAGGCCCTGAACCTGGCCCTGCATGTGGGCAAGGTTCCGGCGGCGGAAGAATGGGCCGATTTCGTGGTCAAACTGGACTCCGCCTCCGCGGAGAACTGGGTGCTTTACGGCAATGTGCGCTGGGCGAAAGGCGATATAGAGTCGGCCCGCTCCGCTTTTGAAAAAGCGGCCTCCCTGGACACTGAGAACGCGGAGGCCGTCTACCAGCTGGCCAGCCTCTGGAGCTCGAAAAGCCCCGACAAATCCATAGGGTATCTCAAACAATACCTGCTCCTTAGGCCGGACGAGGCGGCGGAAATCGATTATCAGCTGGCGCTGCTTTATAATGTCAAGACCGACTATGCGGCGATGAAGGAATATCTGCTTCGGGCCAAAGAGGCCGATGCCTCGTATATCCAGCCCCGTTACATGCTGGCCGACTATTACGAAGTGCAGAACGACACCGCCGCCGCCCTGCGCGAATACATAGAACTTCTCGCCCTGGAAGAGAACAATACCGAGCTTTTGAACCATATCGGGGAGATCTACTCTTCGCCGGCTGTTTCGAACACGGCCGAGGCCGAAAAATACTTCGCCAGGTCCTATGCCCTGGACAGGACCAATACCGCGGCCTGCTTCTGGCTGTCCGTGATAAGCGAGCAGCGGGGCGATTTTACGGCCGCCGCCGGCTATCTGGAAACTTCCAGGGACCTGAAAGAAAATCCCGGCACGGCCCTGCGCCTGAGCTATTATTACACGCAGAACGGGCATTACGATAAGGCGATAGCTTTGCTGGAGTGGGCGCACAAAAAGTGGCCCGAAAACAGGGAAATAGCTTATTTCCTGGCGCTTGGCTACGATGACACGCGCAAGACCGCCAAAGCCGTCGAGTTGTTAAAGGCGGTGCTTGCCAAGAACCCGGATTATCAGGAAGCGCGGCTGCAGTATGCCGTTATGCGGGAGCGGGACGGGGATATGCCGGCGGCGGAGGAGAGCTTCAGGTATCTGCTGGCCAGGGACCCAGGCAACGCCAATCTCCTCAATTATCTGGGCTACTCCCTGGCGGACCGCGGGTTAAAACTGGATGAGGCGGAAATTTTGATCTCCAGCGCCGTTAAGATAGACCCCTCCAACGGGGCTTATCTGGATTCTCTGGCGTGGGTGCATTTCAAGCAGGGCAAATATGCGGCCGCGCGCGAAGAAATAAACGACGCGCTTAAGGTTATAAATGAGGACCCGATATTGTGGGACCACGCGGGGGAGATCTGCGCGGCCGGAGCCGATTGGAAGGGGGCCTGGCGCGCTTACAACCTCTCGTTCCAACTGGAACGTCCGGAGAAAAAAAAGGCCCTCCGGGAAAAAATAAAAAACGCGCGCGGCCGGATCCCCGACTCGCAGGCTTCCGCGCTCACCGTGGAATTCCTGAAGGAGTTCGGCCTTAACGGGAAGGACTTTTCCGCGTTCGCAAAGGTTTACGCTTCCTTCAAAGGCAAGGAGGTCAAACTCGACGGCGTATTGCGGTTCTCGCCGCCCGATAATTTCGCTTTCACGCTGCTGGGCCCCCTGATGGCGCCCGTGTGGAAGATAAAAATAGAGGGCGACGAGGTCGCGATGGACGCCGGCACGGTTAACGGGATCGAAGAAGCCGCCTTCGGATACTGGGCCGTTCTGATGGCGACGGAGCTGAAGGACTATCTGTCCGGCGGTTTTCTTTCCGGCGCCGTTCTTGAGGACGGCTGGGGTTCCGATCTCCTGCAGAGCGGTTCCCGGAAGATCTATCTGGACGAGGCCCGCGCGGTGGAGAAAGTCGTTCCGCTGAAAGAAAAAAAACTCGAGGTCCGTTTCGGGGATTACTTCCTTAAAAATTTTTTCCTGATCCCCGCCGTCATGGAATTCAAGATCCCGTTCTTTTCGCTTAAGGTGGTCCTGGATAAGGGCCAGATAAACCTTAGGGAAGCCAATACTCCCAGGCTCTGAGGCCGGCGCGACGGCAGGAAGACGGCGCTGCGATAAAAATGAAAAAAACGAATAATCAGGTCCGGATAACGGCTCCTGCGAAGATCAATCTGTTCCTGGAAGTGGCCGGCAGGAGGCCGGACGGGTATCATGACCTGGCTACGCTCTTCGCCAAGATCTCCCTTGCGGACGAACTCGCCTTTAAAAAAACGGCGCGGCCCGGAATCAGCCTGCGGGTCGTGGACAAAGCGGATCTCGGACTTTCAAAAAGCGAGGATAATATAGTTCATAAGGCCGCCCTGGCTTTTTTTGAGGCTTTTAAAATAAAGCCCGCCGTCGAGATACGGCTCATAAAAAAGGTGCCGGTGGGCGCGGGCCTGGGCGGCGGCTCCTCCGACGCCGCGGCCGCGCTGAAAGGCTTATGCCGCCTGTACGAAGTGCCGGCGGACAGGAACATTAAGAAGCTCGAGGCCATAGCCCTGGCCCTCGGTTCCGATGTGCCGTTCTTTCTGACAAAGGGCACGTTCGCCGCGGGCACGGGCCGGGGGGAAATACTGGCGCCCCTCAGGGTTAAAGGCCGCCTGCCGGTCGTCGTGCTGGTCTACCCGGGCACTCCCGTCTATACCGGAGCGGTATACGGCGCCCTGAAACCCGCGGCGGCCCGCGATAAGACGCGCAATCTTAAAAAATTCAAAGCCCTTATCAAAGCGCTTGAGGCGGGCGGGCTTCTGAAAGATTGGGCGCCGCTCCTGTTCAACCGTCTGGAGGAGCCGGTCCTTCCCCGCCATGAAGCGGTAAGGTCCGCGAAGGAAGAGCTTATAAAGACGGGCGCGCCGGCCGTGTTGATGTCGGGTTCCGGAGCTTCGGTTTTCGCCCTCGCGGAAAGCCGGACTGCCGCCAGTAGAATCTCAAAAATCATAAAAAAAACCGGCCGCAGGGTTTTTTTGACGGATTTTTTGCTAAAATCCTAATGTAGTAGCTGTACATGCTTAGCTTCCTTGTTTGGGGGCGGTTATATTAGGGGGGAAAATCAGTATGGAGATAACCGAGGTCAGGATACATTTGCGCAATGAGGACAGGTTGAAAGCATTTGCCACGGTAACTTTTGACAGCGCATTCGTTATTCACAACATGAAGGTCGTCAACGGTAACAATGGCCTTATTGTTTGTATGCCTTCCAGGAAGATAAAGGACGGGTCGTATAAAGACATAGCCCATCCCATAACGAACGACTTCAGGCATATGCTTGAGCAGGTGATTCTCAAGACTTACAATGAAGAGTTGGCCAAGGGCGGCGTAACCGCCTCCCAGGCCGCATACAACAGCGAAGAGTAGGAATTCCGGGGAGAGTATATGTATTTGCAGTTAAGTATACTGTCGCCGATTTCCGCGGTTTTATTCCTGGGTTGTGTAATGGTAGCACGACGCCCTTTGAAGGCGTTTGTCTAGGTTCGAATCCTAGCCCAGGAGGAAATTTGAAAGCCCCTGATTGGCTATCTGGGTCCGGCTCTGCCGCAGTCCGGACTGATACGCCGTTATCACCGCGTTTGCGGCGGTTTCGGGACTCAGACCGCGCTCCTTGAGAGCACGGATCAACCTGTTCCCAATGTTCCGAGCAGCCTTACTATAGCCCGGTACCGTCCCGGATCTATCTAAGTATCCCAGCCACCACCAGCGCCGCTATAAGCACTCCGATAAGGCTTTCGCCCGCTATAAGGCCGGAGCTCACCGGAACCACTATGCGCTCCGCCGCTGCGGCGTTCTTTTTTTCCATCAGCAGCGCTATGGCCGCGCCGCAGAACATGGAAATAGTGTTGAACGCCGGCGTAGTAAAAGCCAGCCCCAGGCCGGTAGGCGAAGGTATGTATTTCTTGTATTTTGGAAAAGCTTTTTCAAGCAGGACAAGGCTTATGCCCAGCGCCGCGCCCACTGCCAGCGCGGCCTGAGCAGTGGGATGCAGCGTATGGAAGCCTTTGGCCAGCAGCTCCGCCACACCTTTCCAGGTCTGCGCTCCGGGCGCGGGCCACTTATCTGTCCCCAGCATGTCCGCGGTCGGGATCAGCAGCCGGTAAGCCGGGACCACGAATAGCGAGCCGGCTATCACGCCGAAGAACTGCGCCCAGAACTGCTGCCTGGGATCCGCCTTCAGCAGGTAGCCGCTTTTCAGGTCGGTAAGCAGGTCGGCCGCATGCAGGCCGACCCCGCCGGTGACATTGGCCGTCATCAGATTTGTGGTTATATTGGAAGGATCCAGCGCCCCGAAAGTTATCTGTGTTATCTTGCCCAATGCCCCGGTGGGGGTGGTATCGGTTTCCCCGGTGGCCCGGCAGGCCACGATAGCTATAAAAAAGCCCAGTCCCACGGAAATGGCCCCCATCCAGATCTTAATTCCGAACAGAAACCATTCAAGGAAGATCACCACCGGCGACAGTACCGCTAAGCCGATAAAGAACCACAGCATCGGCGCTTCAGCGCGCTCCTCGTCGGTGAGATGGACGCCGCCGAACGCCGAACCCACGCTTTTTACGGCGCGTAGTACGGTCCGCCACTGGAATGAGAAAGCGAGCAGTCCGCTGGTAAGTATCATCGCGGACCCGAACCAGACGCTCCACGCCACGATGTGCTTATAACCAAGCCGGGAATCAATTATCCCGCGCTCGTAAAGCAGCGGGGCCAGTATCCCGAAATTTATAACCGCCCCCAGCAGCATGCTCCAGGCCGCGCGGAACCCCATGATCGCCCCGGCCCCGAACATTATCAGACTCCCCTCGAAGGAAAGGGTATAATCCGACAGCGGCCTGCCCTTGAGGGTAAGGAAAGGGATCTTGAGTTTTTCAGGCAGATTCCACGGCATCCAGGCCGCCTTGGCGTCGCGCAAGAATGCCACCACCGCCCCTGTTACGCCACCCCAGCCCAAGAGCCTCGCCTTAGCGGCGCCGTCGGCTCCGTCTCCGTGCAGGGCCTTAAGGGTTTCCGCCGCCGCCACGCCTGTGGGAAAACGCAGCTGCTCCACATTTATCATCTGGTGCTTCATCGGTATAGCCATTACAACTCCGAGCATGGCGATAGAGGATATCCAGAAGAACATCTGCCAGCCGCCCATAGGCTGTCCGGTTATCATCATCAGCGCCGGTATGGCCGCCACGGTTCCGCCGCCCGTCATGTAGCCGGCCGCGCTGGCTACCGACTGCATGGCGTTGTTCTCCAGTATGCCGAAATGGGTGCGGACCAGTTTAATTTTAAACAAAGCGGCGAAAATTGCGTAGGCGAGTATCCCGGCGGTAATTGAAACGCCGATGCTCCAGCCGGTTTTAAGCGCCACATAAAGGTTGGAGAGGCTCATAAAGCCGCCCAGCAGCATTCCCGCTAGTATGGCGCGCGCCGTAAGTTGACGCTTCAAAGCCTGATCTTGCGCCGCAATGAATGTGCCGTATTCTGATTTAGCCATATATGATCTCAAGATCGGCGGGCCGGATCCGCGGCCCGCGGTTCACCCGTCCGTGCTCTTTTTGCGCCCGTACCAGGCTTCGCTTCCGTAAAGTTTCTTTTCGCAGTCTTTGCATAAGCCGTGCGAAAAGCGCGCGCTTGACCGTTTTTCAATATAAGTTTCGACCTGCTGCCAGTAGCCCTGGTCGGTGCGTATTTTTTTGCAGGAAGCGCAGATGGGGATAAGTCCCTGCAGGTCCTGTATTTCCCTGGCGGCAAGTTCCAGCTTCTTGCGGTCGGAGATGTCGCGGCAGACCGCAGTGATCCCCGAAAAGTTCCCTGCCGGTCCGTTGTGCGCTGAAAGCCGCGCATTGTACCACACTTCTCCGTCCGGCAGGGGGACACGGAAATCGAAATCCTGGGGTTTCATGGTTTCACGCAGGCGCGTTTGCGCCGAATCCATCAGTTTGACGGCCTGCTCCGGCAGTATCGCGCTGTAATGCCTGCCGATGGAGGCGCCGCCGCCCAGTATCCGGTGCGGATGCGAGGTCTGGTAAAATTCCCGCAGTATTCCTTCGCCGTCGAACACAAAAACAAGGTCATCCAATGAGCTCAGCGTCGCGCTCAGTTTTTCCTCGCTCAGTTTCAGCATGTCTTCCGCGCGCTTCCGGTCCGTTATGTCCAGTATGGTCCCGATGAGCCCGTAGGTCAGGCCGGCGGCGTCCTTAAGCACGGTTTTGTGGAAAACCACATCCCTGATGTCGCCGTCATAGCGCTTTACTTTCCACTCGTAGATCTGGAGCGCGCCGGAGGCCAGCAGTTCATCGTCTTTCTGCTTGTATTTTTCGGCTATTTCCCGGGGGGCGGTTTCAAATACGGTTTTCCCCATGAAATACTGCGCGTCGCGTCCGGTGAACTTAAGAAAAGCGGAATTAAAGCCTGTGTATCTGCCGGCCAGGTCTTTGTGGAAGACAGGCACAGGCAGGGTGGAGAGCAGCGCTTCTATGAATTCCGGGTTGGACCTTATGTCGCTTTTCCGGCGGAAAATGTCCGTGCTGTCGCTGAAGATCATTAACACGCCGGCGGTTTCGCCGCCGGAGCCTTTTATCGGGGCGGCCGTCATGTCAAGAAGGGCGTACGAGCCGTCCGCGCGGGCGATCTCCAGGTCCGCGGCTTTTGCGGGGAGCCCCGAGGCGAGGGCAAGGGAGAGAGGCGTTTCCGCTTCCGGGTAAACGGTTCCCGTTCCGCGCCGCCGCGCCGAGCGCAACAGGGAGAGGTCCTTCAGCGGCGCGGCTTCAGGCCCGTTGAGGATCCTTGCAGCGGCCGGGTTCGCCAGCAGCAGTTCCGTTCCGCGCGCATCCGTTATGGCGACGCCGACGGGTAAATGTTCGAACAGGACGGCTAAAGCGTCCTGTTCCGGCAACCATGGTCCTTTTTCTTCCGTCATAAAAACTTTTCTCTTTATGTTAGCTTTTGTTATTATAGCGGTAAGGAACATTTTTAGCAACCTCCCCGCAGGAGAACAAACTTGAATCCTCGGCATAAATCCGTGTCCTGGTCGGTATATATGGTCAAATGCGCCAACGGCGCCCTGTATACCGGCATAACCAACAGGCTCGAAGGCCGTATAGCCGACCACAATTCCGGCCGGGGCGCCAGGTACACCGCCGCCTTCGGTCCCGTGGAGCTTGTCTGGCACAAAAAGAGCGGTACCCGTTCCACCGCCTCAAAACTTGAGGCCCGCATAAAGAAAATGTCCCGCCTGGAAAAAGATGAACTGGTAAAGTTCTTTTCCTTTCGTTCAGGCCTCCGGATTTTGTAAAATTAAACAAGCACTCTCCGTTCAGCCTAAAGGACTTTTTTATGCCGGAAAAAGACAGCCTTTGCGTTTTAATGCTCGCCGCCGGTCTCGGCACCAGAATGAAATCCGGACTGCCTAAAGTCCTCCATATGCTGGGGGACCTGCCGCTTGCGGCCCGTGTGATCAAAAAAGTTTCCGTTCTTAACCCGGCAAAAATAGTTATCGTCGTCGGGCATAAAGCCGGCATGGTCCGGGAAACGCTCGGGGCATACCTGGAAAAGAACCCGGCCGGCGCCGAGGTCGTTTTTGTCACGCAGAGATCTCTTAAGGGCAGCGGCCGCGCGGTGCGGGAAGCCCTGCCGGAGCTGAAAAAATTCCGACATGCTCTTGTGCTGTGCGGCGACGCGCCGCTGTTCAAAACGGAAACCCTTAAGAAGCTGTGCGCGGAATATTTCAGGAAAAGACCCGATTGCCTGGTCATGACGGCGGATCTGTCCGCGCCCGGCAGTTACGGCCGGATCAAAAGGGGCCGGACCGGGGCCGTCGAGGCCATTGTCGAGGCCTCCGACGCTTCTGCCGAGGAACTGGCCCTGAAAGAGGTGAATTCAGGGGCGTATTTTTTTAAAACCGCGGCTTTGGCGGCCGCCATAAAGGGCCTCAGGAAGAAAGGTCCGAAGGGAGAATATTACCTGACAGACTCGCTGGAAAATATCCTGTCCGCGGGCGGGACGGTGCTGGCGTTCAAAGCTTCGGACGAAACGGAGATAACCGGCATTAATTCCAGGCTGGACCTGGCGGGAGCCTATAGGATGATGAACCAAAGGGTCCTTCGGCGCCTTATGGATAACGGGGTCACTATCGTCGATCCCGGCAATACCTATGTGGAAGAAGGCGTAAAGATAGGCCGCGATACCGTGGTTCAGCCGGGAATGCACATAAAAGGTTCCACCGTGATAGGCCGCAATTGCAGGCTCGGGCCTTACGGCGTCATAGACAGCTGTCTTATAGAGGACGGCTGCGAGATAAAATTTTCCTGCTTCCTGTCGGAAAGCCGGGTCAGGACCGGTTCCGCGGTGGGGCCGTTCTCCCACCTGCGCCCCGCTTCCGATATCGGCCCCGGCGCCAGGGTGGGCAATTTTTCGGAAATAAAAAAATCGCGGATCGGCCGCGGTTCGAAGGTGTCGCACCTGAGTTATGTGGGAGACACGGAGATGGGCGAGCATGTCAACATCGGCGCGGGCACCATCACCTGCAACTATGACGGTGTGCGTAAGTATAAGACGGTCATAGGGTCGGGGGCTTTTATCGGCTCCAACACCAACCTTGTGGCTCCGGTTTCAGTGGGCGCCGGCGCTCTTGTGGGCGCGGGGTCCACCATAACCGAAGATGTGCCTCCAAAAACCCTCGCTCTGGCCCGGGCGAGACAGACGGTAAAACAGCTTAAAAAGAGGTAAAACTCATGATGAGCGATTCGTGGAAGACGGGAGCGCTTAAGGTTATAAGCGGCAGCGCCAATCCGGCCCTGTCGCGCAAGATCTGCGACATTCTCGGCGTGCCGCTTTCCGAGGCCAGGGTCGGACGGTTCGCCGACGGCGAGATAGACGTCCATATTCTGGAGAATGTGCGCGGCAACGATTGTTATGTCATTCAGCCCACCTGCCCTCCCGTGAACGAGAATGTCATGGAGTTGCTGGTGATGATGGATGCTCTCAGGCGGGCCTCGGCCGGCCGCATCACGGCCGTGCTGCCTTATTACGGCTACGCCAGGGCCGACCGTAAGCCCGCTCCCCGCGTCGCGATCACGGCGAAACTTGTGGCCAACCTTATAACTTCGGCCGGCGCCAACCGGGTGATAACCATAGATCTGCACGCGGCCCAGATCCAGGGCTTTTTTGATATACCGCTGGATCACCTGTACGCCCGCCCTGTGGTCCTTGAATATATCAAGAACCGGGACCTGAACAACCTGGTCATGGTCTCGCCGGATGTCGGCAGCGTGGAGCGCGCGCGGTCTTTTGCCAAACGTCTGAACGCCGGGCTGGTCATTATCGATAAACGGCGGCCCCGGCCCAATGAGGCGGTAATTTACAATATCATAGGCGATGTCAAGGGAATGAATTGTTTTATTTTCGACGACCTGGTGGACACGGCGGGGACGCTGACCCAGGTCGCCTATGCCATAAAGGAACGGGGAGCGGCCAGTATAACGGCTGCCTGCACCCACGCAGTTCTGTCCAGGGACGCTATCGAGAAAATCCACAATTCTCCCATAGAAGAACTGATAGTTACCGATACAATCCCCACAAACGCTTCAAAAAGTGCTAAAATTAAGATAATCTCCGTGGCCGCGCTTCTGGCCGAGGCCATTAAGCGCAACCATGTCGGACAGTCTATAAGCGAACTGTTCAAGTGAGCGTAACTTTTCGCGGCATAAATTTTCAGCACCCCCGGTCCTATAGGGCGGGGTAACATCGCGGCAAGAGGGAGTCGGCTGGGGAAAAATTTTCTCCTCATCTCCGGGTTTTCGATTGTCGGTCATCTCTAGGAGGAAGTATGGAACAGTTACATGTGGCGGCGCAGCTCAGGGAAAAAGCCGGAGTCAGGGGCGTCCTGAGCAAATTAAGGGCCGAAGGCGCCACGCCCGCCGTCATCTACGGTTTAAATAAGCCGCCGGTGCAGATCACAGTTTCGGAAAAGGAGATCCTCGGAGTCCTGAAGAGGGGCTCCAATGCGGTTCTCAAGCTGAAATATGCCGATAAGGACGATAACGTCATTATCAAGGAAGTTCAGCGGCATGTCGTCACCGATCAGGTGATCCATATCGACTTTCACCGGATCTCCCTGACCGAGAAGCTCAAGGTCAAGGTCCACATCAAGATAGTGGGAGAGGCGTTCGGCGTGAAGACGGAAGGCGGCATTCTGGAACACGCGATGCGCGAATTCAATATCCTCAGCCTGCCGACGGATATCCCCAAGGAGATAGAGGTGGAGATCTCCAACCTCAAGCTCAATGAAGCTATCCGCGTCAAAGATATAAAATACGACAAGGTCGAGATCCTGGACGATCCGAACCATGTCATTGTCAGCATCGTGGCGCCGAAGGAAGAAGTGGTGGAAACTCCCGTGGCTGCGGCCGGAGCCGCCGCCGGAGCCGCCGGAGCCGAGCCCGAGATAGTGGCGGCGAAGGGCAAGAAAGAAGAAGAAGGCGCGGAAGGCGCGGCCAAGCCCGGGGCGAAACCCGCCGCCGGAGCCGCCGCAAAGCCAGGAGAGAAGAAGGCGGAACCCAAAAAGTAAGCCGTCTTTTCAAACGGAGCGGGAGCGGGTCATACTCAAGCGCAGTATTCGGCCGGCTCCCGCTTTTTATTATAAATTTTTGCCGCAAAAATTTATGCTAGGAGCCTGTCCTCCGGCACGGGGATGGATAAAATTCCGTGCCGGGTACGATAAAATGTCGTTTTACGACATTTTATTTTCAAAAGGCGTACAGGGGTGGAAGGTGGAGGAAAAGGTCTATATAGTGGCGGCGCTGGGCAATCCGGGCCGGGAATACGAACGCACCAGGCACAATATAGGTTTCCTGCTGGCGGAGCTTGCCGCCCGTTCGGTCCCGCAGGGACGCTGGCGCGCCTGGGGCGGTCTCGGGCAGTGTTTTGAGACCAGGCTTGGGGGGAGCAGGGTGTTTTTTTTAAAGCCAGAGACCTACATGAACAATTCCGGCCTGGCCGTCAGGAGCCTCGCGGATTTTTATAAGGTCCCCGCTTCCGGGGTCATAGCGGTTTATGACGACATGTCCCTCCCGTTCGGTAAAATAAAAATACGCCGCGGCGGTTCCGCCGGCGGGCATAACGGAATGCTCTCCATCGTGGCGGCCATGGGTACGCAGGAGCTACCCAGGATCAAACTTGGCACCGGACCGAGGCCCGCGGGGATCCACGCGAAAGATTTTGTGCTTGGCCGTTTTTCCAAAAAGGAGGAAGCCGGTCTGGCGCCGGCTCTGGAGCGCGGTTTTGCGGCTCTTCTGGCCATTTTTGAAAAGGGCCTGGACGAAGCCATGAACCGGTTCAATTATGATAGCGATAAACCCGTACCTTAAACTGTTTTTCGGCCTGGTGATACTCCTGCTGGGCCTGGGCTATGTTTACAAGCCCGGGGTCATAGAGCGCATAAACAGGGTCCTTAAAGAGACGCTGCTGAACGATTCCTATGTCGCCCTGCACCGCAGGAATTGGGGATTCCTGCTGATCCTTGTGGGCACCACGCTCATATACATGGGGCTCAGCAGGATCAACTGCTGGTAAGGGGTGGTTTTGCGCCGCAACGACCGGTCCGATCGTTTTTGACGGTTTTCCGTCCGCAGCCTCCGGACAGCGCGAACAACCACAGCAGTTTGTCGGTAGAACGGACCAGTACGCCCCAGTTCTTCTCAAGTTCCGGTTCTCTTTCGAACAGCGGTATAGGCCGCTTTTCCCTGTCGTACTTTTTATTCAGTTCTTCCCAGGTCATAACATTCCCGTCCGACGCGACACATCGATAGTATACAGAAATCAGGTAATAAGGCATGTGCCGAAAGGCCCCCGTGCGGGTAGGCCTTTCGGCACACGGCTGTCCCGATAAAAATTTTATGGAAACGGCAGGCCTGCTGGTCCGCGGGCGTGCCGGGGGCATGGAGCTGCCGGGCACGCTATTCGGGTGTCGTCTTTGCGTCCGGTCCGGCGGACCCGGCTTGCGGCCGGCGGCTTTCCGGCGCGGGGGTGAGAGTGGACGAGCTTTGGTGAATCGTGGAACTGCGGGAGGGAGCCGCAAGTTCGGGCGCCGTAACTTTCGGAACCGCGGAACTGTTCTTCTGCCGTGCCGGCGCGCCGCCGTCGGTGTCTATTGTTATGCTGTTGTTTTTGCTGAAGATGAAGAGGGGGCGCTTTATGGAACCTTTCAGATCGCCGGTTTTAAAAACGCCCAGCTCGCCGTGGCTGTTGAGAAAGGCTTCAAGGTAAATTTTTTTGGTAACGACATCGGGCATTATGAGATCTGAAGGGACCAGTTGAAAGTCCAGGGGGAAAACAGGATTTATAAGCTTTTTAACCGCCACCGGTATGCCGCCTTCGTTCCTGGCTACCAGAAAAAGCATGGTGTTGGGTCTTGCGGCTCTTTGCGCAAGAGCGGAGTCGATCCCGACCGTACCTCGGATATGGAAAAGAGCGCGCAGGGCGAAGGGATAAATAAAATACGCCGACAAGGCGAGGATACCGAGAAAAGCAAACAGGGTTTTTTTCATAGTCCGGCGGCCTGCGCGCCCGTACTTTAGGGCGGGGTTGGCTTGCGGTTCCGACACGGGATGGATAAAAAACCGTGCCGGATG
Organism: Elusimicrobiales bacterium; assembly: GCA_041665305.1. Lineage (GTDB taxonomy): Bacteria > Elusimicrobiota > Elusimicrobia > Elusimicrobiales > UBA9959 > YA12-FULL-51-18. The sequence goes on from JBAYJD010000006.1 coordinate 75,960, forward strand.
CGATAAAATGCCGCCTTATGACATTTTATAAAATAACGACCGCCGCCGCCACGCTCGCCCGCCTTGCTCCCCGCTTTTTTGCGGGACCGTAACAATATGTTCACATTCATTTAATATTCCATTTATTGACTATGGGGGTGCCGTGTATTAAACTTGACTATAACGGTTAAAAGGAAAAATATGGCTAACGAATACAACGAACTTGAGCAGTTGGTGAACGATGTTACCAATATCGACACGGCCAGGATGACGCTCCGCTGGGCGCTTGAGCGCCTTAACGGCATCGAAAAAGAGAAGGCCGAGCTCAAGAAAAACCTCACTATCACCGAGGAAACCCGGAAGGCGCTTGAACTGAAGGTCCAGTCCCTGGAGGATTCGTTCAAGAGCCGGGCCAAGACCTTGGATGAAAAAGAAGATTTTTACACCAAGCTTGAGGCCACCATGGCCCTGCTCGGGGACGGCAAACTGGACATCCAGCAGCTTTTGAAAAAAGAAGCCAGGCTCGGCCAGCTCCGCAATGAGCTGGAGAATGAATACCAGGACAAATTTGAAGAATTGGACAAGAACCAGAGTTCCGTCATCGCGAGATGGAACCAGCGTCTGCTGGCCGTGGAAGGGCAGTATGCCGGCAGGCTGTCGGAAGCTCAGACCCGTTACGATGCGCTCCGGCAGGAGCTGGAAGCGGATTACCAGGCGCGGCTCGGCGCCCTGGAAGCTTCTTATCAGCGCAAGGAAAAAGAATTGACGGCGCGCATAAGCGCCCTGGAAAGTTCCGTAAAAGCCGGAGAGGACGGCCTTGAAAACCGGCGCAGGGAGCTGGAAAGCGAGTTTTTAAATAAAAAGAACGAAATAGAGGCGAATTACGGAAAATTGAAAAGCATGCTCGAGGCGGGTTTTCAGGAACGGATCCACTCCGCGGAAAACGACAATTACGTCCAGGTCCGGGCTCTTGAAAAAACCTGGAACGCCGAGCGCGAGCGCCTGATGCAGGAACAGCGCATGCGCGATGAGCAGTTTAAAAACGCCCAGCAGGAGATGGCCAGGCTGGAAGGCGAACTCTCCGCGCGGCAGGAGCGCCATCACGCCGAGCTGATCGCCATAATAAGCAGGAAAGAGGAGGCCTTCAGGGCGAAAGTCGCCGAGCTTGAGGCGGAGAAGGCCGTTTATGAATCCGCGGTGAAAAAACTCGGGGCGCAGCTTGAGGAGAAGGAAAGCGCCTGGGTGGTGCAGAAGGAAGAACTGCACACCGAATTCGTCAGGCGCTACGCAGAGCTGGAATCTTCCGTCAAGGAGCGCGCGGTTTCTCTTGAAAAGGAGTACTCCGCGCGGAAAGAGGAACTGAAGGGCCGCCTGGTGGTGGCCAAGGAAGAATTTGAAAAAGAGGCGTCCGCGCGCGTAGAGCGGGAGCGCCGGGCCATGGAAGAGGAAAAAACCGCGCTGGCTGAAAGGAGCCTGGCCGCCGGGTCGGCCTTGGCCGGGGCGCGCGCTTCCATCAAGGAACTGGAGGGCGCGCTTGAGGCTTCTAAGGACGAGCACCACAGGGAGCTGATGGCGAAGATCCGCGAGAACGAGGAGGCGTTCAGGCTCAAGCTGTCCGAATTTGAGGCCGAAAAGGAAGAATATAAGGCCGTGATCTCCAGGCTGGCGGAGGAAGCGCGGGGCAAAGACTCCCGGCTGATAGAAGAAAAACAGCGTCTGCAGGGTGAATTTTCCGTGAAGTACGCCTCTCTGGAGGCCGAACTTTCCGTCAGGGACGAAAAATCCCTGCTTGAAAAAGCGGCTTACGAAACCCGCATGGCCGACCTGGCCGCGGGCTTCGTGGAAAAAGAAAAGGCCTGGATGCGGGAAAAGGACAAGCTTTCAGGCGAACTTGCCGTAATAGCCCGCGACGCCCAGGCGCGGGCGGCCGAACGGGTGGAAAAGATCAAAGCGGCCTACGACGACAGGAAGGCGGAGCTGGAAAAACAGTTCGAGGAAAAATTCGCGGCCCGCGCCGCGGCCCTGGAAGTTGAAAAAGAAAGGGTCAACGGCGAACTGGCTTGCGTGAGAGAGGAATTATGCAGGATGGCCGGGCGCGCCGAGGAATTGAAAGGCGAGATCGCCGGCGACCGCCGCGCCCATCACGCGGAGCTTATGGCTGGGCTAGCGGACAAAGAGGCCGCCCTGAAAGCGCAGGCCGAGGATTTTGCCCGGGAACTGGCTATCAAGGATGAGACGGCCGGCAAATATGCCCGTGAAGCCGCCGAGAGGGAACAGCTCTGGGCCGGGGAAAAGGAGGCTTTAAGCGCCGATTTCGCCGCCAGATTCCGGGTGCTGGAAAGCGGACTGGCCCAAAGGGAAAGCGCGCTGGAAAGACAATACCGGCTTAAAGAGTCCGAACTGGATAAGAATGCCGGAGAAACGCGCGAATTGCTGGAAGCGGACTATGCCCGGCGTCTCGCGGCGGAAAAGGAAAATTTTGAAAAGGCCCGGACGCTGCTGGCGGAAGAAAGCAGGCTCAGGGAGGGCCAGCTTGCGGCCTCGCACGAAAGGCTGAAAGACCTGGAGAAACGCATCGGAGACCTTAAAGACGAACATCACACCGAACTGATGGCCAGGCTGGCGGAGAAGGAAGCGGCCCTGAAGGTGCAGGCCGAGAATTTCGACAAAGAGCTGCGCGCGCTGCGGGAGGCGTTCGGCGCCAGGGAAAGTTCCTGGACGCTGGAAAAAGAGAAATTCGGCGCGGCGCTTCTGGAAGCCTCCGTCCGCGCCGAGAACGAAATGCAGGCGCGCGTCGCGCAGATAAGGGCGGAATACGAAAGTAAAAAGGCGGAACTTGAGAAACTATTAGGCGAAAGACTGGCCGATGGGGCCGCGGTGCTTAAGCTGGAGACCGAAAAGATAAGGGAAGAAAGCCGGCTCAAAGACGAACAACTCGGGGCCGCGCACGGCCGTGTTAAAGAACTGGAGAACCGCGTTAACGCCATGAGCGGCGCCCACCACGAAGAGCTTATGGCCAGGCTGGCGGAGAGGGAAACCGCCCTTAAGGCGCAGGCTGCGGCTTATACGGAAGAAATGAACGAGCTGCGCGCCCAGGCCGCGGCTGCGGAAGAATCGTCTGCGTTCGAAAAAACGGCCGCGCTGAAAGCGCAGGCCGCGGAATTCGCGCAAAAAGCGGAGTTGACGGCCGAGGAGGCCGGGAATGCCGCCCGGCAATACGCAGCGGCCGAAAAACGCTGGTCTGAAGAGAAAGCCGAGCTTGCGGCCGAGTTCGCCGCAAGGTGCGCCGCGCTTGAAAAGGGCCTGGCGGAAAAAGAAAACATGCTGGAAAGACGGTATCGCAGTAAAGAAGCGGAGTTGGACAGGAACGCGGTGAAAGCGCGCGATATCGTGGAGAACGACTTTGCCGCGCGGCTGGCCGTGGAGAAGGAAGGCTATGAAAAAGCGGCGGCGCGGCTGACCGAGGAGAACCGCCTTAAGGACGCCCAGGTGTCTTCGACGCACGAGAAACTGAAAGAGCTGGAACAACTGGTCGGAGAAATGAAAGACGGCCATTACGCTGAAATTACGGCCCTGCGCTCCGAAAAGGAGTCAGCGCTTAAAGCGCAGGCCGCCGGTTCCGCCGGAGAATTCAATGCGCTGCGCGAATCGTTCAACGCCAGGGTCGCGGCTTTGCTCGGGGAAAAAGAGGCCGCGCTCAGGGAGCAGGCCGAGAGATTGAATAAGGACTTCCGCGGCAGGGAAGAGAGCTGGGGGCATGAAAAAGAAAAATTGAACGCTCTTATGCTTGAAACCTCCGCCCGCGCGGAGCGGGACGCAAAAGAGCGCGTCGCGGCCGCGGCCGCGCAATATTCCGCCAGGAAAGCGGAATCGGAGAGGATCCTGAACGAAAAACTGGCCGAAAAAGACGCGGCGCTCAGGACGCAAGCCGCCGAATTCGCGCAAAAACTGGCGCTGAAGGACGAGGCCGTCAGGAACGCCGAACAGGAATTGGCGGGCGCGGACAAAAAATGGGCGCTGGAGAAGGAAGCGCTCAGTTCCGATTTCGCCGCTAGATTCAGATCGCTGGAGAAGGGACTGGCCGAAAGGGAAAGCGTGCTGGAAAGCCAATATCGCCTTAAAACCTCCGAACTGGAGAAAAAATTCGAGGAAAATTCGACGGCGGCCTCGGCGGCGCTGGCTTTTGAGAAAGCGCATATGGTAGCGGACCTTAAGACCGCCAGCGAGGAATATACCAGGCTTAAGGAGCAGTTCAAAGAGCTTGAAACCACGGTTTCTGCCGACAGGCAGCGGCATCACTCGGAACTGATGGAAAAGCTGGAGGAAAAAGAGTCGGCCTTGAAGGCGCAGGCCGGCGTCTTTGAACAGGAACTGGAAAAACTGAGGGATGGTTTCAGGGGCCAGGCGGCCGGCTGGGCGGCGGAAAAGGAGAAGCTTGAAGAAGCGATGGCCGCCGCGGCCGCCAGGACCGAGCGGGAACTGAAGGACGGCGCGGCCCTGCTGAACGCGGAATACGAGGACAGGAAGGCCGAGCTTGCGCGGATCCTGGAGTCGCGGCTGGCCGAAAAAGAATCGGTGTTTAAGCTTGAGATCGAAAAAGTTATGGAGGACGGCCGGCTCAGGGATGCGCAGCTGTCGGCGGCGCACGAACGGGTCAGGGAGCTTGAGAATAAGGTGAACGGCATGAGCGAGGCCCACCATCAGGAACTGATGGCGCGGCTTGCCGAGAAGGAAACAGCTCTGAAGGCGCAGGCGGAGAGGTTCGCCAAAGACGCGGACGGTATGGCCGCGGCTTTCGGCGTAAAAGAAGCCTCTTTGGCCCGCGACAAAGGCGCCGCTTTAAAAGCGCAGGCGGACCATTTGAACAATGAACTGGCGCTGAAGGACGCCCAGTTGCGCAAACAGGCGCAGGAAGCCGCTGCAAGGGAGAAGCAATGGGCGGAAGAGAAAGCGGCGCTGAACGCCGAGTTCGCCGCCAGGGCGCGCGAGCTCGCTGATAGCCTGGCGGAAAAGTCCGCCGCGCTTGAGAATCAGTACCGTCTTAAAGAGGCCGAACTGGGCCGGAAC